>NZ_JBVILX010000016.1:182293-191143 GCF_055580145.1 Kitasatospora sp. NPDC032121 | reverse complement strand
CAGCCGCCTGATAGCCACACCCAGCACCCCTGGGTGACCCAACCCTACGAATGGCTCGATCAACCCGACTCAGAAGGTAGAGCCGCCTGACGCCCGGCGGCGGGCCCGGTGACGAGGGGCCCGGTGGCGGTAGGTCCGGTGACGGCGGGTGCGGTGTCGTGGCGGGCGGTGGTCGGCGCCCGCGCTTACGATCACCCGGCACGACCCGCGCTCCCGCACCGGGACCCCGTACCGAGAGGTGTGCCATGACCGCAGCGGAAGACCCGATCGAGCTGCTCGCCCGGGCCCTCGCGCAGACCGCCGGACTGATCGACGGCACCGGCGTCGAGCTGGCCGGCCACCCGACGCCCTGCCGCTCGTGGGACGTCGGCGACCTGGTCAGCCACCTCCTGCACGACCTGCGGCAGTTCACCGTACGGGCGAAGGGCGGGCAGCCGGACTGGTCGCAGCCCTTCGACCGGGTCGAGGAGGACTGGCTGCACGCCTTCGAGGCCGGGGCGGAGGAACTGGTCGACGCCTGGCGCGCGGCCGGTGACCTCGGAGGCACCCTGGAGGTCCCCGGCGTCGGCACCCTCCCGGCCCGCTTCCCTGTGGACCAGCAGATCGCCGAATTCGCCGTCCACGGCTGGGACTTGGCCCGCGCCACCGGCCAGTCCACCGAGGGCCTGGACCACGAGGTCGCACACGCGGCGCTCGCCTGGGCCGGCGGCGCGCTCAAGCCCGAGTACCGCGGCGCCGAGGAGGAGCACCACGCGTTCGGCCCCGCCGTCGCCGCCCCCGAGGACGCCCCGGCGTACGACCGGCTCGCCGCCTTCTTCGGCCGCGACCCGGCGGAGTACCCGGCGGGTTAGGGCGTGATCGTGCCCGGGGCCCGTGCTGTCGATCGGTCCGGATCGGGGCGCGGCCTCGGGGTGTGTGCATCGCGGGGCGGGGGTGGGCTACCTCCCGGCCCGAAGGCCGGGGGAGTGTCGCGGGCCCGGGAACGATCGGCGAGACTGCCCTACCCGCGGCTCCAGCGGAACTCGATCTCCGGGTGGCGCGGCGACGGGCCGTCGAGGAGCGGGGTGGGGCGGTCGCGCAGGAAGCGGTCGGCGAAGGCCCGGACGTAGCTGCGGGTGAGCGCGGTGGCGCGGGTCGGGGCGAGGGTGCCGAGCAGGCCGGCGTAGGTGTCGGCGGGGAGGTGGTCGGCGAGGTGGCCGGGGGCGGCGGCGTGCGGCAGGTCGGTGAAGCTGAGGTGGCCCGCGCCCAGGGTGCGCAGCTGGCGGCCCCAGGCGTGGTGGTGTTCGCGCCAGCGCTGCCAGGTGTCGTGGTCGTCGATCGAGGTGAGCAGCAGGAACGGCCGGCCCAGCCCGAGTTCGGGGACGGGGGAGCCGAACAGGCCGCCGTCGAGGTCGAGGCCGATCCGCAGGCGCGGGTCCTGGCGCAGGGCCTCGGCGGCCGCGGCTCCGCCCATGGAGTGGCCGAGCACGCCGATCCGCTCCTCGTCGACCCGGAACGGCAGCCGGCCCCCGGTCAGTTCGTCGGTGACGAAGCGCAGGTCGCCGACCCGCGCGGCGATCTCCTTGCGTTCGGCGGCGTCCCAGTCCGGCGGGTTCTCCGGCAGGGCCCCGAGCACCAGCCGGCCGTCCGGGAACTCGACGGCGGCGGCGTCGTAGGTGTGGTCGACGGACGCGACGAGGTAGCCGTGCGCGGCCAACTCCTCGGCCAGTGCGGTGCAGTTGCCGCGTGTGCCGCCGCGGCCGTGGCCGAGCAGCAGCAGGGGGAGCGGGCCGGGGTGGGCGGGGGCGTCGGCGAGGGCGGTGGGGCGGACCAGGGCGAGGGTGCCCGGGTCCAGCGGCAGGATCCGCTCGATCGCGGCCGCGACCCGCGGGGCGATGTAGGGCGCACGGGGCCGGCCGGCGGTGCCGCGCGCCGGGTACCAGAGCTGCACCATCAGTTCGCGCGGACCGGGGACGGGCGCGAACGGGTCGAGGCGGCCGTGGTCGACCAGGTGCAGGCTGGTGGTGCCGACCGGCCGGCCGACGGTGGGTGCGGGCAGGTCGATGGCGCGCGCCGGCGCGGCCGGGGCGGCCAGGGCAGGCCCGGCGGGCAGCAGGGCGGCGGCCCCGCCCAGGCCGGCGAAGGTGAGAAGTGAACGGCGCCTGATCATGCGTCATCCTCGCGCGGCTCGGCGACTGGATCCCCGGGCCAGCCTAGGTGGTGTGGACCGGTGTGGCCAGGGTGCCGAGCGGCTTGCGCCCGCTCAAAACGTGCCGCCCGCTGGGGACTTGCTGCCCGCGTCAGGACGTGCCGCCCGTGTCAGGGCTTGGCGCCCTGCCGGGCGGCGGTCTGCTTGATCGCCTCGCGGATGCGCGGATAGGTGCCGCAGCGGCAGATGTTCTGGATCTGGTCGATGTCCGCGTCCGTCGGGTTCGGGGTGCGACGCAGCAGGGCGACGGCGGTCATGATCTGGCCCGGCTGGCAGAAGCCGCACTGGGCGACGTCGCAGGCGAGCCAGGCCTCCTGGACAGGGTGCAGCACCTCGCCGTCGGCCAGTCCCTCGATGGTGGTGACGGTGTGGCCCTCGCAGTCCTTGACGGACCGGGTGCAGGGCTGGAACTCCTGGCCGTCCAGGTGGCTGGTGCAGGCGCGGCAGACGCCCACCCCGCAGCCGTACTTGGGGCCGGTGACGCCGAGCTTGTCGCGCAGGACCCAGAGCAGCGGCATGTCGTCCGGGGCCTCGACGGTGACGGGCTTCCCGTTGAGGACGAAGGTGTGGGTGGGCATGGGGAGTCGGGATTCCTCAGCTGGTGGTCAGGAGCCGGTGGTCAGAAGTTGATCGGGAAGGAGCGCGGACTGGTGCCGGTCGCCCGGGCGTAGGCATTGGCGACGGCGGCGGAGGCGGCCGGGACGCCGAGTTCGCCCGCGCCGCCGGGCTGGCCGCTCGGCGGCATCAGGTGGATCTCGACCACCGGCGGGGTGTGCCGCTGCCGGGCGTAGTGGAAGTCGCCGTAACTGCCCTCCCGGAAGGCGCCGTTGTCCAGGTGGTTGCCGGCCTGGAGGATCACCGAGATGCCGTCGACGAGCGCGCCGGTCAGCTGGGCCTCCAGGCCCCTGGGGTTGATCACCCGGCCGACGTCGGCGACGACGACGGCCTTGGTGACCCGCGGGTTGGCGCGGTCGGTGGCGTCCAGCTCGACCAGGTAGGCGACGCAGGCGCTGTGCTCGTCGTGGTAGCCGATGCCCTGGGCCTGGCCGGGGGGCATCGGGCGGCCCCAGTCGCCGCGCCTGGCGAGCTCGTCCAGCACGGCCCGTCCGGCGGCGCTGCGCATCCGGTCGCGGCGGAACGAGAGTTCGTCCTGGCCCATCGCGCGGGCGAGTTCGTCCATCATGATCTCGTCGGAGACCCGGACGGTGCCCGAGTAGACCGAGCGCCAGCTGCCGGTGTGCAGTTCGAGCGGCAGCTCGGCGAGCAGCTGGGTGGGGACGCCGACGTCGTACGGGATCTTCTCGGTGAGCAGGAAGAAGAGTTCGGAGGCGGTGAGCCCGGCCAGCGGGAGGTTGTAGCCGGCGGCGGTGAGCATGTCGCCGAGGCCGTGCCCGAGGTCGGTCCGGACGCCGGCCACGCGGTGCTCCCAGCTGAACACCTGGCCGAGGCCGTAGGTGGCCCGGATGACGTGGTGGCTGGCGGGGCGCACCCGGCCGTGGCGCATGTCGTCGTTGCGGGTCCACATCAGCTTGACCGGGCGGCCGGCGGCCTTGGAGACCTGGGCGGCCTCCAGGGCGGCGTCGAAGAACAGCCGGCGGCCGAACGAACCGCCGCCGCGCACCACATGGACGGTGACGGCGTTCTCCGGCAGGCCGAGTTCCCTGGCGATGGTGCCCTGGGCGAGGATCGGGCTCTGCGCGGCGAACCACAGTTCGGCGCGGTTCGGCCGGACGTCGGCGACGGCGGTGAGCACCTCCATCGGGGCGTGGTTGACGAAGGCGAAGTCGAACTCCCCCTCGACCCGGTGGGAGAGCAGCGGCGGCGGGAGGGACGGCAGGTGGGCGGCCCGCAGTTTGGACCGTACGTCGGCGTCGGACAGGCCGGCGACCGGGCCCGGGTTCCAGGTGGTGACCAGCGCGTCGCGGGCCTTGAGCGCCTGGTCGAAGGTCTCGGCGAGGACGGCGACGCCGGTCGGGATCCGCACCACGCCGAGGACGCCGGGCATGGCGCGGGCGGCGGAGGCGTCCAGGGACTTGAGGGTGCCGCCCACGGTGGTGGGGCGGGCGACCACGGTGGGCACGGCGCCCGGGACCTGGAGGTCTCCGGCGTACTGGGCCCGGCCGGTGACGATGTCGCGGGCGTCGATCCGGCCGGTCGGCCTGCCCACCAGGCGCAGCTGGTCGGCGGTCTTGGGGACGGCCGGGACGGCGGGCACGGCGACGCGGGCCGCCTCGGCGGCGAGGTCGCCGTAGCCGAGGCGGCGGCCGTCGGGGGCGAGGACGGCGGAGTCGGCGGTGCGTAGGGTGGCTGCGGGAACGTTCCAGCGCTTGGCGGCGGCGGTCACCAGCCGGGCCCGGGCGGCGGCGGCCGCGGCGCGCACCGGGTCGTACAGCGAGCGGATCGAGTTGGAGCCGCCGGTCAGCTGGTTGAAGAGCAGTTCGGGGCGGGCGTCGGAGAGCGGGACGTCGACGTCGGAGAGCCGGGCGTCGAGCTCCTCGGCGACGATCATGGCGATCGCGGTGGTGAGGCCCTGGCCGACCTCCAGCCGGGGCAGGTGGAGTGCGGCGCGGCCGTCGGCCGTGACCTCGAGGACCAGCAGGTGGGCGGTCGGCAGCCCGGCGATGATCATCGCGTCGCCGAGGTCGACGATGTCCGGGATGCCGGGCAGCCCGATCAGCTGCTGGGGGAGGGCCGTCTCGCGGACCGGTACGGCAGCTGCTGCGGCGGGCCGGACGGGCGTCGGGGCGGCGGCCTCCGCGGTGGCGGGCGCGGCGGTGTCGAGGCCGAGGCCGGCGGCGACGGTGAGGGTGGGTGCGGCCAGCAGATAGGTGAGGAAGCGCCGTCGGCGGGTGCCGCCGTCCGACGTTGGGGCGTCCGGAGCGTCGGCGGGGTGGGTGTGCGGGTGCCCGGGGCCGTCGGGTCGGTCGGTGGAGTCCGAGGGCGCGATGGAGGTGCTGATGGGGAGGCCACCCTTCGAACCGGAGACGGCGATGGAACGGGCGGGCCGGGCGGCCCCGGCCCGGTGCCGGATCGCGAACGCCGTTGAGCATAAAAGGACGCTACTGACGGGTCAACACGGTCAAAGTTGGCCCCTGGTCTGTCCGATCGCGGTTTTGCAGCGCTCGGCGGAGCCGGATTCGGAGCGGGTACGGACGGCGCTTCACCGGCGCGGGCGCGGCCGGGGCGGGACCGCTTCGAAGGGCTCGGAGGCGCCAACTGGCGCCCCTCGCACGCGGGTTCAGGGGTCGGTCGACGGTGCGGCGGCATGGCGGATTGGCCCAGGAAATTCCTTGATCACTGGACCGGTCCACTGGGCCGGTTCTCTCCTAGGGTGGGGGAGCGCCGGAGCCGCGGTCGCGAAGAGCCGCTCCGCGCGCCGCCCATCCGGCGGTCGCGGGCAGGGGTGACGGTCCGTGAAGTCGTTTACGCAGGTGGACGCGTGTGGGTGACCGGCGCGCACGAGAACGCCACGAGCGAAGGAGAGGCATGCCGACCGAACGAGCCGCCCGCCGGGGCGCCCTGCCGCCCGCCGGGCCCCAGCGGACCCTCGCGGCCGCCCAGTTGGCCGCCGCCGTGGGCGACGGCGCCTACTACACCTGCTCCGCGCTCTACTTCACCAGGGTGGTCGGGATGTCGCCGACCGCCCTCGGAATCGGCCTCACCCTCGCCTGGGCTCTCGGCTCCCTGGCCGGCGTCCCGCTCGGGCACCTCGCCGACCGGCGCGGCCCGCGCCGCACCTCGGTGGCGCTCGCGCTGGGCACGGCGGCCGTGGTCACCGCCTTCCTGGTGATCCGCTCCTACCCGCTGTTCCTGCTCGCGGTCTGCCTCTACGCCACCGCGCAGTCCGGCCTGACCGCCGCCCGGCAGGCACTGGTCGCCGCGCTGGTGCCGCCCGCGCAGCGGACCGCGCTGCTCGCCCACATCCAGTCCACCCTCAACGGCGGACTGGCCGTCGGCGCGGCGATCGGCGGCATCGCGCTCGGCCTGGGCACCCGCGCCGCGTACCTGACCGCCTTCGCCGTCACCGCGCTCGGCTTCCTGCTCGCCGCGCTGGTCCTGCGGCGGCTGCCCGAAGCCCCGCCCGCGGCAGGGTCCCCGGACGCCGGGCCGCGCCTCGCCGTACTGCGCGACCGCCGGTACGCCGCCGTCACGGCCGTCAACGCCGTCCTGCTGCTGCGGATGCCGCTGCTCAGCCTGATCATCCCGCTCTGGATCGCCGCGCGCGCCCCCGGGATCGGCTGGCTCGGCTCGGCGCTGTTCGTGCTCAACACCCTCGCGGTGCTGGCCTTCCAGGTCCGGGCGGCACGCGGCATCACCGGACTGGCCCCGGCCGCCCGGGCCGTCCGCTCCGCCGGGCTGCTGCTGCTCGCCTCCTGCGCCGTCTTCGGACTGTCCGCGCTGGACGTGCCGGTCTGGGCGGTCGGCGCACTGCTGGTCGCGGCCTCCGTCCTCCAGGTGGCCGGGGAGATGCGGCAGTCGGCCGGCAGCTGGCAGATCGCCTTCGACCTCGCCCCGCCCGGGCGGATCGGCCAGTACCAGGGCTTCTTCGGCACCGGCGTCGCCGTCGCCCGCACCCTCGGGCCGCTGCTGCTCACCACACTGCTGCTGGACGGGGGCCTGGTCGGCTGGCTGGTCCTGGGCGGGGCGTTCCTCGCGGCGGGGTACGCGATGGGGCCGGTCGCCCGCTGGGCGGCGCGCGACCGCGGCCACCCGGTGTCACCGTCGACGGTGGTCGCGGCGGCCGTCTGAGCCCGCGCGCGTCGGCGGCCACCCGAGCCCGCGCGCGTCGGCGGCCACCCGAGCCCGCGCGTGCCGCCGGCCGCCTGAGCCCGCCCGTGCCGCCGGCCGTCCGACCTCGCCCGCGTCCGCGGGGCGCCTGGGCTCGGACGCGGGCGACCGTGCGCCCCGGGAGGCCGGTCCGACGGCGGGCCGGAAACCCGGTGGCCCCGGCCCGCCGCCCGCTGGCATGCTGGCCGAGTGGACCGACCCCAGATCAGCCTCGACTTCGCCCCCGAGCTGCACCTCTTCGTCTCCGCGCCCCGGCGGGCCGGCAGCACCGCGCTGCGCACCGACGGCACCTCCACCCTCGGCCACGTCGTCGAGTCCCTGGGCGTCCCGCTCACCGAGGTCGGCGCCCTGCTGGTGGACGGCCGGGCCGTGCCCGACACCCACGTGCCGGCCGACGGCGAGGAGATCTCCGTCCGGGCCGTCACCAGGCCGCAGCGCTCGCCCGCCCCGGCGCGCTTCCTGCTGGACGTCCACCTCGGCACCCTCGCCCGCCGGCTGCGCCTGCTCGGCGTGGACGCCGCGTACGAGAACCCCGACATCGGCGACGCCGCCCTGGCCGCCCGCTCGGCCGCCGAGCAGCGGATCATGCTCTCCCGCGACCGCGGCCTGCTGCGCCGCCGCGAACTGTGGGCGGGCGCCTACGTCTACAGCCACCGCCCCGCCGAGCAACTGCGCGACGTGCTCTCCCGCTTCGCGCCGCCGCTCGCCCCCTGGAGCCGCTGCACCGCCTGCAACGGCACGCTGCACCCGGCCACCAAGACCTCGGTGCGCGAGCAACTGCGGGACGGCACCGAGCGCTCCTACGACGCCTTCGCCCAGTGCGCCGACTGCGGACAGGCCTACTGGCGCGGCGCCCACCACGCCCGCCTGGAGGCGATCGTCACCGAGGCGGTGCGCGACTTCGGAGCCGATCCGACCACGGGAGGAGGCCAGGAGTCCGGAGAGGGCCGGGGCCGGATCGGGGTCGTCTCGGGGTAGCCCCGCCCTGGCGAACGGCCGGGGGCCCGTGATCCCATCGACGGTGGGGGACGGGACCACGCTACTCAGTCGGATGAGAGGCCAGGTCGTCACAATGGGACATCACACAGGGCACCAGCCCTTCGGCACCGCGGACGTGGGGGACGCCGAGGTGGTGACCGCCCCGGACGGGGCCGAGGTGCGCCCGCTGCTGGTGCTGGAGGGATCCGGGAGCCTCGCGGCCTTCACGCTCACCCCCGGCCAGGTGACCCACGCGGTGTCGCACGCCACCGTGCAGGAGCTGTGGCAGGTCACCGCGGGTAGCGGCGAGCTGTGGCGCCGCCAGGGCGGGCGCGAGGAGACCGTACGGCTCGCGCCCGGAACGGCGGCGTCGATACCGCTGGGCACCGCGTTCCAGTTCCGGGCGGACGAGGACTCCGACGGGCCGCTGCGGATCACCGCCGTCACCATGCCGCCCTGGCCCGGCACGGACCGCGAGGCACGCCCGGAGGAAGGCCCCTGGAAGGCGACCGTCCGATGAGGGGTGGGCTGTCGCGCCGCCCGCCGGCGGCGCCGCCGTGGCCGCCGCCGGGCTCGGACTCGCTGCTGCCGGGCTGCCGGGCTGCCGGCTGACGGGCGGGCGGACGACTGGCGGGCGGACTACCGGATCGGCTGGGGCGGGGACCGGGGGTCCGTGCCGGAACTGCCGGTCGTGCACCGAGGTCCGCGAAGTGCCGAGCCGCGCGAAGCGCTGAGGCGCAATGGTCGGGACGCGCGAAGCGTCGGGTTCGCGAAGCGGGGGGGCCAGGTGTTGCACAGGGGACCCCCCCCCTCCCACCGCCCCACACCCCCAACCCCACGAGGGTCCAGGCCTGGGCCGACTCCCCCGGTCTCCCGAGAAGGTCCGAGTTAACTCC
>NZ_JBVILX010000016.1:129635-182284 GCF_055580145.1 Kitasatospora sp. NPDC032121 | reverse complement strand
TGGGGGGGGGGGGGGGGGGGGGGGGGGGGGAGGGGGGGGGGGGGGGGGGGGGGGGGGAGGGGAGAGGGGGGGGGTGGGAGGGGGGCCTCCCTCTCCCCCCCCCCCCCCCCCCCGCCCCGTCACGCGTCCACGACCTCCAGCCCGTAGGCGGTCACGGCCTGGCGCAGCCCGCCCGGGTATCCGGCGAGCGCCGGAGTGAACTCCCAGTCCCCGGAGGGCTCGCGGTCGAACCGGCCGAGCCGCATCGCGGTGTTGGTCTCCGCGCCGTCCGCCAGGTGCACCACGGCCGCGTCCTGCCCGGAGCCGGCCTCCAGGATCAGTGCCGGCCCGGCGAACCCGCCCATGGTGGCCCCGGGGTGGTTCTCGGTGTCGGCGGCGGCGATCACGACCAGCCGGTCGACCTCGGCGGGCAGCGCGTCGAAGTCGACCATCAGGCAGGCGTTCGCGTCGCCGTAGCCGGTCACCAGTCGCACCGAACCGTCCGGCGTCGAGGCGTTGTTGTAGAACACCAGGTGGTCGTCGGAGAGCGCCGCGTTGCCAGTGCAGACCAGGGCGGCGATGTCGTACTCCTCCTCCCCGGTCCAGTGCAGCAGCAGCCGCGAGGGCTCGGCGGCCACCTCGATGGCGGGCAGCCCGTCCAGGGCGTCGGCCTCGGCGGAGTCCCCGTCCTGGACGGCCGCGAACACCTCGTGGAAGCCGTGGTGCTTGAGCAGCCCGACCAGCTCGGCGCCGTTGATCAGACTGACCGGCTTGCCCGCGACGAACTGGTGCGAGCTGGGGCCGAACTTGCTGGTGGTGACCAGGACGGCCTTGGTCGCGTCCCGGTCGTGCCGCAGCGTGCCGTACAGGTCCCGCACCGCGGACGGCGCCACCGTGTCCCGGTACCGCTTCACCTGCACGATGACGTTGCCGCCGCGGAACGGGTCCGGGTCGATGCCGCGGACGTCCACCCCGCCGTCCCGCGACCGGGAGGTGAGCTCGACCTTCATGCCCATCGCCTCCATCAGCCGGGCGATGAGGCCCTCGAACTCGACCGGGTCCATCGCCAGCAGCAGCTGGAGCTCGCGGACGCGCTTGGCCATCCGGCCGCGGTTGGCGTTGGTGTCGTCGCGGAGGTGACGGAACAGCGCGCGCTGGGCGCGGCGTTCGTCGACGTCGGGGTTGCTGAGGCGGTGGAGCTTCCGGCTCCGGGACATGGGCGTGCCCCCTCTTGCATGGTGACGGTTGTTGCAGGCGTCACCGTAGAGGAATCGTGGACGAAGGGATGTCGGACCGTCAGTTCCGCCGCACAATCGAGATCTTGAGGCCGGCCTGCGCGCGGGGGACGCGGCGCACCCCTCGGCGTTCCCCGTCGGTGGCGTCGACGCGGACGAGCCCGCCGTCCCGGACGTGCGGCTCCGTTCCGTCCCGGCGGGCCGGCGGCCCCTCCGGAAGTCCCTGCGGGCGTCCGTCCGCGCGGCTGCGGTGATCCAGGACCGTGACCCGCCGGCTCCCCAAGCGCCGGTCGGTAGCAGGGCGGGTTGAACGGCGGGGGTGCTTCCGGTGGCCGTCCGGACGGCCGACAATTCCCCCAGGAACCGAGGAGGAGGCCGCGGTGGCGTTCGACGTGGAGTTCGAGGTCATGATCGAGATCCCTCAGGGGTCGCGGAACAAGTACGTGATGGACTTCGCGGCGGGCCGGATCCGCCTGGACCGCATGCTCTTCACGGCCACCGCCTACCCCGCCGACTTCGGCTACGTCGAGGGCACCCTCGGCGGCGACGGCGAGCCGCTGGACGCCCTGGTGCTCGGCGGCGAGCCGGCCGTCCCCGGCTGCCTGCGGACCTGCCGGGCGGTGGGCATGTGGGTGATGCGCGACGAGCGCGGCCCGGACGAAAAGGTGCTCTGCGTCCCGGCCCACGACCCGCGCTACGCCGATCTGCGGGACATCGGGGACGTCCGGGAGTTCGACCTGCTGGAGATCACCCACTTCTTCCTGGTGTACAAGGACCTGGAGCGCGGCAAGTCCGTCGAGGGCTCGCACTGGGCGGGGCACGATGCCGCCTACGCCGAGATCGCCGAGTCGCGCGCCCGCGCGGCGGGCACCCGCTTCGCCGGCCCGGCCTGAACGGGCCTCCGGGGCGGGTCGGTTCCCGCCGCCCGCCCCAGAGGCGCCGTCAGAGCCGGGCGGTGCTCAGGACCGCCCGCACCTCGTCGCCGATCGCGGCCTCGTTCCGCTCGAACTCCGGTGCGGTGAGCAGGCTCGGGTCGGCCGGCAGGCCGGTCAGGACCGGGGTGTGCAGATGCCCGCCTGGCAGTCCCGGGGCGAGGAACGTGCGCAGCCGGTTGGAGCGGTAGGCGACCTCGTTGGACAGGTACCCGCCGCCGCCACCGGAGACCGCGCGGGAGCCGGGGGTGGGGCCGTCCGGCCGGAAGACGGGGTCGGTGGCACCCGCCGGGATCTCGGTGACGAAGGTGTCGAGCAGCACCGGGAAGGGTTGCTGGACGGCCCTCATGGCGTCGGTCGGCAGGGTGGTGCGGACGAACTGCGGCCCGGCGGCCAGGCCGGGGGCGTCCACCGGGTGCCGGGTGGTGCCGCCGGAGAGCGCGGCCACGTTGTCGGTGGCCGGATCGGCGGAGCGGGCGCGCCCGGCCCACTCCTCCAGGGTGAACTTGCCCGGGTAGCCCTGGCTGATGCTGGTGATCAGGTCGGCGGACTGTCGGCCCGGCCGCAGGTGCGGGGTGAAGGCGCGCTCGACGATGCCCTCGTCGAAGTCCCGGTAGCGCACGGGGAGCACGACCGCCCGGACCTCGGCGGTGCTGCCGTCGGCGAGGGTGATCCGCTGCCCGTGCAGCTGCAGGACGGCCGAGCCGGAGGGGTTGGCGCGGCGCGGCTCGGCGTCCAGGCCGAACGGGTCGAAGCCGCTGACGAAGATCCGCCGGATGCCGGGGGCGGAGTCGAAACCGTCGTCGAGGCCGCGCGAGGCGTCCTCGAAGCGGGACCGCAGCGCGGCGTGGTCGACGTCGAACCGGGGCTGCCACTGCGCGAGCCGGACGGTCATCGCGAGCCTGGTCCAGTACAGCGAGCGGTCGTCCCTGGCGGGCAGTCCGCCGCTGGGCCGCCGGCCCTGGGCGCGGTCCAGTCCTGCCTGCCAGAGTGTCTGGCCCCAGGTGGTGACCACCCGCTCGGCCTGCCGGGCGTCGCGGGCGGCGCACAGGGCGGAGGGGAAGGCCCCGAGCAGTTCTCCCAGCCCGGAGCGCTCGGTGAAACCGGCCGTACGGGCGTCCTGGAGGCGGGCCTGCTCGGCGTCCAACGGCACCGTGGGCGAGGTGCGGCAGCCGGCCGGTGCGGCCGGTGCGGCCTGGGCGGCGGCCGGGGCCAGCAGGGCGGCGAGCGTTCCGGTGAGCGCGGCGGCCAGTCCCGCGGCGCGGCGTAGACATGTCATGTCCGCTGACAATAGGTCCAGACCTTACGGCCCGCCAGAGTGTCGGCACCGTGCCTCGCGCTGTTTCGGCCTTGACGGAAAACTGACGGTTCGACCGGGAACCGCCGCGAGTTCTACAGCGTTGTCGTGGAAGAACAGCGGTACTCGTACGGTGGTGGAGGAAGTTCCATGAGCGTGGCCCTGACGAAGGGCGGCAACGTCTCCCTGGGCAGGCAGGCCCCCGGGCTGAGGGTGGTCCGGGTGGGTCTCGGCTGGACGGCCGGGGCGGGGTACGACCTGGACGCCAGCGCGCTGCTCTGCGGGGCGGACGGGAAGGTCGCCTCGGACCAGCACTTCGTCTTCTTCAACAACCTTCAGAGCCCGGACGGTTCCGTCCGGCACCAGGGCGGCTCCGGCGGTGGCCCCGACCGCGAGCAGATCGAGGTCCGGCTCGCGGAGGTCTCCGCCGGGGTGGAGAAGATCGTCTTCGCGGTGGCGATCTACGATGCGGCGCAGCGTCGACAGTCCTTCGGGCAGGTCAGCGGCGCCCACATCCGGGTCCTCGACCCGGACGGCGGCGCCGAGGTGGCCCGGTACGACATCGTGTCGGACGGCGGCAGCGAGACGGCGATGGTGTTCGGCGAGCTGTACCGGCACGGCGCGGACTGGAAGTTCCGGGCGGTCGGGCAGGGGTACGCCGCGGGGCTCGCGGGCATCGCCACCGACTTCGGGGTGGACGTCCTGCAGCCGGCGCCCGCCGCCGCGCCGGTCGCGCCGCCCGTGCCGCCCGTGCCGCCCGCGCCGGTGAAGCCGCCCGTCGCGCCGGCCGCGCCGGTCGCGGCCCCGGTGCCGGCCGTGCCCACCGCCGCCGTACCCGCCGTTCCCCCGACCCAGCCAGGGAGCTTTCCCGTGACGTGTTTCTTCGACCCCTCGCACGGCGCCGGCACCACGGCGGTGTACTGGTCGCCGCAGTGGGGCGTGCCGCGCCAGATCGAGGCCTGCGTGGCCTGCGCCCAGCGGGTGCAGACCAACGTCCCGCCGTTCTACACCCCGGCGCAGGCCGGCTACCCCCAGCCGGTCCAGCAGCCGGTCCAGCAGGGCCAGCCGCAGCTGCCCGGCCAGCAGGCCCAGGGCGGGCGGCGCTTCGGCACCGGCGCGCTGATCGGCGCCGGCGCGGCCGGCCTGGTCGGCGGCGCGCTGCTGAACGAGGCCTTCGACGACGACCCCCAGGTGGTCGTCAACAACTACTACGAGGACGACGGCTTCTTCTAAACCATCGGGCCGCCGAACCATCGGGCCGCGGTTCCGCTCGGGCCGCCGGGGATCCTCCCCGGCGGCCCGAGCGCGTGTCCCGGCTGTCGGCGCGGTGGGCTTGAATGGCGGCAGAGCACCGTTCCGACCGGGGGAGACGCACCGATGACCACGCCCGACGCCGAGCTGCCGGCCGCCGCCGGGAATCCCACCGCCGCCTGGCTGGAGTCCTGCTTCGGCCCCGGCACGCTGTGGCGGCCCGAGCCCGGGGCGCTGCCCGAGCGGCTGACGTCGAAGGCCGCCCGGGCGTTCCTGACCGAGGTCGGGGTCCCGGCCGTCGAGCTGGACTTCCTCGGCTTCGACGCCACCGGCCTGCCCGAGCGCGGCATGTGGGAGGCGGACCTGGACGAGCTGTTCGGCGAGCGCACCCCGGACGACGACACTCCGCCGAGCAACTGGGGGTACTGCGTCGGGACGTTCGACGAGCGGCACCTGATGGTGTCGGGCGACACCGGCACCGTACGGATCTACCACCCGGACGGCTGGGACCACGGGGACGGCTACGGCGGCCGGGCGGCCGACTCGCTGCCCAGGCTGGTCGGCGCGCTGGCGCTGCTGGCCCGCCTGGAGGAACGGATCCGCGGCGGGGACGCCAAGGCCGCGCTGGACGAGTTCGCCGCGCTGGTGCGGGAGTTGGGGCAGGGGCCGGACGAGTCGGACCTCTGGTCGGGCCTGCTGGAGAACCTGCGCGACGAGTACGAGGGCTGACCTTCCCCGGCCCCGGTCGGTCTTCCCCGGCCCCGGTCGGTTGCGAGCGGCCGCACGGCGCTTCGGCGCTGTGCGGCCGTTCCTGCCCGACGGGCCCTAATCGCCCTGGCGCCGGTACGCCCCGGCCCGGGCCGCCGCCTCGGCGGCCTGCGCCGCGCGGTCCGCGGCCGCCTCGTCCAGCGGCTCCGCGGTGGTGAGCATCCGGTAGTAGAGCGGCGCCGAGACCGCCCGGACGACCTCGAACACGTCGGTGTCCGGCGGGAGTTCGCCGCGCTCGACGGCTGCGGTGACGCACGGCGCCCACTCCTCGACCCGGCGCCGGTAGAAGTGTCGCAGCGCCTCGGCCGCGTCGGGGTCGCAGGTCGCCGCCACGATGACGGCGCGGAACAGCGCGCCCTGCCGGGAGTCGGCCAGGGTGCGCTGGACGAGCCGGGCGTTGGCCCGGAGGTCCCCAGCGAGGGAGCCGCTGTCGGTGCGCGGCTGCGACTGCTCGGCCATGTCCGCGAGCAGGTCCGCGACCAGCGCCGTGGTGCTGCCCCAGCGGCGGTAGACGGTGGTGCGGCCGACCTCGGCCCGCTGGGCGATGTCGCCGAGGTCCAGGCCGCCGAAGCCGTGCTCGACCAGGGCGTCCTCGGCGGCGCGCAGGACGGCGGCGCGGACCCGGGCGGTCCGGCCGCCGGGGCGGACGGTACCGGGCGTGGAGGCCTCGGGCGAGGAGGGCTCCGGCGAGGAGGGCTTGGGCAGGGTGGGCTCGGGCAGGGAGGGCTCGACAGCCATTAACGGGATTCCTGTTCCATTAGCCGGGCGGAGTCTGCTAACTTCGAGGCATCCTAACGGAACGGGAGTCCCATTAGGGGCTCCGAGGGGAGAATCGCCATGACCATCGCCACCGACATGGAGTACCGCCGGCTCGGCGCGTCCGGGCTCAAGGTGCCCGCGCTCAGCCTCGGTACCGGCACCTTCGGCGGCCGCGGCCCGCTGTTCGGTGCCTGGGGCACCACCGACGTCCGGGAGGCCCGCCGACTGCTCGACATCGCCATCGACGCCGGGGTCACCCTCTTCGACACCGCCGACGTCTACTCCGACGGCGCCTCCGAGGAAGTGCTCGGCCAGGCGGTCCGCGGCCGCCGCGACCAGGTGCTGATCTCCACCAAGGCCGGACTGCCCACCGGCGACGGCCCTCAGGACGCCGGCACCTCCCGCGCGCGGCTGATCCGCTCGGTGGAGGACGCGCTGCGCCGCCTCGACACCGACTACCTCGACCTCTTCCAGCTGCACGCCTACGACGCCGCCACCCCGATCGAGGAGGTGCTGGCCACCCTGGAAGACCTGGTCCGGGCCGGCAAGATCCGCTACACCGGCGTCTCCAACTTCTCCGGCTGGCAGCTGATGAAGTCCCTCGCCCTCGCCGACCGGCGCGGCCGCCCCCGGTACGCCGCCCACCAGGTCTACTACTCGCTCGTCGGCCGCGACTACGAATGGGAGCTGATGCCGCTCGCCGAGGAGGAGGGCGTCGGCGCCCTGGTCTGGAGCCCGCTCGGCTGGGGCCGGCTCACCGGGAGGATCCGCCGCGGGCAGCCGCTCCCGGACGGCAGCCGGCTGCACGACACCGCCGACTACGGCCCGCCGGTGGAGGACGAGCTGCTGTACCGGGTGGTCGACGCACTGGACGAGGTCGCCGCCGAGACCGGCCGCACCGTCCCCCAGGTGGCGATCAACTGGCTGCTGCGCCGTCCGACCGTCTCCTCGGTCATCATCGGCGCCCGCAACGAGGAGCAGCTGCGCCAGAACCTCGGCGCGGTCGGGTGGTCCCTGACGGAGGAGCAGGTGGCCCGGCTGGACGCGGCGAGCGCCCGCACCGCGCCGTACCCGTACTTCCCGTACCGCCGCCAGGAGGCCTTCGCCCGGCTCAACCCGCCGCCGGCGGGCTGAGCCCCGTCGGAGTCAGGAGTGTCCGTCGGGGTCAGGATTGTCCGTCGGGGTCAGGACTGTCCGGCGGTGGCGGTCACGGCCCGGGCGGTCGCCAGCATGGCGTCGTTGCCGGCCTTCGCCGCCGTGAGCTCCGGCAGGCGGAGGCGGATCAGCTCGTTCTCGTAGGCGGTCTCGACGGTGAACCAGACCCCGACCACGTTGGTCCGCTCCTTGCACTGGACGTCCGCGGTGGCCGTGGCGATCTCCTCGGCGGACGGCCTGGTGTTCGCCCCCCACCGGGGGTCCTTCAGGGCGTCCCCGGGGGTGGCGTAGGAGTAGCCCCGTTCCGCCATGCAGCGCGACCAGTCCTGGAAGACGGCCTTGACCCGGGGGTCCGACCTCGAACGCTCGAAGCCCTCGAAGTTGATTCCCACCGCGACGTCGGCGTCCCCGCCGGTGCCGCCGTGCGCGATCAGCTCCTGCTGTGCGGCGCTGATGCACCCGCCGGGCGGCAGTGCCTTCCCCCGGAACGAGGAGGCCGTCCCCGGGGCGGGCTTCCCGTCCGTCCCGAGGCCGCTGCCGAGCACGGTGCTGACGTCAGGACTCAGCGCGGGCCCATCGGCGGACTTCTTCCCGTCGGACGGGTCGGGCGAGTGGTAGCCGTTCACGGAGACGTCGGCGAGCTCGACCGGATCGTACCGGTGGGTGGTCTGGGTCCTGGACGGCGCTCCGCCGCCGGTCGGCCGGGTGTAGTCCAGGCCGAAGCCCCGGACGCAGCGGGTGACCAGAACGGCCTCCGCCGCGTGGTACTGCCGGTAGTCCTCCCTGCTCAGCAGGTAGGACTCGATCGGCAGCGTCCGGTCGGCCACCTGGCTCAGCCGGGGCGTGTCGCCGACCGGCGGCGGGTCCATCGGGGCGAGGGAAGCGGAGGGAGGGACGGGGGCGGCGGCGGGTCGGGAAGGGCCGGAGGCGCAGCCGGCGGCGAGGACCAGGGGGATCAGCAGCAGGGCCGGCAGCGAACGGCTGTGGTGGCGGGACGTCATGGCGGGGCTCCTCGGGGCCGGCTCGCGGGGCGGTCGGTCGATGACGGCCGGACGGGTGCCGGACCCCCGCGGGGCGGGGGCCCGGCACCCGGTCAGGGCTAGATGTGCTCCCAGCTCTGCGAGTGGTTGTTGTTGCGCATGTCGATGTAGACGCCGGACCACCACACGGTGCCCAGGTTCGCCGAGTGGCCGGCCTGGATGTACTGGTTCGGCCCGGTGTCCCGGATGCTGTACTCGCGGTAGTGCACGTAGAGGTTGTAGTTGTTGTCCATGTTCTTCACGGACGCGGCGTTGTTCATCACGGGCTGGCCGTTGCCGGCCCCGCCGCCGCCGAAGTAGCCGTCGTAGTTGCCGGCCTCGCCCTTGCCGAAGAAGGCACCCTGCAGGTTGGGGCTGTAGTACAGGCAGGCGTCGCCCGCGATGCAGCCGCCGCTGCTCGCGAGGGCCGGGGTGGCGGCGCCGAGGAGCACCGTGCCGAGGGTGGCCGCGGCCAGGGCGGCGGCTGCCAGCTTCTTCTTCATCCCACTGCCTTCCGTTGGTGAACCGGAGGGTTTCCGGCTGCCCTTGAGTCTGTGGGGATTCGAAAGCAGGGCCTATCCAGTACCGGCCCGGTCGGGTGTCAAAAGATGGATAGCGTGCCGCTCCCGGGGGCGCTATCGCCGCGCGCGGTGGTGCGCCGCGGGGCGCGGGCGCGCCGCGGGGCCCCGGCCCGGGAGATGTCCGGGCCGGGGCCGGACCGGCTGCCGTGGGACGGCGGTCGGCCCCGCGCCGGTGGCTGAACGGGCGTCAGGCCTGCCGGGCGTGCCAGGCGGCGAGCAGTTCGGCCTCGCGGTCGGGGGTGAGGGTCTCCGGCTGGGGCTCGAACGGCTCGATGTCGCGGGCGGTTTCGGCCACCGGGCGGAGGACGAGCCCGGTGGCGAGGGCGGCAGCCGGGTCGGCGGTGCTGGTGGCGCGGGTGTGCGGGTTGGCGGGCCAGAGCGGGAGCGCGCGCTCCGGGACGTCGGCGGCGCGCAGGAAGTCCTCGTCCACCCAGGTGAGGGTGGTGCCGGGCGGGGCGACCGCCGAGGCGACGGCGTCGAGCAGGTCGCCCATGCCGAACGGCGGGGGAGTGGCGGCGTGGTAGGGGCCGGAGGCGCCCTGTTCGAGGAGGGCGAGCATCCAGGCGGCGAGGTCGCGGGCGTCGACCACCTGCAGCGGCGCGTCCGGCCGGCCCGGGGCGAGCACCTCGCCGCCGCGGGTGAGGCGCTGCACCCAGTAGTCGAAGCGGTGGGTGTAGTCCCGGGGGCCGATCACGTACGTCGGGCGCACCATCAGCGTCTCAGGGCCGAAGGCCTGCCGGGCGGCGCGCTCGCACTGGGCCTTGAGGACGCCGTACGTCGCGGCGGTGACCTCCTCGGCCTCCGGTCCGTTGGAGGGCAGCAGCGGGGAGTCCTCGGCGTAGCCGGGGGCGGCCGGGGCGTCGTAGACCGAGAGGGTCGAGACCAGCAGGTAGCGCCCGGCCGCGCCGGGGTCGACGTTGGCTGCCAACTTCCATACCTGGCGCGGGAAGTAGGCGCAGGTGTCGACGGTGGCGTCCCAGCTGCGGCCGCGTAGCGCGGACAGGTCGTCGTCCCGGTCGGCGATCAGGTGCTCGGCGTCCGGGAGCAGTCCGGCGCCGGAGCGGCCCCGGTGGAGCAGCGTGACCTCGTGCCCGGCGGCAAGGGCCGCCTCGGCGAAGTGGAAACCGATGAAACGGGTGCCGCCGATGACCAGAATGCGCATCCTGACATCGTGCCAGTCCCCGGTGTGGCGGTGCCAATCGGCGCCTGGCCGTTACCCGAGTTGTGGGTGGGGTGCGTGAGTCAGGATCGGTGTGTGTGGTTCCGGTGGGAACTGTGTTCGACGGTCGACGGCCCGTGGCCGCGATCGTTGACGGGGGCCGGGACGCGCCGGACCGGTCGTCGCTGGTAGGTTGCCCGATGGCGGGAGTGGGGGCCGGGGGCCGTGACGGCCTCGAAACGTCTGATGGCTCGTCAAAGTTCCTTGTTTTCCGGCGAACTTGTGTGAAGGCCCTTTAAGCTCCCGTTAACGATGGCGGTTTTTCGCCGCTCACGAACTCCCTCACGAGGTCGGGCGGAAGGCCCAACTTGACGATGAGAGCAGGGATGACGACGACTAGTGAACGAACGGCCGGTGTCGCGCGCGGCCCGGACCGGCGGCAGGGCGGACTCGGTCGCACCGTGGCCGGCGCGGCGGCCCTTGCCGTGGTGATCGGCGCCGGCTCGTTGGCGGCGGCCCCCTCGGCCTTCCCGGCGGCCGGCGACGGCACCGTGAAGGTCCGGGTGATCCGGGCCGTCGACACCGACGGGGTGTGGACCCCCGGGCTGGAATCGACCATGGCGGGCGTGAAGGTGACGCTCACCGACGACGCGGGGGTGGCCGTCGAGGGCACCACGGCGGCCGACGGCACGGTGATGCTGGCGCCGGCCACCAGCAAGCTCACCGGCGGCAAGTACCGCGTCCAGGTGGCGAATCCGAAGCCGGGCGTGCTCTACCCGGCCTTCGCCTCGCGCGAGGGCCTGGACGGCGCCCCCAACAAGCTGAGCTCCAACGAGGAGTTCGTCGACCTCTCCGGCGGCAAGACGGTGGAACTCACCACGGGGCTCTGGAGCCCGGGTGACTACTGCCAGAAGAACGCGCCGCTGGTGTCGACCTGTCAGAACCCGCCCGCGGACGGGGACAACCAGCACACGCTGGTGTCCTTCCCGTACGAGTCCCGCGGAACGGCCGGAACGGGCTTCACCCTGACCGACGTGGCCACGGCCGGGCAGACCGGGAACCTCTACGGCATCGCCTGGAACAGGGTCGACCGCAGGGTGTTCTCCTCGGCCCAGGCCAAGCGGACCACCAGCTACGGCCCCGGCGGCCCCGGCGGGATCTACGTCACCGACTGGGACAAGAAGAAGACCACGCTGTTCGCCACCGTCCCGGACGCGGGCACCACCCCGCACACCCCGGGCAACGACGACGGCTTCCTGGCCGCGGTGGGCAAGGAGAGCCTGGGCGGCATCAAGATCACCGACGACGGCAAGGACCTCTTCGTCGTCAACCTGCACGACCGCAAGCTCTACCGCTACGACGCCACCGCGGCGACGGCGGCCGCGCCCAAGGCCGCCTACGCCATCCCGGACCCGGGCTGTCCGGCGGCGGGGGACTGGCGCCCGTACGGCCTCGGCATCCAGGACGGCGTCGGCTACCTCGGCGGCGTCTGCTCGGGCGAGTCCACCCACAAGGCCTCGGACCTGCGGGCCGTGGTGCTGCCGTTCGACCTGGCGACCGGCGCGTTCAAGTCGGCGGTGCTGAACCAGCCGCTCGACTACCCGCGCGGCACCACGGTCGGCGGGCCGTGCCCGGGCACCGGCTGGTTCCCGTGGCAGGACACCTTCCCGGCCGCCCAGAACGGCCAGGCCTGCGGGGACAGCTACCTGGCCAACCCCGAGCCGGCGGTCGCCGAGATCACCTTCGAGACGGACGGCTCGATGCTGCTCGCCTTCCGGGACCGCTTCGGCGACCAGTCGGCGGCCAGCCCGACGGGCAGCGTGATGGCCAAGGTCCTGCCCGGCGGTGACCTCCTCAAGGCCTGCCTGGCGAACGGCACGTACGTGCTGGACACCAACCTGGGCTGCGGTTCCACGGCCCGGGGCCAGCGGTTCTTCGACAACGCCCGGATCGGCCACAACAACCCCGCCAACGCCGGGATGGCGCTGTCCAAGGTCGAGGACTCCATCGTGACCTCGGGCTACGACAGCGACAGCCAGGCCTACGGCTACGGCAGCGCCTTCCAGAAGCGCAACGGCAAGGCGGACGGCGGCGTTCGGCTCAACACGGCCCCGGGCGCCCCGCCGTTCGGCAAGGGCGCCGCGATGGGCGACCTGGAGGTGCTCTGCGACCAGGCGCCGCTCCAGATCGGCAACCGGGTCTGGTACGACCCCGAGCGAAGCGGCCTCCAGCTGCCGGGCCAGAAGCCGGTGCCGGGTGCCACCGTGCACCTGTACGACGAGGCGGGGAAGCTCGTCGGCACCACCAAGACGACCAAGCGCGGCGAGTACTACTTCGACGACAGCAACGTCGACGGAGGCCTCAAGCCGAGGACCAAGTACACGATCAAGCTGGACAACCCCGCGGACTACGCCAAGGACGGCCCCCTCTTCCAGTGGGTGCCGACCGACCACGACGTCGGTGACAACCACTTCGTCGACTCCAAGGGCATCGTCCCGAAGGACGGCAAGTTCCCGGAGCGGGCGCTGACCACCGGCGGCCCCGGCGAGAACGACCACACCTACGACTTCGGCTTCCGCCTGCAGGAGGGTGCGCTGCGCCTGGTCAAGCACGACCAGGACGGCAAGCCGCTGGCGGGCGCCAAGTTCCAGCTGTGGCACGAGACCAACGGGACCGACGGGCTCCAGCCGACCGGCGACAAGCCCGACACCAAGGTCGGCGAGCCCTGCACCACCGGGGCCGACGGCATCTGCCAGGGCACCGGCGTGCCGGGGACGTACTACTGGCAGGAGCTGAGCCCGCCGGACGGCTACGCCGCGCCGGAGGTCACCGTCTTCGGTCCGCTGAAGCTGACCTCGGCGAACCTGGACGCCGGCGTGGAGGTGACGGCCGTCAACAAGCTGATCCCCAAGCCGACGCCCACCCCGACCCCGACCGAGACGCCGACCTCGGCGCCGACGTCGGCGGCTCCGGTGCCGCCCGCACCGCAGCCCCCCGCACCCGGGCACCTGCCCAACACCGGTGCGGGTGAGGGGATGCCGATCGCGCTGACCAGCGCGGCGGCGCTGATCGCCCTCGGCACCGCCATGGTGCTGGTGGTCCGCAGGCGCAAGGCCGCCCAGCGCGGCTAGCGGTTTCGCAGTGAGCGGGCCCGGTGGGGGGAGACCTCCACCGGGCCCGAATCGGGCGGGTTCGTGGGACCGTTGGGTCCCACGGACCCGCCCGACTGTCGTGTCCGACCGAGGAGAGGGAGCGGGCCGCATGCCCCGCAAGACGAAGGCCCAGGGTCGAGCGCCCCGTCGGGCCCGGGCCGGCTGGCTCAAGGCCGTGATCGCGATCGTGGTGTGCGGCGCCGCGGCGGGCGGCGTGGCCGTCTACCGGTCGGTCTCCGACGAGGCCGTCGAACGCCCGGTGACCACCGACGAGGCGGGCCGGCTCGCCCTGTCGCGCCTGAACCTTTACCAGGCGAGCCCGGTGGCGGTGACGCTCACGGCCGACGAGGGCGGGGGCGTGAGCATCCGGGTCGACGGGGTCGTCGACTACCGCACCCACCGGGGGGTGGGCCGCTACCGGACCACCGGCGCGAGCGGACCGATGGACCACGGTCTGATCGTCTGGGACACCGGCGGCCTCGGGCTGGCGCCCGACCAGGCCGGAACCGGCAGCACCGGCAGTACGGGCAGCGCCGGCAGCCCCGGTTCCGACGCCCCCGCCTGGCAGCAGGCCGAGCACATCCCGCGCCAGGGCTGGTCGCCGCGCACCTACACGGCGGACCCGCTGGACGCCGGACTGAACCTGCTCGTCCAACTCGGCGCGGACCGCCCCGACAACCCGCTGCTGCTCGCCCAGTCCGGCGCCCGCTGGCTGAGCCGGGACCGGATCGACGGCCGGGACTACGACCGCTTCGCCGGTCCGCGCGCCCAGGGCTCCGCGCCCGACGGCGCCCGCTCGCCGCTGACGTACTGGGTGGACGGCGACGGCGGGCTGCGCCGGGTGACGATGCGGATGCCGGGGCTGGGCACCCCGACCACCGTCGAGCTCACCGGACGGCAGGCCGACGCCAAGCTGCCCGAGGCCCCCTGGCTCACCGGCTGACGCGCCGGGCCCGCGACCCCGCGACCCCGCAGGCCCCGCAGTCCCACAACCCCGCAGGCCCGCAAGCCCGCAAGCCATGCGGAACACCTCGGCAGGGGGCGATCAGCCGTACGAAAATCGTTGGTGAGCCAGCAATAGCTTCATCATCTTCCGTTCACCCGGACCCGGCTGCCAGCATCGGCGCACCGTCACCGCCCGAGGGAGTAGCCGATGAACCGCCCCCGTTCCCTGCGCTGTCTGGCCGCACTGTCCCTGGTCGTCCTGGCCGCCACCGCCTGCGGGCGCTCCGACCAGGGCGGCTCCCCGGCCGCCGGCGCGGCGCAGGCCGCGCAGAACTCCGGGAAGAGCGCCGCCGAGCTGCTCCCGGCGAAGAACAAGCAGAGCGGCGTGCTCAGAGTGGCGACCTCCGTCGGCTACCCGCCGATGGAGATGTACAAGCCCGGGACGACCGAGCTGACCGGCGTCGACCCGGACCTCGCCGCCGCCGTCGCCGGGCGGCTCGGCCTGAAGCTGGAGCTCGCCAACTCCTCCTTCGACGGCCTGATCCCCGGACTCCAGGCCGGCCGCTACGACCTGGTGATGTCCTCCATGACGGACAGTGCGCAGCGCCGCCAGGCCGTCGACTTCGTCGACTACTTCCGCACCGGCGGCGTGATCATGACGAAGAAGGGCAACCCCGAGGGCATCAAGTCCATCGAGGACCTCTGCGGCAGGAAGGTGGTCCTCGCCAAGGGCAGCTCCAACCTGGAGATCGGCGAGCAGCAGAACGCCAAGTGCGGCGCCAAGATGGCGATCTCGCAGAGCGAGGACGCCCCGACCGGGCTGCTCCAGCTGGACAGCGAGCGGGCCGTGGCCACCATCGTGGACTACCCGGTGGCGCAGATGTTCGTGCAGAACAGCGGCTCCTACGAGGTGCTTCCGGAGCAGTACGGCACGGCGCCCTGGGGCATCGCGGTGGCGAAGAAGGACTCCGGGCTGCGCGACGCGGTGCAGAAGGCGCTCCAGGAGCTGATCGAGAGCGGCGAGTACCGCAAGGTGCTGGACAGCTACCAGGTCGGCGGCAGCGCGGTGGAGCGCGCCACCGTCAACGCGGCGCAGTGAGAACGGCGGTACCGACGAGATGAGCACCGACATGAGAGACCCCGCGACGTCCGACGGCCCCGCGACGTCCGACGGCCCCGCGACGACCGCCCAGGCCGGCCCCGCGACGACCTCCGGGGGCGCCGCCGACGACGACCTCGCCTTCGAGGTGACCGGCCGGCCCCGCCCGGCCCGCTGGTTCGCCGTCCTGGCGGCCGCCTTCGTCGCCGTCTGGCTCGCCTGGACCGTCATCGTCAACCCCAACCTGCACTGGGACATCGTCGCCAGGTACCAGTTCGACGGCGTGATCCTGGAAGGGCTCTGGGTGACGGTCCAACTCACCCTGATCTCCCAGGTGGTGGGCATCGTCATCGGCGTGGTGGTCGCCGTGATGCAGCTGTCCGACAGCCCGGTGCTGCGGACCACCGCCGGCGCGTACACCTGGTTCTTCCGCGGCACCCCGCTGCTGGTCCAGCTGATCTTCTGGTTCAACCTGGCGCTGCTCTTCCCGGAGATCAGCATCGGCATCCCCTTCGACGGGCCCAAGCTGGTCAGCTGGCAGTCCAACACCCTGATCACCGGCTTCGTGGCGGCGCTGCTCGGCCTGTCGATCAACGAGGGCGCCTACATGTCCGAGATCGTCCGGGCCGGCATCCAGAGCGTCGACCCCGGGCAGCGCGAGGCCGGTGCCTCGCTGGGCATGTCCAACCGGCAGATCCTCACCAGGGTGGTGCTGCCGCAGGCGATGCGGGTGATCATCCCGCCGTTCGGCAACCAGTTCATCTCGATGCTGAAGACCACCTCGCTGGTCTCCGTCATCGCCGGCGCCGACCTGATGACCGTCTCCCAGCACCTCTACCTCGCCAACTTCGAGGTGATCGCGCTGCTGATCGTCGCGTCCATCTGGTACCTGGTGCTCACCACCATCGCGAGCGTCGCCCAGCACGCGGTGGAGCGGCGGTTCAACCCGGCCGGGGCCCCGCCGGCGCTGCACCGCCGGGTGCTGGCCAACCTGCGCCCCGGGCGCGGTGGAGCACGCAAGAGCGTCAAGAAGGGGGAGGGCAAGTGATGATGAGTGCGGACCTGGAGAAGCCGGCCGCCGAGGTGGTCCTGTCGGCCCGGAAGGTGCGCAAGCACTTCGGGGACCTGGAGGTGCTGCGCGGCATCGACCTGGAGGTCAGGTCGGGGGAGGTGCTCTGCGTGATCGGCCCCTCCGGATCCGGCAAGTCCACCCTGCTGCGCTGCTTCAACCACCTGGAGAAGATCGACGCCGGGCGGATCGAGGTGGACGGCGAGCTGGTCGGCTACGAGCCGCACGGCGCCTCCGGCAGCAGGCTGCGCGAGCGCCGCCCGCGCGACATCCGCCACCAGCGCGAGCGGATCGGCATGGTCTTCCAGCGCTTCCACCTCTTCCCGCACCGCACCGCGCTGCAGAACGTGATGGAGGGCCCGGTCGCGGTCAAGGGCCGCCCGCGGGAGGAGGCCGAGCGGCAGGCCCGCGAGCTGCTCGCCCGGGTCGGCCTGGCCGACCGCGCGGAGCACTACCCGGCCCAGCTCTCCGGCGGCCAGCAGCAGCGGGTGGCGATCGCCCGGGCACTGGCCATGGAACCGACCCTGATGCTCTTCGACGAGCCCACCTCCGCGCTCGACCCGGAGCTGGTCGGCGAGGTGCTCGGGGTGATGCGCGACCTCGCCCGCAGCGGTATGACGATGATCGTCGTCACCCACGAGATGGGCTTCGCCCGCGAGGTCGCCGACCGGGTCGTCTTCATGGACCAGGGCGCCGTCGTGGAGGCCGGCAGCCCGGCCGAGGTGTTCACCGCCCCGCGGCACGACCGCACCCGGGCCTTCCTCTCGACGGTGCTCTGATGGGAGCGATGGGACCAGCGATGGCACAGATGGGAGCGGACGTGACCACGACCCCGGTCGACCTGCTGCTGCGCGGCGGCACCCTGGTGGACGGCACCGGGGCGCCCGCCCGTCCGGCCGACCTCGCCGTCGCGGACGGCCGGGTCTCCGTGCTGCCGCCCGGCACCGCGGTGACCGCGGCCGAGACCCTGGACGTCACCGGACGGGTCGTCACCCCCGGCTTCATCGACGTCCACACCCACTCGGACGCGCTCGCCGCCCCCTTCGGCGGCGGCAGCCACACCGACGGCGACGCCCTGGACGAGTTGCGGCTCGCCCCGCTGCTCCAGGGCGTCACCACCGAGATCAGCGGCAACTGCGGGATCAGCCTGTTCCCCGCGCTGCCCGAGCGGCTGCCCGAACTGGCCGGGCACCTGCGGGTCTCCTTCGGCCTCGGGCCGGTGCTGCCCGCCGAGGACTTCGACGCCTTCGCCGCCGGCCAGCGGCCCGAACTGCGCCGCAACCACATCGCCTCGCTGGTCGGCCACGGCACGCTGCGCGCCGGGGTGATGGGCTTCGAGGACCGCCCGCCCACCGCCGAGGAGCTGGCCGCCATGTGCGAGCTGCTCGACCGGGCGCTGGGCCAGGGCGCGGCCGGGCTCTCCACCGGCCTGATCTACCCGCCCGGCGTCTACGCGGACACCGAGGAGATCGTCGCCCTGGCGAAGGTCGCCGCGCGGCACGGCAAGCCGTACGTCACGCACCTGCGCGACGAGATGTCCCAGGTGGAGAAGGCCCTGGAGGAGGCGCTGGAGATCGCGGTGCGCTCCGGTGCCCCGCTCCAGGTCTCCCACCACAAGACCGCGGGGCGGCACGCCTGGGGCGCCACCCTGCGCACCCTGCCGCGCCTGGAGCAGGCCCGCGCCGACGGCGTGGACGTGCTCTGCGACGTCTACCCGTACACCGCCGGCAGCACCGTGCTGCACGCGATGCTGCCGCCCTGGACCAGCGAGGGCGGGCCGGCCGCGCTGCTGGAGCGGCTGCGCAGCAAGGAGGTGCGGGACCGGATCCGGTCGGACATCGCGAACGGCGTCGAGGGCTGGGAGAACACCGTCGGCAACGGCGGCTGGGACCTGATCTCGGTGGCCGCCGCCCCCGCCCGCCGTACGGCCGAGGGCCGCCGGATCGCCGACCTGGCCGCCGAGCGCGGCGCCGACCCGGTGGACTACGTCTGCGACCTGCTGCTGGAGGCACAGGGCGAGGTGACCATCATCAGCCACTCGATGCGCGAGGACGACGTCCGCCGGGTGCTGGCCAGCCCGCTGTCGATGATCGGCTCCGACGGCGTGCCCAAACCCGGCCGCCCGCACCCCCGTTGGGCGGGCAGCTTCGCCCGGGTGCTCGGCCACTACGGGCGCGAGCAGGGGCTGCTGCCGCTGGAGCTCGCGGTGCACAAGATGACCGGCCTGCCCGCCGAGCGCTTCCGGCTGGCCGGGCGCGGGGTGGTCAGGGACGGCGCGATCGCGGACCTGGTGGTGCTGGACCCGGCGGCCGTCCTGGACGGCGCGACCTTCGAGCGGCCGCTGCTGCCGCCGGTGGGAGTGGAGACCGTGGTGGTGGCCGGGCGGGTCGCGGTGCGCGGCGGCCGGGCGACCGCGATCCGGGCCGGAGAGGTGGTGCGGGTCCGATGAGCCTCGCCCAGGTGGCGGCCGCCGCGCGCAGCTCGGCGGCGCTCCCGCTGACCCTCGCGGTGGCGGCCGTGGACGTGGACGCCGTCGGCCCGGCCGACGGCGCCGACGGCGGCGCGGTCGGCGCGGTCGGGGTGGACGACACCGTCGTGCTGCCCGTCGCCAGCGCCTCCAAGCTGCTGCTGCTCGCCGAGGTCGCCCGACGGCTGGACACCGGGGAGCTGACGGCCGGGCGGCCGGTGGCGATCCTCCCCGAGGACGTCACCGGCGGCACCGGCCTGCTCGGCCGGCTGAGCCGGCCCGGCTGGACGGTGGAGGACCTGGCCTGGCTGACCGCCGCGGTCAGCGACAACACCGCCACCAACGCGCTGCTGCGACTGGTCGGGCTGCCGGCCACCGCCCGGCTGGCGCGCGAGCTCGGACTGGAGCGGCTCACCCTGCACGACCGGGTGCGCGACGAGCGCGGGCCGGACGTCCCGCCCGTCTTCGCCACCGGCACCGCCCGCGACCTGGCCCGCCTGGTGGCCCTCGCCGTCCGGGGCACCATGGCCACGCCGGCGGCCTCGGCCCGGCTGCTCGGCTGGATGCGCGCCAACACCGACCACGGCCTGGTGCCCGCGCTGATCGACCACGACCCGTACGCCCCCGGCTTCCCCGAGCCGCTGCCCGGCCGCCTGCTGGTCGCCAACAAGACCGGCACGGACACCGGGGTACGGGCCGACGCGGGCGTCGTCGTGGGTGCCCGCCGGGTGGCCTACGCGGTCGTCGCGCACTGGGACGTGACGCTCGGGCCCAGCACCGAACGGGCCGCCGTGCACGCCATCCGGGACGTCGGCCGCGCCCTCGCGGCCTGGGCCCAGCGGCCGGCCTGAGCCGGCTCCCTGCCGGCCTGATCCCCCGGCCCGGGCCGCCCGGGCCGGGGGATCAGGCCCACCGCATGTCGAGCAGGGACCTGATCTCCCCGGCGGCGGCGCCGAGTTCGGCGAGGAAGTCCCGCAGCACCGGGTTGCGGTTGGTGGCCCGGGTGGCCACCCCGATCCGGCGGTGCAGCTGCGGGTGGTCCAGCCGGCACACGTGCACCCCGGCGCTGTCGGCCAGGCCGAGCGCCGGGATCAGCGCGACGCCCATGCCGGCCCGCGCGAGGTTGATGGTCACCTGGTAGTGGTCGCTGCGGCAGCGCACCCGGGGGCGGAACCCCTCGGCCGCGCAGGCGCGTTCGAGCACCGGCTCGCCGGTGCTGCCGCCGTGGGTGCCGATCCAGCTCTCGCCCTCCAGCTCGGCCAGCCGCACCACCGAGCGCCGTCCGAGCCGGTGCCGCAGCGGCACCACGACCAGCTGCGGTTCCTCGAAGTACATCCGCACGTCCACCGCCGCCTGCCGGCACCACGGGTCCAGCGGGTGCTCGAAGACGACGGCCGCGTCCAGCCGGCCGGCCTCCAGGTCCGGGACCAGCTCGTGCGGCTGGCCCATGATGAGCTCCAGCTCCACCTGGGGGTGCCCGGCGGCGAACGCGGCCAGCGCCCGGGGCAGCAGGTCCAGCCCGGCGGAGGCGAAGAAGCCGATCCGCAGCACGCCGGCCGCGGCCTGGGCGTGCGCCCGCAGGTCGTCCTGGGCGACGGCCATCAGATCGGCGATCGCCTGCGCGTGCTCGGCCAGCCGGACCCCGGCCGGCGTCAGGCGCAGGGACTGCGGAGCCCGTTCCACCAGCGCGACACCCAGCTCCTGCTCCAGGCGGGCGAGCTGGTGCGAGATGGCGGACGGGCTCAGGTGCAGGGCCTGCGCCGCGGCCACGATGGTGCCCCGGCGGGCGATCTCCAGGAGGACGTGCAGTCGGGCGCTGTTCAGCATCGGCCCAGGTTAGAGGGTGTACGCCGGCTGCGCAGCCACCGGTTCGCGGGTGCCGGAGGCGGCGGCCACGTCCAGCCGGAGCAGGTCGTGCTCGGTCTCCCGGCGCACCACCAGGCGGGCCTCGCCGTCGCGGACGAAGACCACGGCGGGCCGCGGCAGCTTGTTGTAGTTGGACGCCATGGCGTACCCGTACGCGCCGGTCACCGGGGTGGCCAGCAGGTCGCCGACCCGCAGGTCGGCGGGGAGCGCGGCGTCGTCGATGATGACGTCGCCGCTCTCGCAGTGCTTGCCGACCAGCCGGGCGCGGGCCGGGCGGGGTGCCTGGGGGCAGCGGGGCAGGAAGGCCTCGTAGCGGGCGCCGTACAGGGCGGGGCGCAGGTTGTCGCTCATCCCGCCGTCCACGCTGACGTAGGTGCGCACGCCCTCGATCCGCTTGACGGTGCCGACCCGGTACAGGGTCAGCCCGGCCCGGGCGGCGATCGAGCGGCCGGGCTCGACGCCGACCTCGCCGCTCCAGCCGGCGCCGCGCACCGCCGCGCGGACCCGCTCGGCCCAGACGGCGAAGGAGGGGGCGCTCTGCCCGCTCAGGTAGGCCACGCCCAGGCCGCCGCCGACGGTCAGCCGGCGCAGGCCGTGCTCCACCGCGAACCGGGCCACCGCGGCGGCGCCGTCGGCCAGTTCGGCCGCGTCGAGCACCTGGGAGCCGACGTGGGCGTGGACGCCCTCCAGCCGTACCGCGGCGGAGGCCTCGGCCCGGCGCACCGCGGCCGCGGCGGCGCCGTCGGCCAGGCCGAAGCCGAACTTGGAGTCGTGGCCGCCGGTCTGGATGGCCTGGTGGGCGCCGGCCGCGACCCCGGGTGCCACCCGCAGCTGGATCCGGGCCGGGGGCAGGCCCTCCTCGTGGTGCAGCCGTTCGATCCGGTCCAGCTCGTCGAAGCTGTCCACCACGATGTGGCGCAGGCCGACGGTCAGCGCGGTGCGCAGCTCGGCCTCGTCCTTGTTGTTGCCGTGCAGCACGATCTGCTCCGGGGCGACCCCGGCGTACAGCGCGGTGCGCAGCTCGCCGCCGGAGGCGACGTCCAGCAGCAGCCCCTCCTCGGCGGCGAGCCGGGCCATCGCGGTGCAGAGGAAGGCCTTGGAGGCGTAGGCGACGTTGCCCCGGCCGAAGGCGGCCACCGCCTCGCGGCAGCGGCGGCGCAGGTGCTCCTCGTCGTAGACGAACAGCGGCGTGCCGTACCGGCGGGCCGCCTCGGCGAGGAGCACGCCGCCGACGGACAGGCCCTCGGGGCGGAACTCGGCGGTGAGCGGCAGCAGGCCCGGATCGACGGGCGGCAGGCCCGGATCGACGGGCGGCAGGCCCGGATCGATGGGCGGCAGGGCCTGGTCGACGGGCGGCAGGGCCGGCGGCACAGGGGACACGGGCGACATGGGGGACAAGGCTTCCTCCCGGCAGGCTGTTGGCCCCGCCCATCCTCGGCCCTGCGGGAGGGACGGAGAAAGCGCATTCTTCGGGCCCTGAGCAGTACCGAAACCGATGCTCGGGCTCCGCCGGAGACCCGCAGGGCTGTTGCATCTAAGCTTGCATCTATGGTGCTACGGTGTGCTCCATGGCCGACACCCCGCCCCCCGCCCGCGTACCGGCCGCGGACCGCGCGTACGAACTGACCAAGGACCTCATCCTCGGCGGCGCCCTGCCCGGCGGCACGCTGATCAGCGAGGGCGAGATCGCCGAGCGCGCCTCGCTCAGCCGCACACCCGTCCGGGAGGCCTTCCTGCGGCTGCAGGCCGAGGGGCTGCTCCAGCTCTTCCCCAAGCGCGGAGCCGTCGTGGTGCCCGTCGGCCCCGGTGAGGCCGAGGACGTGCTGGAACTGCGCGAGGCGCTGGAGAGCACCGCCGTGCGCCGGATCACCCGCCGCCCCGACGGCCTCGACGCGCTGGTCCGGCAGCTGTCCGAACTGATCGACCAGCAGCGCGGACCGGCCCGCCGGGCCGACCTCGGCGCCTTCGCCGACGCCGACGAGGCCTTCCACCGGGGCATCGTGACGGCCTCCGGCAACGAGCTCGCCGAACGGTTCTACGGGACGCTGCGCGACCGCCAGCGCCGGATGGCCGTCCAACTGCTCCAGGTGCGGCCCGAACGGCAGGCGGAACGGCTGGCCACGCTGGTCGAGGAGCACACCGTGCTCGTCGAGCGGATCGCGGCCCGTGACGCCGAGGGCTTCACCGCCGCCCTGCGCGCCCACCTGGACGCCCACCGGGCGGTCACCGACCGCTGACCCCCCTTCACCGCGCGCCGACGACCGTGCGCGCACACCCCCGACGGACCGCCGGGACCGACCATCCGACAAGGAGCAGCACCACCATGAGCACCACCCGGCCGCCGTCCGCCGGTCCCGTCGCACCGTCCGGCCGGGGGCGGCCGTGGCTGCTCGCGGCCCTGGCCATGCTCTGCTGCGGGTGGGGCGGCAACCAGTTCACCCCGCTGCTGCTGATGTACCGCCACCTCGGCGGCTACTCGGAGGTCACCGTGGACGCCTTCCTGGGGGCGTACGTCCTCGGACTGGTCCCCGGGCTGCTGGTCGGTGGTGCGGCCTCGGACCGCTACGGGCGCCGCCCGCTGATGATCGGCGCGGTGGCCGTCTCGCTCGCCGCCAGCGCGGTGCTGTGCGGCGGCTCCGCCGGTGAACTCCCCATCTACGCCGGGCGGTTCCTCACCGGCATAGCCGTCGGCATCGCGATGGCCGTCGGCACCAGCTGGGTCAAGGAGCTCTCCCAGGCCCCGCACGACCCGGCCGCCGACCCGGGCGCCGGCGCCCGCCGCGCCTCCCTCGCCCTGACCCTCGGCTTCGGCCTCGGCGCCGGGGTGGCCGGGGTGCTCGCCCAGTGGGGCCCCTGGCCGATGGTCACCCCGTACCTCGCCCACCTGCTGGTCACCCTGCCCGCGCTGTTCCTGCTCCCGAGGGCCGTCGAGACCCGGGCCCGTTCGGCGGCCGTCCGCAGCCTCTGGGCGGACCTCAAGGTCCCGGCGGCCGGGCACCGGCGCTTCGTCCGGGTCGTGCTGCCGATGGCCCCGTGGGTGTTCGGCTCGGCCGGCGTCGCGTACGCGGTGACCCCGCAGCTGGTCGGCGACCGGCTCGGCGAGTGGTCGCTGGCCTACGCGACCCTGCTGACCGTCCTCACCCTCGGCACCGGAGCCCTCGTCCAGCCCTTCGCCAAGCGCCTGGACTCGCTCTCCTCGGCGCGCGGCGTCATCGTCTCCATGGTGCTGATGGCCTGCGGCATGGCCGTCTGCGCCGGCGACGCGGCGGTCCGCTCCCCGCTGCTCGGCCTGGGCGGCGCGGTCCTGCTCGGCGCCGCGTACGGGATCGGGGTGGTCTCCGGACTGCTGGAGATCCAGCGCATCGTCACCCCGGACGACCTGGCCGGCATCACCGGCGTCTACTACGCGCTCTGCTACTCGGGCTTCCTGCTGCCCGCCGTGCTCGCGGCGCTCTCCTCGATGGCCTCCTACACCGTGATGCTCACCGTGGTGACGGCCCTCGCCCTCGCCAGTCTCGCCGTGATCGTCCTCTCCTCCCGCCGCACGGCCCCCGCCCCGACCCCGGCGGAAGCCTCCCGCTGACGCGCCCCGCTCTACCTCCTCGTCGACCGGCAGAACCGCAGCTGCACCCTGTACAGCGAGCCGACCCGCCTCGGTTACGCCGCCGAGAGCGGCCCGCATCCCTTCGGCGTGCCCGTTCACCTCCCGGCGCCGTTCGACCTGGACATCGACACCACTCGTCTGTAGGTGCCGCCTAGACCGTGGCGCCGTCCGTCGGTCGGGCGTGGGCCGGGAGGCCGTTGGCGAGGTCCTCGACCAGGAGGCGCCAGGCGATGGCGTCGGCGGCGGCGCGCAGGCGGGGGCTGCGGGGGCGGCCGGCGTCGGCGTCGAGGCGGGCGTTGAGCCAGTCGGACCAGGCGTGGGCGAGGGTGCGGACCTCGTGGGTGCCGGCCTCGGTGAGGGAGAGGTGGTCGCCGTCGCGGAGCAGGTAGCCTTCGGCGGCCATCCGGTCGAAGACCGGCTCCAGGACCTCGGGCGGCACCCGCTTGCGGGCGCCGACGAGGTCCAGCGAGGCGTAGCCGACGGCCTTGGTGTGGCCGGCCACCTCCATCAGCGCCCAGGCCCCGGCCAGGTCCACCCGGGTGCCGGCGCCGGAGACGATCGTCCGGACGGTGTCGAGGTCCACTCCTCGTACGAGCGTGGACACCGCGTACTCCAGGTGCGGGTCGGAGTCGGCGGTGGTCGGCTGGCCGAAGGCCTCGCCCATGTCGGTGGAGCCCGCCCGGGCGGTGTCGCGCAGCTGCACCTGTTTGAGGAAGAGCGACACCACGAAGCCGATCACGGCCACCGGGATGGTCCACAGGTACACGGTGTGCAGGGCGTCGGAGTACGCCTGGACGATCGGTGCGGCCTGGTCGGCGGGCAGCTGGTGCAGGCCCTGGGGGCTCTGCGCGGCGTGGGTGAGCGCGGCCGGGTCGGCGCCGGTGAGCCGGGCTGCGGTGGCGATCCCGCCGGCGAGTTCGGTCTTCAGGCTGTTGGCGTAGATGGTGCCGAACACCGCCGTGCCGAAGGAGCTGCCGATGGTGCGGAAGAAGGTCACCCCGGAGGTGGCGGTGCCGAGGTCGGCGTAGTCGACGGTGTTCTGCACGGCGATGGTGAGCACCTGCATGCTCAACCCGATGCCGGCGCCGAGCACGAACATGTAGAGCGAGGCGAGTACGGATCCGGTGCCGGGTTCCAGCCGGGAGAGCAGGTAGAGGCCGAGGGCCATCACCGCCGTGCCGACGATCGGGAACAGCCGGTACTGCCCGGTCTTGCTGACCGCGTTGCCGCTGGCGACCGAGGCGATCAGCAGACCGATCACCATCGGCAGCGTCCGGACGCCGGAGACGGTCGCCGAGTCGCCGTCCACGTACTGGAGGAAGGTCGGCAGGAAGGTCAGCGCGCCGAGCATGGCGAAGCCGACGATGAAGCTGAGCACCGAGCAGACCGTGAACACCGGGTTGCGGAACAGCCGCATCGGCAGCATCGGTTCGACGGCCCGGATCTCCACCCAGCAGAACAGGCCGAGTGCCAGCGCGCCGCCGACGAACAGGCCGATGATCACCCCGGAGCCCCAGGCGTACTGGTTGCCGCCCCAACTGGTCGCCAGGATCAGCGCGCCGGCCCCGGCCGCGACCAGCACGATGCCCAGGTAGTCGACGACCGGGCGGGTCGCCGAGCGGACGGACGGGATGGTCCGGGCGGCGGCGGCGACCACCACGACCGCGAGCGGCACGTTGACGTAGAACGCCCAGCGCCAGGACAGGTGGTCGGTGAACAGCCCGCCCAGCAGCGGCCCGATCACCGTGGCGACGCCGAACACCGCGCCCATCGCGCCCTGGTACTTGCCGCGCTCGCGCAGCGGGATGACGTCCGCGATCAGCGCCATGGAGGTGACCATCAGGCCACCCGCGCCGAAGCCCTGCACGGCGCGCCAGGTGATCAGCAGGGTCATGGAGGTGGCCAGGCCGCACAGGAACGAGCCGGCGACGAAGACGACGGCGGAGATCTGGAACAGCAGCTTGCGCCCGTACAGGTCGCCGAACTTGCCGGCCAGCACGGTGGCCACCGTCTCGGCCAGCAGGTAGGAGGTCACCACCCAGGACATGTGCGCGGCCCCGCCGAGGTCCGCGACGATGGTGGGCAGCGCGGTGCCGACGATGGTCTGGTCGAGGGCGGCCAGCAGCACGCCCAGCACGATGGTGGCGAAGACGACGTTCCGCTGCCGGACGTCCAGCACCGGAGGGGCGGAGGGCGCGGTCTCGGTGGCGACGGTCATGCCGTCAGCCTCCGGGGTGGGGGCGGCGGTCGCGATCCGATTCGGCCGTTCGGGTGACATTGGGTGGAATTCGCCCGGGTGGCGGGCACAGGTGGGCCGGGCGACGATGATCCGAGCCAAGCCGACCGACGATCACCCGTCGACCCAGGACGCCCCATCGCCCAGATGCCCCGTCGACCAGGATGTCGACCAGGAAGCCCCGGCCCCCGGGAGGCTCCCATTGAACGCCGACCCCCCGCGCAACACCACGAACCCCGAGCAGCTCGGATCCACCGCCGTGGGCGCCCGGGCCGCCGCCCGGCGTTGGCGGGCGCTCACCGTCTGCCTCGTCGCCGGCTTCATGACCCTGCTGGACGTCAGCATCGTCAACGTCGCGCTGCCGACCGTACGGGTCGGGCTGCACATGTCCGACAGCGGCCTGCAGTGGGTGCTCAGCGGCTACGCGCTGGCCTTCGGCCTGGTGCTGGTGCCCGCCGGGCGGCTCGGCGACGCGCGTAGCCGGCGGGCCGTCTTCCTCGCCGGGCTCGCCCTGTTCACCGTGGCCAGCGCGCTCGCCGGCGCGGCGCAGAGCCAGGAGTGGCTGGTGCTCGCCCGGCTGTTCCAGGGCGCGGCCGGCGGCGTGCTGGTGCCGCAGGTGTCCGGCTTCATCCAGGTGCTGTTCCAGGGCGCTGAGCGCGGCCGGGCCTTCGGCGCCCTCGGCGCGACCATCGGGCTGTCCACCGCCGTCGGACCGCTGCTCGGCGGGCTGCTGATCCACGCCGTCGGCCCGGAGAACGGCTGGCGCTGGGTGTTCCTGGTCAACCTGCCGATCGGCGTCGCCCTGCTGCCGATCGCCTACCGGCTGCTTCCGGAGCCGCCGCCCGCCGACCAGCGGGCCGGGCACCGGGACTTCGACCCGGTCGGCGTGCTGCTGCTCGGCGCCGGGACGGTCTCGCTGCTGCTGCCGTTCGTCCAGGCCCAGCAGTGGCACGGCTGGGTCCGCTGGCTGCTGCTGCCGCTGGCGGCGGCGCTGCTCGCCGTGTTCGTCGGCTGGGAGCTGCACTACGGGCGGCGGCGGGAACCGCTGGTGAGCATGGCGCTGTTCGCGGTGCGGCCGTACGCGGCGGGAACGCTGCTGTCGCTGGTGTACTTCGCCGGGTTCACCGCGATCTTCTTCATCTTCACGCTCTACCTCCAGGCGGGCCTGCACTACTCGGCGCTGACGGCGGGCCTGGCCGTCACGCCGTTCGCGGTCGGCTCGGGGGTGTCCGCGACGGTGGGCGGGAGGCTGGTGAGCCGGCTCGGGCGGCGGTTGGTGGTGGCCGGACTGCTGCTGGTGCTGGCCGGGCTGCTGGCCTCGGCGCTGGCGGTGCAGCTGTGGTCGGGGCCCCACGTGGGGTGGACGACGGCGCTGCCGCTGCTGGTCGCCGGGGTGGGCAGCGGGCTGGTGATCGCCCCGAACCAGACGCTGACCCTCCAACAGGTGCCGGTGGCCCGGGCGGGCAGCGCGGGCGGGGTGCTGCAGACCGCGCAGCGGGTCGGGTCGGCGGTGGGCATCGCCGTCGTCGGCTCGGTGTTCTTCGCCCATGCGACCGGGCCCCGCCCGGACTGGGCGCTGGCCTTCCAGCTGGGCGTGACGGTCGCGGCCGGCCTGGTGCTGGTGGCGCTGCTGGTGGCGGTCGCCGACATGGCCTCGGGCCGGGGCAGCTTCCGGGCCGCCGGGCCGAGGGTCGGGGACGGGCCGCAGGTGGGGGACGGGCCGCGGGTGGGGGACGGGCCGCGGGTGGGGGACGGGCCGCGCGGCGGAGACGAGCCGTGACGGGCGCCCGGACAGACTTCCTGGCCGCCGCCGCGGCAGCCGAGGAACTGCTGCGCCGCCCGGAGGTGGCCCGGGCCTGGCGGCGGCCGAGCGCGCTGGCGCAGTGGAGCGTCGGCGGGCTGGCCGGGCACCTGGCCTACCAGGTCCTGTGCGTGCCGGAGGTGCTGGCCGCGCCCGTACCGGCGGAGCCTGTGGTCGGGCTGCTGGACCACTACGCCCGGTCGGCCTGGGTCGGCGCCGCGCTCGACGCGGACGTCAACGTGCGGATCCGGCAGGGCAGTGAGGCCTTCGCGGCCGACGGGCCGGCCGTGCTGCACCGCCGGCTCACCGCCGTACTGCCGGAGCTCGCGGACACCCTGGCGGCGGCGGACGCCACCCGGCCTGCCCGGCTGCCGTTCTGGGGCCCGTGGGCACTGACCCTCGACGACCTGCTGGCCAGCCGGACGATGGAACTCGCCGTCCACGGCGACGACCTCGCGGTGAGCGTCGCCGTGGACGGACCCGAACTGCCGCCGGAGACCACCGAGTCGGTGATCGGCCTACTGGCCCGGCTGGCCGTCCGGCGGCACGGCCGGGCGGCCGTGCTGCGGGCGCTCAGCCGGGCCGAGCGGGCACCGGGCAGCATCGCGGCGTTCTGAGCTGCCGTGCTTCGCGCTGTGCCGCCTCTCGTGCCGTGCCGCGTCTCGTGCTGTGTCGCGTTTTGTACCGTGCCGGGTTTCGTACCGTGCCGCGCAGGTGGGACGTCAGTGGTCCCGGCGGTGGATGGCGAGTGCCGCGACGGCCACCGAGGCCAGCGACCACACCGCGAAGGTGGTCCAGGCACCCGTGACGGTGGCCGGGTACTCGGACGGGCGCAGGCCCGCCAGAGTGGTCCGGGCCAGGCGCTGCCAGGCGGGCAGCGGCAGGGCGTGCAGCAGGTCGACGCTCCAGCGGTAGCGCTCGGTGATCAGCGACGGGACGAAGAACAGCACCCCGACGGTGGCCACCACGGCCCCCGCGCCGTGCCGGATCAGGGTGCCGAGGCCGAGGCCGACCAGGGCGCAGACCGGGCCGAACAGCACCGCGGCCGCGACGTACCGCAGCGCGGCCGGATCGGTGACGGACTGCCCGATGCCCGTCCCGGACAGGATCGCCTGGCTCCCGCCGAAGGAGACGCCGACGGTGAGCACCCCGTAGCCGAACAGCACGGCGGCCAGTACGCAGGCCTTGGCGACGAGCACCGCCCGGCGGTCGGGCACGGCCGCCAGGGTGGTGCGGATCAGACCGGTCGCGTACTCGCCCGCGATGGCGAGCGCGCCGAGGCCGCCCGCGACCAGCATCAGGATGTCGGCGGAGGCGACGTTGAACGCGTCGTTGAGCGCCACCTGCGCCATGACCGCGGGGTCACCCTCGCCCGGGGTGTAGTGGTCGCGGGTGTAGAGCGCGGACTTGAGGTCGGCGGCGACGATCGCCACGGCGCTGAGGCCGAGCACCCAGGGGACCGAGCGCAGCGACCAGAACTTGATCCACTCGGCGGCCAGCAGGTCGCCGAAGCGGGCGCGCGGTTCGGTGCGGGGCGAGGCGGGGCCGGTGCGGTGCGGGGCGGGCAGGGTGCTCAACGGGGTTCTCCGGCGGGGTACTCGACGCTGTCGGCGGTCAGGTCCATGAACGCCTCCTCGAGGGAGGCGCCCCGGGGGGTCAGGGCGTGCAGCAACAGGCGCTGCTCCAGGGCGAGTTCGCCGATCCGGGTGGCGTCCAGGCCGCTCACCGCGAGTTCGCCGTCCGGGCCGGGCCGGACGGTGGCGCCGGCCGACGTCAACACGGCGGTGAGCCGCTCGGGTTCGGCGGCGCGGACGGTGACGGCGCGCAGGCCCGCTCTGGCGGCGAACTCGGTGAGGCTCTCGTCGGCGAGCAGCCGGCCGCGCCCGATCACCACCAGGTGGTCGGCGGTGTGCTCCATCTCGGCCATCATGTGGCTGGAGACGAAGACGGTCCGGCCCTCGGCGGCGAGCCGCCGGAACAGCCCGCGCACCCAGAGCACGCCCTCCGGGTCCAGTCCGTTCAGCGGCTCGTCGAACAGCAGCACCGGCGGGTCGCCGAGCAGCGCGCCGGCGATGCCGAGCCGCTGCCGCATGCCGAGCGAGTAGCCGCGGATCCGGCGCCCGGCGGCCTCGGTGAGCCCGACCTCGTGCAGCACTTGCTCGACCCGGGTGGCCGGGATCGCGTTGGCGCGGGCCAGCGCCCGCAGTTGGGCCCGGCCGGTGCGCCCGCCGTGGGCGTCGCCCGCGTCCAGCAGGGCGCCGGCGTGACGCAGGCCGCGCGGCCGGCCGCGGAAGGGGCGGCCGTCCACGGTGACGGTGCCGGAGGTCGGGTCGCCCAGGCCGAGGAGCAGCCGCAGGGTGGTGGACTTGCCCGCGCCGTTGGGGCCGAGGAAGCCGGTGACCCGGCCGGGCCGGACGGTGAAGGAGAGGCGGTCGACGGCGGTGCGGACGCGGTGGCCGCGGCCGTAGCGCTTCGTCAGCTCGGTGACTTCGATCATGCGCCCCACGGTGCCGGGGATCGTGGGGCGGGCACATCGGACCGGTGTCGACACCGCGAGCCACCGGAGGCCACCCGGGGCCGTACAACCACGGTTGGATGACGGCGTCCCGGACCGTCGTTACGATCGTGGACCATGCCCTCACCCCCCTCCCCGCCGCTGCTCCGGCGCGTTCCGCCCGAGGTCTGGGTCGGCCTCGCCTGGTGCGTGGCGGCCGGTTACCCCGCCGTCCGGCTCGGCGGCCAGGCCGCGCAGCACCCCGGCGCCGCCGCCCACGGCGGCTGGGCGTTCACCCTGGCCGACACGGCGGTGGCCTTCGCGGGCGCGGCGCTGGTACGACGGCTGCCGGTGCTCTCCGTCGTCCTGCTGCTGGTCGCCGCGTTCACCGAGACCGACGGCTGGGCCGGCGGCGCGCAGGTGCCGCCCGGCGCCCTGCTCGCGGTGGACACCGCGCTCTGCCTGATCACCGCGACCCGGCCGCGGCGCAGCTCCCGGGCCGCGTTCGCGCTGGTCATGGCCTTCCTGGTGCTGCACATCGGCATGGTGCACGGCAACACGGTGGGCATCTTCACCGGTACCCACATCGGCTCGGCCGACGGCGCCGCGCTGCTCGCGCTGGTCGCCTGGCTGATCGGCCGCTCGGTGCGGCAGAACCGGGAGCACGCCGAGGCGCTCGGCGCCCGGGTGGCCGAGGAGGCCGTCACCGCCGAACGGCTGCGGATCGCCCGGGAGATGCACGACACCGTCGCGCACAGCCTCGGTATCGTCGCCCTCCAGGCCGGCGCCGCCCGCCGGGTGATCGACCGTCGGCCGGAGCGGGCCAAGCAGGCGCTGGGCGAGATCGAGTCCGCCGGACGGGAGACCCTGGCCGCGCTGCGCCGGATGCTGGTCGTGCTGCGCCGGGCCGACGGCGAGGCCTCGGCCACGGTGCCGCAGGGCCTGGCGGACCTCGACCGGCTGGCCGGGGCGACCACCGCCGCGGGGGTACGGGTGGAGGTGCGGCGGCACGGCGAACCGGGGCCGCTGCCGCCGGAGGTCGACCTCGCGGCCTTCCGGATCGTCCAGGAGTCGGTGACCAACGTGGTGCGGCACGCGGACGTCGGCGCCTGCGTGGTCACGGTGGACCACCGGGCGGCGGGGGAGCTGTCGGTCGAGGTCACCGACCGGGGCAGTGGCTCCGGGGAGGGGCCGGGCGGCGGGTTCGGGCTGGCCGGGCTGCGGGAGCGGGTCGCCCTGCTGCGCGGCGAGTTCGAGGCCGGGCCGCTGCCCGGGGGCGGCTTCCGGGTGGCCGCCCGGTTGCCGGTGCCGGTGCCGGTGCCGGTGCCGGTGCCGGTGCCCGCGTCGGTGTCGGATCCTGGCTCGTCGGTCGGGGAGGCGGGCGCGTGATCCGGGTGGTGCTGGCCGACGACCAGCCGCTGGTGCGCGCCGCGTTGGAGATGGTGATCGCGGAGACGGCGGACGTCGAGGTGGTCGGCGAGGCGGGCACCGGGGCGGAGGCCGTCCGGCTGGCCGCCGAACTGCGGCCGGACGTCGTGGTGATGGACATCCGGATGCCGGGCATGGACGGCATCGAGGCCACTCGGCTGGTGACCGCGGACGGCGGGCCGACCAGGGTGGTGGTGCTCACCACCTTCGACGAGGACGAGCACGTGTACGCGGCGCTGGAGGCGGGGGCGTCCGGCTTCCTGGTCAAGGACATGGCGCTGGACGACATCCTCGGCGCGGTGCGGGTGGTCGCCGCCGGGGACGCGCTGATCGCGCCGAGCGTCACCCGGCGGCTGATCGGGGCGTTCGCGGCTGCCGCCGCTCCAGCCCCGGCCGCGGCTTCCGCCATCGCCGCCGACACCGCTGCCGCCGACACCGCTGCCGCCGCCACCACCGCCGAGCGGCGGCTGGCGGCGATCACCGGGCGCGAGCGGGAGATCCTCACCCTGGTCGGCCGGGGCCTGTCCAACTCCGAGATCGCCGCCGAACTGGTGCTCAGCATCGCGACCGTCAAGACGTACATGACCCGGCTGCTGGCCAAGCTCGACGCCCGGGACCGGGTGCAGCTGGTCATCCTGGCGTACGAGGCGGGCCTGGTCTCCGTGTCCGGCTGACCGGGCCCGCCACCGCAGGAACGATGCCGCGGGAACGATGCCGCGATCGGTCGTGGGGCGCCGGTTGCTCAGCGCTTGACGGCCACGCCCGCGTACATCGCGATGTCCTGGTCGCGGACGGGCGCGGCACCGGCGTCCGGCCGCCAGTGGTGCACCAGCGTGACCCCCGGGTCGAGCAGCTCGTAGCCCGCGAAGAAGGCCTCCGCCTCGGCCTTGTCGCGGATCTGGAGCGGGATGCCGCGGGCGTTGTACTCGCGGCCCACGCCGCCGACCCCCACCGGGTCGGTGTCCCCGGTGAAGACGGTCAGGGCGAGGAAGCTGCCCGGCGCCAGGGCGTCCATGAAGCGGCGCACGATGCCCTGCGGGTCGTCCTCGTCCAGTACGAAGTGGACGATCGCGATCAGCGACAGCGCCACCGGCTGCGAGAAGTCGAGCACTTCGCGCAGCCGGGGGTCGCCGATGATCGACTCCGGGTCGCGGAAGTCCGCGTCCACGTAACAGGTGCGGCCCTCGGGCGTGCTGTCCATCAGGGCCCGCGCGTGGGTCAGCACGATCGGGTCGTTGTCGACGTACGCGACCCGGGCCTCGGGGGCGATCGCCTGGGCGATCTCGTGCACGTTCGGCGAGGTCGGGATGCCGGTGCCGATGTCGAGGAACTGCCGCACGCCGTACTGCTCGGCGAGTTGGCGCACCGTGCGCTGCATGAAGTCGCGGGTGGTGCGCATCGAGATGGGCAGTGACGGCCAGGCCTGCACCGAGGCGTGCGCCGCGACCCGGTCCGCCTCGAAGTTGGTCTTGCCGCCGATGAGGTAGTCGTAGACCCGGGCGGAGTGCGGAACGTCCATCCGCAGGTCCACCGACGGGGGATCCTCGTGCGGACCGTGCTCGACTCGGATCTCGTTCGCCATGCTCGCTCTCCCGGTGCTGGGCATTCGTCATGGGCCGCGGTGGCAGCGGCCCATGGTGCGCATGGTAACGGTCTTCCAATGTGATGAGATGACTGGCCCTCAGGCTCGACCCCAGGCGCGACTCTCAGGCTCGACTCGCAGGCGCGGGCCCTCGGACGCGGCTCTCGGACGCGGCCCTCGGACGCGGCTCTCAGGCCTGTGCCTCGGGGTGCCTCTGGTCGGACGCGGCGGCGTCCGACTGCCGGGGGAGCGCGGTGGTCTCGGCGTCGCCCCGGTCGGAGGGGGACCGGCGGCCGTGCGCCGCGAGTTCGAGCGCGGCGCCGATCCAGGCCATGCCGAAGGCCCAGGTCGCCAGCCACTCGCCCAGGTAGAGCGGCCGTACCGGCCAGTCCGAGCCGACGCCCGTCACCCCGGCCAGGACGGAGAGCCCCAGGGCGGCCAGGATCACCACCCCGGCCACCAGGTACGCCGTGCCCACCCGGGCGGGCTGGGCGGAGCGTGGGTTGCGGAAGGAGTAGAGGCAGAACATCGCCAGCATGACGAACAGCAGGCCGGCGAAGACCAGGTGGAGCACCCCGACGGTGCGCTGGACACCGGACCCGCCCCCGGCGGACGTCGGGCACAGCGCGACCCCGAGCGCGAAGAAGCCGGCCGCCGTGCTCCAGCGGTCGTCCCTGCGGTCGAAGCGGTAGCAGATCAGGAACACCCCGAGGGCGCACAGCCCGCCGACGAAGAGGTTCCGGGTGTCGGTGTAGTACGAGGCGCTCATCGAGACCGGCCAGAAGCCGTCCGTGCTGCGCCCCGTCACCACGGCGGACAGCCAGTTGCCGAACGGCAGGGCCGGCGGCAGCAGGATGCCGATCAGGCCGACGCCGAGGCGCAGGATCGCGATGGTCCGAACGTCCTGGATGCTCCGCCGGACGCCGGGGGAGTTCTGCGTGCGCGAGTCGTGAGTCACGGACGCCTCCTTGCCTTTCGCACGGGCCCGCGGGCCCGCTGGTCCTCCGGCCGCGTGGGACGGGGTGGGCGGTGCGGACGGGCGCCGCCACACACCTGAGCGACCGTCAACTGGTGTACCCGCATCAGCGTTCGAAGCACCACCGATTTGAGCGGTTTACGCCCCCGATGACCGTCAGGAGTGCCTCTGGGCACCATCTTTTACGGCTGCGCGCACCCGCTCGGTTCAAGTCACCGCCGAGGGCGTCGAGGAGCGGCCCCCACCAGCGCAACCGGGCCGCCCCGCCGTCCGAACCGCCGAACCTCCGAACCGCCGGTTCAGCCGGCGGGCTGCCGGGTGCGCGCGATCAGCGCGTTGAGCAGGGCCGCCCCGCGCTCGGCGTCGTCGACGCTGACCGCGAAGTCCGTCCCCCGGCGGGTGCGGACCACCAGGCAGGCGCCCCCGCGCAGCATCACGGTGGTGCCGAGCCCGTTGATCCGGTAGCCCCAGCCGCCCGCCTGGGTGGCGGTGCGCCGCTCGACGCGGGCGGACTCCAGCTCGGTGGGGGACCAGCGGCGGGCGGGCCACCCGAAGGGGCCGAAGCCGACGGTCAGGCCGGCGGCGGTCACCCGTACCCGCACCGAGGAGCAGGCGAGCATGGCGAGGGTCGGGAGCGCGAGCATCAGCACCAGCGGCAGGCCCGCGTCGGCCACCCCGCTGGTGGCGGCCACCGCCACGGCCACCGCCGCCAGCCCGAACACCGCCGCGGTCAGCTGCAGCCACGGGTTGGCGGCGTGGGAGAGCCAGACGAGGTGCGCGCCCGGTGGCACCTCCAGCGCCGGCTCCCCGGCCGCCGGGCGCGGCGCGGGTCGGGCGTCGTAGCGGCGGCTCGCCAGCCGGGCGAGCAGCCCGGCGAGGCCGGTGGCCAGCAGGATCAGGACCACCTCGATGCCCATCGGCGCGGCGTCCTGCCAGCGGGCACGGTCCAGGTTGGCGTGCACGATGGAGGCCTGCGCGCCCGTCAGCAGCACCCCGCCGGCCGCCAGCGTGGTCGCCGCGGCGCCGGGCGCCAGGTTGCCCCGGTACCGCCGCAGGGCCACCGCGGTCAGCACCAGGACCGCCCAGAACGCCGCCGGGAAGAGCACGGCGGCCGTCAGCGACATCGAGTCGTCCGGTTCCCGTCCGCCCCAGTGGGTGGCCAGCGGGTCGGGCAGGCGGTCACGCGCCAGCAGCGGCAGCGCGATCAGCAGGGCCAGCACGCCCGCCGACCAGGTCGCCGCCGCCCAGACCGCACCGCGGTGCGTCGGCCGCTGTGCCGCCGCCCTCGTCGAAGTCGTCCCCTGGTCCGTCACGACAACCCCCTGATCATGTCCACGAGATCGTTCCTGCTGTAGCCGGCCCGGGCCGCGTCTTCGACCAACTGCCTTACCCGGTCCACTAGTTCGGAGCGGGTGTCGGCGCCGGTCGCGATCGTGATGCCGCGGCCCCGGCGGAACTCCAGCACCCCTTCGTCGCGCAGCGTGCGCAGCCCGCGCAGGACGGTGTTGGTGTTCACCCCCAGCGCCCGGGAGAGCTCCCGGGCCGGGGGCAGCTTGTCCCCGGGGGCGCACTCGCCCTCGGCGACGGCCCGTCTGATCGCGCCGGCGACCTGTTCGTGCAGCGGTCGGGTGTCCCCGATGTCCAGCTTCAGCAACATGGTGCTACGGACGATAGCACCATTCATGTCACCTGCGGCTGCTCGGTGAGCGGTGAGCGGGCACGGCGAAGGGGGCGGGCCCCGGGGCCCGCCCCCTCCTTCCCTTTCCGTCTTCCGTCTCGGGCGGCTACTTCCGCTCGGCCTCGGGGTGAGGCCCGGGTGGCGGGGGCGCGCGGTGGGCCGGGTGCGCCGCGTATGGAGAGCGTTGGGAAGGACCCCCGGGACGTCAGGAAGGCGTCAAGGAGAGCAGGTCGGCCCCGTCGGCGGCGGTTGGGTGGAGGACGACGGAGAACGCGACCACACGAGGACGGATCATGCACGGCAACGGGCGGCACGAAGGCGGCACGGCACCCAGGGTGGTGGTCGGGGTCAGCGGGTCGTTGGGGAGCCTCGCGGCACTGCACCGCGGCGTCGCCGAGGCCCGCGAGCGCGGCGCCGCCCTGGTGCCGGTGCTCGCCTGGGAGCCGCCCGGCGGCGAGCACGGTTACCGGCGCTCGCCCTGCCCGCCGCTGCTCGCCGCCGTCCGGGAGGCCGCCGAACAGCGCCTGCGGGACGCCCTCGACGCGGCCTTCGGCGGCGCCGACCCCGGGGTGCCGCTGCACCCGGTGGTGATCCGCGGCGAGGCCGGCCCCGCCCTGCTGCAGGTCGCCGACCGGCCCGAGGACCTGCTGGTCCTCGGTCGCAGCGGCGGCCCGCTGCGCCGACGGCTGCGGCGCTCGGTGCCCGGCCACTGCGCCCGGAAGGCCGGCTGCCCGGTGCTGACCGTCCCGGTGCCCGAACTGCTGCGCGACCTGCACCGGCTGGAGTCCGCGCACCGCCGCGCCCGCCGGCACCTGCCGGTCGGCCCCGCGCCCGAAGCCCTCGCGGTGAAGCGGTAGTCCGCGGTGCGGATGTACTCGGCCGGCCCCGGCGCCGACCGCTACCGCCCGGTGCTGGAGCGCCTCTCGGCCCCCACCGCGGGCACGGTGGCGCTGCTGGGCGGCGGCGCGCTGGCACTCGCGCTCGGGGTTCTGCGCGAACTGCACTCCGGCCCGCTGCCGTACCTCGGCTACCTGACGCTGTGCGGACTGGTCGGGCGCCGCTCCCGGCCGGGGGCCGCACCGCTGATCGGCCTGGCGGCCTGGCTCTGCTGCAACGCCTTCGCCGAGCACCGCCACGGCGAACTGGGCTGGGCGGGCCCGTGGCCGGAGGCCGGGCACTATGCGATGTTCACCGCGACCGCCCTGCTGGCGGCCCTGCCCACCGCCCTGCCGCGCCGCACCGTACGGGTGTCGCCACTGCGGTTCGACGGCCCGCGGCTCGACGGCCCACGCTTCGACGGCCCGCGCTGAGGCGCCGCCCAAGGACGGTCCGCCCGTACGGACGGACCTCACCGGGGAACCGGGGCTCCGGCCGGTATCCGGAGCCCCCGGCGAACCGGTGGAGGCGGGCGACCCGGGCGCGCGGAGTGGTCGCCGGTTCCGACAGCGGGCCCGTCCGTACGGACGGGCCCGCCGCGACCACCCCGCGTGCCCCGGTCGAGCCGCGGGCCGGCCTACAGCGCGAGCAGGACGCGGTGGGCCAGGGTGGTGTCCCGCAGCGGTTCGAGGGCCAGGCGGACCAGGGCCAGGGCGTTGTCGTCCCCGGCGATCCGGTTGGCGCTCAACTCACCGCAGGACAGGCACTGGTGGATGATCATCCACTCGCCGTCGGCGCGGACCGACAGGCCCAGCACGGCCATCCGGCCGCCGCAGCCGGCCGCCCGGTCACCGGGCCTCCGGCCGTCGACATGACGGCTGGCCAGGCAGTTCGGGCAGTGGTTGCGGTGCGCGGTGCCAGGGGCGTCCAGGGGGACGTCCAGCCGGCAGTCCACGCAGCGGAAGGCGTTCGCCCGGTGGCCGCCCTGCTCGTGCAGGACGTCCTTGTGCCGCTGCGGGCGGCGGCCCTGCCGGCTCCGGCCGCCGGTGTTCTTGCGTCGTGGCATGCTTCGGTTCCCCTCTTCCGTGCGCGGCTCAGAGGGTGCCGAACGCTTCGAGCGGGAAAGGCGGTTGGGCGAGCGGCCGGACGGCCATCCGCATCAGGATGAGCTGGTTGTCGTCCGTGCAGACCGGGGTGGACGTCAGCTCGTCGCAGCGCACGCACCGGTGGACGACCGTCCAACCGCCGGTGCGCAGCACGGCGATGGCGATCGGCGACATCCGGCCCCGGCAGTCGCTCGGGCCGCCCTCGACCTGGTCGAGGACGTGCCGTGACTGCAGGCAGGACGGGCAGTGGTTGCGCCGCGTGCCGTCGGCGGCGTAGGTGGAGACGGTCAGACCGCACCAGGCGCAGGCGAAGGTGGAGGTCTTCAGAGTGGGGGGAGTGCTGGAGGTGCTGGACACCCGGGGTGCTCCTTGCTGAGGGGTTTCTGCGATGACAGCAAGAGCAGGCCGAGTGGCCTCGACGGTTCGTCAGGCCTGGTTGCAGGCGGTGTGGCGAGGCGCACTCGGCGCGGTCCGGGACATGAAGACACCCTCTCCGGTCGGGCGGTGGCCCGGGTCGATCGGTACGGAACGGCGTCAGCCTAGCCACGCCGATCGCACGGGCGCCAACGGTTATTTCCGCCCGCAGCCACCCTCGCCGCCGGGCCGGAGATAAAGGGCGCGCACGATGTCCGTGTGCAGATGACCAACACGCCGCAGCCGGCGACCCTCGATGACGCGTCGTCAGTCAGTCGATTACTGGCCCTGGCCTTCGCCGACGACCCGATGATGTGCTGGTTCTTCCCCGACCCGGCCATCCGGCAGGCGGGGCTGGGCGGTTACTTCACCACGCTGTTCACCCGGCAGTACGTCCGGCACGGGGTGTGCGAGCGGACGGCGGACGCGGCCGCGTTCTGGGTGCCGCCGCACGCGCAGGACAAGGCGGTACCGGACGAGGAGACGCTCCGGGAGCTGGTCGAGCCGCTCGGCGACCGGGCCGAGTCGTTCCGGCAGTCCGTCGAGGCGGCCGCCGACAACGCGCCGCAGGAGCCGCACTGGTACCTCGCGGTGATCGGCACCGACCCCGTCGCCCAACGCCGGGGGCAGGGTGCCGCGCTGCTGCGCTCGGGGCTGGCCAGGGCCGACGCCCAGGGGCTGCCGGTCTACCTGGAGTCCTCCAAGGAGGAGAACCTCGCGCTCTACGGGCACTTCGGCTTCGAGGTGCTGGAGGAGGTCCGGCTGCCGGAGGGCGGGCCGGCGCTCTGGGTGATGCGGCGTGGGGCCCGCGCGTAGCGGTGCCTTCGGGGCGGCATCGGTGGCGGCACCGGTGGCGGCCCGGCCGAGACGGGCGGTGAGGTCGGTGGGGCCCGTGCGTAGGGGTGGCCCCGGGGCCCGGTCAGTCGTCGGCGGGCAGCTCCGCGGGCACGGCGAGCACGTCGACCAGGGCCTCGCCGCGCAGCACGGTGAGCGGGAGCGGGCGGCCGATCGCGTCGGCCAGCATCAGCCGCTGGAGGGCCTGAGCGCTGCCCATCGGCTCGCCCGCGGCGGTGAGCAGCAGGTCGCCCGCGTGCAGTCCGGCGCGGTCGGCGGGCGCGCCGGGCACCACCTCGACGATCCGCAGGCCGCCGCGCTGCCCGGTGCGGTGGCGCAGGGCGGGCGGCAGGGGCGCGGGCACCCCGGCGAGGCCGAGGTAGGCGCGGCGGATCCGGCCGTCGGCGAGCAGGGCCGCGACGATCCGGCGGCTGGTGGCGTCGATCGGCACGGCCAGGCCGAGCCCGTTGCCGGCCACCGCCGTGGTGATGCCGACCACCTCGCCGTCCGCGGTGGCCAGCGCGCCGCCGGAGTTGCCCGGGTTGAGCGCGGCGTCGGTCTGGACCACGTTGTCGATGACCCGCACCGCGCTGCCGGAGCGGGCCGGGATCGAGCGGCCGAGGGCGCTGACCACGCCCGCCGTGACCGTCCCGGCCAGGCCCAGCGGGTTGCCGACGGCGACGACCAGCTGTCCGACCCGCAGACCGGTCGCCTCGCCGAGCGAGACCGGCGTCGGGGTCGGCCCGTCGGCGCGCAGCACGGCGAGGTCGGAGAGCGGGTCGGCGCCGATGGTGTGGAACGGGGAGGTGGTGCCGTCGGCGAAGGCCAGCGTCCCGGCGTCGGCGTGGCCGACGACGTGGGCGTTGGTGAGCAGGAACCCGTCCTCGGTGAAGACCACCGCCGAGCCGAGGGCGGTGCTGAACCAGCCGCCCCGGCCGCGCCGGGGGACCTGGAGCGCGGCGACCCGCGGGGTCAGCGCCGCGGCGACGGAGGTGACGATCCGGGAGTAGGCGTCCAGCGGCGCCCGCGCATCGGGGGGCGGACCCGGCACGGGGAGCGTGTCGGCCATGGTGCTCACCCCTCTCGCGGACGCGGTTCCCACGATGGCACCAGATGCCAACAACGGCGGGGCGCCCCGTCTTCCGCGCCCCGTCTTCCGCGCCCGTCTTCTGCGCCCGTCTTCTGCGCCCCGCGCCCCGCGCCGGAGGAGTCCTGACGCGTTCTTGGCGTGCGGGAAATTCCCAAGAGAAGGAAAAGCAGGAATATAGTCCGAGTAAAGCCGTCGTGATGGGAGGGGCCGATGGACACGACCATGCTGGAGCCCGAAGGGCGAGAGGGCGCGGTGCCGAGGGGAGGCGGCCTCGACCCGCTGCTGCGCCCCACCCGGGAGGCGATGCTGGCCCGCCGCGCGCACCCGGCACCGCGCTGGAAGCGCGTGCTGCGGCCGGGCTCGTCCGGTCCGGCGGCCTGGATCCGGTCGGAGGCCGACGCCCAGGCCGAGCGCCTCGGGCGCCGGACGCCCGGTACCGAGCACGTCCTGCTCGCCCTGCTGGCCGTACACGAAGTGGCCCGTCACGAGCCGCAGTTGGCACAGGAGGGCGGCGCCGGCGAACTGCTCGCCGGGCTCGGCCTCGACTACGCCCGGGCGCGGGCCGCACTGGACTCCGGCGGGGTGACGCTGCCCGCCGACCCCCGCTCGGTCGAGGCCTACCTCGCCGACGTCGCAGGTCAGGGCACTGATCGACTGCTCCGGGCGTTGCTCGAGGAGGACACCAGGGCCCGGCGCCTGGTCGAAGCACTGCGCGGTTGAGGCGCCGTCGGCGCAGCGTACCGCGGTACCGAGAGGAAGGGGCACCCGATGCACGTCACCCTCGCCGAGGAGCTGATGCTGCTCTCGCTGGACGACGAGTCCGGCGTGGCGAAGGACGCCGCCACCGCCGCCTGGGCTGCCGCGGGCGGCATCCTGGCCGAGCTGGTGCTGGCCGGGCGGGTCGCGATCGAGGACGGCCGGCTCACCGTCGCCGACCGGACCCCGACCGGCGAGCCGCTGCTGGACGGCCGGCTGGCCCGGCTCGACGAGTGGGCCGCGGGGCGCCGCTCCGGCAAGGCCAAGGCGGCCGACTGGCTGACCAAGGACCGTGCCACGGCCGTCGCCGACACCGTCGCGCGGCTGTGCGAGCGGGGCCTGGTGGTCGAGGAGCGGCGCCGCGCGCTCGGCATCTTCCCGGTCCGCCGCTACCCGGAGGCGGACGGCGGCGTGGAGCGCGAACTGCGCGAGCGGCTCGCCGCCACGGTGCTGAACGGCGCGGAGCCGGACCTGCGTACCGCCGCCCTGGTGGCCCTGCTGCACGGCTCCCGGCTGCACCGGCTGGCCTTCCCCGAGCTGCCCCGCAAGCAGGTCGAGCCGCGCTTCGCCGAGATCGCCGCCGGTGACGGGGCCGCAGAGTCGGTCCGCGAGGCGATCCGGAACATGCAGCTCACCATGGCCGCCGTCACCACCGCGGCGACGGTGGCGGCGACCAGCGCCGCCACCGTCTGAGCGGGCGGGCGGGCCGCGTACCGAACCGCGCGGCCCGCCCGGTGCGCCGTCCCGGGGGGCCCGACCGCGTGCGACCCGCCCGATGCGCCGCCTGATCCACCGCCCCGTGCCCGTCCCGGGGGCCCGGTCAGAGCACCGTGGCGCCGAGGGTGATCGAGCCGAGCACCACCAGCACCCCGAGCGCGAGGAACCCGTACTCCAGCCCCGCGCGCTCCCGCCCGTCCACCAGGACCTGTGACGGGTCCGCCGGGTCGTAGCGGACCGGGACGAAGCCGCCGTCCGGCAGGGGGTGGCGGGTGGTGGAGGGGACGGGGGAGAAGACCTCGACCACCCGGCCGTCCTCGGTCTCGAACTGGAGCAGCGGCCGCGGCGGTAGCGCGCGGTCCTCCGGCGCCGCGGCGCGCTCGCGCACCAGTGCCCGTGCGGGGACGCCGACCCGGCGCAGCCGCCGCAGTTCGCGCAGGCCGACCACCCCGGCGAGGTAGGCGACCACGCCGCCCAGCGCACCGAACACCACCACGGCGAACCCGGCCGTGCCGCCCATCGCCGCCTCCCTGTCCGCGGCTCCGTGTCCGCGACTCCGTGTCCGCGGGGACTCCTAAGACCCCCAGGGCTCCAGTATCACGCGGACGAGGCGCTCTTGACGCCCCGGAATGGTCCAGTCCACCCTGGCGGCGGCATGTTCCTGTCATTTGCCGCCCCGACCACCCCGGCCGGCCCCGACCACCGCAAGGAGCACCGTCCGTGACCCAGCGTCCCGCCGTCCCCGTCCTCCTCGCCGCGCTCACCGTCCTCGCCCTCGGCTCGGCCGCCCCCACGGCCGTGGCCGCCGGCTCCGCCGCCCCCACGGCAGTGGTCAAGGCGGCCGTGGTCAAGGTCGGCACCACCAAGCAGCTCCAGAGCGCGCTCGCCGCCGCCGCGCCCGGCCAGACCATCCAGCTCGCCGACGGCACCTACTCCGGCAACTTCAAGGCCACCACCCCCGGCACCGCGGCCGCCCGGATCACCCTCACCGGCTCGGCGAAGGCCGTCCTCACCGCCCCCAGCGGCGGCGGTTACGGACTCCACCTCGACGGCGCGAGCTACTGGACCGTCCAGGGGTTGACCGTCACCGGCGGCCAGAAGGGCATCATGGCCGACTCCGCGAACCACGTGGTCCTGGACGGCGTGACGGTCCACCACACCACCATGGAGGGCGTGCACTTCCGCAACTCCAGCGCCTACGGCACACTGCGCGACTCGCGCGTCCACGACACCGGCCTGAGCGGGGACGGCATGGGCGAGGGCGTCTACGTCGGCACCGCCAACACGCTGACCGACCGCAGCGACCACGTGCAGATCACCGGCAACACCTTCGGCCCGAACATCGGCGGCGAGAACGTCGACCTCAAGGAGGGCACCACCGGCGGCCTGGTCTCCGGCAACACCTTCGACGGCGACGGCCTCACCGGGAGCCACTCGGACGACTCCTGGGTCGACGTGAAGGGCAACGGCTACGTCATCGAGAACAACACCGGCCGGCGCACCACGAACGACGGCTACCAGACCCACAGCCTCCAGCCGGGCTGGGGCTGCGGCACCGTCTTCCGCGGCAACCGCTCCGACCTCACCGGCGCCACCGGGCCGGACCGGTACGCGATCCACGTGACCGCCTACGACGCGGCGAAGTGCAAGGTCACGATCGGCGCGGGCAACACCGTCACCGGGGGCCGGGGCCTGGTGAACCCCGGCATCCCCGTCGGCTGACCGGTCCGGCTGACCGATTCGGCTGACCGATTCGGCTCGCCGACTACAGCGAGTCGAGCGGAACGTTCGGGTCGGCCAGCGCCCCGGCGTCCACCACCCGCCCCGAGCGCACCAGTTCGCGGATCGGGTCGGTGACGTCCCAGACGTTGACGTTCATCCCCGCGAGCACGCGGCCGCCGGAGAGCCAGAACGCGATGAACTCGCGGGTGGCCGGGTCGCCGCGGAACACCACCTGGTCGTAGCCGTCCGGCTCGACGTAGCCGACGTACTCCATGCCGAGGTCGTACTGGTCCGTGAAGAAGTAGGGGACACGGTCGTACACCGCGTCCGGCTGCCCGAGCAGCGCGCGGGCGGCGGTCTGCGGCTGGTTGAGCGCGTTGGCCCAGTGCTCGACCCGCACGTGCCTGCCGAACAGCGGGTGGTAGGCATTGGCGACGTCGCCGGCCGCGTAGACGTCCGGGTCCGAGGTGCGCAGGTGCTGGTCGGTCTTGACGCCGTTGTCGACCTCCAGGCCGGCCGCCTCGGCCAGGCCGGTGGCGGGGGCGATGCCGATGCCGACGACCACCGCGTCGGCCGCCACCGTGGTGCCGTCGGCGAGCTTCACGCCGTTCACCGTGCCGCCGTCGCCGGTCAGTTCGGCCACCTTGACGCCGAAGCGCAGGTCCACGCCGTGCTCCCGGTGGAGGTCGGCGAAGACCTGGGCGACCTCCCGGCCGAGCACCCGCAGCAGCGGCAGTTCGAGCGCCTCCAGCACCGTCACCTCGGCGCCCGCCTCCCGGGCCGCGGCCGCCACCTCCAGCCCGATCCAGCCCGCGCCGATCACCGCGATCCTGGCCCCGGGCCGCAGCGCCTCCTCGATCCGGTCGCTGTCCTCGACCCGGCGCAGGTAGAGCACCCCGTCCTGGTCCGCGCCGGGCACCGGCAGCCGGCGCGGAACCGAGCCGGTGGTCAGCAGCAGCTTGGCGTACTCCACCTGGCCGTCGTCGGCGAGCGTCACGGTGTGCCCGGCCGGGTCGATCGAGGCCACCGCCGTGCCCATCCGCAGCGTGACGTCGTGCTCCGCGTACCACTGCGAGGGGTGGACGTAGATCTTCTCCCGGGGCGTCTTGCCCTGCAGGTAGCCCTTGGACAGCGGCGGCCGCTCGTACGGGCGCTCGTGCTCCTCGCCGATCAGGACGATGCCGCCCCGGTACCCGGCCTCGCGCAGCGCCTCGGCCGCCTTCGCACCGCCCAGGGACGCCCCGACGATGACGACCGGGCGCTCCCGCCCGCCCGCTCCGGTGGTCCCGGTGTCCGTGCCCGCCATGCTCGACTCCTCGTTCTCCGGCCGTGGTCGGGCCCAGCCTGCCGCCGTCCGGGTGGTCTGTCGAGACCGCGCCTGGCGCGCCGCGCCGCGCTCGCCCGTACGGGTGAACGTGGGCCACGGCGGGCCACGGCGGGACACGTGGGCCTCACGCCGTCATCGCGTCCCTGACCAGCGCGGTGTCGGTGAACTGCTCGAAGCGGACGATCCGGCCGCCGCGCACGGTGAAGCGGTGGGCGACCCGGACCGCCAGCGGCTTCCGGGTGGCCTTGTGGACGGCCGTGTACCGGCCCAGCACCACCACCGTCTCCCCGTCGACCACGTAGGTGTCGTCGTGTGCCGTCCAGTCGTCCCACTCGTCGGCCAGCCGCTCCATCACGTTGGCGGTGACGCCCTTCGGCGTGCGGTAGGTGCCGGCCAGCGGGAACCCGGCCATCTCGGTCCACTCCACGTCCTCGGCCAGGGTGGTGCGCAGCGCCGCCAGGTCGCCCCGGGCGGAGGCCAGGTACTGGCGGCGCACCACGTCGGCGGGGGCGGGCGACTCGGCGAAGGAGGCGACGTCCCGGGGAATCTCGATCACCGCCCGCTCACCCCCAGGCCATCTCGCCCATGACGACCTTGGTGCCGATGTCCACCGCGATCCGCAGCCCCAGATTCGGGAACCGCCGCTCCAGCGCCTCCTTGGCGGCGTCCGCGTTCGCGGCCCGGCCGATCTCGGTCTCGAAGGCGCGCAGGTAGGCGCGGGTGTGGTCGACGGCGTTCAGGTCGGTGGGCGCGCCGGCGATCCGGTGGCCGGCCGCGACCCAGGTCGGATGGAGTGCCTCGATGCCGTCCAACAGGTCGATCCAGGCGGCCCGTTGGGCGGAGGTCGGGGTGTCGGCGGTCCACACGTGCAGGCCCTGGAAGAGCAGCACCCCGCCCAGCACGGCGCGGTGGTGGTGCTGCCAGAGGTAGTGCCGGTCCGGCAGGTGGAAGTCGGCGCCGCGCAGCTCGAAACGGTGGCCCTCGAAGACCAGCTCGTCCCCGTGCAGCGCATCGGGCCGCACCAGCCGGGTGGGCAGCTCGGGGCCCAGGTGCGCCCAGGCGCGCAGCTTGGCCTCGTACGTCTCCTGGATGCGCTCGACGGTCGAGGCGGTGGCCACGAAGCGGGCCTGCGGGAAGGCGTCCTGGACCTCCTGGGCGCCGAAGTAGAAGTCCGGGTCGCCGTGGCTGACGAAGACGGTGGTCAGCCGCTTGCCGCTCGCCCTGACCCGCTCCACCAGCCGGCGCCCGTCGGAGCGGGTGAACCCGGCGTCCACCAGCAGGGCGTCGTGGGGGCCGGTGACCAGGACGGAGGTCTTGTTGAGCGAGCTGTCGGGGCTGTCGATGATCTCGAAGTCGAGAGCACTCACGTTGTGGCTTCCTTCCTCGGGCCGCGCACGCCTCGCCGCCAGCATCGGCGCTCGGCGCGCCGTTCGCATCCGGAAGCCGGACGGGCCCGGGAAGGAGCGGCGGGACGGGTCCTAGCCGCGGGTCCAGAGCGTGAGGTCGCTGCTGGTGGCCACCGCGAGGGTCCGGCCGGTCGGGGAGAAGCCGGCCGCCCGCAAGGTGGACCGGTCGGCGTCCAGGACCAGCCACCAGCTCTCGCCGTGCTCGCCCTCCGACGGCCCCCGCCCGTTGGCGAGCAGCACCCGGTGGTGCGGCCACTCCGGGGCGGCCACGCTGACGTGCCAGCCGCCCTCGGCGGCGGTGTGCAGCCCGCCGCCCCACAGCCCCGCCACCGGGACGCGCACGTCCGTGACCTGGCCGAGTCCGGGGCAGGCGAGGTCCGGGCCGTCCGGGTCCTCGGCGGGCTCGTGGTCGCGGGCCAGCTTGAGGCCGGTCACCGCGTCGAACAGGCCGTGGCCGCCGTGCGAGACCGTCAGCACCAGGTCGTGGCCGCTTTCCGGGTGGACGGCGAAGCCGATGCCGAGCAGCCCGCCGACCGCGAGCACCCCACGGCCCACCGGCCGCCACGGCTCCGGCGGGGCGGTCACCTCGGCAGCCATGATCCGGTCACGGAGGTGCCGCTGGTGCGGGGTCAGGGCCATGCCGCAGATCATCCCACCGGGACGGGACGGCCGCGTCCGATCGACCGGCCCCGCCGCCGGTCGCCGGGCCGCGCCGGGCTCGGCAGCGCGGGCGCGACCGGTGCGGTGGCCGCGCCCGGGCGGCACACCCGCAGCGCCGACGGGAACAGCCCGCGCACCCGGCGCGTTCGTTCGGTCATGACCGACGACGCCACTCCCGAGATCCTCCGCTACGCCGCCTTCGCGACCCGCCCCGAGGGCGGCAACCCGGCGGGCGTGGTGCTCGACGCCACCGGGCTGACCGACGAGCGGATGCTCGCCATCGCCGCCGAGGTCGGGTACTCCGAGACCGCCTTCCTGACCGCCGGCCCGGCCGAAGGGTCCTACCGCGTGCGGTACTTCAGCCCGCTCGCCGAGGTGCCGTTCTGCGGCCACGCGACGGTCGGCTCCGCCGTCGCCGTCGCCGAGCGCACCGGCCCCGGGCAGTACGTCTTCGAGACCGCGGCCGGGGAGGTCCCGGTCGAGGTCGAGCGCGGAGCCGACGGGCTGCTGCGCGCCGCCCTGACCAGCGTCGAGCCCAAGGTCGAGGAGGTGCCGGCGGCCGACGTGGCGCAGGCGCTCGCCCTGCTCGGCTGGTCCGCCGCCGACCTCGACCCGGCCCTGCCGCCCCGCGTCGCCTACGCGGGCGCCCGGCACCTCGTCCTGCCGGTCGCCACCCGCGAGCGGCTGGCCCGGCTCGACTACGACTTCGACGGCCTCGCCGACTTCATGCGCGCCCGCGACCTGACCACCCTGCAGCTCGCCTGGCGGGAGGGCCCCGAGGTCTTCCACGTCCGCGACCCGTTCCCGGTCGGCGGCGTGGTCGAGGACCCGGCCACCGGCGCCGCCGCGGCCGCCTTCGGCGCGTACCTGCGGGAGCTCGGCGCGGTGCAGGCCCCGGCGGTGCTGACGCTCCACCAGGGCGCCGACCTGGGCCGCCCGGGCCTGCTGCGGGTCGAACTGCGCGCCGAGGACACCCGGGTGCGGGTCTCGGGCACCGCGGTGGCCATCGGCTAGCACGCCGCGCCGGCCTCAGGGCGGGGGCTGCGGCAGGACCAGCTCGCCCTCGCCCCGGGGCTCCTCGAAGGTGCTGAAGTAGTGGTCGAACAGCTCCGCGCTCACGGTGACGGAGTTGGCGCCCCGTCGCTCGTTGCGGACCGCCAAGCGGCGCTCCAGCGTCGCCCGGTCGGCCTTGAGGTGGACCAGCTCCCAGCGGCAGCCGTGGCTCTCCACCAGCACCTTGTAGTTGTCCCGGGCGGCTCGGTTCCGGAAGGTGTAGTCCACCACCACATCGCGCCCGGCCCGCATCAACTCGACCAGCTCCACCAGTTGTTCACGGCGGATCGCGTCCTTGAGCCGATCGAACTCCGCCTGCGGCAGGACCAGCCCGGCATCGCACCGCCCGAGCCGCTGCCAGACCACCTCGTCGATGGACAGCCGCGCGTAGCCCCGCCGGACGAGGCCCATCGCGTACGTGGTCTTGCCCGCGCCGGGCAGGCCGCACATCAGCACCACCGTGCTCGATCGCCGTGTCACCGGCACAGGCTAGCCCCGGGTGCACCGGATCCGACCCGGTCGGCGCGGCCGGAAAACCGGTGGCGTCGGCCCACCCCGTCGGCGAAGCTGCTCCGATGCAGCGAGCGAGCAACCGGACCGTGACGGTCGATCTCACCTACGGCGACGAGTACTTCGGGCAGTTGGGCCCCTTCGAGGTGGAGCTCGGCTGGTGGTCCTCCGTGGACGAGGTGGTCGCGCGGGCGACGGAGGTGGCCGGCGTGCCGGTGCTGGTGGCGCGGCTGGTCGACGGGCGGAGCGAGGAGCCGGGCCACGGCGGGCGGGTGCGCTACCACGCCGAGGCGCTGGAGCGGCCGAAGGCGCTCGACTCCCGCCCCCCGGAAGCCGGGACGGCCGCGCTGCTCGGGCCCGCCGAACGCCGCGCCGCCTGGGCCACGCCCGCGGGCCTGCGGGAGGCACTGGCCTGGGCGCAGACGGAGCTGGCCGCCGTCGGCCGCGCGCCGGCCGCGCCCGCGCGGCAGATCCGGACCTGGAACCTCTCCGGTCTGTTCCGCCTCCCCACCGCCGGCGGCGTCGACGCCTGGCTGAAGACCACGACGCCCGCCTTCAACGCCGACGAGGCCGCGGTCATCGCGCTGCTCGGCGGCGTCGACCGCGCGCTCGTCCCGACCGTCCTCGCCGCCCACCCCCGCGGCGGGCGGCTGCTGCTCGACCACGTCCCCGGCGAGGACTGCTGGAGCCCGTCCGCCGGGACGGTCGCCGACGTCGTCCCCCGGCTGGTCGCCGCCCAGGCCGCGCTCGCCGACCGTCCGGCCGACCTGACCGGCCTGCGCGACCGCACCCCCCGCGCCCTGGCCGCCCAGCTGACGGCCCTGCTGGGCCGGCTCGCCGAGGAGACCGACCTGACGCCCGAGGAGCTGGACGGGCTGGCCGGCTTCGCCGCCGGCATCCCCGGCCTGCTGGACCGGCTCGCCGACTGCGGTCTGCCCGAGACCCTGCTGCACGGCGACTTCCACCCCGGCAACTGGCGCTCCGACGGCACCGGCACGGTGGTCGTCGACTACGCCGACTCCTGCCTCGGCCACCCCGCCCTGGACGGGCTGCGCCCCCGCGCCTACCTCGGCGAGGAGGCCTGGCGGCACCACGCCCGGGTCTGGACGGAGGCCTGGCGGCGCCACGCCCCCGGCTCCGACCCGCGACGCGCCCTCGAACTCGCCGAGCCGCTCTACCACCTGTCCTACGCCCTGCGCTACCAGGAGTTCCTGGATCACATCGAGCCGAGCGAACGCCCGTACCACGAGGGCGATCCGGCCGCCGAGCTGCGCGCCGTACTGGCCTGCGGAGCGGCCGGGTAGCCGGACGTAGACTGCCGAGGTGGAACGACCGCCCTCAGCCCTCGCAGCCTCCGCCGTCCTGCCCGAGCTGCCGCTGCAGGAGCTGGAGTGCTTCTCCGTCCTCGTCCACCAGCTGCACTTCGGGCGGACGGCGGAGCTCCTCGGCGTCTCGCAGGGCCGGGTCTCCCAGCTGATCAAGCGCCTGGAGAGCCGGATCGGTGCCCCGGTGTTCCGACGGACCAGCCGCCGGGTCGAGTTGACCGAGCTGGGGCGGGCGCTGGCCGAGCAGGTGGTGCCCGCCTTCGAACGGCTCCGGGACGGCTACGACGCCGCGCGGGCCGGGGCCGCGACGGCGAGGCCGCTGCGGCTGGGCTTCCAGTGCGCGGTGTACGAGCCGGTCGTCCGGGTGGTCGCGAGCCTGCCGGAGGGCGCCGCGCACCTGGTCGAACTGCCGTGGGCGGACCCGTTCTCGCACCTCGCCCGCGGCGAGGTCGACCTGGCGATCGTGCTCGCCCCGTGCCGGGAGCCGGGGCTCGAGGTGCTGATGGAGTTCTCCCGGCAGCCGGTGTACGTGGCGGTCTCCGCCGCGCGGAACCCCGGCGGGGCGGACGGTGTGAGCGCCGCCGAGCTGGCCGCCATGCCGCTGATCGAGCCGCGCGGCCCGGCGCCCGAGTACTGGCGGCAGGCGAACGCGCCCCGGCGGACGCCGGACGGGTGGGAGTTGGCCTACTCGGCGGGTGCGGCCACCCTCCAGGCGGGCCTGTCGATGGTGGCCGGGACCCGCCAGGGCCTGCTGCTCTGCGAGCGCAGCACGACGTACGTCCGGCGGCCGGACATCCGCTTCCTGCCGGTGCCCGAGCTGGAGCCGACCGCGCTGCAGGTGGTCCAGCACGAGCGGCGCCCGCACCGGCTGGCGGCCGGGTTCGTCGAGCTGCTGGCCGGGCACGTCGACTGAGCCGCGGGGCTACCGCCCGCTTCGCCCGCTCGGCCCGCCGTCGTGCGGCCGGGAGAGCAGGGTGAGCAGCAGCCCGGCGGCCGCCAGTGCGGCCGCGGTGAGCAGTACGGCGTGGGTCCCGGCCCGGTCGACGACGAGGCCGCCGGCGAAGGAGCCGAGCGCGATGCTCGCGTTGAACACGCCCGCCCAGACCGCGGCGGAGGCCTCGATCCGGGCCGGATCGGCGATGCGGACCCAGGTCTGGGTGGAGACCGACACCCCGCCGTACGAGGCGCCCCAGACGACCAGGACGAGCAGCACGGCGACGACGCCGGTGGCGTGCGTGAGCAGGGCGGCGGCCAGGGTGACGCCGGTGAGTGCGAGGGTGACGGCGGTCTTCGGGCGGCGCCCGGACAGCGGGCCGAGGGTGAAGTTCCCGGCGACGCCCGCGAGTCCGTACACCAGCAGGCAGGCGGCGATCGCGCCGCTGCTCAGGCCGGCGTCGGCTTCGAGGACCGGGCGGACGTAGGTGTAGCCGGCGAAGTGGCCGAGCACGACGAAGGCGGTGATCGCGGTCCCGGCGGCGACGCCCCGGTGGCGCAGGGCGCCGGCCAGTCCGTCGAGCCGTCCGCGCTCGGGTACGGGCAGCGGGGGCAGGGTGGCGGCGAGCACGGCGGCGGAGGCGGCACCGAGCAGGGCGAGCGCCCAGAACGCGGCGCGCCAGTCGAGGAGAGCGGCAAGGTAGGTGCCCAGCGGGACGCCGAGGACCGAGGCGATGGAGACGCCGGAGAAGATCAGCGTCATGGCGAGCGCGATGCGCGGCCCGTCGGTGAGGCGGGGGCCGAGGCTCGCGGCGAGGCCCCAGACGATGCCCATGGCGGCGCCGAGCAGGACGCGGCCCGCGGCCAGCACCGCGAAGTTCGGTGCCATCGCCGTCACCGCGTCGGCCAGGCCGAGCAGCAGCATGAAGGCGACCAGGACGGTGCGGCGGTCGCGCAGCCCGACGAGCAGTGGCGCGAAGGGGGAGAGGACGGCGGCGATCAGGCCGGTGACGGTGAGGGAGAGGCCGGTGACGCCGTCGGTGACCCCGAGGCTGTGGGACATCGGGGTGAGCAGGCCGACCGGCATCATCTCGGAGGACACCACGGTGAAGGTGGCGAGCGAGACGGCGAGGACCGGGGACCAGCGGTGCGGCGCGGTCGGTGAACCGGCCGGTGGGGCCAGGGTTTCGGCGTTTGTCATGCGGCCAGCTCACCAGCCGGCGGAAGGGCCGAACAAGATCGATGAGCTCATCGACCGATGAGCAGGGCTCATCGATCGCCCGGCCGGCCGAGGCGTCCCCGGTGGTGGGGGGGGGGGGGGGTGGGGGGGGGGGGCAACAAAGAGGGACACCCCCCCGAGGGAGGAACGAGAGCAAGCCAAGGGCCGA
>NZ_JBVILX010000016.1:83586-129625 GCF_055580145.1 Kitasatospora sp. NPDC032121 | reverse complement strand
AAAAAGAGAAAAAAAAGAGAGCACGCACCTAGGCAACAGCACCCCCCCCCCCCCCCCCCCTCCCCCTCCCCCCCTCCCCCCCCCTCCTCCCCCCCTCCCCCCCCCCCCCCCCCCACCACCGGGTCGGACTCACTCCGCGGGGGCGATCCGGTAGCCGCCGCGGGCCGAGTGGAGGCTGAGCGCCTCGACCGGGCAGTAGTCCACCGCCTCGCTCAGCCCGTCCGTCAACTCCGCGCCGCCGTCCGCGTACGCGGCCAGCGGCGCGGCCAGCCCGTCGGCGCCGAGGACCAGCGAGTCGGGGGCGCTGAGGGCGCACATCCCGGAGCCGATGCAGCGGTCCCGGTCGACCCGGACGACCACCGGCTCGGTGTCCGCGCGGCCCGTCACCAGGCCACCTGCAGGGAGTTGGGGCTGCGGGTGAGCAGGCCGCGCCGCCAGTCGATCCGCTCGACCGGGCCGGCCAACCGCAAGGAGGGCAGGCGGCGGGCCAGCCGGTGCAGGGCGAGTTCCAGCTCCATCCGGGCGAGCCAGGCGCCCAGGCAGTGGTGCGGTCCGGCGCCGAAGGTGAGCGTGGGGCCGGTCAGCGGGGAGAACAGCTCGGCGGGCAGGTCCCCGGCGAACACCTCCGGGTCGTGGTTGGCGGCGGCCGGGTCGGCGGCGACCACGCTGCCGGCCGGGATGACCACGCCGCCGATCTCGACGTCCTCGACGGTGCGGCGCAGCAGTCCGGGCATGTGCTCCTGGCGGTCGCCGAGCGGGATGGCGCGCAGCAGCTGCTCGGTCGCGACCGTGGCGCTGGCCTCGTCGGAGGCGAGCCGCTGCCAGGCCTCACGGCCGTCCTGGAGCAGGTAGACCAGGGCGTTGCCGAGGCTGGTCATGGTGGTCTCGTGCCCGGCCACGACCAGGCCGATGACCAGCAGGACCAGCTGGCCCTCGGTGATCGAGCCGTCCTCGGCGGCGGCCGCGAGCAGGCCGCTGACCAGGTCCTCGCCGGGGGCGGCCCGGCGTTCGGCGATCACCTCGGCGCCGAAGGCGGCGAACTCGGTCATCGCGGTGACGATCTCCTCGGCGCTGTAGGCGGTGGTGGAGAGCGCGTGGTCGCTCCAGTGCGCGAGCCGCTTGCCGTCCAGGTTGTCCAGGCCCATCAGCCGGCTGATCACCGCGACCGGCAGCGGGCGGGAGTAGGCGGCGATGATGTCGGCCGGGGAGCCGTGGTCGATCAGTTCGTCGATCAGCGACTCGACCACCGAGGCCACCCAGGGCCGCCAGCGTTCGATCGCGCGCGGGGTGAAGGCGCGCTGCACGGTGCGGCGCAGCCGCTGGTGCTCGGTGCCGTCGATGTTCAGCATGCCGTCGGGGTCGTCCAGGATGTTGGGCGTGACCGTGATCGGCGGGGCGTCCGGCGCGTAGAGCGGGGCGCGGCCCAGCCGCGGGTCGGTCAGTACCTGGCGCACGTCGGCGTGTCGGCTGACCAGCCAGACCGGCGTGCCGGTGGGCAGCGCGGCGAGGCGGGGCGGACCGGGTTCGAGCAGGCGGATGCAGTGCAGCGGGGGGAGCGGGGGGAGCGGGGCGGGGCCGGCGCTGGTCGCACTGTTCTCGGTGGACATCCGTACTCCAGACTCCAGGGTGGTGGGCCGCGGAACGCGACCCGACGGAGGGTGAATCCGGGGATGGTGCGGGGCGGGGGACGGGTGATGCGGCCGGCTGGCGGCTCGACACGGGCCGGGTTCGGTCGGGCTCCTGCGGAGGGGGTGGCGCGAAATGTGCGGGCGCGCACGGTCGGTACGCACCCGGCGCGGCCGGCTCGCGGTCGCGCGCCGACGGGTGGGGCGGGTGTGCTGAGCGTGGTCGCGTGGACCGTCTCAGCTACGACCGTACGTGGGCGGCGGGCGCCCGTCTGCGGCACTTCCAGCCAACGCCGGTGCTTTCCGGGCACTTCGGGACGGGCTGACAGGCGCTCAGTGCCACTTGTGCGCCCCCGCCGCCTCCGCCGCGCCGGGTTGTCGCCGGGCCCTCGACGGATACCCGGCGGGCACATGCCGGCTGAGCGCCCGTGAGCCGACGCGACGGCGCCGGAAGTGCCGGAAGTGCCGGGAGCGCCGGGGCGTCGGACGGCGTCGAAGCCGCCGCCGACAGGTCCGGTGAGCCGTATCACACCGCGTCACACCGGATCGCCCCGGGCGCTCCGCAGGTGGTCGGCGGGTGGGCGATACGCTTCGTGGGCAGTTCGTCTTGCAGTCTTTTGTCGCAGGTCACGCCGGTGCAGAGTCGCACCGGCCGACGGAGGTGGAATCGGATGCCCCAGCAGGTCAAGGCAGTCATCGCGCGCGCCAAGGGCGCTCCCGTGGAGGTGACCACGATCGTGGTGCCGGACCCTGGCCCGGGCGAGGCGGTGGTCCGGATCCAGGCGTGCGGCGTCTGCCACACCGACCTCCACTACCGGGAGGGCGGCATCAACGACGAGTTCCCGTTCCTGCTCGGCCACGAGGCCGCGGGCATCGTGGAGTCGGTCGGCGAGGGCGTCACCGAGGTCGAGCCCGGTGACTTCGTGGTCCTCAACTGGCGCGCGGTGTGCGGCCAGTGCCGCGCGTGCAAGCGGGGCCGCCCGCAGTACTGCTTCAACACCCACAACGCCAAGCAGAAGATGACGCTGCTGGACGGCACGGAGCTGTCCCCGGCACTGGGCATCGGCGCGTTCGCCGAGAAGACCCTGGTCGCGGCCGGCCAGTGCACCAAGGTGGACCCGGCCGCCGAGCCGGCCGTCGCCGGCCTGCTGGGCTGCGGCGTGATGGCGGGCCTCGGCGCCGCGATCAACACCGGCAACGTCGGCCGGGGCGACTCGGTCGCGGTGATCGGCTGCGGCGGCGTCGGCGGCGCGGCCGTGATGGGCTCCCGGCTGGCGGGCGCGGCGAAGATCATCGCGGTGGACATCGACGACCGCAAGCTGGAGACCGCCCGCAAGCTGGGCGCCACCCACACCGTCAACTCCCGCACCACCGACCCGGTCGAGGCGATCCGCGAGCTGACCGGCGGCAACGGCGCGGACGTCGTGGTCGAGGCGGTCGGCCGGCCGGAGACCTACAAGCAGGCCTTCTACGCCCGCGACCTGGCCGGCACCGTCGTCCTGGTCGGCGTGCCGACCCCGGAGATGACGCTGGAACTGCCGCTGCTCGACGTCTTCGGCCGCGGCGGCGCGCTGAAGTCCTCCTGGTACGGCGACTGCCTGCCCTCGCGGGACTTCCCGATGCTGATCGACCTCTACCTCCAGGGCCGCCTGGACCTCGGCGCCTTCGTCACCGAGACCATCGAGCTCGACAAGGTCGAGCAGGCCTTCGAGCGCATGCACCAGGGCGACGTCCTCCGCTCGGTGGTGGTCCTGTGAGCGAGAGCGGCACGGCGCGCATCGACCGGCTGGTGACCGCCGGGACCTTCGAACTCGACGGCGGCAGCTGGGAGGTGGAGAACAACGTCTGGATCGTCGGGAACGACGAGGAGGCGGTGGTGATCGACGCCGCGCACGACGCCGAGGCCATCGAGGCCGCGCTCGGCGGGCGCCGGCTGCTGGCGATCGTCTCCACCCACGCGCACAACGACCACATCGACGCGGCCCCGGCCCTCGCCGCCCGCACCGGTGCGCCGATCCTGCTGCACCCCGACGACCTGCCGCTGTGGCAGCTCACCCACCCCGAGCGGCTGCCGGACGGCGAACTGGCCGACGGCCAGCGGATCGAGGTGGCCGGCACCGAGCTGACGGTGCTGCACACCCCGGGCCACGCGCCGGGCGCGGTCTGCCTGTACGCGCCCGAACTGGGCACCGTCTTCACCGGCGACACCCTGTTCCAGGGCGGCCCCGGCGCCACCGGCCGGTCGTTCTCGCACTTCCCGACGATCGTCGACTCGATCCGCGAGCGGCTGCTGACGCTCCCGGCCGAGACCGTGGTGCGCACCGGCCACGGCGACCCGACGACCATCGGCGCCGAGGCCCCGGCCCTGCCGGAGTGGATCGCGCGCGGCCACTGACGGAACGCGCGGGCACGCCGGTACTGCCCGCCCGGCCCGTACGGCCCCCGCGGAACGAGCGTTCCGCGGGGGCCGTACCATCGCGACCATGGCCCACGACCCGCGCGACCTCGACGAATCCTTCCTCGCCTTCTGGCGGGAGCGGCACATCTCCACGCTGACCACCATCCGCCCGGACGGCACGCCGCACGTGGTGCCGGTCGGCGTGACGTACCAGCCGGAGACGGGGACCGCCCGGGTGATCACCAGCCGTACCAGCCGCAAGGCCCGCAACGTCGCCGAGGCCGGGCCCGAGGGCCTGCGGGTCGCGATCTGCCAGGTGGACCGGGCCCGCTGGTCGACCCTGGAGGGCCTGGCGGTGGTCCGCGACGAGCCCGAGCAGGTCGCCGAGGCGGAGCGCCGCTACGCCGAGCGCTACCGGGAGCCGCGGGTCAACCCGGACCGGGTGGTCATCGAGATCGCCGTCGACCGCGTCCTCGGCCGGGCCTGAGGAAGCCCGCTCCCGGGAGTGGCAGTTCCTGGGAACGACGGCTCCCGAGAACGCTCGTTCCCGCTTCCGGAACGAGCGTTCCGCGCGGCTCCGGCCGATCCCGGCGGCACCTGAACGGGCCAGCTCCCCGCGCGGGCGCCGGGCGCCGCCGGTGAGCATGTAGATCGCCCGCCCCGGGCGCCCGGTGCTGTGCGCGCAGCGCGCCGGCGGGTGGAAACGGCCGGCCCAGGCCGCGGCGCGGCCCTTCCGGCCCGCCGGGAACCCCCGAGGAAGGAAGCAGCCGCCATGGAGGCATCCGCACAGATCGGCGTGACGGGGCTTGCGGTGATGGGCCGCAACCTGGCGCGGAACTTCGCCCGCAACGGCTACACGGTCGCGGTGCACAACCGGACCGCGGGGCGGACCGAGGCGCTGATCGAGGAGTTCGGCCACGAGGGCGCGTTCGTCCCGGCGCGGTCGCCGCAGGAGCTGGTGGCCGCCCTGGAGCGTCCCCGCCGGCTGCTGATCATGGTGAAGGCCGGTCAGCCCACCGACGAGGTCATCGAGGAGTTCGCCCCGCTGCTGGAGGCGGGCGACATGATCATCGACGGCGGCAACGCGCACTTCGCCGACACCCGCCGCCGGGAGCGGGCGCTGCGCGAGCGCGGCATCCACTTCGTCGGCAGCGGCGTCTCCGGCGGGGAGGAGGGGGCGCTGCACGGCCCCTCGGTCATGCCCGGCGGCTCCGCCGAGTCCTACGCCGTCCTCGGCCCGATGCTGGAGAAGATCAGCGCCCACGTGGACGGCGACCCGTGCTGCACCCACATCGGCACCGACGGGGCCGGCCACTTCGTGAAGATGGTGCACAACGGCATCGAGTACGCCGACATGCAGCTCATCGCCGAGGCCTACCACCTGCTGCGGGAGGTCGGCGGCTACGCCCCCGCCGAGATCGCCGAGATCTTCCGGAACTGGAACAAGGGCCGGCTCGACTCCTACCTGATCGAGATCACCGCCGAGGTCCTCGCCCACACCGACGCCGCAACCGGCCGGCCCTTCGTCGACATCGTCCAGGACGCCGCCGAGCAGAAGGGCACCGGGCGCTGGACCGTCCAGACCGCCCTCGACCTCGGCTCCCCGGTCACCGCCATCGCCCAGGCCACCTTCGCCCGGGTCGCGTCCTCCCGGTCCGAGCTGCGCGCGGCCTACCGGACGCTGCCCGGCGGCACCCGCCAGGAGCTGCGCCCGCACGAGGCCGAGCGCTTCACCCGGGACGTCGAGCAGGCCCTCTACGCGTCGAAGGTCATCGCCTACGACCAGGGCTGGACCATGATCCGCGACGGCGCGGCCGAGTACGGCTGGGACATCGACCTGGGCGCGGTGGCGCGGATCTGGCGCGGCGGCTGCATCATCCGGGCCGCCTTCCTCGACCGGATCCGCGCCGCCCACGCGGCCAACCCCGACCTGGTCAGCCTGCTCGCCGAGGAGCGGTTCGCGGCGGAGGTCTCCGACGCCCAGGCGGCCTGGCGCACCGTGGTGGCCGGCGCGGCCCAGCACGGCATCCCCGTACCGGCGTTCTCCGCCGCGCTCGCCTCCTACGACACCCTGCGCGGCGAGCACCTGCCGGCCGCCCTGATCCAGGGGCAGCGCGACTTCTTCGGCGCCCACACGTACCGCCGCACGGACCGTCCGGGCAGCTTCCACACCCGCTGGGCCGAGCCCGGCCGCCCCGAGGTGAGCGCGTAGGGCCCGAGGTGAGCGCGTAGGGCCCCGGGGCGACCGTGTAGGCGCGGCCCGCTCGGGCCGCTTCCCGCGGGGGCGCGGCGGGTCAGGCCCCGCCGTCGGTCCGGCGCACCACGGACGGGAGGTTCCTGCCCTCCTGCAGCGTGGGCAGGTTGAGGTGGTCCAGGTCGTGCGGCGGCGGAGCGGTCAGCGGCCAGGCCGAGGGCACCTCGCCGTCGGAGGCGGCGGCGGGCGCGTCGGTCAGCCGCAGCCGCCGGCGCAGGCGGCCGTAGAAGTCGGTCGGTCCCAGCCGGACCGCCCGCAGCCGGGTCGGCGCGGCGTAGACGCCGATCCAGTCACCTGGGTCCAGCACGCCGCGGAGCTGGCCGTCCACGCTGACCGCCGCGCTGCCGGAGTGCGGCAGCAGGCGCATGGCGATCGGCTCGTCCGGTGCGGTGAGGACCGAGCGCTCGAAGACCATGTGCGCCGCGACGGGGGTGAAGACGAGGACCTCCGCCCGGGGCGAGACCACCGGCCCGCCCGCGGCGAAGCTGTACGCGGTCGAGCCCGTCGGGGTCGCCACCAGCAGCGCGTCGCCCGCGTAGGAGGCGAGCAGCCGCCCGGCGAAGTAGACCGCGGCGGCGACCCGGCCGTCCCGGGCGAACTTCTCCACGACGACCTCGTTCAGCCCGAGCAGGTCGAGGGCCACCCCCCAGCCCCCGCCGGCGTCGCAGCCCGGGCGCACCTGCGGTGGGGGCAGGGCCGGCCGGCGGCCGTAGAACTGCGCCGGGCCCTCGTCCTCGGGCGGCGACAGCGGTCGGGAGGCCCGCATGGTGAGCAGCATCCGCTCCTCGACCGTGGTGCGGGACTCCTGGACGGCGTCCAGGGCCTGGAGCACGTCCCGCGCGGGCACCTCGGTGAGGAAGCCGACGTGCCCGAAGTCGATGCCGAGCAGCAGCGAGCCGTTGTGCGCCGCCAGGCGCGCGCCGCGCAGAAAGGTTCCGTCGCCGCCCAGAGTGACGATGAGGTCCGGATTCCCGGCGGCGGCCATCTCCGCCCCGGCGCTGCGTCGCTGGACGCCCGCGTTCCACACGTCGATCTCGGCGCACGGAACGCGGTGGTCGTCGCACCAGGCCCGGACCAGGCCCGAGGCGGCCACGGCTTCGGGCCGCCCCTTGTGCACGACGAGTCCGAGGCGGTGGACCGCCATGGCGCGTCCTCCCGGGCGAGGGGTGGGGTCCCCTCCAGGATGCGCCCGGGCCGGCAGCCCCGGCGACTCGCCCCCGCCCCAGGGGCTCGGACCGGCCCCGCCGTCGGGTTCCCACGGCCAGTGCCGTCGGGCCCGTAAAGGGCGGTGCCGTCGGGCCCGTGAAGGCCGGTGCCGTCGGGTTCCCTGGGCCCGGTGTCGTCGGACTCCCCGCGGCCCGGTACGAAGGGTGACGGCGCTCAGGCGGCCTTCTGCTCGGCCGCCCGCTCGATCCCGGCCAGCATGTCGCGCGGGAACCAGAGGCTGCTCGCGCCCGCCAGGGCGACGGCTGCCGCCCCGACCAGCACCGGCACGATGCCGACCCGGGCGGCGAGCCACCCGCCGACGAAGGCGCCGACCGGCAGGGTGGCGGTCAGCACCGCCTGGAGGAAGGCGTTGACGCGGCCCAACAGGTTTGCGGGGGTGACGAGTTGGCGCCCGGTGGTCATGGCGATCGACCAGATGGTGGCCAGCAGTCCGAACAGCAGCTGGTAGAGCACCAGCACCGGGAACGACAAGCCCAGGGAGGCCACCGGGATGAGGAAGAGGGCGGCCCCCGCGCCGACCGCGCACAGCCGGATGGCCCGGGCCATGCCCAGCGCCCGGGTCACGGAGGCCGCGACCAGCACGCCGGTGCCCATGCCGACGGCGTACGCGGCGTAGACCGCGCCGAGCTGCCACGCGGGCAGCCGCAGCTCCCGGTCGGCGTACAGCACGAACAGTCCGGCGCCGGCGCCGCCGCCGAGGTTGAGCCCGGCGGCGGCCAGGGCCTGGCGGCGCAGCAGGGTCTCACGCCGGATGACCGCGAGGCCCTCCCGCAGGGCTTCGAGTCGGGACCGCGCGCCGTGCCCCGCCTCGTGCGCGGGCCGGTTCAGCGCGGCCGGCAGCGCGAGGAAGAGGGCCCCGCCGACGAGGTAGGCGGCGCACTCGACCAGCAGCGCGGGGGCCGGGTCGACCACGCCGATCAGGATGCCGCCGAGCGCCGGCCCGCCGATCAGGCCGACGGTCCTGGCCCCGGTGAGCGAGGAGTTGGCCGGCAGCAGGCGCTCCGCGGGCACCACCCGGGGCAGGCAGGACTGCAGCGCGACGCTCTGGGCGGAGCCCAGCGCCCCGGAGGCGGCGGCCGCGGCGAACAGGTGCGGCCAGGTCAGGCGGTCCAGCGCGGCCGCGAGCGGCACGCTGCCGATGGCGGGGACCTGTAGCCAGGACACCGAGACCAGCATCCGGCGCAACCGGGCCCGGTCGACGGCGACGCCGATCAGCGGGCTGAGCAGGACGCCGGGCAGGTAGGTCATCGCCAGCAGCGCGGAGGAGCCGAGCGGGCCGGCGCGCAGGTGGGCGATGGCCAGCAGCGGCAGCGCCAGTGCGGTGACCTGGCGTCCCACCGAGCTGCTCAGCTGCTCCGTGACGAGCAGCAGCAGCGGACGGCGCCGACGCAGCGGTACGGGTTCCGGGGCTGGGGGCGCTGTCGTGGGCGGGCCGGACTCCGCCGGTACGGACGACCCCTCGGCCGTGGAAGATCCCATGCGGGGAAGCAAAACACGGCGGGGTCGTCCGCCTGCCCGCCTTTGCCGCCACTCCTGCACGATTGCGCCAATCTCCCAGTACTCCAGGGGACTTGAGTGGTTCGCCGGGCGCCGGATGCTGACCAGCGGAGATCGGGAACGGCCGGGCCGTCGGCGCGGCCCGTCCGGAGGGTCCGACCGGACGCGGAGGATGGCCGAAAGCCGGTGGATCGTCGGGTTTCGGCTCGCCCGGCCCTGCGGGCCGGGGCGTGTCTGACGATTCCCGTCGCACGCCTGGCGCGAATTATCGGACACGCCCTCTAGGCCGGCGCGGAACCGCGCGGCCCGGCGACCAGCCAGTGCGCGGGCAGCTCGATCCGGGTGCCGTCGGGGCCGGACTCCGTGGTGGCCAGCGGCAGTTCACCGGTGGCGAGGACGTCCAGGCCGGCGGCGTGGAACAGCTCGGGGAAGGCCGAGTCGGCGACTCCGGCGGGGGCGAGCCCGTGCGAGAACACCGGGCGCAGCTTCGGGGGCGGTCCGGCCGGCCCGCGGACGAGCTCGGCCAGCACGTCCTTGGCCGCCTCGGCGAGTTCGAACACGAAGGCCCGACCGCGCGCCCCGAGCAGGATGCGAACGGCTTCGACCACCGCGGGGCGGTCGGCCGGTTCGCTCTGGTGGATCACCCCGCGCACGTACACGTTGGCGTCGCCGAGGCGGTGGTGGAGCTCCCGGACGGCCTCGGTGTCGGTGGCGTCCAACCGGGTGAACTCGGCCCGCCCGGCCGGGTCGCCCCGCCGGGCGAGGTCCAGCGCGGCGGCGGACAGGTCGACTCCGAGGACGACGGGGAAGCGCTCGGCGAGGAAGCGGGTCTGGGTGCCGTTGCCGCAGCCCAGGTCGACGACGGGCAGCGCGGGGTCGGCCAGGTGGAGACGGAACAGCGTGAGGTGGCGTTCGGCGCCGAGGGCTGGTTCCGCGTCCCAGATCACCGAGCCCGGCTCCTCGGGCGCATCGCGCCAGAAGCCCTCCCACGCGCCCAGGTAGCGACTCGTCACGGCCATGGTGGGAACCTCCGGTGTCACGCAAGGTGTCTGGCTCGTGTCTATCGGTCCCCGGCGTGGGCGGCAAGCGCGTACGGGCGGCCGGCGGCGTTCGCGCGCGGGTTGCGTACGGCCGGCGCGTACGGCGGCGCGCGGGACGGCCTGCGGCGTGCTGGTCGACGCGCGGGCCGGTGCGGGGCAGTGCGCGCGCGTCAGCTCGCGGTGCGTGCCTGGCGCAGCAGGTAGAGGCCGGAGACGGCGGCGAGCACGCCCATGCAGGCGGCGAAGACCAGGCCCGCCTGGGCCAGGCCGAGCGGCCCGGTCAGCAGGCCCACCCCGATGACCGGGATCGAGATGCCGAAGTAGGCGACCACGAACAGCGCGGAGAGGGCGCCGCCGCGGTGCTCGGTGGTGGCGGCCGCCGCCACCTCGCCCACCGCCCCGCGCAGGCCCATGCCCTGGCCGGCGCCGCCCACCAGGGCGCTGAGCACCAGCAGGGCGAGGACCTCCCGGGCGAGCGAGCCGGCCAGCAGTGCCAACCCGGCGATCAGCACCAGGCAGCCCAGTGGGATCGCCCGGGCGGTGCCGAGCCGGGGCACCAGGAGCTGGCCGAGGGTGGAGGCGAAGAAGACCGTGAAGACCACCAGGCCGACCACCGCGCGGTTGTGGACGCCCAGGTCGGTGGCGAGGAAGGCGGGGCTGACGGAGGTGAACAGGCCCAGCAGGGCGAATCCGGCGAAGGCGGCGACCGCGGCCGGCACGAACACCCGGCGGACCTCCGGCGACAGGCTCGGCCGGTCGGGCCGGGCCGTGCGCAGCGGGCGGGCCCCGGCGACCGTCTCCGGCAGCAGCCGGGTGAGCGCGAAGGAGACGGTGACCAGGCCCAGGTGCACGGCGAACGGCAGCACCAGCGGGTGCGGCGCGTACTGCGAGAGCACGCCCGACAGCAGCGGTCCGCAGCCGAGTCCGCCCATGTTGGCGGCGGTCGCGACGAAGCCCGCCCGGGCCCGGTGCCCGGGCGGGGCGAGCTCCAGCACGTACGCCGTGCCGGTGCCGGTGAACAGGCCCGCCGAGAACCCGGACAGCAGGCGGCCCAGGTAGAGCACGGCCACGCTGTCGGCGGCCATGAAGACCACGGCGCTGGCGGCCGAGCAGGCCAGCCCGCAGAGCAGCACGGGCCGGCGCCCGACGGTGTCCGAGACGTTGCCGACCAGCAGCAGCACGCCGATGACGCCGAAGGCGTACACCGCGAACACGACGGTCACCGTCAGCTCGGAGAAGCCGAGCTTCTCCTGGTACAGCCCGTAGAGCGGGGTGGGCAGGGTGGTGCCCGTCATGCAGACGGCGAAAGCGGCGGCGGCGACGAGGTGGCCCACCCGGGCGACACCAGGCCGGACGGTCCGACGATCGGTCATTCGCCCACCATAGGTGCGGCCCCGGACCGGGGCCGTGCCGCGCGGGGGAGCGCTGCGCCGAATGGCTGTCCGCGCCCGGCGCCCGTCCGCGGCCGGCCGCCGCCGGTCGCGAACGGGCGCCCGGTGGCCTCAGCGGTCCGGGTGCCAGGCGGCTTCGAGGGCGGTGGTGCCGTCCGGCCGGGACACCGGGTGCCACCGGGCGCGCGGCCCGGCCGGGCGGGCGGACGGGCGGGGCGTGCCGATCGCGCCGAGCACGGTGTTGTCGAGCGGGCTGGCGGCGAGGCGGTCCAGCACCCGGGCGACGGCGGTGCGCAGGCCGTGGCGGCGCACGTCGGGGAGGACGGAATGGAACGTGGCGGGGACGGACATGCGGCTCACCTCCGGGACGACCTGCGGGGCTTGCAGGTGTGATGGGTCCAGCTTCCGCCCGCCCGCGCCCGCCGGGGCCCGGATTGACGCACTGCTGACACTCCGCTGACGACCTGCTGACGCGGAGGTTCCCTCCCAGTGGTCCGTGGGTGGTCCGCGGGCGGTCCGCCGTGGTCCGCCGGTGCCTCAGACCCGGTACGCGGCGACGTAGCGGGCCGGGTCGCGGCGCAGTTCGCCGTGCCAGCGTTCGAGGCACTGCTCGGCGAAGGTCCGGCCGGTGGCGAGGACCTCCTCCAGCGGGTCCAGGTACCCGAGCACGTGCGGCGGTTCGAGGCCGGCCGCGATCCGGGCGGAGAGGCCGGCCCGGGCCAGCCGCAGCAGTTCGGCGGCCAGCGGGCGGACCGGTTCGCCGCCGAGCCGGGTGGCCAGGCCGAGGGCGGGCAGTGCGGCGAGTGCGGCCCGGTGGTCGTGCAGGGTGTAGCGGCCGAGCAACTCCCAGGCGGCGTCGCAGGATTCGGGGTGGTAGCTGAGCCCGGCCCAGAGTGCGGGGACGGCGGGGATGAACGGGTACGGCGGGCCGTCCGAGGCGCGCAGCTCCAGGGTGTTGCGGACCCTGGTGTTGGTCCAGAGCTGGTTGAGGTGGGCGGCCCAGTGCGCCGGGGTCGGGCGCGAGCCGTCCGGGTAGCCGCGCCGGAGCAGTTCGTCGAAGGTGAGCTCCGGGGGCGCCGGGTGGTAGCGGCCGTCCGGGGTGCGGTAGTGGATCAGCGGGATGCCGAGCGCCCAGTCGACGACGGACTCGACGGTGACGTCGGGGCGCAGCGCGGGCGGCAGCACTCCGCCCCGGCGCGGGTCCATCCGCTGCCAGGCCCAGCACCGGTGGGACAGTCGCCCGCTGGAGGAACTCCCTTCCTGGAGCGGTGAGTTGACGAGCATCGCGGAGACCACCGGGGCGGCGGCCATCTGCATCCGCAGCTTCCGGGTGAAGTCGGCGGGGGAGAGGTAGTCCAGGGTCACCTGGGTGGACAGCGACAGCGCCATCACGTACCGGGCGCGGCTGCCGGGCTCGCCCAGTCCGGTGAAGTAGTCCCGCATGATGGCGCCCCGGGTCATCGGCACCCACTGCATGTCGGCGAGCCGGTCGAAGGGCAGGTAGGCGCCGGGCAGCAGGGCGAGGCCGAACCGGCCGACCAGATCGGCGAGTTGCTCCAGTGCGGCGCGCATGTCGTCCACCGCCTCGGCCACCGAGGGCGCGGGCGTGGAGGAGTACTCCAGCTGGCCGCCGTGTTCGAGGGTGATCTGGCTGCCGTCCGGGAGCAGTACCCCGGTCAGTCGCCCGGTGTCCTCCTGCGGTTCGCCGCCCCACCGGGCCAGCACCGCCTCCAGGACGGCCAGCACCCCGTTCTCGCCGGCGTAGCGGGCGGCCAGCCCGGTGGCCGGGTCGACCAGGCCGCACTCGACCTCGATGCCGACCAGCTCACCACGGCCGGGCCGGAACGGGGCGAGCAACTCGGCCCGGCCGAGTGCCGGGGCGGGGGCCGGGGCCGGTTCCGGGGCGACTGCGGGGCCGGATGCGGTGCCCGGCGCCGGGCCGGGGTCGGCGACCGTCACACCGCCCCCACCCGGGTGACGATCCGGGGGTGCCCCGCCCGGTCGAGCAGCGCGCCCACCGCGCCGAGGGCGGACTGCGCCGCGCCCTGGCACCAGGCGTGGGCGCCGGACAGGTGCTCGCCGGCGAAGAAGACCCGCGGCCGCTCCGCCGGGTACGGGGAGCCGAGCACGCTCAGGTAGCGGCTGTGCTCGCCGGGCGTGAGATGGGCGAACGCGCCGCCGCCCATGCCGCTCTGCACGTCCCAGTTGCAGTGCACGATGTCGTCCACGTCCGCCGTGATGCCCGGGTGGAGCCGTTCCAGGCACTCCAGCACCAGCGCGTCCCGCTCGGCCGGCTCCAGCGCGGCGAAGCGGCGGGCGTTGGCACCCCACAGGTACGCGCCGAGCAGGGCCGTCGGCTCGGCCGAGCGCAGCGGGTCGCGCGCGACCCAGTGCGGGCCGCCGCTGCCGTTGACCCCGTCCTTGCCCCGCACCGCGTTGTCGGAGGGGTACCAGCACTGCTGGATCGGGAGGTCGGTGAAGCTGCCGCCGCCGTGGATGCCGTCCTCCAGCTCCCAGCGGCGGCGGGTGAGGTGCAGGACGGTCTTGATGCTGCTGGCGTAGCTGATGCCGCGGATGGCGTGCCGCTGGGCGTGCGGCAGGCCCGGGGTGACGGTGATCTGGTCGAGCGCGGGTGCCGGGACGCAGCACACCACGTAGTCGACGTCGTCGTGCAGCCGGGCGCCGATCCGCCGGCCGTGGAGCCGGACGCCGTCGGCGGTCAGCGCCAGTTCGTCGACCTGGGTGGAGAGCTGGAGCGTGCCCGGGCGCAGCGAGTCGACGAAGGCGTGGATCAGCGCGTCCAGCCCGTCGACCAGCTCGACCTGCCCGCGGTGGAACAGGCCGAAGTAGTCGACCAGCACCTCCAGCAGCGAGGACTGCTCGTAGTGGGCCAGGCCGCTGGCGTGGCCGAAGAGGTCCCAGGCGTCCTGCGACAGGTGCTCGTGGACGAACTGCCACAGTGACACCGAGGCCGCCCGCTCCAGCGCCGGGTCGTCCCAGTGGCCCTCCAGGGTGCGGCGCTGCTGCTCCACGGTCAGGGTGCGCCACACCGAGCCGAGCAGGTGGTCCAGCACCGGGGTCGGGGCCTGGCGCTCGGCCGGGCGCAGCTCGTACGCGGGGAACAGCGACGCCACGTCCTGCACCCGGACCCGCCGGCCGCGCAGGTGGTAGTAGGCGCGCGGGTTGGAGTTGACGAACGGGCGGGTCGCCAGCCGGAACCGGGAGACGTAGTGCAGCACGCAGTGGTGGTTGCCGGGGATGCGCATGGCGCCGAGGTCCACGTGGGTGCCGTCCCAGAACCGGTGGGTGCGAACCCGTCCGCCCGGCCGGTTCGCCCGTTCGTACACGACGACGTCGAAGCCCCGGCGCTGCAGCTCGTACGCGCACACCAGCCCGGCGACGCCGGCTCCGACCACGGCCACCCGCCCCCGGGCACCTGCGACCGGTTCCAGCAGCGAGCGGGGGAACGCAAAGCTCGATTCGAACATCGGCACCGTACCCATCTGAGGCGAGACCCCCCGGGCCCAGCCTTGGCCAGGCCGCCGTCGGATGCCACTTCGCGGCGCCGATGCGGGTGACGGGCGGGTGACGGACGGGGGTGTGACGGGGATGGAGCGGCCGCGGCGGCCCTGCGGGCTCCTACCCGGGGTCCGTCCGTCCAATCGCGGGCCTTCGGAGGGGCGTCCTCACCCGGATGCCCCAGCCGGTCGGCGGGCACGGCCACGCCGGGCCGGGCCGGGCCCCCGGATCCGGTCGGACCGTACGGCCGGGAGCACGGCTGAAGGAGTTCCTCCGGTTCACCTGAACCGCTGGTGGCGGAGGGCTCGTTGAGCGGGACGGGGTGCACGGAGCGCCCCTTGCCACTTCGGGAGGGACCGCATCGGAAAACCCTCCGCTCGACCGGCTACCGATCGGTACCTTCGTTCGGTGGCACCCGGCGCTCGCCGAGTGCCATCGGACAGCACCGAGTGCGAGTGAGTGCGACGGAGTCGGAAGGAGCGTGAGCCCCGTGAACGGGACGGGGGAGGGACTTGGCACGGCCGCGAACGGACCGGAGGCCCGGGAGTTCATCGCGGCCCTGGTGCGGTCGGGAACGCCGAGCGTGGCCGGGCCCGCCGCGTTGGCGGTGCCCGAGGCGGCGGCGGGGGAGGTGATCGCGGTCGCCCGGCGGCTGGCGCTGCGCGCGGTGCCGGAGGGCCGGCTGTGGCCGCGGCCCGCGCCGGGACTGCTGGGCCTGGCGACGGCGCTGGTGGTGGACGAGCACCCGTCCGCTCCCCGGTGGTCGGCGGCGGAGCGCCGGCGGCTGGCGACCTGGGTCGCGATGCTGATCGAGCACCGGGGCGAGGACGGGGTGCGGGAGCTGCTCCGGGTGCTCGCCGAGGGCTGACCGGCCCCCGGCCGGCGGTGCCCCGCCGGAGCCGCGGCGCACGGCCGCTAACGACCGGCCAACGGTCGTCGGCGTCCGCCAACGGTGGCGTCCGCGGCCGGGCCGAGCGCTGCGCGCGGAGGCGTTGGCCGATCCTTGGCGCGGACTTGGCGGCCTCCGGCAGTGTGCTGGTGCAGCCACCGCCGGGGATGTCCGGCCGGTGCCCAGCACGCCTGCCCGTGCTGCGACCTCTGCCCGTGCTGCGCCCCTTGCCCGACCTGAGAGGTAGCGCGTGTCGATGCCGCCCGTCGCCCAGTCAACGTCCGCCACCCCGCCGCCCGGGGGCCCCGCGGACACGCCGGAAGGTGCCGGCGCCCCGGCCCGTCCGACCCTCGACCCCGACACGCTCGCCGAGATCCACCGGCTGCACGGCGGCTACCTGCTGCGCTCGCTGCTGCGGGCCACCGGCGGGGACAGGGGCAAGGCCGAGGACATCCTCCAGGAGACCCTGCTGCGCGCCTGGCAGCACCCGGAGGCGCTGGCCGCCGGCCCGGCGGCGAGCCGGCCCTGGCTGTTCACCGTGGCCCGGCGGATCGCGATCGACCACTACCGGATGGCCGCCGCCCGCGCCAAGGAGGTGATCGGCGAGCCGGTGGAGGACCGGCCGCTCGCCGACGACCCGTACGAGCGGGTGGTGGTGGCCCGGGACATCGCGCTGGCGCTGCGCCGGGTGCAGAAGCACCACCGCGAGGTGCTGGTCGAGCTGCACCTCGAGGACCGCTCGGTGCTGGAGGCCTCCGCCCGGCTGGGGGTGCCGCCGGGGACGGTCAAGTCCCGCAACTTCTACGCGATCCGGGCGCTGCGCCCGGTGCTGGCGGCGGAGCACGGGTACGCCCCGCCGGAGCACGGGGCCGCCTCGGCCACCGGCTGACCGGGCCGGCGGTGGCACCGGCCCCGGGCCGCGCGGCTCAGTCGTGCGCGGGCCGCCGGTCGGCGCGGAGGTCGAGCGACTCCTCCAGGCCCGCGGTGAACTCGCTGAGGTAGCCGGCCTGCCGGTCGTGCGCGCGGAAGCGGTCCAGCGCCCTGCGAAGCCGTCCTCCGGCCTCCGGCTCCCGGCCCCGGGCCGTCAGGTGGGCGGCGTAGGCCTGTTCGGCCACCGCGTGCAGGTACAGCAGGCCGGCCTCCTCGCAGGCGGCGAGCAGCCGGTGCCAGGCGAGGTCGGCGGCGTCGTCGCGGACCGTCGGGGGGAGGGCCTGGGCCTCGGTCAGCAGCGACCAGAGGTGGACCTGGGTGACGGGCGTGGCGGGCAGCAGCTCCCGGGCCTCGCGGGACCGGCGCTGGGCGCCCTCCCGGTCCCCGACGGCCAGGCTCACCCAGCCCTGGTGCACCTTGGCGTCGACCAGCCGGCGGCGGTCGCCCGACTCCAGCGCGAGCGCGGTGGCGGAGGCCGCCAGCCGTTCGGCCTCGGCGCAGTGGCCGAGCATCGCGGTGACCAGCGCCAGCGTGGCGAGCGCCCGGACGCGCGCGGACGCGGCGGCGGGCCCGGTCGAGGACTCGGCGGCGGCCACCGCCCTGCGCGCCGCCTCCGCGGACTCCGGCCGGCGTTCCAGCGCGACCAGGGCCTGTGCCCGGCAGGTGAGCAGCAGCGCGACCGCGACCGGGTCGCCGCACCGTTCGGCCGCCGCCAGCCCCAGCCGGGCGCAGGCGAGCCAGTCGGTGAAGCGGCTGGCGCCGTAGTAGAGCGAGCCGCAGGTCAGCGCGAGCCGCCAGGTGCGGGCCGGATCGGTGCCGGGGGACGCGATCAGCGCGGAGATCGCGGGTTCCTCGGCGTCGAACCAGTCGAGCGCGGTGCGGATGTCGACGGCGGCGGGCACGGCCTGCGCCGGACCGGCGGGCGGGGCGGCGGGCGGGGCGGTGTCCTCCTGGCCGGGGTCGAGGAAGGAGCCGCAGTGCCGCAGGGCCGTGAGGTAGTGGTCGGCCAGGCGTTCGCGGAGCAGCCGTCGGTGCTGTTCGGGCCGTTCGGCGAGCAGGCCGGCGCCGTACAGCCGGACCAGGTCGGCCCGGGCGTGGCGGCCCGGGGCGGTGTCGGTGAGCAGGTGGTGGGAGGTCAGTTCGCCGAGCGCCCGGTGGGCGGTGGCGGTGTCGCTGCCGAGCAGGGCGGCGCTCGCCTGGGCGTCCACCTCGCGGCCGGGATGCGCGGCCAGGGCGGTCAGCAGCTCGGCCGCGGGTTCGGAGAGCCGGCGGTGGGTGAGCCGGAGCCGGCCGGCGACGGAGAGCGTGCCGTCGGCGTCCAGGACGGCCAACCTGGCGCGCTCGTCGGCGAGTTCGGCGACCAGACCGGCGACCGTCCAGTCCGGCCGGGCGGCGAGGCGGGCGGCGGCGATCCGCAGGGCGAGCGGCAGGTGGTCGCAGAGCCCGGCGAGCCGGGCGGCGGCCTCCGGCTCGGCGCGCAGCCGCTCCGGCGTCAGGGCGCGTTCCAGCAGGTGCAGGGCGTCGTCCTCGGGCAGCGCGGCCAGGCGCAGCAGGCCGGCCCCCTCCAGGGCGACCAGGCCCTCCAGCGGGCCCCGGCCGGTGACCACGGCGGTGCCGGTCGGTCCCGCGGGCAGCAGGTCGGCGACCTGCTCGGCGTCGGCGGCGTCGTCCAGCAGCACCAGCAGCCGCCGGCCCCTGGTGCGGTCGCGGTAGAGCGCGGCCCGGGCGGCGCGGTCGGCGGGGATGTCCTCATCGGGTACGCCGAGCGCGCGCAGGAAGCCGGCCAGCACGGCCTCGGGCCGGGCCGGGGCTTCCGGCGAGCCGGGGGCACCTGGGGTGTGCGGGTCGGCCGGAGTGTCCGGGTCGGCGGGGGTGTTCGGGTTGGTCGGGGTGTTCGGGTCGGTCGGGGCGAGGCCGTGCAGCTCGGCGTGGAGCACGCCGTCCGGGAAGCGGCTGGCCGCCCGGTGGGCCCAGGCGGTGACCAGCGCGCTCTTGCCGACGCCGGCCGGGCCGACCACCAGCACCGGGCCTTCACCGGAACGGTCGGGCCCGCAGGCCCGGTCGAGGCGGGCCAGGTCGGCGAGACGGCCGACGAAGTCCGGGTCGCGGCGAGGGAGCCGGCGCGGGACGGGCGGGGCCTGCGGGGTCGGCGGCGCCGGCTCGGCGGCCGGCGGCAGCTCCACCGTGCGGTCGTCGGCCAGCACCTCGGCGAGCGCGGCCCGCAGCGCCGGGCCGGGGTTGATGCCCAGCTCGTCGGCCAGCCGCACCCGGGCCTGGTGGTAGGCCGTCAGCGCCTCGGCGGGCCGGCCCGCCTGGTGCAGGCAGCGCATCAGCAGCGCCACCAGCTCCTCGCGCAGTCCGTCCACCCGTACGCCCTGCTCCAGCAGGGGCACGGCCGACGCCCCGGTGCCCTGGCTCAGCCGCAGTCCGGCCCAGCGGACCAGGACGGAGGTGCGGGACTGCTCCAGCCGGTCCACCGTGGCGGCGCGCAGGGGGGTGTCGGGCAGGTCGGCCAGCGGCTCGCCGCGCCACAGCCCCAGTGCCTCCTCCAGCAGCGCGACCGCCGCGGTGCGGTTGTCGAGCCAGGTCTGCCGGTCGGCCGCGGCCGCGAGCTCCTCGAAGCGCAGCGCGTCCACCGCGCCGACCGGCCCGTCCAGCAGGTAGCCGGAGTCCCGGGTGTGCAGCTCGAACGGGGTGTCCGCGAGCACCTTCCGCAGCGCGGCGACGTGCCCCTGCACGGCCGCCCGCGCGCTCGGCGGCGGCTGCTCGTCCCACAGCATCTCGTACAGCTGCTCCATGGCGACCAGACGCCCCAATCGCAGCGCCAGCAGGGCCAGTACGGCCCGCCGCTGCGCGCCCGCCACGCCGTCGAAGCCCTCTGCCCCGACCCGCAACTCCACCGGCCCGAGCAGCCGAATCCGCACCAGTACCCCCGTTTCACCGCGAACCGCACATCACACCCGAAGCCTCGGGGTGGAGCAGTGTAGTGCGACATCGTGTCCCGTCCGTGCCGGACGGGGCTCCCGTCGCAGGCCACACCCCCCTGAGGGATGCCACCGCGGCAGCCGGGGGTTGCACGGGCCGGCGGACGCCGCGCCCGGTGTCGTACCCGCCGGGTACCGTACGGCCGACTGCAAGGGCCGGTCGGCCCTATCCTCGATCCGGCCGGGAATCGACGGCGGGGAGGGGAACGGGCGCGTGCACATCGATCTGCTCGGACCGATGGCGGTGCGGCGGGAGGACGGGACGGCGGTGACGCCCTCGGCGCCCAAACGCCGGGCGCTGCTGAGCGCGCTCGCCGTCCGGCTGAACCGGACGGTGGCCACCGAGGAGCTGATCGAGCTGGTCTGGGAGGGCAGCGCCCCGCCCACCGCCCGCGCCGCCCTGCAGGGCCACGTCACGGCGCTGCGCCGACTGCTGGACGGCTCCGGCCTGGAACTGGGCACCCGAGCGGCCGGCTACCTGCTGGCCGGTGAGCCCGACCGGGTCGACGTGCTGCACTTCGGCCGGCTCTGCGAACAGGCGGGCGTGCTGCTCCCCGAGCCCGCCGCCCCGGAGGAGGACGCCACGGCGGACCGGGCACTGTTGCGACTGCGCGCCGCGCTGGACCTGTGGCGCGGCCCGGCGCTCGCCGACTGCGGCTCCGCCCTGCTGCGCGAACGGACCCTCCCGCACCTGACCGACCTGCGGCTGCGCGCCCTGGAGCGGCTGGCCGACGGCCTGCTCCGGGACGGGCGGGGCGGCGAGCTGACCGCCGAACTCGCCGAGGCCGCCGACGGCCACCCCGCCCGGCAGGAGCTGGCCGCCCGGCTGGTGCGCTGCCTGGAGCAGGACGGGCGGAGCGCCGAGGCCCGGGCGCGGTACGAGCGCGCGGTGGCCCGGCTCACCGGGCCGCCCGGTCCGGAGCTGCGCCGGGCCGGCGAGCAGTCCGGTGCCCGGCCCGCCACTGCCCGGCCCGCCGCTGCCCGGCCGGCCACCGACCCCTGGCTCGCCGCGGACCCCCGGTTCGTCGGCCGGAGCGCCGAACTCGCCCGGCTGGACCAGGTGTTGCCCGCCGCCCGGGACGGCCGCCCGATCCTGGTCACCGGCCCCGCCGGGGTCGGCAAGACCAGCCTGGTCCGGCACTGGACGGCCCGGCGCGGCGCCGCCCACTTCCCGGACGGCATCCTCCGCGCCGACCTGCGCGGCTTCGACCCGGACGGGCCGCGCGAACCCGCCGAGGTGCTCGGCGAGCTGCTCTCCGCCCTCGGCGTCGCCCCGGACGCGCTGCCCGCCGAACCCGAGGACCGCGCCCGCCGCTACCGCGAACTGACCGGCGGTCGGCGGATGCTGGTCGTCCTGGACGACGCCGCCGACTACCCGCAGCTCGCCCCGCTGCTGCCCGACCCGCCGGCCACCGACAGCGAGCCCGCCCCGGTCACGATCGTCACCAGCCGCAGCCGGCTGCGCCACCTGCTGGTCCGCACCGGCGGCATCCCGCTGCCGCTGGGCGTGCTCGGCCCCGACGAGGCCGCCGCCCTGCTCGCCCGCGCCCTCGGCGCCGACCGCACGGCCGACGAGCCGGAGGCCGTCGCCGAACTCGCCGAGCGCTGCGACCACCTGCCGCTCGCGCTGCGGCTGGCCGCCGCCCACCTGGCCGCCCGGCCCGACTGGTCCGCGGCCGACCTCGCCGCCGAACTCGCCGACGAGCAGAGCGGCCTGGCCGCCCTCTCCGGCACCGGCGCCACGCGCGGCCCGCTCGGCCTCACCGCCGCGCTGGACCGGACGTACCGCACCCTGGCCCCCGACGCCGCCCGGCTGTTCACCCTGCTCGGTCTGCACCCCGGCGCCGAGATCGGCACCGACACCGCCGCCGCCCTCGCGGACCTCCCGCCCGCCACCGCCCGCACCCTGCTGACCCGGCTCGACGCCGTGCACCTGCTGGAGGAGACCGGCCCCGGCCGCTACGCCCGGCGCGAGCTGGTCCGCCGGCACGCCGCCGCGCGGGCCTCCGAACTCGCCTGCGAGGAACGGTTCCTGGCGCTCGACCGGTTGATCGCCCACTACCTCGACGCCACCGCCGGCTGGACGTCCGAGGGCACGGCGGCCGGCGGCCGGGCGGAGGACTGGTTCCGCCGCGAGGAGAGCGCCCTGCGCGCGGTGGTGCTCTGCGCCGAGCAGCAGGACCGGCCCACCGCGGCCTGGCAACTCGCCCACCGGGCCTGTCGGTTGTACGAGACCACCGACCACGACCGGACGCACTGGCGGGCCGTGGCCGAGGCCGGGCTGCGCGCCGCGCACGCGGACCGGGACGAGGCGGCGATCGCCCGGCTCGCCACCGACCTCGCCGTCCTGCACGTCGACCGCGCGGCCCACCGCACCGCCGCCGACCAGCTGGAACGAGCCCTCGCGGCCGCCGACCTGGCCGGTGACCGGGCCCTGCGCCACCACTGCCGCAGCCGGGTGGCCGCCGCCCTGCTGCGGGCCGGCCGGTACGAGCGCGCGGTACCCATGCTGGGCGACCTGGTGGCCACCGCCCGTACCTCGGCCACCGACCACCTGCTGGTGCGCGCGCTCACCGACCTCGCCGACGCGCTGGTCCTGGCCGGCGACCCCGAGCCCGCCCTGCGCCACGCCGACGAGGCGGTGCGCGCCGCCACCGCCCGTTCCGGCGGTGCCGAGGCCGTCCTCGCCACCCACAGCCGGGCCCGCGCCCTGCACGCCCTCGGCCGCCGGGACGCCGCGCTCTCCACAGCCCGACTCGCCGTCGCCCTCGGCCGCACCGTCGGCGACCCGGCCCTAGAAACCCGCTCCCACACCCTCCTCGCCGACCTGCTGGACGCCCTCGGCCGCACGGCCGAGGGCGCGGAGGCGAGGCGGCTCGCGTAGGGGCGTGTCGTCGAACTCCGCTCCGGTCCGTCGGCCGCCGCCGGCGGCGGAAACCGCCGATCGGTCGGCGGAACCACAGGCGGAACTACCGGCGGTTCGCCCGACCTGGAACCGCCCGCGTTCCTCCGTCCCGTCCCCGCCGGACCCTCCTGACCTGGGAGGATGCCCTCGGATCGGGCCGAGTAGGAGGAACCCGGCCACCGGGGCATACTTCTGCCTGGAACGAAACCGCCGGAGGCGACTCCAGGCAGAAGTGCGGAACTGAGCGGGATCGAGCGAGTGGGGGCGGGGCATGGCGGCCGGGGGCGGCACGGGCACGGACGCGAACGAGTTCAGCCGTCTGCTGGCCGGGCACCGGGTGGCGGCGGGCCTGACCCAGGAGGAACTCGCCGCGGCCGCTGGGGTCAGTCTGCGCGCCCTCGGCGACATGGAGCGCGGCCGCACCCGCGGACCGCAGCGCCGCACCGTACGGGCCCTGGCCGAGGCGCTCGGTCTGGACGACGCGCAGGCGCGGGCGCTGGACGGGGCCGCGCAGTCCGGACGTCCGCGCGGGGCGCGGCAGGCCCTCACACCTGCCGCGAGCCCCGCCCGGTCCCGCCGGTCCGCCCCGCGCACGGCCGCCTCGGCCCCGACTGCGGCCGACACTCCGAGTGCGGCCGAAGCGCGGAGCGCGGCTGAAGCGCGGAGTACGGCCGACGCCCCGTCCGTGGCCTCCGCCGAGGCCGGCCAGAGCGCCCTCGCGCTGCCCCGCGACATCGCCGACTTCACCGCCCGCGAGGACGCCCTCGCCCTGCTGGCGGGACTGGCGCAGGACGAGCACCCGGCCCACCCGCGCGTGGTGCTGGTCAGTGGTCAGCCCGGTCTCGGCAAGACCTCCTTCGCGCTGCACGCCGCCCACGCCCTGGCGCCGCGGTTCCCGGACGGCCAGCTCTCCCTGGACCTCGGCGGCATGTCCACGCAGCCGTTGTCCGCCCGGGACGCGCTCGGCCAGGTGCTGCGCGCCCTGGGCGTCGCCGATGCCGCGGTGCCCGCCGGGACGGAGGAGCGGGCCGGCCTCTACCGGGCGCTGGTCCGCGAGCGGCGGCTCGTCCTGGTGTTGGACAACGCCGCCGACGAGGGCCAGGTGCGCCCGCTGCTGCCCGGTTCGGGCCCGGCCGTGACCATCGTGACCAGCCGCAACGTGCTGCCCGGCCTGGAGTCGGTGCACCGGCTGAACCTGGACGTGCTCTCCCCGGTCGAGGCGGCCGGCCTGCTGGCCAGGATTGCCGGCCGGGAACGGATCGAGGCCGCCCCCGACGCCACGGCCGAGCTGGCCAGGCTCTGCGGCTACCTGCCGCTCGCGCTGCGGATCGCCGGGCAGCGCCTGGTCGCCCGCCCGCAGCAGCCGGTCGCCCACCTGGTGCGCCAGCTCGCCGCGGAGGAGAACCGGCTGGACCTGTTGGAGACCGGCGACCTGGCCGTCCGTCCGGCCTTCGAGCTGTCCTACCGGCGGCTGCCCGAGGAGTCGCAGCTCGTCCTGCGGCGCTGCGCCCTGACGGCCGGCCAGGACTTCACCGCGGAGATCGCCGCGGCCTACGCGGGCCGGTCGGCGGCCCGCACCGAGCTGGTGCTGGAGCAGCTCGTTGACGCCGGACTGGTGCGGGCCGCCACCCCGGACCGTTACCGCCTGCACGACCTGGTGCGGCTCTACGCGGGCGAGCGGCTGGCCGCCGACGAGACGCCCCAGGAGCTGGCCGAGGTCCGCACCCGGGCCGGCCGCTGGATCCTCGGCCGGGCGGCCGACTACGGACTGCGGTTCGACCCGGACCACGCCACGGCCGGGACCGGCACCGACGGCCCGGCACCCGCGTACCTCACCGAGGCGGCCGCCTGGCTGGAGTACGAGCACCCGGAGTGGCTGGCGGCGCTGCACCAGGCGCAGCGGGCCGGCCGGTACCGGGAGGTGGTGGACACCGCCGAGGCGATGCACTGGTTCTCGGACCGGCTGCTGAGCTGGGGCATCTGGGCCGAGGTGTTCCAGCTCTCGGCGGACGCCGCCCGGGCGATCGGGGACCGGCGGGTCGAGGCGGTGCACGTCAACTACCTGGCCTGGACGCACGTCACCTGCCTGCACCGCTACCAGCGCGGCATCGAACTGGCCGCCGAGGGACTGGAGCTGGCCCGCGCGGTCGGTGACCGGGAGCAGGAGGGCTGGGCGCTCACCTACCTCGCCTCGGGCCTGCGCTACCTCCAGCGGCACCGCGAGGCGACCGACGCCTTCCACCGGGCGGCGGACGCCTTCACCGAGGTGCCCAGCCGCTCGGCGATGATCGGCCGGCTGGTCACCCTGCGGGGCGCCGCCAACTGCCTGCGGGAGTCCGGCCGGGCGGAGGAGGCGGTGGAGTCGCGCCGGCGGGCGCTGGCCGGGGCGCTGGAGCTGGTGGAGCGCTGGTCCTCGCCGCTGATCCACCTGCTCGCGGCCATGACCGCGCACGAACTCGGCCTGGACCGGGCGGCGTTGAAGCGGTGGCCGGCCGCCGAGAAGGCCTACCGGCAGGCCCTGCTGCACTTCGAGGCGGTGGGCCGCCCGGACAGCATGACCAAGACGCTGACCGAACTGGGCACCGCGCTGATCGAGCAGGGCCGCGCCGAGGAGGCCCGCGAGCTGCTCACCGAGGCGCTCACCGACCTGAGCGCGGAAGGACCCCGCTCGGCGAGTGCCCGGCACTGACCTGCACTGACCGGCACCGACCGGTGTGCCCGCTCCCGGTCGTACCGGGCGCGGGCACACCGGCTGAGCGGCCGGTGTCAGATCCTGGTGTCCTCCACCACCGGCAGCGAGTTCACCGGTGCCGAGGCCGGGTCGGCGGCCGGCGCCGACGCCGGTGCGAACGCCGTCCGCGACTCGGCGGCGGGCCGCTTGCCGCAGAAGGCCGGCTCCAGGGTGTTCATCAGCCCCTGCGTCACCGAGCCGTTGTTGGAGGCGTTGGCGAAGACCACCACGCTGCGCCGCCCGTCCGGGGTGGTGAAGGACTGGCTGTTGAAGCCCTGCACGATGCCGCCGTGCCCGTACACGTCCCCGCAGGAGAGCGAGATGCGGCGCAGGCCCAGGCCGTAGGAGATCTTCGCGGTGGGCGTGGGCAGGGCGGCGGTCATCTGCCGGAGCGAGGCGTCCGAGACGAGCCCGCCGCTGCCGCCGGCCGTCAGCGCGGCGAGGAAGCGGTCGAGGTCCTCGGCGGTGGAGATGACGGCCCCGGCGCTCCACACCCAGGAGCCGGTCTGCTCGGTGGAGTCCAGGAGCGGCTTCGTCCGGTCGTCGTTGGTGAGGTAGCCGGTGACGTGGGCGCCGCGGATCGCCTGCTCGGGCACCACGAAGGAGGTCCTGCGCAGGCCGAGCGGCTGGATGATCCGCTCGTTCAGCACCTCCGGGAACGGCCGGCCGGTGAGGTGTTCGACCGCCAGGCCCATCAGCACGAAGTCGGTGTTGGAGTAGGAGTAGCGGGTGCCGGGGGTGTACTGCACGCCGTGCTTGACGGACATCGCCACCAGCTCGCGCGGGTCGTACACGGTGGTGCGGATGCGCGCCTCGAACGCGCTGGTGGTCTCCTCGCCGGCCTGCTCCAGCAGGTCGTCGGTGTGGTCGAAGATCCCGGCCCGGTGCTCCATGACCTGGCGGCCCGTCATGGTCCAGCCCTCCGGCAGGGTGCCGTCGGGCAGGTACTCGCGCAGCGGCCGGTCGAGGTCGATAAGGCCCTCCTCCACCAGCTGCATCACGAGAACGGCGGTGAACATCTTGCTGTTGCTGCCGACCCGGAACCTCCACGAGGAGTTCATCGGGGTCCCGTCCAGGTCGGCCAGGCCGACGTTCACCGAGCGGGTCCGGTCGATGGTGCCGTGGTCGCGGATCACCGCGAAGGCGCCCGGGGCACCGGCCGCGGTGGTGGCCTCCAGGGCGGCGCGCACGCCGGCGAGGTCGGGGGCGGTCGCGTCGGTGGTGTCCCGGCCGGCCGCCGCGGCGGGCAGGGCGCCGGTCGCCACGAGGACGGCGCCGGCGGCGGCCACCGCGAGCGGACGCAGAAGGCTGGTCATCGCCATGTTCCTCGGCTCTCTCGTCAGCTGACGCGGTGTCGGACCGCGTCGTTCGGAGATCACTATCACCGTCCCGGCGGCCGGTGGCAATGTGAACCGATTCGCCCGCATTCTCCGTTGTCAGCGGGGGGTCCGACCGGTCTCACCGTCCGTTTCCCACGCCGGGGCCAAGGTTTCACCTGCCGCCGCCTACCCATGTCGGCGGCGGAGCCCCATGCTGTTCGGGCGCCTTTCTCGCCGGTCGCACCCCAGGCGCCGCACCGGAACGCCGCATCCCGGCGGCAGGCACCTCCCGTCCCGGGCCCGCTCACCGGGCCGTCTCCCACCCGAGGAATTGTCATGACTTCGTCCATGAAAGCCATGAGCCCCCGCTCCCGTCGCACCGCGACCGCGATCGGCTCCGCCGTCGCTCTGCTGGCCGCCTCCGCCGGCCTCTGGGCGGCGACCGCCACCACCGCGCAGGCGGCGGCCCTGCCCACGCCCGACCACATCGTCGTGGTGGTGATGGAGAACCACGCCTACTCCCAGGTCGTCGGCAGCAGCAGTGCGCCGTACCTCAACAACACCCTGATCGCGGGCGGCGCCAACCTCACCCAGTCGTACGGCATCACCCACCCGAGCGAGCCGAACTACTACGCGCTGTTCTCCGGCTCCACCCAGGGCCGGGTCGACGACAGCTGCGTGAAGGTCGGCGGCTTCCAGAGCGCCAACCTGGCGTCCGAGGTGATCGCCGCCGGCAAGACCTGGGCCAGCTACAACGAGACCCTGCCCAGCGAGGGCAGCACCGTGTGCAGCAGCGGCAAGTACGCGCAGAAGCACAACCCCTGGTTCGGCTTCGGCAACGTGCCGCTCAACTCGGCCAAGACCTTCGCCCAGTTCCCGGCCGACTACAGCACCCTGCCGAACGTCTCCTTCGTGGTGCCGAACCTCTGCAGCGACATGCACGACTGCTCGGTCGGCACCGGCGACACCTGGATCAAGAACAACCTGGGGGCGTACGCCGCCTGGGCGCAGACCCACAACAGCCTGCTGGTCGTCACCTTCGACGAGGACAACTCGCTGTCCGGCAACCGGATCCCGACCGTGGTCTACGGTGCCCACGTGACGCCCGGCAGCAGCAGCTCCACCACCTACAACCACTACAACGTGCTGCGCACCCTGGAGGACCTGGCCGGCACCACCGGCCACGCGGGCAACGCGGCCTCCGCCGCCGACATCACCGGCATCTGGAACTGACCCGCGGCGATCAGGACCTGATCCCGGCCCGAGCCCCGGCCTGGGGCTGAGCCTCGGCCTGGGGCTGGGCCTCGGCCTGGGTCCGCGCCGGGTTCCGATCCCGGGCCGGTGGCCGGACGGCCACCGGCCCGGGTGCGGTCACGGGCTCGGCTCCGGCCGCCGCCCGGGCGCCGTACCGCCGGACGCCGGGTACCGCCGCCGTGCCCGCGCAGCACAGCGTCACCAGGGCCGCCGTCGCCAGCAGCGGCGTCCGCTCGCCCCAGGCGTCGGCGGCCAGCGGCGCCAGGACGTACCCGATCGGGGCGGCGGCCAGCGAGAGCAGCCAGTCGTACGAGGTGACCCGGGCCAGCGTCCCCGGCGGGAAGTCCTGCTGGACCACCGTCTCCCAGAGCGGGTTGAGGAAGCCCAGCCCGGCCATCGCCACCGCCTGCGCGGCCACCGCGACCGGCGCCGGGGCCGGGAGGGCGAGCGCGATCAGCGGCAGCCCGAACAGCGCGAGGGCGAGGTTTCCGACCAGGACCGGGCGGCGGGGCCGCAGCCGTCCGGCGATCAGCGAGCCGACCAGCAGGCCCACCGCTCCCGCCTGGGTCAGCGCCACCCAGGCGCCGTCCCCGCCGAGCCGGGTGGCGGCGATCAGCGGGCCGAGGGTGAGCAGCACGGCGCTCGCGCCGTTCCACACCCCGTGGGCGATCAGGCTGGTCCAGTACCAGTCCCGGGAGCGCACCTCGCTCCAGCCCTCGACGAGGTTCCGGCGCAGCGAGCGCGGCTCGGCGGGCACGTGGTCGACGCGCAGGCGGGAGAGCAGCGCGGCGCTCAGCGCGAAGGACGCGCCGTCCAGCACGAACGCCCAGCCGGGCCCGGTGGTGTACACCAGCAGGCCGGCGAGCGCCGGTCCGCCGAGTCGGGCGGCTCCGGTCGCGGTGCCGAGCAGGGCGTTGGCGCGCAGCCGCAGCTCGCCCCGGACGGTGGCGGCGACCAGTGGCGAGGCGGTGGGCATGGCGAAGGCGGAGGCGATGCCGCCGACGGCCGAGGCGGCCGCGATGTGCGGCAGGCTCGGGTGTCCGCCGAGCAGTTCGAGGCCGACGAACAGCTGGGCGAGGGCCCGGACGAGGTCGGTGGCGAGGGCGACCAGGCGGGCGTTGTAGCGGTCCCCGATCACCCCGCCGACCGGCAGCAGGAGCAGCTTGGGCACCATCGCGCAGCCCAGGACCAGGGCGAGTGCGGCGGAGGAGCCGGTGGCGCGGGTGATGGCGATGGCCAGGGCGGCCGGGACCGCGGCGTCGCCGAGGGTGGAGACCGTCCGGCCGATGAAGAGCAGGCGGAAGCCGCTCAGGTGCAGGGGGTGTCGTGTCACGCATCGCACTGTATTTCGGTAGCGAAATTTCGGCAACGAATATTTTGACGCCGTCGTTTCTGTGGTGGTTTGTAGACTCCTCGCATGGCCGAGCATCCTCCCGAGCGCCCAACCGAGAAGCCCGCCGCGTCCCGCGACTGGACGGACGGTCACGTCGACCGCTGGCAGCCGGTGCTGCCCGGCCTCGACCCGGACATCGAGGCCTCCGTGACCCGGATGTCCCGGCTCACCCGCCACCTCGGCCGGGTCCGCGAACAGGGCGTCGCCGACTACGGCCTGCACAAGCACGAGTTCGACACCCTGCACGTGCTCGCCGGGCGCGGCGGCCACGCCGCCCCCTCCGACCTGCGGGCCGACCTCAACCTCGCCCCGGCCTCGGTCACCGGCCGGCTGGAGACCCTGGAGCGCCGCGGCTTCGTCCTGCGCACGCCGTCCACGGAGGACCGCCGGAAGGTCGACATCGTGCTGACCGAGGCCGGGCGCGCCGCCTGGCAGGAGGCCCTGGAGGTGGTGGGCCGGGAGGAACGGCGGCTGCTCGGAGTGCTGTCCGAGGATGAGCGGCGCACCCTGGCCGACCTGCTGCGGAAGGTGATGCTCGCTCAGGAGGGCGAGGAGTAGCGGCACCCGCCCCGGCGGCCGGGGTCGACCCGCGCGGGCCGTCCCTGGTGCCGATGGGGGCGTGCGATTCGAACCCGCGCCGGTGCCCGACGACGTGGGGGCGCGGCCCCGGGACGGGCGGGGCTACCCGGTGCCGGCGATCACGCCCTGGCAGGGCGACGTGCCGCAGTTCGCGCTGACCGACCACGGGCGCAGCGCCGACTGCGCGTCGGAGCGGCTGTGCTCGGTGTGCGGCCGGTTCATGGAGCGCGGCCCGGCTGCTGCTGGAGGCGACGACGGCCCGGTAGCCCCTCGCCCGGCCGCCCCGGACAACCGCCCTGCGGTCGGGGCGGACCGCACCGGGCAAGCACATTTCGCGTCAACACGCGTTTATCTCCCATTGATCGTCGCCGCCTAGCCTCGGGCCCATGGACGAGAGAGTGGCCGAGTGGCCGGGGGCGTTGCCCGAGGGGCGGATGACGGAGCAGGACACCGAGCGGTTCCGGCAGTTGCTGGCGCGGCTGGAGGACTCGCTGGCGGTGGACCGGAAGGCGGCGGGCCGCGATGCCTGAGTGCGCCGAGCTGTGCCCGCCGGCGGTGATGCCGGTGGCCGTCCTGCCGCTCTGGCGGCGCGGCGAGGCGGGGCAGGACCGGAACGCGGACCGGCCCGGGGTGCTGCGGGGGCACCCCGGGCCGGTGGCGGCCGGTCAGGAGCGGGAGGCCGACGCCGCCCGGAGGGGCTGACCGGCCGACCGCGTCAGCAGTCGCACCCGCAGTCGCACCCGCCGCAGCAGTCCCCGTCGCAGCAGTTGCAGCAGTCACAGCAGCCGGAGCAGTCGCAGTCGGGGCAGTCGCAGTCGTGCCGCTGGCAGAAGCCCTCGCGGCGCTCGCGGCTGAACGGGTCGTTGTGGTCGCAGCAGAGCAACTGGCAGCTGCAGGCCATCAGCGCCCACACGGCGCACCCGGCGAGCAGGTTGCGCGGGTTCGGCGGCTTCTCGCCGGGCGGGGTGAAGCCGGGGCCCTGCGGCACCCACGGCGGGACCGGCGCCTGGCCGGGGGGCGTCTCCCGCGGCGGAGCCTGGTGCGGGTGCTCGCCCGTGGTGCCGCCCGCCGCACCCGTGGTCGCGGCATCGCCGGCCGAGGCCGGACGGCGGCAGCTCGCCCCGTGCCGGGCCGGGCCGAAGACCCGCTCCACCGCGCGCTCGGTCTCGTGCGCGAGCAGGACGTGCACCAGCGCGCGGTCGGTCAGTTCGACCTCGCCCAGCGCGAGCCGGATGCCGTGCACGGCGTCCCGGCAGAGCCGCTCGGCCTCGGCGCGGTCGGTCCCGGTGGCGGTCAGCGGGTTCCAGGCGCCGGAGGCCGCGTCGGCGGCCTGGTCCTCGGCGGCGTCCAGGAGGTGGGCGAGCCGGCCGAACAGCCGCCCGGCCTCGGCGAGCGGGGCGGCGTTTCCGGGGCGCCCGGCGATCACGGCGGTGTGTGCGAAGGCGGCCGCGGTGGCGGTCTCGGTGGGCTCGGTGACCAGCAGGACGGAGCCGCCGGGTCGCAGCGAGCGCTCCAGCTCGCCCTGCCGGGAGGCCGCGTCGAGCAGTACGGCGGTGTCGAAGCCGACGATCGAGGCGCTGCCCGCGCTCTTCCGGTCCCAGCGCCGGGTGACGGCCCGGGCCCCGGCGGCGACCGGGCGGCGGGCGAAGACGCCGTCACGGTCCTCGACGTGGTCGCGGATCTTGACCGAGGCGAGTGCCAGGGACACGGCGGCGGCGAGGCGGGCGCCCTCGCCCTTGGCGACGGAGGCGGTCCGCATGCCGCGCAGCGGGCAGGGCCCGGCGGTGCGGCGCCAGGAGGAGTCCTCCCGGGCGGCCTGGGACTCGACCAGCACGGAGATGATCAGACCGTCGTAGTTGGTCGCCGTCCGGGCGAGCTGCCCGTGGTCGTCCCGCAGCGCGAGGCAGAGCCCGCACAGGTGGGCCATCCACGAGGTCTGCAGGCGCTCGGACAATCGATGCCTACACGGTCTGATGATGCCGAACACGCTGGTCCCCCTCGCCTCACGGGCCGCCGACCGGCCACGATTCGGCGCACATCATATGATCGGCGCCCCTCGCGGGCCGAGGCCCCGTCAAGCCGCGGCTTCGAGCGGGACGACGGTCGCCCACCCCTCCTGGGGTTCCGGGGATCGCGTCACTCCTGAGGTTCCGGGCAGACGGATCCGGCGGCCCTCGCCCGGTGAGTGGATCTCAGATCCGGGATAGCATCACGAATATGGGAATCGACACGGCCGCCGACGAGCGGCTGGCACAGCGGCTCGCCGAGCTGAGGCTGGAACACGGGTGGACCCTGGAGGAGTTGGCCCGGCTGGCGGACGTCAGCCGGTCGACGCTGTCACGGGTGGAGCGGGCGGAGGTCAGTCCGACGGCCGCGCTGCTCGGGCGGCTGTGCGCCGTGTACGGGCGGACCATGTCGCGGCTGCTGGCCGAGGTGGAGTCAGGCCCGGACCGGCTGGTGCGCGCCGGGGAGCAGCAGGTCTGGCGGGACGGGACGACCGGGTTCGTCCGCCGGTCGGTCTCGCCGCCGCACGGCTCGCTGCGGGCGGAGATCATCGAGGGCCGGCTGCCGGCCGGCGCGGACATCGCCTACGACCGGGCCTGCCCGCCCGGCCGGGAGCACCACCTCTGGCTGTTCGAGGGGAACCTGGAGCTGACGGTGGACGGCGAACCGCAGCCCCTGGGCCCCGGCGACTGCCTGCGCTACGTCGGCGCCACCAACCGCTTCCGCAGCCTCGGCCCTGGCGAGGCCCGGTACGCGTTGGTGGTGGTCGAACCGTGAGCGCCGCCACCGGCCCGATAGCCGAGGAGCCCGGGAGGAGCAGGGCCCCCGAAGGGTCCGGGAAGTCCCAGCAGCCCAAGGAGCGCTTCGACGCCGCCGGGCGCCGGGTCCTGTTGGTCTGCGTCGCGGGCGGCTTCACGACGCTGCTCGACCAGTCCGTCCTCAACACCTCCATCCCCGCCCTGCGCGAGACCCTGCACGCCGGGCCCGCCGACCTCCAGTGGATCGTCGCCGGCTACTCGCTCGCCTTCGGCCTCGCACTGATCCCCGGCGGGCGGCTCGGCGACGTCAGGGGCCGCAAGTGGTTCTTCGTCACCGGCCTCGCCCTGTTCACCCTGGTCAGCCTGGTCTCCGCGACCGCCACCGAACCCGGCGTGCTGATCGCCGCCCGGCTGGTGCAGGGCGCGGGCGCCGGCCTGGTCAACTCCCAGATGATCGGCACCCTCCAGGACGTCTTCGACGGACAGCTGCGGGCCCGTGCCCTCGGCATGTACGCCGTCACCGGCAGCCTCGCCTTCGCGCTCGGCCCGCCGATCGGCGGCGCGGTACTGGCCCTGGCCGGCCCCGAGCACGGCTGGCGGCTGACCTTCCTGCTCAACGTCCCCTTCGGCCTGGCCACCGTCGCCCTGGCGGCCCGTCACCTGCCGAAACCCCGCCCCAGCGCGCGGAACGCCAACCTCGACGTCGTCGGGCTGCTGCTGGTCGCGGCGCTCACCCTGGCCCTGATGCTGCCCTTCGTCCGGCCGCCCGGCTGGACCGGCTGGCTCGCCTTCGCCGCCGCCGCCCTGCTGCTGCTCGGCGCGCTCGCCTGGTGGCAGCGCCGCTACGCCCGGGCCGGCGGCCGGCCACTGATCCACCCGGCCCTCACCCGCTCCGCACCGTACGCGCTCGGGACGGCCACCGCGATGGCCCAGTTCGGCTCCTCGCTGGCCGCCTCGCTGGTCCTGACCATGTTCCTCCAGGACGGCCTCGGCCTCTCCCCGATGGGAGCCGCGCTGGTCGCGCTGCCCTCCGCCGTGGCGATGGGCGTGGCCTCCGCGCTGGCCTGGCGGGTCGTCCAGCGCCACGGCCGGCGCACCGTCACCGCCGCGATGGCCGGCTCCGCGCTCGCCATACTGCTCAGCGGGCTGCTCGCGCACTGGGCGTCCGTCGCCGTCCTGCCCTGGCTGCTGGCGCTGCTGCAACTGCTCGGCGGCGCCTCGATCGGCCTGATGGGCTCCACCAACCAGGCGTACGTGCTGCGCCACGCGCCGGCCGAGGCGGCCGGGGTGAGCGGGGCGATCCTGCAGATGGCCCAGCGGATCGCGGCGGCCGTCGCGGTCTCGGCGCTGTCCGGGGTCTACCTGCGGGAGACCGCCGGCGGCGGCGGGCACCGCTCCGCCTACCTGACGGCGAGCGTGGTGTGCGCCGCGGTGGCCGGACTCGCCGTCCTGACCTCGGTGTTCGCCGGCCGGGCCGCGGCGCGGGAGCAGCGCGAGGACGAACCGGTCGCGGTGAGCCGAGGGCGAACGCCGGTCCGCTAGCCGAGACCGGCCCGTACCGTGGCGGGCATGACCGACGTACGGAACCGGACCGTGGACCTGCCCGGAGCGACGCTCGCCTACCGCGAGAGCGGACGGCCAGGCGGACCGCCGCTGGTACTGCTGCACGCCCTCGGCGAACGCGCCGCCGACTGGGACACCGTCCTGCCGGACCTCGCCCCCGCCCACCGCGTGTACGCGCTCGACCTGCGCGGCCACGGCGACAGCTCCCGCACCGCCTCCTACTCCCTGGAGGCGATGCGGGACGACGTGCGGGCCTTCCTCGACGCCCTCGGCCTCGCCCGGGTCGACCTGGTCGGCCACTCGATGGGCGGCGCCGTCGCCTACCTGCTCGCCCAGGCCGCGCCGGAGCGGATCGACCGGCTGGTCCTGGAGGACATCCCCGCGCTGTACCCGCGCCCGGCGAGCGCGCTGCCCGAGGACCCGGACCCGGACGTGCACTTCGACTGGGCGATGGTCCGGGCGGTCCGGGCCCAGCTCGACGACCCCGACCCGGCCTGGCGGGCGGGCCTGGCCCGGATCACCGCCCGCACGCTGGCGGTGGCGGGCGGCCCGGCCAGCCACATCCCGCAGGAGCGGATCGCCGAACTCGCCCGGCTGATCCCGGACTGCCGCCTGGTCACCGTCGAGGCCGGGCACCTGGTGCACGCGGCCCGGCCGGCGGAGTTCGTCGCCGCGGTGGCGCCGTTCCTGGCCCGCTGAACCGCCGGGGCCGCCCGCTGAGCCGCCAGGGGCCGGGCGGATCAGACGCCGTGCTCGACGGGCAGCCGCCCGTTGCGCACCGCCGTCAGCAGGTCCGCGTGGTCGGCCTCGGTGCGGTCCGCGTAGGCCACCGCGAAGGCGGCGACCGCCTCGTCCAGCGCCTCGCTCTTGCCGCAGTACCCGGCCAGCAGGCCCGGGTCGACGGTGTGCGAGTGCGCCCGGGCCAGCAGGGCACCGGTGATCCGGGCGTAGTCGTCCAACTGCGAGGGCTGCAGCGCGGCCGGGTCGACACTGCCCTTGCGGTTACGGAACTGCCGTACCTGGTACGGGAGTCCGTCCACCGTCGTCCAGCCCAGCAGGGTGTCGCTGACCACCTGCATGTGCTTCTGGCCGAGCACCACCCGGCGGCCCTCGTGCCCGTCCGGCTCCGACTGCGCCCCGGCCGGCAGGTACGGCAGCAGCACGGACGGACGGGCCTCCTTCACCTGCAGCACCAGCGGCTGGTCGCGGTGGTCGGTGAGCAGCACCACGTACGAGCGGGTGCCCACGCTGCCGGTGCCCACCACCCGGAACGCCACGTCCTGCACCCGGTAGCGGGACAGCAGGGTGCGCACCTCGGCCGGCACCGTCTTGACGTACGGGCCGAGCGCGTGGGCGACGGCGCGGGCGGTCGCGTCGGTCACCTCGGTGAGCACCGGGGGAGCGGCCGTGAAGCGCCAACCGCCGTCCGCGGTCCGGGTGGTGCTGCGGGCGGCGAACCGCGCGCTGGTGTTGCCGAGCGCCTTCGCGCCGACCTTCCGCAGCACCTCGGCGAGGTCGTGCGCCTCGGCGAAGGAGACCAACTGCTCGTCCGCGATGGCGTTCCAGGCGTCCAGTCCGGGGAGCTTGGCGAGCGTGCGCACGGTCCGGCGGTAGGAGCCCGCCACGTGCTGGGCGGCCTCGCGCGCGGTGGCCTCGCTCGCCCCGGTCTCCCGGGCGGCCAGCACCAGGCTGGCGGCGAGCCGCTTGAGGTCCCACTCCCAGGGGCCGCGGACGGTCTCGTCGAAGTCGTTGATGTCCAGCACGATCTGGCCGCGCGCATCGCCGTACAGGCCGAAGTTCGCGGCGTGCGCGTCCCCGCAGAGCTGCGCGTTCACCCCGGTCACCGGGGTGCCCGCGAGATCGGCGGCCATCAGTCCGGCCGAGCCGCGCAGGAAGGCGAACGGGGTCGCGGCCATCCGGCCGACCCGGATCGGCACCAGCCGGGCTATTCGGCCGGTGTTGGAGGCCTCCAGCGCGGTCACGGCCGTCGGCCGGTCGGGCGCGGGCGTGAACTCCGCGTGCCGCTCCCGGGGCACCCGCGTCCGCAGCTCCTTGCCGCGTTCCCGCGCCCGCCCGTCCTGCGCCGAGGCGAACCCGGCCACCGCGAACCCGCGCCGGGTCCGCTCGTCCCGCCCCGCCGTCGGCCCCGACTGCGCCTCGACCACCTCGGCCCCACCCACGTGCGCCACTGTCCCAGCCCGTCCCTTCCGGTCCTCACCCCGCCCGCGACCTGCGCGGACGTTCGTTCGGGGGGATGGACGTACGGGGTGGCGTGGTGGTTCCGGGGGAGGGCGGTCCGCTTGCGGTGTGCGGTGTGCGGTGTGCGGTGTGCGGTGTGTGGGGGCGGCGAGGAGTGCGTGGGGCGCGGGCGCGGCGGAGAGGGCGAAGGCCCCTGGGGCAGCGTGCGTTCGAGGGAGGGGAGGTGCCGGGTAGCGTGGTGCGGGTGAACGATCTCGGGGGGAACGGTCTTCGGGCGCACCGGCGTACGCGCCTGGCGGCGGGGTGCGCCGCCGTGCTGACGGTGGTGGCCGGGCTGGGCGTGCGGGCGGTGCTGGGCGGGGAGTTCGCCAAGTGCGCCGGGGACGCGCTCTACACCGTCCTGCTGTACGCCCTGCTGGTGCTGGCCGTGCCGAGGGTGCGCCCCGGCCGGGCCGCCCTGCTGGCCGCCGCGCTCAGCTGGGCCGTGGAGCTGTTCCAGCTCACCGGTCTGCCGGACGCCTGGGGGCGGCACAGCACGGCGGTCCGGCTGGTGCTGGGCTCGACCTTCAACCCGCCGGACCTGCTCTGGTACCTGGTCGGCGCGGGCTGTGCGGGCCTGCTCCACCGGCTGCTGCGGACCTCACGGGTCGCAGCAGCCGGTGGAGCGGGAGTCGCCTGAGCGGGAAGCCGCCCGATCCGACCGTCCTGACGGAGTGTCAGAGCGGAAGCAGCTCCGGTCGCTTGGGCTCGAGGTGGTCGCCCGAGGACTCGCCGCGCAGACGCCGGCCGACCCAGGGCAGCAGGTGCTCACGGGCCCACTGGATGTTCTCCCGCCGCTGGTCGGCGGGGCTGAGCGCGCGGGCGTTCGGCCACGGGGCCTCCGGGTCCTGCTCGGTGCGCAGGCCCAGCGAGCGGGCGGCCAGCAGGGCGACCCGCTGGTGGCCCTCGGGGGACAGGTGCAGGCGGTCCTCGCTCCACGCGTGGCGGTCCTGCACCGCGCGCAGCGACCACAGGTCGGCCACCTTGCAGCCGTTGCGGTCGGCGACGGCGCGCATGTGCCCGTTGTAGGTGGCGATCTTGCCGCGCAGGTGCTTCAGCAGCGGCACGTCCTTGGTGTCGAAGCCGGTGCAGATCAGCACCGTTCCGGCGTTCTCGGTGAGTTGGACGACGGCGGCCTCGAAGCGCTCGGCGACCTCGTCCGGGTCGGCGCCCAGCCGGAGGATGTCGTTGCCGCCGGCGCAGAAGGTGACCAGGTCGGGCTGGAGGCGCCGCACCTGCGGCACCTGCTCGGCGGTGATCTGGTCCAGCAGTCGGCCGCGCACCGCGAGGTTGGCGTAGCGGAAGGCGCCCGGCGGGCGTCCGGCGGCGAGGAGCCCGGCGAGGCGGTCGGCCCACCCGGCGAACCTGCCGTCGACGCCAGGATCGTTCAGACCCTCGGTGAAGCTGTCCCCGAGGGCGGCATACGAATCGAGGTCAAGGGTCTCCTGGAGATTCGGCATGAAGGAGATAGTTCACCCAATCAAGTGACCTACGCCACCGTAGGTGACCCCGGCGGCACGTGAGATGGGCCACGTGCCCTCCTCGGCCCTCTCCGCCGGGCGCCGGGCGGCGGCTGCCGCCCGGCGCCCGGCGGCAGCCACCCGATGTCCGCAGAACGGCCCCGGCGGTCCGATGCGCCGGTGCCTGCGCCGGGTGCGCGGGGGCGTGCGACCGCCGGGAGCGCCCGTCCGGTGTGCGAACGGTTCCGTCGGGGCAGCCGCCTTGGGAACGAAGGTGTTCGGCCCCGCGAACCCCGAACTCCACGCGACGAACTCCCCGCGATCCAAGGATGGTTGAGCCATGCTCACGCAGAATCCGGAGCGCCACGCCCGGCCGCGGCGCTACCTGATGTGCCGGCCGACGCACTTCACCGTGAACTACACGATCAACCCGTGGATGGACCCCTCCCAGCCCACCGACACCGCGCTCGCCCTGCGGCAGTGGGAGCGGCTCTACTGGACGTACCGCCGGCTCGGCCACACCGTCGAGCTGATCGACCCGGTGCCCGGCCTGCCCGACATGGTGTACTCCGCCAACGGCGCCACCGTGCTGGACGGCCGGGCCCTGGTCGCCACCTTCCGCCACCCGGAGCGGGCCGCCGAGTCGGAGGCCTACCAGGCCTGGTTCCGCGAGCGCGGCTACCGCGAGGTGCGCCGCGCCGGGCACGTCAACGAGGGTGAGGGCGATCACCTGGTGGTGGGCCGCCGGGTGCTCGCCGGGACGGGCTTCCGCACCTCGCGCGCCGCGCACGCCGAGGCCGGGGAGCTGTTCGGCGTCCCCGTGGTCAGCCTGACCCTGGTCGACCCGCGCTTCTACCACCTGGACACCGCACTGGCGGTGCTCGGCGACGACCACGTCATGTACTACCCGGAGGCCTTCGACGCCGACAGCCGCTCGGTGCTGCGCGCGCTCTACCCGGACGCGATCCTCGCCGACCGCTCGGACGCCGAGGTGTTCGGGCTCAACGCGGTCTCCGACGGCCGCCGGGTGCTGCTGCCGGAGGCCGCCAAGAACCTGGCCGGCCGTCTGGTCGAGCACGGGTACCAGCCCGTCCCGGTGGACGTCTCGGAGCTGTTGAAGGGCGGCGGCGGGGCGAAGTGCTGCACCCTGGAGCTCAGGCCGGAGTGAGGGCCCGCCCGGAGCCGGTTCCCGGCGCCGTGACCAGCAGCACCTCCAGGGTGCGCGGCCCGTGCACCCCCTCCACCCGGTCCAGCTCGATGTCGCTGGTGGCGGACGGCCCCGAGATCCAGGTCTGCGGCCGTACCGGATCGAGTCGGGGCAGCGCCAGCGGCACCGAGGCGACGACCTGCTCCGGCGCCCGCACCACGCAGACGTGGTGGTCCGGGACGAGTGAGAGCAGCCGCCGCCCCTGGCCGGGGCCCGCGTCCAGCACGATCGTCCCGGTCTCGGCGACGGCCAGCGCGCAGCCGGTCACCACGCTGTCCACCGCTTCCAGTCGGGCGGCGGTCAACGTCCCGTCGTCCGGGAGGAGTTCGATCCCCTCGGCCTCGGCCGCGGTGAGCCAGGCGGGCGGCAGCCCGGCGGGCACCACGGCCGTCCTGCTGCCCCGCTCGACCAGCAACCCGGCGATCCTCCGGGGCAGTTCGTCCTCGGGGCAGCGGTGCACCAGGGCCCGGTAGTCGGCCAGGTTGCGGTGCAGCAGGTCGAGCAGCGCCGCTGGGTCGTCCGGCGGCACGTGTGCGGTCAGGTAGTCGCGGGGCAGTGGCTGTTCGGCGACGGCGGCGGTGTCGCCGAGCGCGGCCCGGATCCGGCCGAGGACCAACTCGCGGGAGCTGGACGGCCGTTCGGGCGGGTTGCGGTCGGACGTGGTCATCCGCGGTTCCTCTGCCACCAGTCGCGGAACGGTTCGGCCGGCACCTCCGGCAGGTCCCGGGTGTCGCTCCAGGCCCGTCCGGGCCCGGGCAGCCGGCGCGGGTGCAGCCGCCGGGTGCGGCCGGCCAGCCGCTCGGCGGCGGTGAGCGCCGCCGGGTGGTCCAGCACGAACCCGGCGGCCGCCATCGCGGCCCGCTCCAGCGGGTGTCCGCCCTGCTCGGCGACCCGCTCGCGCAGGTGCACCAGTACCTCGGGGATGTCGATCGCCACCGGGCAGACCTCGTAGCAGGCCCCGCAGAGCGAGGAGGCGTACGGCAGCGAGGCGTCCACCGGGCTCGCGGTACCGCGCAGTTGGGGCGTCAGGATGGCGCCGATCGGCCCCGGGTAGACCGAGCCGTAGGCGTGCCCGCCGGCCCGCTCGTACACCGGGCAGACGTTGAGGCAGGCCGAGCAGCGGATGCAGCGCAGCGCCTGGCGGCCGATCCGGTCGGCGAGCGCGGCGGTGCGGCCGTTGTCCAGCAGCACCAGGTGGAACTCGGACGGGCCGTCGCCCGCCGTCGTCCCGGTCCAGAGCGAGGTGTAGGGGTTCATCCGCTCGGCCGTGGAGGAGCGGGGGAGCAGTTGGAGGAAGACCTCCAGGTCCCGCCAGGTCGGCACGACCTTCTCGATCCCGACCACGGAGATCAGCGTGCGCGGCAGGGTGAGGCACATCCGGCCGTTGCCCTCGGACTCGACCACCACCAGGGTGCCGGTCTCGGCGACCATGAAGTTGGCGCCGGAGACGGCGACTTCGGCGCGCAGGAACTTCTCCCGCAGGTGCAGCCGGGCGGCCTCGGCGAGTTCCGCGGGGGAGTCGGTGAGGCCCTCGGGCGCCGGGCGGCCCCAGGAGGCCATCCGGTCGGCGAAGACCTCCCGGATCTCGGCGCGGTTGCGGTGGATCGCCGGCACCAGGATGTGCGAGGGCCGGTCGTCGCCCAACTGCACGATCAGTTCGGCGAGATCGGTCTCGTAGGCGGTGATCCCCTCGGCCGCCAGCGCCTCGTTGAGCTCGATCTCCTGGGTGGCCATGGACTTGACCTTGACGACCTCGGTCCGGCCGGTGGCCCTGACCAGTCCGGCGACGATCCGGTTGGCCTCCTCGGCGTCGGCGGCCCAGTGCACGGTGCCGCCGGCCGCCGTGACGGACTCCTCCAACTGCACCAGGTAGCGGTCGAGGTGGCGCAGCGTGTGGTCCTTGATCGCCTTCCCGGCGGCGCGCAGCCGCGCCCAGTCGGCGAGTTCGGCGACGGCCCGGGCCCGTTTGTCGCGGATGGTGTGGGTGGCGTGCCGCAGGTTGGCGCGCAGCCGCTCGTCCCGTACGGCCCCGGCAGCGGCCTCGGGGAAGGCGGGCATGCCGAGGAACGCGTGCCTCACGACGGCCTCCAGGGGTGTTCCTCGGTGCTGGCCAGGATCTCCGCCAGGTGCAGCGGCCGCAGCGGCGCGCCCCGGCGGCGCAGGGTGCTGCCGAGGTGCAGCAGGCAGGAGTTGTCGGCGCCGCACAGCACACGGGCGCCGGTGCTCAGCGCGTTGGCGATCTTGTCTTCGGCCATGGCGGCCGACACCGCCGCGTTCTTGACCGCGAAGGTGCCGCCGAAGCCGCAGCACTCCTCCGCCCCGGGCAGCTCGACCAGTTCCAGGCCCCTGACGGCGCCCAGCAGCCGGCGCGGGCGCTCGCCGAGGCCGAGCAGGCGCAGGCCGTGGCAGGACGGGTGGTAGGTGACGGTGTGCGGGAAGTACGCGCCGACGTCCTCGACGCCGAGCACGTCGGTCAGGAACTCGGTCAGTTCGACCACCCGGGGCACCAGCGCGGTGGCCAGGTCGGCGAGTTCGGTGCCCCGGCCCTCGGTGGCGGCCCGGGCGCCGATCCGGGGGTAGTTGTCCCGGACCATCGCCACGCAGGAGCCCGAGGGCGTCACCACGTGGTCGTACCCGGCGAAGGCCCTCGCCGTCCGCCTGAGCAGCGGCTCGCAGGCCCTGCGGTAGCCGGTGTTGTACTGCGGTTGCCCGCAACAGGTCTGCCCGGAGGGGAAGTCCACCGCAACGCCGAGCCGTTCCAGCAGCCGGACGGTGGCCACCGCCGTGGCGGGGAACAGCGCGTCGTTGACGCAGGTGGCGAACAGCGCGACCCGCATCCGGGCTCCCTCCTGCCGAACTCCTGCCGAATTCCTGCCGAACTCCCGGCGGACGTACGGACGTACGCGCGCACGGACGGTGCCGGACGCCGAGCGGCACCGGGCCGCTCGTGATCGTACCGAGCGGACCGGTGCCGCGGTGGGACCTCGGGCGCCGAGCCCGGGCTCAGGCCCGGGGTCCGGGACTCAGGCGCCGAGCCACAGGTCCGGGCCGAACACCTCGTAGTGGATGTCCGCCGCCGGGACGCCCGCGGTCAGCAGTTGCTCGCGGACGGCGCGCAGGAAGGGGAGCGGGCCGCAGAGGTAGGCGGTGGTGCCGGCCGGGACCTCGACGGTGGAGAGGTCCACCAGGCCGGTGCGCTCGGCCGGCCACTCGCCGAGCGGCTGCTCGTAGAAGACGTGCGAGGTGGCGTTCGGCAGCGCGCTGGTGAGCTGCGCGAGCTCGGCCCGGAAGGCGTGGCTCAGCTGGTCGCGGTCGCCGTGGACGGAGACGATCCGCCGGGTGGAGCCGGTGGCGGCAAGGTGGTCGAGCATGGCGGTCATCGGGGTGTTGCCGATGCCGGCGGAGGCGAGCAGCACCGGGCCGTCGCCGTCGGCCAGGGCGATGTCGCCCAGCGGGGGCGCCAGCTCGATGGAGTCGCCGGCCTTCAGGTGGTCGTGCAGGTGGCCGGAGACCTCGCCGCCGTCCTCGCGCTTGACGCTGAAGCGCAGCGCGCCGTCGGCGCCGCCGGAGAGGCTGTACTGGCGGATCTGGTGGGCGCCGTCGGCCAGTTCGGTGCGCACCGAGACGTACTGGCCGGGGCGGAAGGCGGGCACCGGACGGCCGTCGGTCGGGCGGACCAGGTAGGTGGTGACGGCCTCGGTCTCCTGGACGCGGGCGACGACGGTGTAGGTGCGCCACAGGTCGGCCGGGTCACCGCCGGCGGCGACCTCGGCGCGCAGCCGGTCCTCGATGGCGATCAGCGCGTTGGCCATCAGCCAGTAGACCTCGTCCCAGGCGGCGGCGACCTCGGGGGTGACGGCCTCGCCGAGCACCTCCACGATGGCGGCGAACAGGTGCTCGTGGACGATCTTGTACTGGTCGTTGCCGATGCCGACGGAGACGTGCTTGTGGGCGATGCGGGCGAGCATCGCGTCCGGCCGCTGGTCCGGGTCGGCGATCAGCGCGGTGGCGAAGGCGGCTATCGAGCCGGCCAGGGCCTCGCGCTGGCTGCCGTTGGCCTGGTTGCCCCGGTTGAAGAGGTCGCGCAGCAGTTCCGGGTGCGCGGCGAACATCCGGTCGTAGAAGCGCGGGGTGATGTCACCGATGGCGGCGCCCACGACGGGCAGGGTGGCCTCGATGACCTCGGCGGACTTCGCGGACAGCATCAGACGGCTCCTTATTGGTATCTGAGATGCGTATTAAAGGCCGCAGGGTGGTACGCGGCCCCGGGTGGGCTGATCAGCCGGTGGGTCCGGCGGTCCCGGTGGGTGCGGTGGTCAGATCGAGCAGGACCGGACCGGTGGGGGAGGCCACCAGATCGGCGACCGAGAGGTGGTCGAGCGCCGCGAAGAACGCCTCCTGGGCGCCCCGCAGTGCCCCGCGCAGCCGGCACGCGGCCCGCAGCGGACACGGCGGATCGTCCTCGCAGCCGACCACGTCGCCGACCCCCTCCAGCTCCCGCAGCAGCAGCCCGAGCGAGCCGGTCCGCCCGGCGAAGGTGAGCGTCAGCCCGCCGCCGCGACCGCGTCGGGCCTCCACCACTCCCAGGTGCTGCAGCCGGCTGACCACCTTCGCCGCGTGGGTGTACGGCACGCCGACCGACTCGGCCACCTCGCGGGTGGTCGGGGTGTCGCCCTCGTCCAGGACGGCCAGTCGCATGGCGATCCGTAGGGCGATGTCGGTGCTCTTGGTCAGCCTCACGTTCGAAACGCTATCGAATGCGACTCTCCAACTCCAATTTTCTGCACGACTTCGATCGAGACCCTCGACACACCGGTTCGAAGAGGGTGCTTGCGATCGAATCTGAACAGTTGGCGACATTAGTGGTCACTCACTGACGGAGCGTCAGGGCGGCTCTTACGCTTCCCCCGGCTCCGAACACCACCACATCCGCACCGTTCGTACCGCCGAGCAGCTGGAGAGATCCGTGAGAACAGCCCGCACACCCCGCCGTACCCGGACGGCCGTGGCCGCGATAACCGCGACCACGGCCGCGCTGCTGGCGCTGCCCGCGACGGCCGAGGCCGTCACGCCGCCGCCGGGCGTCGCCGCGCACGTGGCGGTGGCGCCGTACCCGGCGGGCGTCGCGCTGACGCCGGACGGCGGCCACGCCTACGTGACCAGCCAGAGCAGCGGCGCGGTCAGCGTGCTGGACACCGCGAGCAACACCGTTTCCGGCACCTTCACCGCCGGGACGGGCTCGTACGCCGTGGCCGTCTCGCCCGACGGGCACCGGGCCTACCTGACGCACCACCTGGACAACACCGTCAGCGTCGTGGACACCGCCACCGACACCGTCACCGCGACCGTCCCGGTCGGCGCCCAGCCCTGGGGCCTCGCCCTCTCCCCGGACGGCTCCCGCGCCTACGTGAGCAACGCCGCCGCCGGCACCGTGAGCGTGCTGGACACGTCGTCCGCCACCGTGACCGCGACCGTCCCGGTCGGCGCCGAACCGCACGGACTGGCCCTCTCCCCGGACGGCACCCGGCTGTACGTCGCCGCCTCCGGCGCCAAGGCGGTCACTGTGGTCGACACCGCGACCGGCACGGTGAGCGGCACCGTCCCGGTCGGCCACAGCGCCTTCGGCCTCGCGCTCAGCCCGGACGGCACCCGGCTGTGGGCCGCCGACGGCGACGACGCCACCGCCGCGGTGATCGACACCGCGGCCGGTACGGTCCTCGGCACCGTCGCGGTCGGCTCCGGCCCCTACGCCGTGGCCCTCTCCCCGGACGGCGCGGCGGCCTACGTCTCCAACTACGCCGACAACACCCTCAGCGTGGTGGACGCCGCGAGCCGGACGGTCACCGCGACCGTCCCGGTGGGCGCGAGCCCGTACAGCCTGGCCCTGACCGCCGACGGGCGGCACGGCTACCTCGCCGACTTCGCCGGCAACGCCGTCGACGTGGTGAACTTCCCGCTCCCGGTGCCGGACGTGACCGCGATCAGCCCGAACGGCGGCTCCGGGCTGGGCGGCACCACGGTGACCATCACCGGCACCGACCTGGCCGGCGCCACCGGCGTGACCTTCGGCGCGGCCGGCGCCGCCACCTCCTTCAGCTGCACCAAGGCGAGCTGCACCGCGACCGCCCCCGCCACCACCGTCACCGGGCCGGTGGACGTCCGGGTCACCGCGCCCGGCGGCACCAGCGCCGTCGTCGCCGCCGACCGCTTCACCTACGCCGCCCCCGCCGCCCACCTGGGCGTCGCCCTCACCGCGACCCCGGTGACCGGGCTGCTCTCCAGCCGGGTCGACTACACCGTCACCCTCACCGGCCAGGGCCCCGACCCGGTGACCACGGCCACCGTCGCCGCCGACCTGCCCGCCGGGCTGAGCGCGACCTCCGGCGACTGCACGATCGCGGGAGGGAAGCTCGGCTGCGCGCTGACCGCGCCGCTGGCCAAGGGCGCGAGCACCACCCGGCACTTCTCGATCACGGTCGGCCTGTTCTCGCTGCTCCGCAGCTGGGACGTCACCGTGGCCCGCACCGCCGGGGTGCCCGCCGACCCGTCGCCCGCCACCAGCCGGGCCACCCGCAGCTGCAGCGCCGTCCTCGGCCTGCTGGTCACCTGCAAGTAGCGCCTGCCGGCCGCGTCCGGGCAGCCGCGTCGGGCCCCGCCGAAACCTTTCGGCAGGACCCGACGCGGTCTGGCGCGTCCCGGCGCTGCCTGGCGGGCGAACACCGACCGGCTCCGCAGGCGCCGAAGCACCTGGAAAGCGGCCGGGGGGGGGGGGGGAGGGGGGGGGGGGGGGGGGGGGGGGGGGGGAGGGGAGAGGGGGGGGGGGGGGGGAGGCGCAGTCCTACATCTGCTGGGGCAAAAACAACCGCTCGGCGTT
>NZ_JBVILX010000016.1:2089-83576 GCF_055580145.1 Kitasatospora sp. NPDC032121 | reverse complement strand
GAAAAAAGCCGAGGTGTTTCGTTGTGTTTCGTGGTGGTGGGGGGAGGAAAACCATAGAGGGGCTGGAAGGGAGAAAAACAGGGGGAAGGGGGGGGGGGGGGGGGGGGGGGGGGGGGTCTCCCCCCCCCCCCCCCCGGCCGTCACGGCGTCGGAACGCTCGGAGCCGTCGGAACGCTCAGGACTGTCGGAACGATCAGAGCTTCTGCCAGGCCGGCTTGGCCGCGTAGGTGTCGCGGAAGTAGTCGGCGAGCTTGAGGCGGGAGGCGGCGGCCTCGTCCACCACCACGGTGGCGTGCGGGTGCAGCTGGAGCGCGGAGGCGGGGACGGCCGCGGACAGCGGGCCCTCGACGGAGAGTGCGACGGCCTCGGCCTTGGCGTCGCCGGTGGCCAGCAGGACCAGGTGGCGGGCCTCCAGGATGGTGCCGATGCCCTGGGTGATGACGTGGTGCGGGACCTGGTCGATGCTGTCGAAGAAGCGGGCGTTGTCCTCGCGGGTCTGCCGGGTGAGGGTCTTGATCCGGGTCCGGGAGGAGAGCGAGGAGCAGGGCTCGTTGAAGCCGATGTGGCCGTCCGTGCCGATGCCGAGCAGCTGGAGGTCGACGCCGCCGGCCTCGGCCAGCGCGCGGTCATAGGCGGTGGCCGCCGCGGCGATGTCGGACGCGTTGCCGTCCGGGCCCAGGAAGGACTCCTCGGTCAGGCCGAGCGGCTCCACGACCTCGCGCAGCACCACCGAGCGGTAGGACTCCGGGTGGCCGGCGGGCAGGCCGACGTACTCGTCCAGCTGGCAGATGCGCGCCTCGGCGGCGTTCAGCCGGCCGTCGCGGACCCGCTCGGCCAGGGCCTGGTAGATCGGCAGCGGCGTCGAGCCGGTCGCCACGCCGAGCAGGGCGTCGGGCTTGTCGGTCAGCAGATCGGTGATCGCCGCGGCGATGAGTTCGCCGGCCGCACGGGCGTCAGGGACGATCACGATTTCCATACTGGGTCCACCGTTCTGAGGCGAGTCTGAGGTCTAGACCTCCGAGGTCTAGACCAGTTTGCCGTGTGGGGGTGCCCCAGGTCCACCCGGGTCCGGACCCGGGTGATCTTCCGACTGTCGCGCCTTCTGCCTGGTGGGAACGGTGGGGGCCGTTCGGCCGGGAGGGGAGGTCCCGGCCGAACGGCCCCGTTGGTCCTGCTGTTCACTGCTTCCCGCCCCCGGGCCGTCCGGACGGCTGCCCGGTCGTACGGACGGCGTGGGGGTGGCGGGTGCGGCGCCTCGGCGGCCCCGCGGTCAGAACGGGTTGGTACAGGTGGTGATCTGCTTGGTGACGTCCAGCGCGGGGCCGGCGGTCGCGCAGATCACGCGCGGGGCGGTCGCGGTGACCCGCGGGGTGACCGCCTTGGCGGAGCCGAACTGCACGGTGGTCGCGGTGGCGACCGTCTCCCACGGGCTGCCCCAGGCGGACTGGGTGCGGACGTCCACCCGAACCATCGTCAACTGACCGGGGTCGGCGCTGACCTGGGCGACGCCCACGATGCCCTCGCCGTCGGCCTGGTGCGAGATGCAGGGCCGGTTGAGCACCGAGGCGCAGACCGCGGCGTCGGTTCCGGTCGTGGTGGTGGCGGCTGTCGCCGGAGCCGCGGCCAGGGCGGTGATCCCTGCCGCCGCCAGTGCCACAGCTGCGATCCGAGCGCGCATGATGCGAACCTCCTTGGAAATTAAGGGAATCTCACTCCTTGAGATGAGTCTTGCACACATCGTGGATGTCGTGTGTGTGCGTTGCGTCACACTCATGGTGACCGTTCAACTACATCCTGCAACCATTCGGCATTCGTTCAGCGCACGGACAACTCCCGTCCTGACGGACGATCAGTTCCTGGGCGTCCTCACCCGTCCGGGTGGCAGGTTTGCCTCCGGGACGAATGGGACGGACGCCATCGAGCCGATCCCACGGAGGTGCCGCGTGGACCCGGTCATCGTGCAACTTCCCGCCCCGGGGCCCGAGATGGCGCCGCCCGGCGGAGCCCCCGCGCTTGCATCGGGCTGGCTGGGTGCACGGGGACCTGAAACCGGCCAATGTCCTGCCGATGCCCGACGGCACCGCCAAGATCGCCGACTTCGGCCTCACCGCCGAGCTGGAGGGCACCTATGCCTATGCCCCGCCGCTCGGCTCGCCCGACCATCTCTCGCCCGTGGCCGCCGCCGGGGTCGTCCCCGACCGGCTTCGGCAACATGTCGACAAAGTGCTTCAGTATCTTCACGACTACGGCGGGTGAGTGCCAAAACGGGATGAGTTATGCCACATCCATACGTATCCCGGCGCGGGCACCCGGGTGACGGGGCTGCGGTCTGGGATCCTCGGCGGCATGATCACGAAGCTCCGCGCCGTTACCGCGCAATGGACCGTCATCATTCCGGTGGTGTCGTTCCTCGTCCTTGTCCTGACCTGGCACGAGGAGCTGCCCGGCTGGGTGGTGGCGGTGGTCGCCTGCTTCCTGGTGGGCGCCGTGCTGTCCGCCGTGCACCACGCCGAGGTCATCGCGCACTGGTCGGGGGAGCCCTTCGGATCGCTCGTCCTGGCGGTGGCGGTCACCGTGATCGAGGTCGCGCTGATCGTGACGCTGATGGCCGACGGCGGGGCCAAGTCCTCCACCCTGGCCAGGGACACCGTCTTCGCCGCCGTGATGATCACCTGCAACGGCATCCTCGGACTGTCCATCGTGGTCGCCGCCGTCAAGTACCGGACCGCCGTCTTCAACGCCGAGGGCACCGGCGCCGCGCTCGCCTGCATCGCCACCCTCGCGACCCTCAGCCTCGTCCTTCCGACCTTCACCACCAGCTCGCCCGGCCCGCAGTTCTCGACCACCCAGCTCACCTTCGCGGCCACCGCCTCGCTGGTGGTGTACGGCCTGTTCGTGGCCACCCAGACCGTCCGGCACCGGGACTACTTCCTGCCCGTCACCCCCGAGGGCCGGGTGCTGGACGAGGAGGAGCACGCCTCCCCGCCCACCATCCGGGCCGCCGGCGTCAGCCTGCTGCTGCTGGCCGTCGCCCTGGTGTCGGTGGTGGGCCTGGCCAAGGGCGTGTCGCCGACCATCGAGAAGGCGGTGGACGACGCCGGCCTCCCGCACGCCGTGGTCGGCGTGGTGATCGCCATGATGGTGCTGCTGCCGGAGACCATCGCGGCGCTGCGCGCGGCCGTCCGCAACCGGGTGCAGACCAGCCTCAACCTCGCCCTCGGCTCGGCGCTCGCCAGCATCGGACTGACCATCCCGGCGGTCGCGATCGCCTCCAGCTGGCTCCCCGGCCCGCTCGTCCTCGGCCTCGACCCGGCGCACATGGTGCTGCTGACCCTGACGATCGTGCTGCTCACCCTCACCGTCATCCCGCGCCGGGCGACCCCGCTCCAGGGCGCGGTGCACCTGGCGGTGCTGGCGGGGTACGTGGTGCTGGCGTTGAACCCGTGAGGGCCCGCCGCCCGTAGTCCGGTACGGAAGCCCCTGGTCGTCCCCCGTGCGGCCAGGGGCTTCCGGCGTTCCCGGGGCCGGACCGGGCGCGCTCCGGCCGGGCGGGGCGGGGCGCGGGTCGGGCGGAGCCAGGGGGGCGGTGGGGCCGGTGGGACTCGTGGTGAACCCGGGGAGGGACGGCGGCCGTGGTCTCGAGTGAGGGCCCGGCCCGCCCCCGTGGCCGGGCCCCTCGTCGAACCCGGTGCGACCGCCGGTGAACCCCCGAGGGGGTGCGCACCGTGGAACGGCAGGGAGCCCCTGGTCCCGCAGCTGCTCGCGGGCCAGGGGCTCAGTGGCGTGAACGACACGCCCTCGTGGCGCGCCGCGGCTCAGTCGTGGCGCGCCGCCCGGGAGGCCCCGGGCGGGTCAGCTCAGGAGCTGGTGCGGCGACGGCGGGCGTAGACCACCGCGCCCGCACCGCCCAGCAGCAGCACGGTGCCGGCGCCCGCGTAGAGCAGGGTGCCGTCGCTGCCGGTGGTGGCCAGCTTCTTGCCGTCCGTGGTGGCGCCCGGGATCGGGGTGGGCACGCTGACCTTGTCCGGCTTGATCAGCGGCTGCTCCGGGTTGACCGGGGTCTCGGTGGACGGCTTGTGCACCGGCACGGTGCCGGTCGGCGTGCTCGACGGGGCCGGGCTCGGGGCGCCACTGGGCGCGGCCGTGGGCTCCTCGGTGGGCTCTCCGGTCGCCGGGGTGGTGGCCGGGGTGGTGGCCGCCGGGCTGGTCGGAGTGGTGGTCGGCGGCACCGGCTTCGGGGTGGCGGTCGGCGTCTCGGCGGGCTTCGTGCTCGCGCTCGCGCTCGGCGTGGCCGAGGGGGTGACCGGCGGGGTGGTCGGGGCCGGGGTCGTGGCGGGCGTCGTCGCCGGGGCGGACGGGCTGTGCGAGGGCACGGTGGTCGGGCCGGTCGACGGCGTCTTCACCGGGGTCGGCGTCACGGTCGGCGAGGGCTTGCCGGTCGGGGTCGGGCTCTGTCCGCCGCAGTCGACCTTGAACACCTTGTGCTTGGGCTTGTTGAGCTCGGCGTTCTCCGGCAGCTGACCGTTCACCAGCTCGACCGACTGCCAGTAGAGCTTGTAGTGGCCGTCCGGCAGGTGGATGTCCTCGGTCCGCACGTGCCCGTGCGGGTCGACCGGGATGTCCCCGTACGCGGCGAGGGTCTCGCCCTTGGGGCCGACGGTGGCGATCGCCCAGATCACGTCCTGGTTGGCGTCGAAGCCGAAGGAGTCCAGGTAGAAGGTGCAGACCTTGGGCTCGTTGCGCACGTCCTCCTGTCCGGTGGCGGCGTCGTGGATCTTGACGGTGCCGTTGTTGCCGGGGGCGCCGCCCTTGCCGCCCGCGGCGGCGTGCGCGGCGGGGGCGAGCAGCAGGAGTGCGGCGGCGGTCGGGACGGCCACCAGGGAGCGCGCGGCGGTGGAGCGGAGGTGCATCAGGGTTCCATCGGGTACGGCCGGGCCGGGACGGGCCCGCGCGGCGGGAGAGAGCCTCCGTCGCCGTTCGGCGGGGAGCCGGTGCCGTGCGACGGGAGGGGCCTAACAGTCCCCGCAGCGGGAAACGTGACGCAAGGGAGGTTTGGCCGAAATGCATCGCTAACGGCGATTGGTCCGACTAGTTCATTACAACGATCTGATTACCTGGTTGTGATCATTTCACCGGTGTCAGAGCCGGTCGAACGGTCAACCCCTGGCCCCGGTCCGGCGGGTGAACCCGCCAGCCCGCGGTGGCCGGTATTGACCGGTCCGTGGCGGCGGCCTGCGTGTCGGGGCGGCGGGCGGGTGCCGGGGTTCTCTATCGTCCGTCCGGAACCGCCCAGTCCGAGGACTCCGTCGTGTGAACAGCCGATCCGACCCGTGGGAGAGTGCGATGCCCGGCCCAGAGCAGACCGTCCGGCCCGAGGAGACCGTCGAGGGCGAAGGGGCCGTCAGGGGCGAGGACAGGAGCGAGGACGCCGCCCGGGACGGCGAGGGGGCCGACGCCCCCGCGGAGAGCGCCGACGTCATCGTGGTCGGCGCCGGGCCGGCCGGCTCCACCGCCGCCGCCCACCTCGCCCGGGCCGGAGTGGACGTCCTGCTGCTGGAGAAGTCCGCCTTCCCGCGGGAGAAGGTCTGCGGCGACGGCCTCACCCCGCGCGCCGTCAAGCAGTTGACCGACCTCGGCATCGACGTCTCCGAAGAGGCCGGCTGGCTGCACAACCGGGGCCTGCGGCTGATCGCCGGGCACCGCTCGCTGGAGTTCGACTGGCCCGAGCTCTCCGCCTACCCCGGGTACGGACTGGTCCGGCGACGCGCCGACTTCGACGAACTGCTCGCCCGCAAGGCAGCCGCGGCCGGTGCCCGGGTGGTCGAACGCGCCAATGTGACGGGCCCGTTGCTGGACGAGCGGACCGGCCGGATCACCGGCGTCACCGCCAAGCTGGGGGAGGAGCGCCGGCCGGCCGCCTACCGGGCCCCGATCGTCGTCGCCGCCGACGGCAACTCCACCCGGCTGTCGGTGGCGATGCGGCGCTACCGCCGCACCGACCGCGCGATGGGCGTCGCCTACCGGACGTACTTCACCACCCCGCGCCACGACGACCGCTACCTGGAGGCCTGGCTCGACCTGCGCGACCCCAACGACCCGGCCCGGCGTCTGCTGCCCGGCTACGCCTGGGTGTTCGGCATGGGCGACGGCACCGCCAACGTCGGCCTCGGCGTCCTCGACACCGCCGGGACCGAGGTGGACTGGCGGGAGCTGCTGCGCCGCTGGTGCGACGGCCTGCCCCCGGAGTACGGGTACACCCCCGACGCGGTCACCGAGCCGATCCGCGGCGCCGCCCTGCCGATGGGCCTCAACCGGCAGCCGCACTACGCCGACGGCCTGCTGCTGATCGGCGACGCGGGCGGCACGGTCAGCCCGGGCACCGGCGAGGGCATCGCCTACGCGATGGAGTCCGGCCGCTTCGCCGCCGAGACCATCGTCCAGGCCCTCGCCCGCCGCACCGACCGCGGCCGGGACCTCGCACTGCGCGCCTACCCGCAGGCGCTGCGCTCCGCCTACGCGGGCTACTTCGCGCTCGGCCGGGTGGCCGCCGACCTGCTGGGCCGGCGGAAGCTGCTCGGCGCGGCCGGAGCCGCAGGGCTCGGCCACCCGGCGCTGTTGAAGGTGGCGTTCCGGCTGATGGTCAACCTGACCGAGCCCAACTCCAAAGACGCCCTGGACCGGCTGCTCCACCTGCTCGGCAAGGTTGCCCCGGGGCGGTGATCCGGCGACACCGGACCGCCCATCCTCGCGGACGGGCGGTCCCGGTGTCCCGGCTTCGGCCGAATCCGCGGAGTCGAACGAGCAGTTGTTCTGATCATGTTGACGAATGATCAGATGATCCGATTGCCTGGTGTCGAACCAGCCACCCAGGGTGAGCACAACGCCCCTCCGTGGCTCCTTTCTCGACCGCTGACCCGTTCGACGGAGACACCGTGCGCCTTCGCCTTCGCCTGCTCGTCGCGCCGCTCGCCGCGGCCGCCGCCCTCACCGCCGTGAGCACCCCCGCCGCCGTCGCGGCCCCCACGGCCACCCCCTCCGACCAGTGCTCCGCCGCGTTCCGCCACGACGACGCCCGCCTCGGCCCCGCCGACCTCCCGACCACCGGACCGGTCGGCCGCCAGCTCGCCGGCTACCAGCGCACCGGCGGCGCCGGCGAGCAGGACTTCCTGGCCGAGTACTACGACCCGGCCGGCAACGGCGGCAAGGGCGGCTGGATATACCCGCCGGCCGACGGCTACGTCACCCTGCCCGACGGCAGCCCGATCGAGTTCGACCTCACGCTCTACCCGAACCAGAACATCGACCGCTACGGCAGCGAGTACGGCGCCTACCTCGCCCCCGAGGGCCTGCCCTACGCCAACCGGGCGCTCCCGCCGCAGAGCCTGGACGGCAACCCGCCGGCCGCCTGCAACTACCACGACTACAAGGTGGTCAAGGCCTTCACCGTGCACGCCGGCCCGATCGCGCCCTGGTTCAACCAGCCCGGCTGGGGCCTGCAGTACCAGCTCGACGGCACCCTGCTGCCCGGCGGCCCGGCCAAGCTGAACGTGCTCTGGCTGGTGGAGAACGGCTACCTGGCGCGGATCTGACCCCGCCCCGCCCGCCCGGCGGCGCCCGGTGACCGACCGGCGTCGCCGCGTGCGCCCGGTGACCGACCGGCGTCGCCGCGTGCGCCCGGTGACCGACCGGCCGTCGCCGCGTGCGCCCGGCCGCCGGGAAATTCGCTGGCGGGCCCGGGAGACGCGGGGGTAGGAAGACGGGATGACCATCAGCGATCCGGCCACCGACCGCCGCGTCTTCCGCCCCACCGTCCTCGACCTCGGGGACGCCCTGCTGCGCCCGTGGGGGCCCGACCTCGACGTGGCCGGTGGCATCGGGCCCGCCCTGACCGCCGCCGCGGCGGACCCGGCCGTCGCCCGCTGGAGCCCGCTCAGCGCCGACGGCCCGGTCGTCGCCGAGACCTACCTCGCCCGTTGCGAACGGCACTGGGCCGACGGCACCGCGGCCCCCTTCGCCGTCGTCGACGCCGCCGACGGCAGCCTCTGCGGCAACGCCTACCTGGGGTGGACCAACCGGGACGACGGAGTGGCCATGATCGGCTACTGGCTGCTCGCCGCCGCCCGCGGCCGGGGCCTGGCCAGCCGGGCCACCACCGCCGTCACCCGCTGGGCGGTGGAGCACGCCGACGTCCGCCGCATCGAGCTGTACCACGCCGTCGCCAACGAGGACTCCTGCCGGGTCGCGGTGCGGGCCGGCTTCCCGTACGAGGGCACCCTGCGCGGCTCCTACACCTACGGCGGGGGCGTCTACGTGGACGAGCACCTGCACGCCCGGCTGGCTGCCGACCCGTTCACGGACTGAGGGATCCCCGACGGGAGCCCTCGGCCGCGTGGGCTCAGCCCCAGACCGTCCCGCCGTGGACCCCGCCGTACACCGGGGCGGCGGACTCGGTGAAGCGCTCCTCCTGCATGGCCGTCAGCCGCTGGACGACCAGGACGGCGAAGACCGCGGCCACCACCGACAGCAGGTCGGCGATCAGCAGCCAGCCGACGGCCTCCTGGTACCCGTCCGCGTACCGCGCCGCGTCCGTACCGAGGGAGTAGCTGCCGAACCGGTCGGCCGCGTTGGAGAGCCAGAAGGTGGCCCACCAGAGGGTGAGCAGCGTCTGCGGGAGCCGCATGCGGATCCCCGAGGCGTCCGGCCGGGCGGTGGCCTGCCAGATGTCGCCCGCGATCTGCCGCGGGAACCAGAGGGCGACCACGGGGGTGAACCAGCCGCCGATCGCCCAGCCGCGCCGGAACCGGTGCCCGTGCGGGTCGAAGACCTCGGCGTTCACCCGCACCCGGTAGAACCAGACGAGGAAGGCGATCGCGGAGGCGGCCAGGGCCACCACCTGGAGGAAGCCGACGCCCTCGTAGAGCTGCGCCGCGTCCGTCAGCGCGGATCCGTCGGCTTCGACGTCGTCGGCGAGCTTGCCGGCCTCCAGGTACAGGCGGAAGCCCGTGCCGAGCGAGGCGAGCGTCGCGGCGCCGGCCACGGCGAGCAGGACGGTGGAGACGGTGGCGGTGGGTCTCGGCGAGCGGTACAGGGCGGGCGAGGACATCGGGGAACGGGCTCCTGGACTGGACCAATGGGATGGAGCGACACCCTAGGGCCTGTGGATCATCCGTGACCACCCCCTTTTCGGGCCCCGGCGCAGGCTGCGCGCTCGGCCGGGGAACGACCTAACCTGGAAGGGAACGTTCGGCGCGTCGCCCGCGAACGGAAGCGGTGGTCATGACGGTGGTCTCGGCGGCCCTCTTCGGTACCGACTGGTGGCAGCCCGCGCTGCCCGGCGGTGCCGAGTTGCTGCACGAGTGCGCCGCCCGGGGGTGGACGGTGGTGCTGACCGGCCCAGGGCCGGCCGGCGCCCCGGCGCTGACGGTGGCCGATCCCGGGGACGACCCGGTGCGGGCCGCGCTGGACCTGGTGGACGGCAGGCCCTGGCACGCCGTGGCCGTCGCCGGGAGCGTGCGCGAGGTACGGGCGGCGCGGCGGTGCTGGGTGCCGTGCGTGGCCCTGGCGGTCGGCCGCGACACCGGCCCGCAGCTGCGGGCGGCGGGCGCGGTCGAGGTCCACCGCGACGCCGCCGCCCTGTTGAGCGTCCTGGACGACAGCCTGCTCGCGCGCCCCCGGGCCTTCGGGCCCGTGGGTGCCGGAACAGGCGGTGCCCGCAACGGTTAGCGCCGGTTCGTATCGGGCAACCGCCCGGCTGCGAGCACGTCACCCGAAGTGTCGGAGGTGACCGAGATGGACGGACCCGCGTTGAGCGGATGGGAGCGGCGGCTCCTCGAGGAGATCGAGTCCGATCTGCGCCAGGACACACGGCTCGACCGGAAGCTGAGCACGATGGGCGCCAAGCCGCCCGGTCGGGTCCGGGGCGTGCTCCGCGCAGTGGGGCGCAGGATCTCGGCGGGGATCGTGCTGACCGCCCTGGTGATGACGGTGATCTGCCTCGGGGTGGGCGTACGGACACCCGCCCCCGCGGTGCTGGTCGCGCTCGGCGTGGTCTGGGCGGCCACGGTGGCGGCCGCGGTCGCCGCCTCCGAGCTGCTGCGCCGGCGGCGCACGGCCCGCGGCGGCGCCGGACTGATCGACCCGGCGGAGTCCGGGGAACGTCGGGAGCGCCGGGAGCGGCGCCCATGGGACCGTCCGGAGGCGTGAGCGTGATGACCACCGACCTGTGGGAGTACCGCCCGGGCTCCCATTCCGCCGCCGACCTCACGCTGGTCGGGTACGAGGTGCGTGCCACCGACGGCCCGGTCGGCCGGGTCGAACAGGACACCGGGGACCACCTGCTGGTCGACGCCGAGCCCTGGGTACGGGGCACCCGGGTGCTCGTCCCGACCCGACTGGTCGCCCGGCTCGACCACCTCGACCGCACCGTCCACCTCGACTGCCCGCGCGCCCGGCTCAGTTCCGCCCCGCCCGCGGCCGTCGACCTGACCGCCCCGCACCCGCGCTGAGCGAGGGCGCCATGGGCTGGCCCTCCACCACGCTCACCGGGCGGACGATCGCCTTCCTGGTCGCGCCGTACGGGGCCGAGCAGGTCGAACTGACCGACCCGTGGCAGGCGGTCGCCGAGTCCGGCGGCATCCCGCGGCTGCTGTCCACGGCCGCGGGCCGGGTCCAGGCCGTCCGGCACCGAGCCGCGGGCGACACCTTCGCCGTGGACGCCCTGGTCGCCGACGCCGACCCGGCCGACTACGACGGGCTGGTCCTCCCCGGCGGCGTCGCCAACCCCGACCGGCTGCGCCTGGACCGCCCGGCGGTCGCCTTCGTCCACGCCTGCTGCGCCGCCGGCCGGCCGGTCGCGGCGATCTGCCACGCGGCCTGGACGCTGATCGAGGCCGACGCCGTGCGCGGCCGCACCCTCACCTCCTGGCCCAGCCTGCGAACCGACCTGGTGAACGCCGGCGCGCAGTGGGTGGACGAGCCGGTACACGTCTGCCACGACGGCCCCGGCCCGCTCGTCACCAGCCGCAAGCCTGGCGACCTGCCGCTGTTCGACGACGCCTTGGTGACGGAGTTCGCCCACGTGACGGCGAAGCGGCGGGAGTGAGCGGGGGCGGGGGCGAGCCGGTGGTCAGTCGCCCCGGAGGCGGACGAAGGTGGCGGTGGGCGGCCGGCCGGTGAGGGTGAGTTCGGCCCTGAGCGGGGAGGTCAGCGGGTGGACCGGGCCGTGGTCGGGGTCGGTGGCGGGCGGGCCGAGCAGCGGGCGGACGACCTCGGCGACCTCGCGGGACTGGACCGGGGTGAGCCGCGGGGTGGTCAGGAACACCCGGCCGTCGTCGAGCTGGAGGACCAGCGCCTGCGGGTGGGCGGCCGGTCCGGTGACGGCGCGGACGGTGGCGTCGAGGGTGTCGCTGCGGCGGTACTTGACCCAGACGCGGCCCGCGCCGCGCGGGCGGTAGGGGGCGGCGACGGCCTTGCAGACCAGGCCCTCCACCCCGGTGTCCGCGAGCCGCTCCATCCACTCCAGCGCCTCCGCCCGGTCCGTGGTGGCCATGACCGGCTGGACCGGCGGCGGGACGTCGGCGAGCGCCGCGAGCAGCAGCCGGCGGCGGTCGGTGAGCGGCAGCCGGCGGACGTCGCGGCCGGGCAGCGCCAGCACGTCGAAGGCGATCAGGCCGAGCGCCACCTCGGGGGCGGCGGCCCTGGCCTGGCGGGTGTGCAGCAACTCGCCGAAAGCGAACCGGCCGTCGCGCCAGGCGACCAACTCGGCGTCCAGCACCAGCCCTTCGGGCAGCCGGGCGACGGCGGCGGCGATCGGCGGGAAGTCGGGGGCGAGGTCGCGGCCGCTGCGGGACTGGAGGTACGCGGGCCGCTCGCCCCGGGCGAAGGCGACGCAGCGGAAGCCGTCCAGCTTCAGCTCGTACTGCACGCCTCCGCCGCCCAGGCCGTCGGCGGGCGGGACGGAGGTCACGGCGGCCGGGCGCATCACCTCGACAGGCGGGTGCAGCACCTGGCGCGCCGGTGGTTCCGGTTCGGCGGCGGCTCTCCGTCGGGCGGTCTTCGGTCCGGCCGGTTCCAGTTCGGTCGGTTCGGTCGGTTCCGCTCCGGCCGCCGAGGGCGCGGACGGCAGCGGCCTGGCCCGCCCCGGGTCCAGCAGCGGGGCGAGCAGGTCGCCGTGCGCGGCGAGCCGGCCGGGCACCTCGGCGAGCGTGAAGACCAGGTCCCGCTCGTCGGCGGCCGCGTCGAGCTCCGTCCAGGCCAGCGGGGTGGAGACGGTCGGCAGCGGCCGGGCCCGCAGGGTGTACGGCGCGGCGGTGGTCTTCTTGGCGTTGTTCTGCGACCAGTCGACCAGCACCCGGCCCCGGCGGCGGGCCTTGGCCATGGTGTGCACCACCAGCTCCGGGCGCTCGGCCTCCAGGGCGGCGGCCAGCGCCTTCGCGTACGCGGAGACCCGGGCGCTCGGCGTGGGCTCGATCGGGACCAGCAGGTGCAGGCCCTTGGATCCTGAGGTCTTCACCCAGGCGGCCAGGCCGTCCGCCGCGAGCCGCTCGCGCAGCAGCAGCGCGACCGTGCGGCAGGTGAGCACGTCCGCGCCCTCGCCGGGGTCGAGGTCCAGCACCAGCCGGTCGGCGAGGGCCGGCGCGGCCGCGTGCCACTGCGGGACGTGCAGTTCCAGGCAGCCCAGGTTGGCGAGCGCGAGCAGCGCCGCGCCGTTCTCCAGCACCACCTGGCGCAGCTCGCCGGTGGTGCTCGGCACGTCGACCGTGCGCACCCAGTCCGGGGTGCCGGGCGGCGGGTTCTTGGCGACGAACACCTCCGCCTCGACGCCGTCCGGGCAGCGCAGGAAGGAGACCGGGCGGTCGCGCAGGTGCGGGAGCAGCGCGGTGTGCGCGGCGGCGTAGTAGCGCAGCACCTCGCCCTTGGGGGTGCCGGTGCGCGGGTAGTAGACCTTGTCGAGGTGGGACAGCGCGAGGGTGCGCCCGTCCACCGTCATCTGCGGCACGGTCCGCCTCCGATCGCTCCGCCGGTTCGGGGCCTGCGGCCCGGTGGCTCGCTCACTCCTCGGGAAGTACGGGTGGTTCCGCCTTCCACTCTGCGGCCGCACCGGCCGTCCCGGCCTCCCGGCGCCGGGCCGGGGTCGCGGGCGGGGGCGGGGTTGCTTATGGTGAGGACGCGGTCACCCGGCCTCCGCTCCGCCGGAGGGAGCCGGGGAGCACCGCCGGGGGAGGCGGGGGGACCAGCGGGGGGAAACCACCGACGAAGGAGTCCCCGTGACCACTGCCCGAGACATCATGCACACCGGCGCCCAGTGCATCGGCGCCCATCAGACGCTGGCCGAGGCCTCGCGGATGATGCGTGACAAGAACGTGGGTGCGCTGCCGATCTGCGGCGACGACCAGAAGCTGAAGGGCATCATCACCGACCGCGACATCGTGCTGCGATGTATCGCGGAGGGCAAGGACCCGGCCAAGATGACGGCCATGGAGCTGGCCGGCCACCTGCACTGCGTGCGGGCCGAGGACAGCATGGAGGTGGTGCTGCGCAAGATGGAGCAGCACCAGATCAGGCGCATCCCGGTGATCGACGGGGACCGGCTGGTGGGCATGATCAGCGAGGCCGACCTGGCGATGGGCCACCGCGAGGGCCAGCGGCTCACGGACCAGCAGATCATCGAGTTCATGGACAGCGTCTACATGAAGCACTGACCGCCCCGCGCCCCGCCGGACCCGTGCCGAGGTCCGCTGCCGTCGGGAGGCACGACGAGGCCGCCGTACCCCGGGATGGGGTGCGGCGGCCTCGGTGCGCGCGGTCTCGGCGCAGGGGTCTTACTTGGTCAGACCGGCCTTGGCGGAGCAGATCGGCCAGGCGTTCGGGCCCTGGGCAGCCAGGACCTTCTCGCCGATGGCGATCTGCTGGTCCTTGGTGGCCTGGTGGGCCTGCGGGGCGTAGGCGGTGCCACCGAAGGCGGCCCAGGTGCTCTGGGTGAACTGCAGGCCGCCGAAGAAGCCGTTGCCGGAGTTGATCGCCCAGTTGCCGGTCGCCTCACAGGCGGCGACCTTGTCCCAGACCGAAGCCGGCGCGGCGGAGGCGCTGGTAGCCGTGACGAGGCCGGCCACCGGCAGGGCGGTGATCGCCCCGGCCATCAGAGCCATCCGGACGCGGTTGCGGCGCTTCGGGGTGGCAGTGGTGGTGGCAGCGGCGGTCTCGTTACGGAAGGTCATGGTGTTCCTTTCGGAGGGGTCTGCGAGCGCGCGGAACCAGGCCCTCGAAAGGCCGTCGGTTTCGGGGACACGTCACTCGCGTGGTCCTGCACCGTTCTGCTCGGGGGCGGTGGGCCCGGCCGGAGCGAATCGCTCGGTGCAACGGGTTCGAAGTTACGGGTGCGGTCGGGGCGGTTTCAAGGATTCGAAGGTTTGGCCACGTCAGAGGCCGGTTACCGGGGGTAAGGATCAAGGAAATGTGGTAATTTCGCCCGATTTGCCACCATTTTCAAGATCGAAAAGCCCTCTGAAGTGGCCCGCGCCACTGCGGATCCGCCCCGGAGTCGCTGTGAGGCCGCCCACACGGTCGACAGCGCGTGACGGTCGACCGGCCGCCGGTGCCGATTCCGCCGCCGCGGCCGTCCGCCCGGGTGGCCCGGGCCACAGCCCTCACCCCGAGTGCCCGATGCCGTCACCGTCGGTGGCGGGCATAGCCTCACCCCCATGAGCAACGAGAGCGATGCGGCGGACACGGCGGGCGCGGGAGAGACGGACGCCGGTACGGGCGGGACGGCGGACGCCGCTCCCGGAGGCCCCGCCGCGGCGGGGGCGCCGATCGGGACCGGGGACCACGAGGCCGCGGCCGCGCCCGCGGGCTTCGAGCTGGGCACCGACGGCCCCGGCGTGATCCTGGCGGGCCTGGACGGCTCGGACTCCTCCTGGCGCGCCACCGCCTACGCCGCCGGCCTGGCCCGTCGGCAGGGCGCCGTCCTCGCGGTGGCGTACATCCAGCCGATCCTCGGCGCCGCGACCGCCCTGGCCGGGGCCGTGGTGGAGGAGACCACCCAGGAGATCGCCGAGGAGCTGCTGGCCGCGCTGCGCGAGGCCGAGCACCGGGTGCGCGAGGTGTGGAGGGTGGAGTGGCGCTTCCTGACCATGCGCGGCGACCCGTACACCGGCCTCGCCAAGCTCGCGGACGAGCTGCGTGCCGACGCCGTGGTGGTCGGCGTCTCCGAGCAGGCCGGGCACAAGGTGATCGGATCGGTGGCCGTCCGGCTGGTGAAGGCCGGCCGCTGGCCGGTCACCGTCGTGCCGTAGCCCCCTTCAGGGGTGGCGGGGCGGCGGGGCGGCCGCCGGGAGCCGGCCGGTAGGGTGCGTGACCATGACGGACACGCGGGGCACGCACCCCTCCGAGCCCGCCCACCCGACCGGGAACGACCTCCACCTCGACCTCCCCGCCACCGGCGGCCGCCGCGCCGCCCTGATGGCGGCCCTGCGCGAGGCGATCCGCAGCGGCAGACTCGCCCCCGGCACCCGGCTGCCGCCCTACCGCACCCTCGCCGCCGACCTCGGCCTGGCCCGCAACACCGCCGCCGAGGCCTACGCCGAACTCGTCGCGGAGGGCTGGCTGACCGCCCGGCAGGGCTCCGGCACCACCGTCGCCGAACGCGCCGAACCCGTTCCGCGCACCCGGGCCCGCCGGCCCTCCCGTCGCCCCGGCCCCATCCACGACCTGCGCCAGGGCCGGCCCGACGCCTCCTCCTTCCCACGAGCCGCCTGGCTCGCCGCCGCCCGCCGCGCCCTGACCGCCGCCCCCAACGAGGCCTTCGGCCCCGGCGACCCGCAGGGCCGGCGCGAACTGCGCACCGTGCTCGCCGACTACCTCGCCCGCGCCCGGGGCGTGCGCACCGACCCCGACCGGATCGTGGTCTGCTCCGGCTTCGCCCACGCGCTGCGGCTGCTCTTCGACGGCGCCGCGCCCGTCCTGCCGCCCGCCGAGCACGGCCCGCTGGCCGTCGAGGCGTACGGGCTGGGCTTCCACCGCGGGCTGCTCGCCGCCGCCGGCGTCCCCACCGTCCCGCTGCCGATCGACGAACGGGGCGCCAGGACGGGCGACTTGGCGCAGCACCCGGACGTCCGGACGGCGCTGCTCACCCCCGCCCACCAGTTCCCCACCGGCGGCCCGCTGCAGCCGGGCCGCCGCGCCGCCGTCGTCGACTGGGCGCGCGGGCGCGGCGGGCTCCTCCTGGAGGACGACTACGACGGGGAGTTCCGCTACGACCGCCAGCCGGTCGGCTCCCTCCAGGGCCTCGACCCCGAACGGGTGGTCTACCTCGGCAGCACCAGCAAGAGCCTGACCCCCGCGCTGCGGCTCGGCTGGATGGTGCTGCCCGACCACCTGGTGGACCGGGCGCTCGCCGCCAAGGGGGAACGCGAGGGCTGGGCCAGCGCCCTCGACCAGCTGACCCTCGCCGAGTTCATCGACTCCGGCGGCTACGACCGGCACGTGCGCCGGATGCGCCGCCGCTACCGGGAGCGCCGGGACCAGCTGGTGGCCGCGCTCGCCGCCCGCGCCCCGCACGTCGAGGTGTCCGGCATCGCGGCCGGCCTGCACGCGGTGCTGCGCCTGGAGCCGGGCACCGAGCGCTCGGTGCTCAAGGCCGCCGGCTACCGGGGCCTGGCCGTCGAAGGGCTCGCCGACTACCGGCACCCGGCGGTCGGCGAGGAGGCGATGCCCGCCGTCGACGGCCTGGTGGTCGGCTACGCCACGCCGCCGGACCACGCCTACCCGGCGGCGCTCGGCGCGCTCTGCGACATCCTGCCGCCGAGTGCGTGACCGGGCTGAGCACCGAAGGACGTGGTTCGGGGCCGGGGGAGGGGCGGCGAAGCATAGGCCCCCGGGTCGGCCCGTGGGGTCGGAACGCGGGCGGGCCGGTGCGCGGTGTCCGCTCGCCGCTCCTGCGTCGATACGGACCGGGGCAGAGGAGCGCAACCCTGGCGGAATCGGCGCCTACGCTCCTTGGTCATGCGCAGAACACACCTGAGTCGCGCCGCGCTCGCTGCATGTCCGGCCCTCGTCGTCGGACTGCTCCTCTCCGCCGCCCCCGCCGCCCGGGCCGACAGCCGGCTGCCGCTCACGGCCGTCTCCGACAAGCAGACGACCGTACGCGGCGGCGAGTTCACGCTCACCCTGACGCTGACCAACCCGTACGACACCCCGATCCAGTTCGTCTACCAGAGCGTCCAGGAGACCTACGCCACCAGCCTGGAGACCGGTCTCAAGTTCAGCGCGACCGCCTGCGGCACCCAGACCAACGGGTGCAGTGACAACGTCCACGGCGGCATAGCCCGTTACAACGTGCCGCTCGCCCCCGGCGCCAGCAGCGCCTTCACGGTGACGTACACCGTCGCCCCCGACTCGGCCTGCGGTCCCGCCACCCGGATCGACTTCTACTCCTACCTGTACTACGAGTACAACGGCGGCGAGTCCAACAACTCGGGCATCGTCAACGTCCCCGGCACCCAGGTCGCCTGCGCCTGACCTCCGCCGCAGCCGCGGGCGTCGCCGGACCGACGTCGCCGGACCGGCCTCGCCGCGTGGGATTCCCGGTGCGGACCCCACTGCGCACCCCCGTCAACCCGTCAGGTGCCGGTTTCCCCCGTGCCGGCCCTGGCGGGTCGTTCGCTTTTCCGCGGCGGCCCGCTCGCCCGTCCGCGGCCGTTGCCGCGCCGCGCGGGTTCCGCGGCCGGAACGGCGTGCCGGGTTGACGCCGGGCGACGGCCTCCGGGTCGTCCGGCACGGTTCCGGCCGGGGGGAAAGCTGTTGGCAGCACGGGGACCGCTGGGGCGAACGGATGTTCCCGGAGTTTGTGGGGCCTTGGGGGCGGACCGGCCGAGATTCACCCTATCGGGGGGTAGTCGGCCTTCGTGAGGTCCCGGCCGGGCTCTGGTGATCTAGGGTTCCCGATGAGTCGCCGGGAGACGGTGGCCACACCTCGCGAAATCGCCAACGCCCCCACCAATAAGCGGATCTGATGATTCGCCATGCCATGCGCCAGGACGGGCCCGTACGCCCCTGGACGCGTGACCCGATCACAGGAATGGAGAGCCCTGCCGATGACCGTGGACACGAGCCCGGAGGCAGTGCAGGCCAAGCAGCAGAGCCTTGCGACGGCCGCTGCCCGGAACCTTGCCACCACGACCAAGTCCGCACCGCAGATGCAGGAGATCACCTCCCGCTGGCTGCTCAAGGTGCTTCCCTGGGTCCAGGCCGCCGGTGGCGCCTACCGCGTCAACCGTCGGCTGACGTACGCCGTGGGCAACGGCGTGGTGGAGTTCATCAAGACGGGCTCCCAGGTCCGGGTGATTCCGGCCGAGCTGGGCGAGCTGGCGCTGCTGCGCGGATTCGAGGACGAGGACGTCCTCACCGCCCTGGCCGACCGTTGTCAGCAGCGGGACTTCGGCCCCGGCGAGGTGCTCACCACCCAGGGCGAGGCCGCCGACAAGATCTTCCTGATCGCGCACGGCAAGGTCAACAAGATCGGCACCGGCAAGTACGGTGACGACACCGTGGTCGGCGTGGCCGGCGACGGCGACCGCTTCGGCGACGACGCGCTGCTGAACCCCGACGCCGTCTGGGAGTTCACCGCCAAGACCGCCACCGCCGGTGTCGCCCTGACGCTGACCCGGGCGGACTTCGCCGCCATCCGGGACAACGCCCCCAGCCTCCAGGAGCACCTCCAGGGCTTCCTGGCCCTGCCGCTCCAGGCGCAGAACGAGCGCGGCGAGGCCGAGATCGCCATGTCGGCCGGCCACCACGGTGAGTTCGAGCTGCCCGGCGCCTTCGTGGACTACGAGCTCAAGCCCCGTGAGTACGAGCTGAGCGTCGCGCAGACCGTCCTCAAGGTCCACACCCGCGTCGCGGACCTGTACAACCAGCCGATGAACCAGACCGAGCACCAGCTGCGGCTGACGATCGAGGCCCTACGCGAGCGCCAGGAGCACGAGCTCGTCAACAACCCGGAGTTCGGCCTGCTCAACAACGCCGACTTCGACCAGCGCATCCAGACCCACTCCGGCCCGCCCACCCCGGACGACCTGGACGAGCTGCTCAACCGCCGCCGCGACCCCGACTACCTGCTGGCCCACCCGCGGACCATCGCCGCGATCGGCCGGGAGTTCAACGCCCGCGGGCTGTACCCCACCCACGTCGACCTCGGCGGACAGCAGGTGCCGGCCTGGCGCGGGGTGCCGATCCTGCCGTGCAACAAGATCCCGGTCACCAAGGAGAACACGAGCTCGATCCTCGTGATCCGTACCGGTGAGGACAACCAGGGCGTCATCGGCCTGCACCAGACCGGTATCCCGGACGAGTACCAGCCGTCGCTGTCGGTCCGCTTCATGGGCATCGACGAGAAGGCGATCATCTCGTACCTGGTCAGCGCCTACTACTCGGCCGCCATCCTGGTGCCGGACGCGGTCGGCGTGCTGGAGAACGTGGAGATCGCGAACCGTCCCAGCTGAGCGCGGAGAACGGCGAGCACGGGGCCGTAACCGGCCGACTCGAAGATCGTTTGACCTGATGACGGACGGCCCGCCCCCGAAGGCGGGCCGTCCGCCTGACCGGGTCTGATCACTTCTGGTCGTACCCGATGGAGTTCCTGTCGGGAACGCGGCCGAGTCCGGTCTCTTCGTCAGTTCTGCCCGTCCAACCCGTTCCCCCGGGGCCGGTCGGCCCGCGGCCGTTCCGTCCTCCCCGGACGATCCGAGAGGTGTGTGGAGCCCATGCCCGTGCGTCGGCAGATCCGCCGGATATCGCCCGGTGGCGGTGGGGGCGCGGCCCGCGGGCGACGGGTACGGCTGCTCGGCGCGTCCGCCGGCGTGGTCGCGGTCTGCGCGCTGGTCGGCGGTGCGACCGCGTCCGGCGCCGGCCACCCCGGCGGGTACCCGCACGGCCCGGTGGTGGACGTCTGCGTGTGCGAGAAGACCGACGTGTCGACGTCGGTGGGGCCGGACGGTCAGGTGAGCATCGGCGTGGACGTGGACGTGGATGTGGACGTCCAGGTCGGGGTCAGCGTCGCGCCGGGCCTCGGCCCTGGGCACCACGGGCACTGGCCCCCGCACGGGCACCACCCCTGCCACTCGCCCAGGCCCTCGACGAAGCCCACCAGGCCGCACTTTCCGACGTCGTCGTTCTCGGTGCCGCATCTCCCGTCGCCGTCCTTCCCCTCACCGTCCTTCTCCTTGCCGCCCTTCTCCTCGCCCTCGCGCCCGGCGGGGCTGCCGAGCGAGACCGGGTGGCCGGCCGAGGAACAGGGCGGATCCGGGCAGGTCGGGCCGGGTCACGACGGTGACGACCACGAGGGCGACGAGCACGGTGACCACCACTGGCTCCACTGGCATCACTGGCACCATCACCACCACCACCCGCACCCCTGTCCAAGCCCGAGCCCGACTCCCACACCGACGCCTACGCCGACGTTCACCCCCACTGCTACGCCGACCCCGACGCCGACTCCCACCCCCACGCCGTCGCCCAGTCCGACACCGGCCCCCAGCCCGTCGCCCGCGTCACCCACGCCCCCGGCATCCCCGGCGCCGTCCGCTCCCGCATCACCGCCCGCGCCCGCCCCGGCCCCCGCGCCGCCCGCCCCGGCGCCGACCGTGCCCGCCCCCGCTCCGGCGGTCCCCGCGCCCGCGGCTCAGAGCCCCGCGGCACCCGGCACGTCCGCCCCCGACTCGGCGGCCTCGCCGAGCGCGGCGCGTCCGAGCCCACTGTGGCCGACCCCGTCGGCGCAGCCGGTGTTCCACGTCCCCAGGTCGCAGCCCAAGGCCATGGCCAAGCAGCACCAGGGCACCTCGATGACCACCACGCTGCTGGTGATCATGGTCCCGGGGGTGCTCGCGGCGGTGGCCCTGCGTCCTGGACGTGGCGGTGGCCGCGGCCGCTCGGGCCCGTCCTGACCTCCTCCTGACGGCCCGCCGGGCGGTTGCCGGCCGACGGCGGGCCACGCTCCCCGGCCAGGGGCGCCCCATTGACCTTCCCGTTCCGTCACAAGCCAAGCCAGAGAAGGGAGTTCCCATGTCCGAGTGGGTGGCGGTGGTCATCGCCTTGGCGTCGGCCTGTGCCGTCGTGGTGGCGGTGGTGGTACTCAGGCAGCGTCGGCCGATCGCGGCGGACAGCACCGACGAGACCCCGGACGTCATCGAATACATCACGATGATGATCGGAGTGGTCTACGCGATCGTCCTCGGTCTCGCCATCGCGGGTGTCTGGGAGGCGCGCGGTGCCGCCCAGGACGACCTGTTCCGCGAGGCGCAGTCGCTGCGCGAGGTGAGCGACCGCGCGGTGATCTACCCTGCGGAGTTCCGTGACCAGGTCCGGGCCGACGTGGACGCCTACGTCTCGTACGTGGTGAACACCGAGTGGTCCTACATGCAGGAGACCGGTGGCATCACCGAGAAGGGTGACCAGCTGCTCCAGAAGCTCCAGAACGACATCGCCACCCGGTCGCCCGCCTCCGACCTGGAGTCGCAGGGCTACCAGCCGATCATGGACCGGGTCAGCCAGGCCTCCGAGGCCCGCAACTCGCGTGGCCAGAACGCCGGGCCGACGATGCCCGGGGTGGTGTGGTTCGGCCTGATCGGCGGGGCGGTGGTGACCATCGGCATGCTGTTCGCGCTGCAGATCCGGCGCACGCCCAGGGAGTTGACGCTGGCGCTCTGTTTCAGCGTGCTGATCGCCTTCCTGCTGTTCATGATCTGGGACTTCGACAATCCCTTCTCCCGGAGCGTCTCGGTGACCACCCAGCCGTTCGAGGACCTCTTCCCCGAGCTCAACCTCGGCGGCTGAGCGCGGGGTACGGGGGGCCACGGGGTCGAGGCACCGAGGCACCGAGGGGCGGGATCCGGGCGGATGATCTTCGGATAATCTTGCCCGGATCGTCGTGGGTCGGCCCCCGACGGAGAGAGCGAGGGGGTCCTCAGCAGTGTCCGACCCGACGCCGGATCTCGGCGCCCACTACCCACCGGCCCACCCGGAGCGCGCCTGGTGGTGGCTGCCCGCCTCGGAGCGGCGGCGGCGGAAGAAGCAGCGCCGGGTCTGGGAGGACTACCGGGAGCGCTACCGCAAGGAGGACCACGCCAAGGCCCGGCGGCGCAAGCACCTCCGGGACGAGGGCGCGGACTGCTGCTTCGACGGCTGCTGCGAGATCGCCGATCCCTGCCTGATCGTCCTGATCCCGGTGATGATGGTCTCCGGCGTCCGCTTCGCCCTCACCGGGTGGCGCGGGCACCGGACGGCCGACCCGTCCGCCCCCGCCCCGCGCGGGTTCGCGGCCGGGGTGCTGTACGGCGCGGTGCGCTACTACCGCACCGAGGTCAGCCCCCGCCGCCCGGCCTGCTGCCCGTACACGCCGTCCTGCTCGACCTACGCGGTGCAGGCGCTGCACCGGCACGGTGCGGTGCGCGGGGCCCGGCTGACGGCCGGGCGGTTGCTGCGCTGCCGTCCGGGCGCGGGCGGGACGGACCCGGTGCCGCCGGGCCGCGGCCGGACGCGCTGAGGTCGATCGGGCCGCTCCCGGGCGGGACGGGTGCGGCAGGACGAGCCGCGGGTGGCCCGCACGGATGTTCCGTGCGGGCCACCACTCGGTTCCGACGGATCGTCAGCGCAGGCTGCTGTCCATCGAGTTGAGCATCGTGCCTGCGGCGTCGTCGTTCTCCAGGGAGAAGGCGAACAGCCCGCCCAGGCCCTTGCTCTTGGCGTACGCCCCGCGCGCCTGGACGGCCTGCGGGGTGTCACCGGTCCAGAAGTTGGTGCCGTCGTAGACCCAGCTGCTCTCGGTGACCGGGTCCCAGTGGGTCTGGGCCGCGGTCGGGTTGAGCTCCTTCCAGGCGGCCAGGCCGGCCTCCTGGCTCAGCGGCTTCTTCGCCGTCGGGCCGGTCGCGCTCTGGTACAGGCCGTAGCCGGAGCCGGCCGGGACACCGGTCCAGCCGCGCCAGTAGAACGGGATGCCCAGCACGATCTTGTTCGCCGGGAAGCCGCCGGGGATGCCGTACTCGGGCAGGCCGGTGGTGTACGCGGCGAGCGTGGTGTCCACGTTGTACTTGCGGGTGCCCGGGGTGATCGGCGTGGTCGGGTCGGCCGGGCTGTCGTGCAGCGGGTCCTGGTGGTTGGTCGGGCCCGTGGCGTCCCAGGCGCCGTGCATGTCGTAGGACATCACGTCGGCGTAGTCCAGGTAGGCGCCGATCTTGTCGGTCTCCAGCTGGGCGATCTTGTCCTGGCCGCTGGGCAGCGCGGCGGTCAGCAGGTACCGCTTGCCCTGGGCGGTGCCGAGGGCGTCCAGCTGGGTGCGGAACTCCTTGAGCAGCAGGGTGAAGTTCTGCTTGTCGGCCGCGGAGTAGTGGTTGCCGGTGTGGCCGCCGGCCGAGCCCGGGTACTCCCAGTCGAGGTCGATGCCGTCGAAGAGGCCGGCTGCCGAGGCCTGGCCGCCGGAGGCGTCACCGGCCACGCCGGTCGGCAGGTTCCCCTTGAGGAACATGTCGACGCACGAGGAGACGAAGGCCTTGCGGGAGGAGTCGGTGGCCGCCGCGTCGGAGAAGTACTTGGAGTACGTCCAGCCGCCGATCGAGATGGTGAAGCGCAGGTTCGGGTACTTGGCCTTCAGCTGGCGCAGCTGGTTGAAGTTGCCCTTGAGCGGCTGCTCCCAGGTGTCGGCGGTGCCGTCCACGCTGGTGCCGGAGCCGTAGTCGGCCTGGTAGTCGGCGTAGGCGTCGCCCGCGCCGTCACCGGCGTTCGGGTTGGACTCGTTGGCCGAGTCGGAGGCCTTCACCGCCTGGAAGCAGGTGAACCTGGTCGGGTCGATGTTGGCGAACGCGTAGTGGATGACGTCCAGCTTGGCCGCCGCGCCGCTGGTGTCGACGTTCTTCGCGTTGTACGCGTTCTCGTAGACGCCCCACTGGTCGAAGTAGGCCGATCGGACCGGCTGTTGGGCGGGGGCCGCCGCGGTCGTGGTGCTCACCGGCGCGGACTGGGCGGAGGCGTGGCTGCCGGAGTAGCCCTGGACGCTGAAGGTGTAGCTCCTGCCCGGCAGCAGCGAGCTGACCGTGACGGAGGTGCCCATCGAGGTGGCGACCAGCTGGCCGTTGGACCACACCTTGTACGCGACCGCGCCGTCACCGCTGGTGAGGGTGGACGGCTGCCAGGTGAGCACCACCGCGTTGGACGTCGTCCTGGTGGCCGCGAAGCCGGTCGGCGTGGTGACCTTGCCGTCCCCGGCCGGGCCGCTCGCGGTGGCCGTCGGGGTCGGGGTGGTGGTCGTGGGGGTGCCCGTCGGGCTTCCGGTGGCGGTGGGGCTGGCCGTCGCGGTTGGGCTGGCCGTGGCGGTGGGGCTCGCGGTGGCCGTCGGGCTGGCGGTCGAGGTGGGGCCGGCCGGGCCGGTCAGCGTGAGGTCGTCCGCGTAGTACGTGCCGGTGCCGTACCAGCCGTGGGTGAAGACCGTCACGGAGGTCGTGGTGGCACCGGTGGTGAAGGTGGTGCTCAGCTGGTTCCAGCCGGTCCCGCCGGGCGTCCAGGCCGAGGAGTTGACGCCGGTTCCGGTGGCGCCCAGGTAGACGTAGCTGCCCTGGACCCAGCCGGCCAGGGTGTACGTGGTGTTCGGCTGGACGGTGACGGTCTGCTGGCACTGCGCGGTGTCGCCGGCCGAGGCGGCGCCGCTGAGCGCGTGGGTCCCACCGTGCACCGGGGTGGTGACGACCGACCCGTTGGAGCAGGTCCAGCCGGCCAGGGTGCCGGCCTCGAAGTCGCCGTTGGCGAGCAGGTTGACCGGGGCCGCCGAGGCGGAGCCGAAGGTCAGGGCGATGGCGGCGCCGCTGGTGGTCAGGGTGGCGGCCAGGGCCAGTGCGGTGGCCCTTCTGCGGTGGGCGGCCCGGCGGCAGGCGCGCTCCCCGGCGGGGTGAGCGGGCTGTGCGGGCAGGACACGGTCGTGCATGCGGTGGGTCCTCCGGATGTGTGGGGGTTTCCGGCGGTGCGGTGGCCCGGGTGGGCCGGGGGGAGCCGGCCCGGGCGCGGTGGGGGCGCGCGGGCAGGGTGACGCGTGCTGACGGGCGGTGCGCGGACACGACGGGCGGCCGACCCGTGCACGTCACGACTGAACAGATTGGACTGGACCAATATTCGCCGTCAAGGGTGTCCGCCCGCTGGACCGCTTCCGGCCGGTTCGGCGGCGGCCCGGTAGGTTGGCCGGTACGAGCAGGCCCGTCGAACGGAGGAGGCGCGATGGACAGCCAGGACTGGGACGACCGCTACGCCGCGAGCGAACTGGTGTGGGGCGCCGCGCCCAACCAGTGGGTGGTCCGCGAACTGACCGGCCGAACCCCCGGCCACGCCCTCGACCTGGCCACCGGTGAGGGCCGCAACGCCATCTGGCTGGCCACCCAGGGCTGGGAGGTCACCGGACTGGACTTCTCCGCCGTCGCCCTGGAACGCGCCGAACGCCTCACCGCCGACCTGCCCGACGAGGTCGCCGACCGGCTCACCTGGCGCCACGGCGACGCCCGCGCCCTGGAAGCCCCCGCCGCGGGATACGACCTCGTCCTGGTCGCCTACCTGCAGCTCCCCGCCGCGGACCGCCGGGCCGCCCTGCGCCGCGCCGCCGACGCACTCGCTCCCGGCGGCACCCTGCTGGTCCTCGGGCACGACCTCAGCAACCTCACCGAGGGCGTCGGCGGGCCGCAGGACCCGGCCGTGCTCTTCACCCCGGAGGACGTCCTGGCCGACCTCGCCGGCCACGGGCTGCGCACCGTCCGGGCCGAGCGGGTGCACCGTGTGGTCGGCGGGGAGCCGGGCCACAAGGACGGCGAGACCGACGGGGGCGGTGGGGCGGCCGATGGCGGCCGGGTCGCGGTGGACGCGCTGGTCCGGCTGGAGCGGAGCGCCGGCTGACGCACCCGGCCGGCGGGGCCCGCGGCGAGGTCCGCCGGCCCCTGCCGGCCGGCGGCGCCTGATCCGCCTGGCGGCGTACGACAACTGACGATACGTCAACTAGCTTGTGGGCATGAGGACTCGTGCGCTCGGGGCGGCCGCCGTGGCCGCCGCCCTGCTGCTGGCCGGATGCGGTGGCTCGGACTCGGGAACCGGTGCGTCGCCGGCCGGCAGCTCGCCGGTCGACGCGCCGTCGGCCGAAGCCCCGTCGGGCGGTGTGCCGCCGGCCGACCCGCCGTCGGCCGGTGGCGAGCGCCGCGCCGACGGCGCCCGGTTGCTCTACCGCCCCGGCGGCGGGCACAGCGCGCAGAACCCGGCCTTCGCCCCGGACGGCCGCTCGGTGCTGCTCACCGAGTTCAGCGGGGGCTACAACAAGGGCGACGCCGCCCTCGGCATCCTCCCGCTGGACGGCGGCGCGCCGCGCAAGGTGGTGGAGGACCCCGACAAGGCGGCCGTCAACCTCCCCGGCACCAGCTGGAACGCCGCCGCCGACGCCTTCGCCTTCGCCACCGACCGGGAGTCGGAGCACGACGAGGTCTGGCTGATGAGGCCGGGCGGTACCCCCGAGCGGGTGACCAGGCACAGCGACGGCAGCGGCTACAGCGAGCCGAGCTTCTCCCCGGACGGCGAGTGGATCGTCTTCCAGCAGAGCCGGGAGCCGGAGCACACCGCCGGGCAGGGCGACCCGGCCGGGCGGGACTCGATCCGGAAGGTCCGCCGAGGCGGCGGCGAGCCCGTCCTGCTGGTGGACGGCCCGGGCACCGGCACCGACAACCGGCAGCCGAACTGGTCCCCGAAGGGCGACCGGATCGTCTTCCAGCGCCGGAGCGCGGGCCGCGACGACTGGTCGCTGTGGACGGTGGGCGCGGACGGCGGCGGACTGCGGCGGGTCACCGACGTCCCGGGCGAGCACACCGACCCGAGCTGGTCCCCGGACGGCCGCTTCCTGGTGTTCTCCTCCACCCTGGGGGACCTGCCGAACGCCCAGGTCTTCGTGGTCGACGCGGAGGGCGGGACCCCCGTCCGGGTGACCCACGACGACACCGCCTACGACGGCGCGCCCAGCTGGTCCCCGGACGGGCGGTGGATCGCCTTCGAGTCCGCTCCGGGCGGCGAGGCCAACCCCGCCGCCCTCTGGCGCGTCCCCGCGCCCGCTAGCCCGCGGTGATCGTCACCACCGAGTACTGGGCGACGGTCAGCGGCACGCTGACCGTCGAGCCGGTGACGGTGTACGGGACGGCCTTGGGCGCCGGGTCGGTGCCGTCCGGGCTGGCGACCGTGACGGCGGTGACGCTCGCCCCGGCCGGGAGGGCGTAGGAGAGCGTGCAGTTGGCGGGAGCGCTGCGGAACGCCGCCGGGGCGTCGGCGAAGTTGCTGAAGTTCACCAGGTGGACGACGGTGTCGGCGCCGAGCCGCCGGGCGTCCAGGAAGATCCGGCGGTCCCCGGCCAGGGTGACCGCCGGCGGGGCGGACTGCCGTACCGCGGTGAGCAGTTGGTCCGCCGAGGCCTGGTCGGTCCTGGTCAGGTAGCTCAGCCCGGGCAGCGCCTTGACGTACCAGCAGCTGCCGCTGCCGTAGGAGTTGTGCCTGGTGGCGGGCAGCGGGTCGGCCCTGCGCAGGCCGAGCACGTCGGAGAGCGCGAACTCGCTGCGCTGACCGCCCAGTTCGTCCAGCGCGGTGGGTGCCGGGCCGGTGATGACGATCGTCCCGCCGGCCGAGACGAAGCCGCGCAGCAGCGCCGCCTCGGTGTCCGAGACGGCCTGGAGGTTGGGCAGCAGCAGGACCTTGAACCGGGCCAGGTCGTCGGCGGTCAGGCCGGGGCTGGGCACCGTGTCGAACGGGACGTGGGCGTAGACCAGCGCCTTGACGGTACCCCGGAACTCGCCGAGCCAGGGCAGCGAGGCGCAGCTCATCTGCGGGTCGTCGCCGCCCCACCAGTCGGCGATCCCGGCCGGGGCCGTGGCGTTGACGTACATCCCGTTGCCCTCGCCCGGGGCCACGTAGTCCCGCGACGGGGCCGAGTGGTAGACGCCGACCTGCGCGATCGAGACCGGGTCGTAGAGCTTCGCCTGGTTGGTGCGCACGAAGCGGTACATCCGGGTGCGCATCGCGCCGTCCACGGTGTCGTTCTTGAACGGGGTCTTCACCTCGTACGGGTTGCACCCGGCCGCGATCAGCTGGGACATCACCAGCGAGGCGTCGTCGGCCTGCCAGCCGTAGGAGAACGCCCAGGCGGGCTTGGTGCCGCTGGCGGCGCGGGCGTACTTGTACATGGAGATCAGGCAGACCCAGTCGGAGGCGGTGGCGTGCCGCATGCCGTCGTAGTTGCCGAGGATGTCCACCTCCCAGACCTGGCTGACGGCGCCCGGGGCCTGGCGCAGGTAGCCGCCGTCCAGGCCGATCGAGGTGGCGTAGCGGTAGTCCATCGACACGGTCTCGACGAAGGTGACCAGGTCGGGGTTGACCGAGCGGCCCGCGTCGGCGATGTCCAGCTGGAACCGGAGCAGGTTGCGGTGGCGCCACTCGACGTAGCGGCGGAAGACCGGGTCGGCGAAGTTCTGCGCCTTGGGCAGGTCGAGGCCGGTGTCGGCCTTGAACGCGGCCGCGCCCCAGGTGGAGGCGTCGCACCAGGAGAGCACGCCGTCGAAGTAGATCGGGACGTCCGGCCAGATGCCGTCCACGCCGGTCGCGGCCACGCCCTTGATCCGGTTGAGGTAGTAGTCCCGCCAGGGGGAGTTGGGGCTGAGCCAGACGCTCTCGTCGCCCGGGTCGACCCAGACCACCACGCTGCCGTAGAACACGTTGGGCTTGCCGGCGAGGTCGCGCTGGACCCAGTTCTTGCCCTGGTCGTTCTTGTAGAAGGAGCGGCCCTTCTCCCCGCCGGGGGAGATCAGCTCCAGCGACGGGTAGTACATGACGACCTTGAGGCCGGCGGCGTGGGCGAGGTCGGTGAACATCTTCACCTCGGCCATGTGGGCGGCGAACTGGGCGTCGGTGAGCCAGTCGGAGAGCAGGGTGTCCAGCTCGATGACGCTGACCTCCTGTGCCTTGAGGGCGTCCACGTAGCCCTGCATGTCGGCGGGCTCGTTGAAGGTGCCGTCGGCGATGCGGGCGTAGCGGGCCCAGTCCGGCCACACCTGTGCGGCGGCGGTGTCGGTGCGCAGGCCGGCCCGCCCTGCCTGCGGCCAGAGGCCGTCGTACTGCGCGGTGCCGTGGTCGGTGTCCGGCGCCGCGGCGGCCCAGGCCGCGCCGCCGGGCAGCAGCCGGGCGGTGGCCAGCGCGCCGCCCGCGCCGAGGCCGGCCCGGAGCAGCCGGCGGCGGCCGAGGCGGGAGCCTCCGGGGCGTCCCGGCGCCGGGTGCTGTGCGGTTCCTTCGTGCCGTTCGGTTCCTTCGTGCTGCTCGGGCATGGTGGTCCCCCCAGCGTGAGCGGGCCGGCGCGGGTCGGCCCCGGCCCGGGAACGGTCGTGAGCACTGCGATCGGTGCGTGGGGACGGGCGTGCCGTCCCGGGGCCGACCCTAGACCGCGCGCCGCCCCGGCCGTCCGGTCACGGTCGACGGCTACGCCAGACGTCGGACCGCCGGTTCCCTCAGTGTGCGGACCGTCGTCGGGGGTCCTGGGGTCCTGGGGTTCCGGCGGGAGGCGGGGGTGAGGCCCGGGGGAGTACGGGGTAGGGGTGCTCCCAGGACACCGTCGATGATCATAAATTCTCTACAGTGCTGTAGATTCGCGGCACGGGCGGTGGCAGAACGAGGAGGACGCGATGAGCGTTTCGCTGGCCAAGGGGCAGAAGATCAGCCTGGAGAAGCCGGGCGGTGGGCAACTGAGCCTGGTCCGGATGGGCCTGGGCTGGAAGGCGGCGGAGCGCAAGGGCTTCCTCGCCAAGCTGCTCGCCGCCGGCCGGGAGATCGACCTGGACGCCTCGGCGGTGCTGTTCGCCCAGGGACGGCCGGTGGACGTGGTGTTCTTCCAGCACCTCAACAGCAACGACGGCTCGGTCCGGCACAGCGGGGACAACCTGGTCGGCGGCGCGGGCGACGCGACCGACGACGAGTCGATCACGGTCGACCTGACCGCCGTCGCCGCCGAGGTCGACCAGATCGTCTTCACCGTGAACTCCTTCACCGGGCAGACCTTCCAGGAGGTCGAGGCGGCCTTCTGCCGACTCGTGGACGAGACCACCGGCGTCGAGTTGGCGCGCTACACGCTCACCGGCGGCGGCCCGTACACCGCCCAGATCATGGCGAAGGTGCAGCGCACGGCGACCGGTTGGCAGATGACCGCGATCGGCCAGCCGGCCGGCGGGCGGACCTTCCAGGACCTGATGCCGGAGCTGGTCAAGTACCTCTGAGCCCCGTGGCGGGGCCCGGCGCCGGGCGTCAGTCGATGTCGCGGCGCCGGAAACCGACCAGGGCCAGGGCGATCAGGGCGGCCGCGACCAGGGTGAGCACGGCGAGCGGCGTCCAGTCCATCGCGGCCGCCGGGAGCCGGGGCACCTGCCCGTACGGGGAGAGCCGTTCCAGGCCCTCGGGGAGGTCGAGCAGCGGGCCCAGGTAGCCGATCACGAACGTGTACGCGGGCACCAGCCAGGCCAGCGGCGTGGCCCGGGGCAGCCAGCCGTAGACCGCGGCGGCGAAACCCACCGTCACCCACTGGGCGGGCGCGAAGGCCAGTGCCGCGCCGGTCAGCCGCAGGAACGCGCCCCCGTCGCCGCTGGACAGCGCCCCGGCCAGGCCGAAGCCCACGCCCGCCGCGAGCAGCACGGCGGTGGAGCCCAGCAGGGCCGCCGCCAGGTGCCCGCCCAGCCAGGCCGACCGGGAGACGCCGGTGACCAGCACCGGCACCGCCCGTCCTGCGTTCTCCTCGGCGCGCGGGCGCAGCGTGGCCAGCACCGCGTGGACGCCCGCGACCACCGCGACGACCAGCATGGTCAGCGCGGCGTAGGAGTCGGCGAGGGTGTGCCCGCCGAGCCGGTCCAGCGCCTCCCGGATCCGGTCGACGCCCTTGAGCATCGAGTCGGCGTCGCCGAGCAGCGAGCCGTACATCGCGCCGACCAGCAGCAGGGCGGCCGCGAAGCCGCCGAGCAGGCCGCGGTGCAGGCGCAGCGCGAGGCCGAGCGGGGTGCCCAGGGCCGGGCTGCCGGTGGCCGGGCCGGGGCGGGCGGCGCGCAGGCCGGCACCGTGGTCCCGCCGGCTGCTGAGCGCGAACCCGGCGGTGGTGGTCGCGGCGGTCAGGGCGAGTGCGGGCAGCAGCGGCCACCAGCGGTCGTCCACGAAGGGGTAGCTGCGCTGCAGCCAGCCGATCGGGGAGGCCCAGGAGAGCGCGCCCGAGCCGGCGTCCCCGGCGGCGCGCAGCGCGTAGGCGGCGCCGAGCACGGTGAGGGCCAGCCCGGAGGCGGTCCGGGCGTGCGCGCTGAGCTGGACGGTGACGGCGGCCACCGCGGCGAACAGCAGCCCGGCGAGGGCGGTCGCGGCGCCGTACAGCGCCGATCCGGCGGCGGTGAGGCCGGGTATGCCCAGAGTGGGCAGGCCGGCCGCGAGCAGCAGGCCGAGCGCGAGGTCGGCGGCGGCGGCGGTGGCCAGGGCGGCGGCGAGCGGGGCGTGCCGGCCGACGGCGGCGGAGCGGACCAGTTCGGCGCGGCCGCTCTCCTCCTCGGCGCGGCTGTGCCGGGTGACGGTCAGGATGCTCAGAAGGCCGGCCAGGACGGCCAGCAGGCCGAGCATCCGGTGGCCGAGCATGGCGCCCCAGGTGTAGTCGGCCAGGTAGTGGGCCGGGCCGCTCATGGCGAGCAGCGCCGGGTTGTCCGAGCCGTGCGCGATGGCGGCGCGGTCGGCGGCGGTCGGGTAGACGGAGCGGACGCTGTCGGCGGTGGCCAGGGTGACCAGCCAGAGGCCGAGGACCCAGGCGGACAGCCGGAACCGGTCGCGGCGCAGGGCGAAGCGGAGCAGCGTGGCGGTGCCGGCCAGGGTGGTGCCGGCTGGGTGGCGGGGTGCGGCGGTGCGGCCGGTGGCCGGTCCGGCGGTGGTGGTGGCGGTCATCGCAGGGCCTCGGTGTGGTGCCCGTTGGCGGCCAGCTCGTCGCCGTAGTGGCGCAGCATCAGCTCCTCCAGGGTGGGCGGGTGGCTGACCAGGCCGCACAGCCCGGCCGCGCTCAGGAGCCTTACGGCGGCGTCGAGTTCGCTACTGTCCACGGCGAACCGGACCAGGTCGCCCTCGGTGCGCAGGCCGTGCACGCCGGTCAGCGCGTCCAGTCCGGCGACCGGGCGCAGGGTGCGGGCTTCGACGGTGGTGCGGGTGAGGTGGCGCAGTTCGTCGAGGGTGCCGCTCTGCACGACCCGGCCGTGCCGGATGATGCTGACCCGGTCGCCCAGCTTCTCCACCTCGTCCAGGATGTGGCTGGAGAGCAGGACGGTGCGGCCCTCCTGCTTGGCCTGGCGCACGACGTCCTGGAAGACCACCTCCATCAGCGGGTCCAGGCCGGAGGTCGGCTCGTCGAGCAGCAGCAGCTCGGCGTCGGAGGCGAGCGCGGCGACGATGGCGACCTTCTGCCGGTTGCCCTTGGAGTAGCTGCGGCCCTTCTTGGTCGGGTCGAGGTCGAAGCGCTCGACCAGCTCGTCGCGGCGGCGGCGGTCGAGCCGGCCGCGCAGCCGGGAGAGCAGGTCGATGGCCTCGCCGCCGGTGAGGTTGGGCCAGAGCTCGACGTCGCCGGGCACGTAGGCGAGGCGGCGGTGCAGTTCGACGGCGTCGTGCCACGGGTCCCTGCCGAGCATCCGGGCGCTGCCGCCGTCGGCGCGCAGCAGTCCGAGCAGGACGCGGATGGTCGTGGACTTCCCGGACCCGTTGGGGCCGAGGAAGCCGTGGACCTCGCCGGTCTCGACGGTCAGGTCGAGGCCGTCCAGCGCGGTGGTCCGGCCGAAGGTCTTGCGCAGGCCGGACAGGGTGATGGCCTTGGTCATACTTCTGAAGCTACCGTAGTTTCAGAAAAACGTGAATACTGGGAAGTCGTTAAAGGTCGACATCGGGGACGAGTGATCACCGGAAAGGGGCGCAGGGGTGGTACAGGGAACCAAGGGGCCGGGGAAGCCGGAGGAGGAGCACGAGGACACGGCGGTGTCCGACTTCGTCGAGCGCTTCGCGGCGGAGCTGGTCGTCGCGGGCATGGGCCGGATGCCCTCCCGGGTCTTCTCCTGCCTGATGGCGGAGGAGAGCGGGGTGCTCACCTCAGCCGAACTCTCCGAACGGCTGCGGATCAGCCCGGCCGCCGTCTCCGGCGCGATGCGCTACCTGATCCAGATCGGCCTGGTCGCCAAGGAGCGCGAGCCCGGCTCCCGGCGGGACCGCTACCGGGTGCTCGACGACGTCTGGTTCGAGTCGTTGACCCGGCGCGACGAGAACCTGCTGCGCTGGATCCGGGTGCTGCGCGACGGCGAGGCCACCGTCGGCGCCGACACCGCGGCGGGGGAGCGGCTGGCGGAGAGCGCCGCGTTCTTCGAGTTCATGATCGACGAGCTGCACGGGATGCTGGGCCGCTGGCGCGAGCACCGCGCGGCCCAGGGGCTGTGAGCGAGGGGGCGCGGGTTCCCCGGGAGGAACCCGCGCCCCCGCCCGGTCACTTCGTCGGGGCGGCCGACGGTGAGAAGGCGGCGCTGGGGGTGGTGCCGGGCGCCGCGCTCGGGGTGTCCGTCGCGGTGGGGGTGGGGGTGGGGCAGCCCGGCAGCGGCGTCGCCGTCGGGGTGCCGGTGGGCGTGGCGGTCGGGGACGGGGAGCCCGTCGGGGTGGGCGTGCCGCTGGGCGTGGCCGTCGGGTCCGGGCAGGCGGTGGGCGTACCGGTCGGCGTGCCCGTGGGCGTACCGGTCGGTGTGCCCGTCGGGGTCGCCGTCGGGGAGCTGCCGCCGCCCGGGGTGGTCGTCGGCGTCGCGGACGGCGAGGTCGACCCGCCGGGCGTGGGTGTGGTGGTGCCCGGGCCCGGCGTCGGCTGGGCGCTCGGCGACTGGTCCGGGGTGGGCGTGACCGGAGCGGGCGGCTGCGGATCCGTGGTGGGCGTGCCGCCGGCGCCCGGGCCCGAACCGTCGGCCGGGAGCGTCGGGAGGCCCGGCGCGGGCGGAGCGGTGGGCGGGACCAGCGGCCCCGGCCGGTTCGGGACGGTGGCCACCGTGCCGCTGCCGAAGTGCGCCATCCAGTTGCGGACCGTCCGCAGGTACTCGCCGGAGTTGTTGTAGCTGAGTACCGCCCGGTCGAGCTGCGCCGGGTCGGCGAGGTCGCGGCCGCCGGCGCACAGGTAGCGCCCGGCGGTCTCGGTGGCGTCGAAGACGTTGTTCGGGTCGGCCTTGCCGTCACCGTTGGCGTCCACGCCCCAGGAGGCCCAGGTGGACGGGATGAACTGCATCGGCCCGACGGCGCGGTCCCAGCGGGCGTCGCCGTCGTAGCGGCCACCGTCGGTGTCGGCTATCGCGGCGAAGCCGTTGCCGTCCAGCGCCGGGCCGAGGATCGGCGTCAGGGTCGTGCCCGCGGCGTCCACCTGACCGCCGTTGGCCTGGCCGGACTCCACCTGGCCGATCGCGGCGAGCAGCTGCCAGGGCAGGTGACAGCCCGGCGAGCGCTGCGCCAGCGAGGCCTCGGCCTGGCGGTAGGCGGCGAAGACGGTGGCGGGCAGGGAGGCTCCGGTGGCCGCGAACGGGCCGGCCGAGGGTAGGCCGGGCAGCGCGCCGGGCGGCTGCGGGAGCTGGACGGTGCCGCCGCCGTCGGCCGGCGCGCCGGTGCCGAAGGTGCCGGGAGCGTCCGTCGAGGGGCCGCCGCCGGGCAGCAGGCGGCCGGCGCCCTGGCTCGCGGTGTCGTTCGCCGGGCCGGCGTCGGCGACCGCGACCGGGGCGAGCCCGATGCCCGTCACCTGAGAGCCGGTCAGCGCGGCCAGCGCGGCGAAGGCCGCAGCCGTCCCCGTGACCCGCTTGCCGATCCGCAGCTTGCGCCCGCCCGTGGCCTTGCCGATCCGCACCGTCATCCGCTGCCCCTCCCCGTCGCCGTCCGGACCCTCCCGGAACGGTTGAGCTGTCGTCATCGTGCCCGTCCAGTCGAGGACGAGGCCCACCGCCGGGACGATTAGTATCACGACGATCTGACAGGGACAGGGTGACCGGGAGATGGACCGGAGCCCTCCGAGGGGTTGATTCGGCACTTCAGTCGGGGTGCGGCCCGTTCCGGGACGTCCGCGACCTGCCGCCTCGTCGGCGCCGCCCGGCGGCAACTCCCCCGGCGAGGCCGAAAGTTGACCGGGGACCAACTGTGGTGGGACGGGCGCCACCCGGCGCCGGACCGGCGGTTCGGAGCACGGGGGTGGTGCGTGCGCGGTGTTTCGGGCTCCCCGGAGCCGCCGGTGGCCGCCCCCTGCTGACCTGCCGGAACGTCGGGGAGCGGGCTCGGCCTGCCTTACCAGGACGGGCGCCGGGACGCCAGGGAACGGCCCGGACTCGGCCCTGGACGGGTGACGTTCTGGTGAAAGTGGGCATGCCAGGAATCACCGCCCGGCATGCTGTGCCGCGTGATGATGCGGATGGAGGTCCAGACCGTGAGCGCGAACCTGCCGGAGACCCTCGCCGAGGGGGCGGTGGTCCTGCCGGCTCCCCCTCGGGTGGTCGACGACCTGGCCCGTGACCTGACCCAGGCCGCCGCGGCCGTCCGGGCGGTGTCGCGCACCGGCCGCTCCGGCGCGGACGTCGCGGTCGCCGCGTACACCGCCGTGGTGTGCACCGGGCGGTCGGCCGCCCGGGCCCTGGAGGAGGCCGCCGCCTGGTGTCGGCAGGCCCCCGAGGCCGAGGTGCACTCGATGGCGTGGGCGCGGGTACCGGGGCACCGGGAGGACGTCCACGAGTACCGCGTCACCATGGCCGTCAGCTTTCCCGACGGCGAGACCGGCGAGTACGTCGGCGACACCCATCACGCCTGCCGCTGACGCCGTATCATCACCTCCATGACTGAGGGGGGTACGAACGACATGGTGAACGGGCCGACCACCGGTCAGGACGACGCGGCCGCGGGGGAACGCGCCGACGGCCCGCGGGAGTTGTCACGGGCCGCCGCCGTCGCGGTCACCGTGCTCGCGGCGGTGTCCGGCGCCGCGGTGCTGCTGGCCGTCTTCCACTGGCTGGGGTGGACCGTCCCGTGGATCGGCTGGATCGTCGCCAAGGCCGGGATCAAGCTCGCCGTCGGAGGGTTCGCCGGGCTGGCCGTCGGCTTCGCCTGGCTCCGGGCCAGGCTGAGGGCCCGGCCCGGGAACTGATCGGCCGCTCAACCGGCCTGCGGGGACGGGCAGGTGAGGTCGCGCTCGGGTGCGGTGCCGTCCAGGAGGTAGCGCTCGACCACCCCGCTGACGCAGGCGTTGGACGTGGGGTACTGGCCGTGGTCGCCGTTCCCGGTGACGGTGACCAGCCTGGAGCCGCGCAGCGCGCGGTGGGCGCCGAGCGCAGCCTCGTAGTAAGTCGCCGGATCGTGCACCGAGTTGAGCATCAGCGTGGTCGGCAGATGGGCGTCGGTCACCTTGACCTCGGGCGCCGGGGCGACCGGCCAGGCGGCGCAGACCGCGCTGAAGGCGAGTGTCCGGGCGCCGGCCAGCGGCCAGCGGGCGGTGTTCTCCGCGCCGCGCCGGATCCAGGTGCCCAGGTCCCTGGTCCACGGGGTGTCGTTGCAGGTCACCGCGAAGTACTCGGCCGCGAACTCCGGGCTGAGGTAGCTGTTGTAGGCCTTCGCGGCCGCCGCCCGGGTGGCGGGGTCGGCGTCCTGCCAGGTGTCGAGGGTGGCCAGCAGCCGGGCCAGGGCGGGGAAGTCGGACGCCCGGTAGATCGCCGACATGGCGAGGCTGTCCAGCTGGTTCGGGCCGATCGTCAGCGCCCCCTCGACGATGGGGGAGTCGTGCAGCGCCGCGCGCCGCTGCTCCCAGTGCGCCCGCACCTGCTCCGGTGTGGAGCCCCAGTGGTAGGTGGCGTCCCGGGCCGCGAGCCAGGGCGTGAAGTCCTCGTCGAAGCGCCGCTGGAAGCTCATCGGCTGGCCCAGCTCGAACGTCTCCCAGGTGCCGTCGAAGCCGATGTTGCTGTCCAGCACCATCCGCTCGACCCGGTGCGGGAAGAGCGTCCCGTAGTAGGCGCCGATCATCGAGGCGTAGGACGGGCCGTAGTAGCTGAGCTTGCGCTCGCCGAGCAGACCGCGGAACAGGTCGATGTCGTGGGCGGTCTGCTCGGTGGTCAGGTAGGGCAGGAGGTCTCCGCTGCGCTCCTGACAACTGGCCGCCAGCTTCCTGGAGTTGGCGATGACCCGGTCGATCGCCGCGGGGGACTGGTCGCGGTAGTCGCCGGCCAGGAACTCCTGGAACTCCTCCTGGGTCTGGCAGACCGCCCTGGTGCTCTCGCCGACGCCGCGCTGGTCGAAGCCGACGATGTCGTACGCGGCGGCGACCGCCGGGGCGCCGGCGGCCAGGTGGGCGGGGCGCGCCAGGCCGGTGCCGCCGGGGCCGCCGGCCGCCATCAGCAGGGTGCCCTTGCGCTTGGCCGGGTCGGTGGCGCGGTGCCGCGAGACCGCGATGGTCAGGTCGGCCCCGGCGCCGGGGTGGTGCCAGTCGCGCGGGGCGGCCATGGTGGCGCAGTCCAGCGTGGGCTGCCCGGCGCAGGGCTTCCAGTCGAGGGTCTGGTGGGTGTAGCGGGCGGGTGCCCGGTCGGCGTCGCCCGGGTCGCGGCCGGTGGCTGCGCCCGCGGTGGCGGGTGAGGCCAGGCCGGCCAGGACGGCGGCGACGGTGAGGGCGAGGGTGGTGCGGCGGGCGCGCCGGGCGCGGGGTGCGGCGGTGCCGGTCTGCCGGGCCGAGGTCTGGCGCGTTGCGGTCCGGCGGGTAGCGGTCTGGAGGGTTGCGGTCTTGGTCACGGGAACGATCCTGTCCGGGCCCGGCCTGATGATCCATCACGCCCGCTGCCGTCTTCGGGGTGGTGCTGGGTACACCCCCGCCGGGGCGGGGGGCGGGTCGAGGGTGCTCAGTAGGCGGCGGTGAAGCGGGCGCGGCGGTGGGCGGGCCGCTCGGCCTCGTCGAGGAGCGCGACGGCGAGGTCCTCCATGGAGATCGCGGAGTCGCCCGCGGCGTCGACCAGCAGTTCGTCGCGGCCGATCCGGAACCGGCCGGTGCGCACACCGGGCTCCAGCACCGCGGCCGGGCTCAGGTACGTCCAGTCGACCTCCGGGTCGGCGGCGCGGTAGAGGTCGAGCTGCTCGCCGCAGGCCAGGGCGATCGGCCGGATCTCGTCGGGGAATCCGGGGCTGTCGACCAGGGCGGTCCCGCCGCCGCCCGGGACGAGCAGGCTGCCCGCGCCGCCGACGGCCAGCAGCCGCACGCCGGTGCCGGCGATCCCGGCCAGCAGGCCCCTGGTGGCGACGGTCAGTTCGTGCTCGCTGCCGGGCAGCGGACGGGTGGCGGTGATCACCACGTCCTGCCCGGCCGCGATCCGGGCGACGTCCTCGGGGGCGCGGGCGTCGCCGACGGCCCGGGCGGCGGCGGACGGCAGGCCGTGGGGCTTCGCCGGGTCCCGTACGACGGCGGTGACCCGGTGGCCGCGGGCCAGGGCCTCGGCCACGACCCGGCTGCCGACGTTGCCGGTGGCGCCGAACACGGTGATGCGCATGGGGGAACTCCCTGGAGTGGTGGGGAACGGTGGTGGTGGGGCGGGGTCAGGCGTTCTCGCGGGCTGGCCGCGGGGCGGCCGCCGGCTCGGTGTCGGGCGCCGGCTCGGTGTCGAGGGCCGGCTCGGTGTCGGCCGCCGGCTTGGCCGCGGTGCGCGGCCGTTGGGTCTGGGCGGCGATCAGCGCGCCGAGCACGACCAGCGCGCCGAGCGCCTGGAGCGGGCTGAGGTCCTGGCCGAGCGCCAGCCAGCCGAGCAGGGTGGCGACGACGGGGCTGAGCAGCGAGAGGAAGGAGACTGAGGTTGGCGGCAGCGCGCGGAGCCCGCGGAACCAGAGCGCGTAGGTGACGGCCGCGCCGATCAGGCACAGGTAGGTGTAGCCGAGCACGTTGGCGAGGCTGTAGTGGGACGGCGGCGCGCCCTCGGCGAGCAGCGTCACCGGCACCAGCAGCAGCCCGCCGGCGGTGAGCTGCCAGCCGGTGGTGGCGAGCATCGGCGCGGGGGAGACCCACCGCTTGGCGAGGACGATGCCGGCGGCCATCACCACGGCGCCGCCGAGCGCGGCGAGCACGCCGATGGCGTCCAGCGCGGCGTTGGCCCGCAGCACCAGCAGGCTGACGCCCGCGACGCCCGCGATGCCGGACAGCACGGTGCGCGGGGTGAGCCGGTCGCCGAGGAGCAGGGCCGAGAGCCCGGCGGTGACCAGCGGTTGGACGGCGCCGACGGTGGCCGCGATGCCGCCGGGCAGGCGGTAGGCGGCGATGAAGAGCAGCGCCTGGAACACCCCGATGTTCAGGGCGCCGAGGATCAGTGAGCGCCACCACCAACTGCCCTGCGGCAGGCGGCGGGTGAGGGCTATCAGGAGGATCCCGGCGGGCAGGCAGCGGATGACGGCGGCCAGCAGCGGGCGGCCGGGCGGCAGGAGTTCGGTGGTGACCAGGTAGGTGGTGCCCCAGACCGCCGGGGCGAGGGCCGTCAGCAGGACGAGGGCGAGGCGATTTCTTAGCACTAAGGCAATGTATCTCAGCGCTAAGGCATCTCAATGCGCCGGTGGAGTGATGTGGCTCACAGTTATCTCACCGCTAAGGAATTCTTTCGGGATCGCCTACCCTGAACCCGTGGCAGATCATGTGGACCGCGTCGTCGCGCAGTGGGGCGCCGAGCGCCCCGACCTGGACGTCTCCCCGATGGAGGTGTTCGGCCGACTCAAACGCCTCTACCGGCTGGTGGACGCGGCGCTCAACCGCACCTTCGCCGAGCACGGGCTGGACGCCGCCTCCTTCGACGTCCTCGCCACCCTCAAGCGCAGCGGAGCGCCCTACCGCCTCACCCCCACCGGCCTGATGCAGTCCGCGATGGTCACCTCGGGCGCCATCACCCAGCGCCTGGACCGGCTGGAGGCCCGCGGTCTGGTCACCCGCACCCGCAGCGACCAGGACGGCCGCAGCCGCGAGGTGGCCCTCACCGCCGACGGCCACGCCCTGATCGACCGCGCGCTGCCCGACCACCTCGCCACCGAGTACCGCATGCTGGCGGGCCTCGACGAGGCGCAGCGGACGGCGCTCGTCGAGGCGATGCGCGCCCTGCTGGCGGACCTCGGGGACAGCCCGGAGTAGCCCGGAGCGGCCCGCGCCGGGGCCGGTGCCCGTGCCGGGCGGCTACGGCCTGACCGCCACCGCCTTGAAGAAGGCGTAGTGGAACGTCCCGCCCGGCTCGGCGGCGCGGCGCAGCTCCGTGACACCCCGGTCGAAGTCCTCCGGGGTGGTCAGGCCGGCGGCCAGCGCCTCCGCCCGTACGGCCTCGACCATCGCGACGAAGGTCCGCCGGGTGAAGCCCTCCACCAGGGCCGGACGGGAGTCGTCGACGTAGACCGTGCGCGGGCGGACCGACACCCGGGCGAAGCCGGCCGCCGTCAGCAGCGGATGGAGGCGGCGGCCCAGCAGGCCGTCGCCGCCCGCGCGGGCCTGCAGCCGCACCAGGTGGTCGACGGTGCGGCGGGCCGCCGGGCTCTCCGGGTGGAACAGCGCCGAGCCGTGGTCGCCCTCGATCACCGTGATCGTCCCGCCCGGCCGCAGCACCCGGTGCAGGGCCGCCAGCCCGGCCGTCGGGTCGGGCAGGTGCTCCAGCACGAAGCACAGGAAGACGTGGTCGAAGGAGCCGTCCGGGAACGGCAGCCGGTGCAGGTCGCCGTGGTGCCAGACGACGTCCGCGGCGGGCGCCTGGGCGGCCACCCGGGCGCGGGCCAGGGCCAGGGAGTCCGCCGAGAGGTCCGCCGCCGTCAGCCGTACGCCCGGGCTGGCGGCCAGCAGGTGCACGGTCTGCGCGCCCACCCCGCAGCCCGCCTCCAGCACCCGGCTGCCCGCCGGGTAGGCCGTGCCCGCGTGCAGCAGTTCGGCGAGGGTGTCGGCCTGGTCGCCGAGGCGCCGCGCCTCGGTCCGCGAGTAGCCGTGGACGTAGTCACCTGGGTGCTCCGGCGCCGCGGCAGCCGCGGGTGTGGACGTTTCCGTGGTCATGGCCCCACCCTCGCCGCCACTATGGTCCGGTGAACAGGTCCAAAGCCGAGGCATCCGACAGGTCCAAAGAGGCCGGTGCCGACTTCCTCCAGCTCGACACCGCCGACGCCCCGCCCGGCGGCCTCACCGACTGGCTCGCCCGCCGGCTGCGCGAGGCCGTCGCCGACGGGCGGCTCCCGGCGGGCAGCCGGCTGCCCGCCAGCCGGGTGCTGGCGGCCGAACTCGGCGTCTCCCGCGGGGTGGTGACGGACACCTACCAGCGCCTCGCCGAGGAGGGGCGGGTGGCCGGCCGCGGGCGCGGCGGCACGGTCGTGGTCGCGGCCGTCGCCGCCACCTCCTCCGTCGTACGGGGGGAGGAGCCCCGGGCGGACCGGCCCCGTCCGGCGCCCGCGCTGTTCCTGGACGATCCCGCCCCCGAGGTCTTCGACCGACTGCGCGCCGCGCCCGCCCGGATCGACCTCACCCCCGGCCTGCCCGACCTCGCGGCCTTCCCCCGCACCGCCTGGCTGCGCGCCGAACGCGCCGTCCTCGACGGCCTCGCCGCGGCCGACCTCGGCTACGGCGACGTCCGCGGCACCCCCGCCCTGCGCCGGGCCGTCGCCCACTGGCTGGCCCGCAACCGGGGCATCCGCGCCGACCCGGACGAGGTGCTGATCGTCGCCGGCACGGCCCAGGCCCTCGCCCTGCTCGGCCGCGCCCTCGGCCGGGCGGGCATCGGCGAGGTCGCGGTCGAGGACCCGGGCTCGCTCGGCGCCCGGCAGCACCTCGCCCACTGGCTCGCCGCCACCCCGCCCGTCCCGGTCGACGCCGAGGGCATCCGGGTCGACGCGCTGCGCGCCACCGGCGCCCCGGCCGTCCTGCTCACCCCCGCGCACCAGTACCCGACCGGCGTCGTCCTCGGCGGTGACCGGCGGCGCGCACTGCTGCGCTGGGCCACCGAGGGCGGCCTGGTCATCGAGGACGACTACGACGCCGAGCACCGCTACGACCGTCCGCCCGTCCCGGCGCTGCGGGCCGTGCTGCCGGAGCAGGTCTGCTACGCGGGCAGCGTCTCCAAGCTGCTCGCCCCCGCGCTGCGCACCGGCTGGCTGCTGGTCCCGGCCCGGCTGCGGGACGCCGTCCTGGACGCCAAGCGCTTCGCCGACCTCGGCAACCCGGTGCTGCCCCAGCTGGTGCTCGCCCGGCTGATGGAGTCCGGTGAGCTCGACCGCCACCTGCGGCTGCTGCGCCGCCGCCACCGGCGACGCCGGGACGCCATGATCGCCGCCATCCGCGCCCACCTGCCGGGAGCCACGGTGCACGGCGCGGCGGCGGGCCTCCACCTGATGCTGACGCTCCCGGAGGAGCCCGGTCGCACCGACACCGAGTGGGCCGCCGCCGCGCTGGCCGAGGGGGTCAAGGTGCAGCCGCTGTCCTGGCACGCCCGGCTCCCGTACCCGCCCGGTCTGGTCCTCGGCTACGCGGCGGGCTCGACGGCGGAGATCACCGAGGGCGTGGCCGTCCTGGGCCGGCTGGTCCGGCGGTCGTCCTGACCTCGGCGTCGGCTCCGGCGCGGTGGGGACGCCGCGGCGGGCCCGGTGGGGGCTCGGTCCCCGGCCTCCGGAGTCTCTTGGGCACCCGGTCGGCGTAGGGCGCGGCCGCTGGTGGCTTATAAGTCGGAATATCGGATACAGCTGCGCAGAGGGAATGCCGGGCCGCGTCCCGGGGTAAGTTGACATGCCGTAGTCAAATACTGGCCCGGGAGGCGTGATGGTCCCGTTCCGAAGTGTCGCCCAGTTCGGCGTCGTGCTGGCGGTGCTGGGAGCCGCGCTCGGGCCGGTGCCGCTCGGATCGTCCGCCCGGCCGGGCGGCAGCCCGGGCGCTTCGACCGTATCGACTGCTTCGAGCGCTTCGAACGAGAGGGGCGCGGCGATGGCCGACCCCGGGCAGGAGGACTCCCGGGTGCTCGCCGGACGGCGGATCGTGCTGTCGTACCCCGGCCCGACGCCGCCGCCCGGGGTGCTCCAGGTGATCCGGGAGGGCCGGGCCGCCGGGGTGATTCTGTTCGGCGAGAACGTCACCAGCCCCGAGCAACTCGCCGAGGCCGTCGCCGAGTTGAGGCAGGCCGCGGCCGAGGCGCCGCATCCGCGCGCCCTGCTGCTGATGACCGACCAGGAGGGCGGCAAGGTCCGCAGGCTGCCCGGCGAGCCCGAACTCTCCGCCCGGCGTGTCGGATCGGCGGCGAACCCGCTCGCCGCGGCGGCGGAGACCGGGGCCGGTGCCGCCCGGACCCTCGCCGACGCCGGGCTGAACCTCAACCTCGCCCCGGTGCTCGACGTCTACGACACGCCGGACAACTTCATCGACCACTTCGAGCGCTCCTACGGCCAGGACCCCGCCAAGGTGGCGGAACTGGGCAGCGCCTTCCTCGCCGCCCAGCAGGGCCTCGGCGTGGCCGCGACCGCCAAGCACTTCCCCGGCCTCGGTGCGGCGCCCCGGGGCGAGAACACCGACGAGCGCCCGGTCACCCTGAACGTGCCGCTGTCACAGCTCCGCTCCCGCGGCGAGGCCCCGTACCGAGCGGCCATCGCGGCGGGCGTGCGACTGGTGATGGCCTCCTGGGCGGTCTACCCGGCGCTGGACCCGGACCACCCGGCCGGGTTCTCGCCAAGGATCATCCAGGGCGAGCTGCGCGGCCGGCTGGGCTTCGGCGGCGTGACCGTCACCGACGCGATGGAGGCCCAGGCGCTCGCCCCGTACGGCGGCACCGGCGACCGCGCGCTGGCCGCCGCCGAGGCCGGGATGGACCTGCTGCTCTGCTCCGCCCGCGACCCCCGGCAGGCCGAGGACGCCGCCGAGGCGCTGGCCGCCGCCCTGGACGACGGCCGCCTCGACCGGCACGCCTTCACCGACGCCGTGTCCCGCGTCGACGCCCTGCGCGCCTCCCTGGGCTGAGCGCGCGGGCGCCGGCAAGCGGGGCGAGGGCGGTCGCGGCAGCGGTTCGCACACGGTTCACCTGGGCTCAAGGCGGGCGTCGCCCAGGCGTGTGCGGAAGTTCTACCGCTCAAGGGCGTTTGAGCCATCGAAGGTCTGATTTTGGCCGAGCATTCGGTTCAAAGGGTAAATCGGGCTCTGGGCTTATGAATCACATGGCAAAGTTCCTGTCGTGGACCTATGAAATGTCATATGTACCACGTCACCTGTCTCAGTCCGCCCTCGTTCCCCTCAAGGAGGAACCCATGAACCGGATCGCCCGGATCGCCGCCGGTGCCGCCGGCGCCGTCGCCCTGCTCTCGGCCCCCGTCCCCGCCTTCGCCGCGGCTCCGACCCTGGCCACCACCACCGTCACCACCTGCGGGAACTACAGCCTCCAGGCCGGTCTGGCCACCTACGCCTGCGCCGACGTGACCGGTGACAGCGTCGCGATCTACGGCAAGATCGGCCTGGCCGGCCCGCCGTCCCCGGGCACCCCGTGGCCGCCGGCGCCGAAGGAGCTGGTGACCCACCTGTCCGCTGACGTGGTAGGCGGCACCTCGCTCGGCGCGGTGAACGGCCGCACCGTCTTCCAGGTGAGCACCGTGCGGGTCGACGGCATCGCGGCCACCGTGGCGTGTGGGTCCACCGTGCACGTGTCCTTCGACGTCGAGGGGTTCTGGAGCGGTCAGGTGCCGGCCACCGCCGATGTGCCCGTGCTCTGCTGACGATCCGTCGCCGTGATGGCCGAGCCCGGGAGTTGGTAGCCTCCCGGGCTCGGCTTCCGCCTGTCCTGACCCGGCCGGGGCCCGGTGGTCGATCCCGCGGCCCGGGCCCGTCGGGTGGTCGACGCACTGTGACGACTTGAAGAAATCTTCATCTGTCGCGATGATGCCTACCGGCCGCGGCGACGATCCCGCCCGGCCGGACGACCACCGAGCCGGACCAAGGGAGCGCGCGGACGATGCCGGTACCGCTGTACCAGGCCAAGGCGGAGTTCTTCCGCACCCTCGGCCACCCCGTGCGGATCCGGGTCCTGGAGCTGCTCCAGGACGGACCCAGGCCAGTGCGGGAGCTGCTGGCGGAGATCGAGGTCGAGCCCTCCAACCTCTCCCAGCAGCTCGCGGTCCTGCGCCGCACCCAGCTGGTCACGGCGACCCGCGAGGGCAACACCGTGGTCTACGCGCTCAGCACCCCGGACGTCGCCGAGCTGCTGCGCGCGGCCCGGCGGATCCTGACCGAGCTGATCACCGACCAGGGCGCGCTGCTCACCGAGCTGCGCGCCCCCGGCGGTCGGTCCCGCTGAGCCGAGCCCGGTCCGTCCGCCCGATCCGAGGAGAAGCACCACCATGAGCGACAGCACGAGCGACGAGGGTACGAGCGAGGAGAAGCGGCGCCGCAAGGCGATGCTGATCCGCGCGGGCATCTACATCTTCGCCACGCACCTGTTCGCCGGTTTCGTGCTGCTGCTGTTCGCGCTCGGCGGCCGGAAGTAGCGCGCCGCGGGCGGGAGCCTCACCTGCGCCGGGAGCGGGACGCTCGGCTGCGCCGCGGGCGGGACCCTCACCGGCGCCGGCCGCGGTCCGGCACCAGGTAGCGGTGGCTGGTGCTGGTCCAGGCCAGCACGCCGGCGATCAGCTCCCGGGTGCCGTCCAGGTACCAGCGCCCGGCCGGGTGGCGGCACAGCAGCTCGCGGCGCAGCTCCTCGCTCTCCTGCTGCAGCCGCACCACCTGGGCGCGCACCGAGTGGACCGCCCGGCTCCGGGTGCAGCCGTGGGCCCGCTGGAGGGCGATCACGGTGTTGAAGGCGGCCCCGGGCTGTCGTTCCTCGCGCCTCAGCGAGTAGAGGTCGTTGATCAGTGTGGCGGCGTCGGCGGTGTTGGCGCGCAGCCGGTGCAGCGCGGGCTCCGCGTGGAGCGCGGCCGGGGCGTCGGCGCCGTGAACCCGTTCCAGTATGTTCATGAACGGGTAGAGGCAACTGCCGTGCCGGCGCAGGTGCATGGTGTCCGTGAGGTCGAGGCCGAGGGCGGGCACGGTGCCGCGGGCGCGGTGGTCGGCCTCGGCGGGGAAGGTGGCCAGGCAGGCCCGCCACTCCCGGGCCGCCCGGGCGCGCCACTCCGGGGACATCGATGCGGTCTGCCGCTGCCACAACTCCCGCCAGGCGAGCAGCGTGTGGCTCTCGGACGGGCTTGCGCCGGAGGCTCCGTCGAGGACCGCGATCAGCGGGTCGACCAGGGCGCGGGCCTCGTCGGGGTGGCGGCCGGGCGAGCCGTCGAAGCGGTCGTCCAGGATGGTGAACCAGCCCAGCATGTCCACCAGGAGGTCGAGTTCGGCGCCCCGGGTGCGGGGGAAGGCGTGGCCGATCAGCTCGTGCAGCGCGTAGGCCCGGTAGCGGGGCAGCTCGGGCGGGGTGAGCAGGCCGTGGCGGACCACCCAGTCGGCGTGCCGGTCGGCGGCGAGGCGCAGATGGGTGCGCGGCCGGGGGGCCGCCGGACCGGCCGGGCTCGTGGGCGCGGCCGGGGCCGGGGAGGTGGCGGGGGCGGTCGCGCGGTCGGCGCCGGTGAACGGACACCGGTCGGGCGGCTCGCCCTGCGAGGAGGCCACCGCGTTCCCCGGTGAGGCGGCGGCGTCGCCGTCGCGGGAGGCCGTCGAGGTGCGCCCGCGTGGGGAGCGCGCGCCGCGTGGCGCGAGCCGCACCCGCAGGCCGTGCGCCTGGACCGTCGTCCACACCACCTCGCGGGCCCGGGAGCCCGGCACGGCTGTCGGGCGCCAGCGGCGGAGGATCGCCGCGGCCGCGACGGTCAGCTCCGCCCAGGCGAAGGCCTCGCCGATGCACTTGTGCTTGCCCGCCCCGAACGGCAGGAAGGAGGGCCGCCCGGTGCCGCCGCCGTCCTGCCAGCGCTCGGGCCGGAAGCTCGTCGGCTCCGGGTAGCGCACCGGGTCGCGGTGCAGCGCGGTGAGGCTGTAGAGCAGCTCGGTGCCGGCCGGGACGCGGTACGGGCCCAGCTCGACCGGCACCTGGGCGGTGCGCATCAGGAAGGCGTTGGGCGCGTGCAGCCGTACCACCTCCTGGGTGACGCTGCGGGTGTAGGTGAGCCGGGCCAGTGCCTCGGGGGTGGGGACGGTGCCGACGGGCAGGTGCTCGTCCAGCTCGTCGAGGATCCGGGCCTCCGCCTCGGGGTGGCGCAGCAGCTCGTCCAGTAGCCAGGTGAGGGTGGTGGAGACGGTCTCGGTGCCCGCGCCGAACATGGTGATCGCCTCGGAGCGGACGTCGGCCTCGGTGAGCGGGCAGCCGGTCGCCGGGTCGGTGGCGGCGCGCAGCAGGGCGGGCAGGGTGCGTCGGGCCCCGGCCCCGGCCCCGGTGCCCGCGGTCGGGGCACGGCCGTTGACGGCCTGGTCGACCACCCGGTTGAGCACCCGCACGGCGTCGTCGAAGCGCCGGTTGACGGGCAGCGGCAGCCGGGCGAGAGACGGCTTCGGGTAGAGGGACTGGACGATCTGGCCCTTCACCAGGTCCGGCAGTGCCCGGTGGAAGGCGACGGTGGCGTCCTCGCTGAGCCGGGCGTCGAACAGCGAGCGGGTGACGATCTCCAGCGCCAGGTGGTTCATCTCCTTGGCCACGTCGAGGACCTGCCCGGGGCGCCAGCGCGCGGCCCGCTCCTCGGTGACCTGCTGCATCACGGCCAGGTACTCGCCCATCCGGTCCGGGCCGAAGGCCGGCTGGATGATCCGGCGGCGGTCGCGGTGGGCCTGGCCCTCGGACATCAGCAGGCCGTCGCCGAAGGCCGTCTTGAGGGTGTCCTGGACGGCGCCGCGCGGGCAGTCGTGGGCCAGTGCGACGAGCAGGGTGTGGACCAGCCGGGCGTCGGTCACCACGCAGACGGTGCGCGGGCCGAGTCGGATGCGGACCACCCCGCCGTGGCGGGAGAGCGAGCCGAGGAAGCCCAGCGGGTCGCGCAGCAGGGCGCCGGCGTGCCCGAGGCCGGGCAGGGCGCCGGGGGCCAGCGGGGGGACGGCGGCGCGGGCCAGCGGGGAAGGGCCGGGTGCGGTTCTCGGCGGGACGATCAGCTTCCGAGTCTCGGTCAGCAGGGACATGACACTACCTCTCACCAGAGTGGCCGGTGCGGGCGATACCGGGTGGCAGCGGCGGGCCGGCCGGGAAGCGGGGGACCGCCCAGCGCGGCCCCCGCGCGCGCCCCCGGCGGGAGGGCGCACGTTGAGCAAACGCGCCGGTTTCCCGAGCGTTGCGCCGAATGTGCGGGGATCACTCCAACGGCCGAGTGGATCGACCCTTTCGTGCGTGCTCGAAGCTCCGTGTTGACCTGCGCGGATGTCTTCGCCCGGGCGGCCCGACGGCTGCCCGGACTGCAGGGTCTTTGGACCCTCGCCGCACGGGCGTGCGAGGGACAGCATGGATGCGAAGAAGGAGGAACCTGATGACCCGTCTGCGCCACCGGCCGGCCCTCGACGTCCGGGTGGAGATACGCGGCGAGCTGCCGCGCGAGGAGGCCGAGTACGCCCGGGTCCGGGCGCTGGCCACCGCCACGGCGCTCGGCCCCGACGCCCACGCGCTGCGACTGCGGCTGACCCGCTCGCGGAACCGCTCGGTGACCCGGCCCGCGCTGGCCCAGGCGGACGTCGAGCTGGCGGGTCTCGGGCCGGTCCGGGTGCAACTGGCCACCGGCACCGCGCGGGAGTCCGTCGACCTGGTGCTCGGCACGCTGGCCGGCCGGGCCGTCCGGCTGCGCGAGCAGGGCGACATCGGCTTCGCCGCCGCCTACGAGAGCGCCTACCGCCCCCAGTACGCCGACCGTCCGCTCGCCCAGCGGCGGATCGCCCGGCACAAGGCGGTCGTGCTCGCCCGCCGCAGCCCCGAACAGGCCGTGCTCGAACTGCTCGCCCTCGACCGGCGGTTCCACCTCTTCGCGGACGCCGCGACCGGGCGCGACAGCCTGGTCCACCGCTGCTCGCCGGGCGGCACCGTGGAGCTGTGCGCCGCCGGCACCAGCGCGATGCCCCCGCTCGACCTCGCCGAGGCGGCCCGCCGGCTCTGGCTCACCGGCCGCCCGTTCGTCGGCTGGACCGACCCCGGCGACCACCGGGCCCGGGTGCTCTACCGCCGCTTCGACGGCCACTACGGCCTGATAGCGCCGGTGTCGGACGGCCGGATCGGGGCAGGAACCCACTCGGCACAGGACTGACACCACGGCGCGACGACCACACCACGAACTCTCCACGACAAGGGGTCGGGACCATGGACTGCGAAGAAGTCATGCTGACCGTCCGGATCACCGCCGCCGAGCGCGCGCTGCTGCGCGAACTCGCGCGCGGGCACGGTGGCGACGTCTCGGACGTGGCGGTGGACGGACTGCTGGAGGTCATCCCCGCGCTGCACGACGACACCTGCGTCCTGCCGCTGCTGCGCGTGCTGTCCAGACCGGCACCCTTCGCGCTCACCCTGTGGCTGCCCGCCCCGGTCGCGGACCTGCTGCCGCTGCTCGGTGAGCGGCTCGCGCGGACCGGCGGCCCCGCGGCCGGTCCGGCCAGTGCCGCGCTCTCGGCGGCCCTGCGGCTCTGGCTGGCCGGGGACCGGATCGCCCTGGCGGCCGGGCTGGCCCGCCTGCACGGGGGTTGCGGCGCCGGCGCGGTGGCGGCGGTACGGTCCGCGGTCGGTGCGGCGGCCTTCGGGGCGGAGCGGGTGAAGGTCGCGGCCTGACTCTTCGCTCGTTCTGACTGTTCGTCATGTCCCGGTCCGCGGTGGCGAGTCCGGGGTGTGAGCGGTGCGCCCGGCAGCGGCCGGGCGTACCGCTTTTTCCTTGGGTCGGACGGGGGAACTCCGCGGGCGATTTCTGTTATCTCCGGCCGCCCCTCCCGCTCTCCGGAGTGTCGGAAGGTTCGAGCCCCGCGCGTCAGGGGAGCCAGACCCGGGGGTGGCATGGCCGTTGGGTGACTGTGAGTCAGATCACCTGTGCGTCGGCCGTCTTGGGTCGGGGCTGCGGCGGCCGGCGGTCGCCGGGTGGAGGCCCTTGGCAGAACCGGCCGCTGTCGAGGGCCTCGTGAGTCGTTCGGGGTAAGGCTGTTCCTGTGAGTCCGTGAAACCGGTCGGCCCGTATGCCGGCCGACCCTTCGACCCGAGCCGCCGACGCCCGTGGGCCCGTGGGCCCGCAGGCCCGTAGGCCCGTAGGCCCGTAGGCCCGTCGCGCCGGGAACGTCGACCGCCCATCCGGCGGCGGCCGTTCCCGGCGCCGGCCGTTCCCAGCACCCCCGCCCCCACACCGCCCCGAGGACCAGCCCGTATGCGAACCCGCCCCCACCTCGCCGCCCTCGCCCTGGCCGCCGCCGCCCTGCTGCCCGCCGCCGTACCCGCCGCCGCCCACGGCGACGGCGTCCACCTGGACGTCACCGGCCAGCGGAACGGCCGCGTGAGCACCGTCGCCACCTGGGAGAACGACCACGACCCGGTGACCGGGGAGTTCACCGGCACGCTCTCCGCGACGGCCTCCGACGGTCGCACCGTCGGCCCCTGGCGCCTGGTCACCGCCCCCGGCAGCCCCGGCACGTACACCACTCGGGAGGCCCTCCCCGTCGGGCACTGGCGGGTGACGGTGGACTGCGTCGTGCCCGCCCTCGGGCACGGCGAGCGCGAACTCGACGTCGACACCGTCGCGATCGCCGACCCGACGCCCCCGGAGGCGGAGGGCCCGGCGCTGTCCGAAGGCTCGCCGCGGTCCGCCGAGGTGGCCCCCGCCCCCCTCCGGGAGACCGCGACGGCGGCGGGAAGCACCGCGGCGGCGGGGACCGCCGCCGTCGCCGCCCGGGAGGGCTCGCCGCGCCCCGCCCACGCGACCACCTCCGACACCACCACCTGGGCGGCCATCGGCACCGCCTGCGCGGCCGTGGTGCTGGTCGCCACCGGACTCTGGCTGCGCCGCCACCGCGGCTGACCCGTCCTGGACCGCCCGGCCGGGTCGCGGGGGCGCCCGGCGGAACCGGCCGGGTGCGAACCGACGTCCTTTTCGGTCACCGGGCGCCACCGCGGGTGCCCGGACGATCGCAAGGGAGCGTCCGCGCATGAAGAAGGTCCTGATCACCGGAGGTGCGGGATTCATCGGCAGCACCGTCGCCTCCGCCCTGCTCGACCGGGGGATCACCCCGGTCGTGCTGGACGACCTCTCCCGGGGACGGACCGAGTTCGTCGCGGACCGGGTCTTCTACCGGGGCGACATCGCCGACGCCGCCCTGCTCGACCGGATCTTCGCCGAGCACCCCGACATCGACGCCACCGTGCACTGCGCCGCGAAGATCGTCGTACCGGAGTCGGTGGCCAAGCCGCTGTACTACTACCGGGAGAACGTCGCCAAGACCGTCGAGCTCCTGGACGCCCTCCAGCGCAACGGCTGCACCCGGATCGTCTTCAGCAGCTCCGCGTCGATCTACGCCCCCACCCCCGACGCCCGGGTCGACGAGAGCAGTCCGGTCGACGCCGGCAGCCCGTACGCGCGCACCAAGCAGATGATGGAGCAGGTCCTCCAGGACTGGACCCGGGGCGAGGGCGCCGAGCGCCAACGCGTCATCGCCCTGCGCTACTTCAACCCGATCGGCGCCGACCCGCAGCTGCGCACCGGCCTCCAGGACCTCAACCCCACCCACGCCCTGGGCAAGCTGATCGAGGCGCACACCACCGGCACCCCGTTCACCGTGACCGGCACCGACTGGGCGACCCGCGACGGCTCCGGCATCCGCGACTACGTCCACGTCCAGGACCTCGCCGAGGCGCACGTCGCGGCGCTGCTGCGGTTCGACGAGGTGATCGCCCCGGGCGTGGCGGACCGCTACCGGGTGATCAACGTCGGCACCGGCGACGGGACCACCGTGCGGGAGCTGATCGCCGCCTTCGAACAGGCCGTCGGCGCCAGCCTGGAGGTGCGGGAGGCCGGACCGCGGCCCGGGGACGTGATCGGCTGCTACGCCGTCGTGGACACCGCGCGGGACCTGCTCGGCTGGCAGCCGCGGCGCGGCATCGCCGAGGGGGTCGCCGACGCGCTGGCCTGGCGGCGGGTCTGGTCGGCCCGGGTCGGCGTCAGCTGACCGCCGCAGGACGCTACTTGACGGCCTCGCCGGACTTCGACCAGTTGTCGCGCAGTCGGTCGAGGTAGGACTGCGCCTGGGAGCCGATCTTGACGCCCCGGGCGAAGGCCAGCATGTTGCCCGCGCCCGCGTTGTAGCCGAGGGCGGCCAGTTCGTCCCGGGTGAGCGGCGCGCCCGGGCGGACGGGCAGCTGCGCGGCGAGGTCGTGCAGGTGCCAGGCGGCCGCCTGGATGGCCAGGTCGCGGTCGTCCGGCAGCTCCTCCCACTGCCGGGAGGCGAAGGGGCGGCCGGGCTTGGTGTCGTCGAAGGCGGCCCGGTGCATGTTGGCGATGCCGAAGGAGGCGTCCGGCTTGCTCCGCTGCCAGGCCCGTTCGAGCTCGGGGTCGTGCGGCTTGTACGCCTCGTTGTAGAGGATCGCCATCAGCAGCTGCGGGTTGACCCCGGCCTCGGCGGCGTACCGGCGCACTGGCGCCGCGTAGTCGGCGGGGTCGTAGGAGCCCGACGGCTTCGGGGGCTTCGACGGCGCCGCGGAGGCGCCGGCCGACGGCGCGGCGCCCGCGGAGGCGCCGGACGGGGCGGCCGCGGTCGGGGAGGGGTCGGCGGAGGCCGCGCCGTCGTGGCCGTTGCCGCGGACGAGACCCAGTCCGGCCACCACCACGACGCCGATCACCAGCCAGCGTCCCCGGCCGGACCCCTTCTTCTCCTCGCTCACCGCTGCCGCCCCTCCCCGTTCGCCCGTGTGCCCGTTCGACCGCCGTGCGGCTGATCGTGCCCCGCGGCAGGTTACTCGGTGGGCTTCCGGTCGCCGTCGAGGTTGCGCAGGAAGTCCTTCGCCTTCTCGACGCCGGTGTCGATCTGCCCGCTGTACTTGCCGTCCGTGCGGTCGTCGATCGCGTCGCCGACCTTGTCCAGGCCCTGCCCGATCACGTCGCCGTGCTCGCGGGCGAGGTCGGTGGCCTTGTCCGCGATGTTCTTCAGACTCTCAAACATGGTGACGCTCTGCTCCTCTGATGCGTTCCTGATGGTGTGCCGACGTGGCGGGGATCATGACCATCCTAACGACGGCCCACCGGGCGGTCCGTCGCTGCCGGGTGGCAGCGGGTGACTTTGCTGAAATGGGTTTGTATGCTCCACCCCATCCTCTACAGCGATGTAGAGAATGGGGTCCCCACCAGGACGCCGGCAGGACCGAGGGCGTCCCGGCACACGCGGCGGTGCGATCGCGCCGCCGCGGCCGCAACGATCGAGGGAAGTGCGCATGGCCGGCCAGCGGGCGAGAACGCCGTACCAGGACGCGGGACCGCGTACCGAGGACCGCGCCCTGCCGACCCAGCGCTCCCGGGCGGTCGGCGCGGGAGCCGCAGGCGCCCCCGGCGCCGCCGCGGCCCCCGTCACGCCCCGGCCGCCGCGCCCCGGGGCGGCCCGCCGCCACCAGCAGGCGCGCCGACGGGCCGGGGCGGCGGCCGCGCTCTCGGCGGTCGGGCTGCCGCTGCTCGGCGCGGTCGCGGACGAACTCGACGGGCCGGGCGTCGGCCTCCTCTTCGCGGTGGGCTCGGTGCTCGGGACGGCCGCCGCCGCGGCGCTGTGCAGCCGGGCGGGCCGGTGGTGGGTGGTGACGGCCGCTCCGGTCGTGGTGCTGCTCACCGCCTCGGGCGTCGAGTACCTCGCGCAGCCCGGGAAGTACCAGGGGAAGAACCTCGGCACCGGCGTGCTGCGCTGGGTGGTCGGGGCGTTCCCGGTGATGGCCGCGGCCGTGGCGGTGGCGCTCGCCGTGGTCGCGCTCCGCGCCGCGTCGGCCCGCCGCCGGACGGTGTCGGAGCGCCGGCGCAAAGGCAGGACGGCCGCCCCCGGCGGAAGGGGTCGCCGTGGCTGAGCGCGTCAACGGCCGTACCGGCGGCCGGGGTCAGCGCGGTCAGCGCGGGCACCTCCCGCGCCGCGGGGCCGCCCCGATCACCGTCGCCGGGCGCACCCTGGCCTGCACCGTCTCGATCGCCGTGCTCGGGGCCAGCGGCTTCACCTGGTACGAGTACCGCAGCCTGGACGACGGCATGATCAAGTCCTCCGCGCTGAGCGAGGCCAAGAAGAACGCCCCGCCGCACCTCGACAAGTCCGTCAACCTGCTGCTGATCGGCCTGGACAGCCGCAAGGACATGGACGGCAACGACCTGCCCAGGCAGTTCGTGGAGGACGAACTGCACGCCGGCTCCAGCGAGATCGGCGGGTACAACACCAACGCCCTGATCGTGCTGCACATCCCGGCCGACGGCGGCAGGGTCACCGCGCTCTCCGTCCCGCGCGACGACTACGTACAGACCGTCGGCGCCGACGGCAGGATGCACAAGGTCAAGGAGGCGTACGGGATCGCCAAGGAGGCCGCGGAGCAGAAGCTGGCGGGCAGGGGGCTCTCCAGGGCGGAGCTGGAACGGCGCAGCCGGGAGGCCGGCCGCTCGGCCACCATCCAGACGGTGCAGTCCTTCCTGGACGTCCCCATCGACCACTTCGCGGAGGTGAACCTGATGGGCTTCTACGACATCGCCAAGGCGGTCGAGCCGATCCAGGTCTGCCTCAACCACCCGGTGGACGACCCGATCACCGCCCGGACCGCCACCCACGAGGGCGGTGGCACCGGCCTCAGGCTGCCGGCCGGGATCAGCTCCCTCGACGCCGCGCAGGCGCTCTCCTTCGTCCGCCAGCGCCACCACCTCGCCAACGGCGACCTCGACCGCACCCACCGGCAGCAGGCGTTCCTCTCCTCCGTCGAGTACAAGCTCAAGCAGCAGGGCATCCTGAACGACCTCGGACAGATGCAGAAGCTGTTCGCGGTGGTGAAGAAGGACGTGGTCATCGACAACGAGTGGGACATCCTCGACTTCGCCCAGCAGGCGCCCAACCTGACCGGCGGCAACGTGGAGTTCAACACCCTGCCGATCAGCGGCTTCAAGACCGTCGGCGGGCAGGAGGTCAACACCGTCAACCCGGACCTGATCAGGAAGATCGTCCGACAGCTCTTCAACCACGAGGCGGCGCCGGTCGTTCCGGCCGCCCCGCCGGGGGACGCGCCCGTCGAACCGGGCCCGTCGTCCGCCGCCGCCCCGGGTGCGGTGCTCAAGGCCGTGGTCGACGTCAACGCGGCCGCGGGGGCGGCGGCCGACGAGTCCAGGGCGCTGGCCGAACTGGGCTACCAGGTGGGCCGGATCGGTGACGCCCCGGCCAGGACGCGGGCCACCGCGGTCACCTACGGGGCCGGGGCCAAGACCGACGCCCAGCGCCTCGCCGCCCGCTACGGGGTGAGCGCGGTCTACTCGGCGGCCGTCCCGGCGGGCCGCGTGGTGGTCACCCTCGCCCCCGTCCGCACCCCGAGCCCGACGGCCGTGCCGTCGGGCGCCCCGGCGCAGGGCGAGCCCTCCGCCGACCCGGCGGCGGGGCTGCCGATGCAGGGGCCGGCGGTGCGGGCGGGCGGGATCCCGTGCGTGGACTGAGGCTTCCTCGGGGCGGCGGACCCGTCCTCGTGCTGCTCGGCCAGGGTCAGGCGTCCCCGCAGCGGCACTCCGCGACCAGCCGCAGGCACCAGGCGCGGGCGGCCGGTTCGGGCTCGCCCTCCCGCGTCAGGAGGTCGACCAGCTCCCCGACCGGATCGGGGAAGACCTCGCGGACCAGCGGGTGGCCCGCCTATGCGGCGCCGTCACGGGCGGGGCGCCTTCACGCCGTGGACGGCGGCGTACTCGGCGGCGAGCCAGGGGCCCAGGTCGTCGACGAGCACGGTCAGGGCGGCCCGGTCGGCGGTGGGGGTGCGGGCGATGGTGGCGGCGAGTCGCAGCTGGGCGGCGCGTTCGGGGTAGTGGGCGGCGAAGGCCTCGGCGGAGGCGGCGAGGTCGCTGGTCCAGCCGCCCCAGCGCGGCATCACCAGGGTGAAGCCGGTGCGGACGAGCCGGCGGGAGATGCCGCGGGTGAGTGCGCGCAGTTCGCCGTCCGTGGCGGCGGCGGCCAGGCGCTCGCGCCACTGCGGGAGGACCAGGGCGAGGTCGCCGTTGGTCTCCCGGGCGAGCAGTGAGGTGGGGCGGTAGCGGGGGAGCCGGGCGGCGAGGTCCTTGCCGAGCAGCGGGGTGCAGAGGCAGGCGACGAACCAGCCGAGGTCGTGGCGTTCCAGCTCGCTGAGTAGCGTGCCGGTGTCGAAGAGCAGCACGCCGACCCCGTTCACCTGCGCGAACTCGGCGTCGAGCGCGGCCTCGAGGGCGTCGGCCGCCGCCCGGTCCGCGGCGCTGGGCTCGTGGTGCAGGGCGAGCAGCAGGTCGAGGTCGGAGACGCCGGGTGTCGCGGTGCCGCGCGGGACACTGCCGTAGAGGTAGGCGCTGTGCAGGCGGTCGGGGGTGAAGGCCGCGGCGATCCGCTCGCGGGCGGCCGCGACCACGGGCGCGAACGCCGGGGGGACGCGCTCGAGCGAGCCCTCCCGTGCGATGAAGCCGTCCCGGTCCAGCCCCTGAGTGGTGGTCATGGCGGCACTATGTCCCAGCGGCGCCCCGCTGACCAGCGAATATCCGTCGGCCCGCGGATTGTCAGTGGGGTGTGCAAGCATCCGTTGCACACGAACACGAACGGCGTGGTGGGGAACGGCATGGGCGCCTGGGACATCGGGCACTTCGACAACGACTCGGCGGCGGACTTCTGCAACGGCCTGGACGACGCGGCGCCGGGTGAGCGCGAGGCGCTGCTTCGGTCGGCGCTGCTGGGCGCCGTCCGGGCGGAGGAGTACCTGGACTCGGACGAGGCCTACGGCCCCGAGGAGCCGATACCGCCGCTCTCCGTCGAGCTGCGCCCGCTCGCGGTGGAGGCGTTGGACCGGGTGGTGGCGGAGGAGTCGGAGCTCGCGGAGCTGTGGGACGAGACGGAGAGCGGTCCGGCCTGGCGGCGGGGCATACGGGAGCTGCGCGACGTCCTCGATCCGGTGCCGCCGACGATCGACGTGCCGTTGTTCGACATCTGAGCTGACGTCAGCGGCGGGCCGCCGTCCACCAGTAGCCGAGTGCGGTGAGGCTGGTGGCGGCCCCGAGCAGGCAGACGGCCGTCCAGCCGCCGTGGTCGTAGACGACGGTGGACAGGATCGCGCCGGCGCCGCACCCGGCGGAGTAGAACAGCATGTAGCCGGCGGTCAGGCGGCTGCGCGCCTCCGGGCGGACCTGGTAGAGCAGGTGCTGGTTGGCGACGTGGACGGACTGCAGGCCGTAGTCGATCACCACCATGGCGAGCACCGGCCACCAGACGGAGTGCGGCAGCAGCGCGGCCGGGAGCCAGCCGACCAGCATGGCGAACAGGCCGATGCCGGTGGTGCGTTCGGCCCGGCCGCGGTCGGCCTGGCGGCCGGCGAACCCGGCGCCGAGCGCTCCGGCGGCGCCGGCGAGGCCGAAGAGCCCGATCTGGGTGTGGCTGAGGTCGAAGGGCGGCGCGGCGAGCGGGAGCACCATCGGGGTGAGCAGCACGGTGACGGAGGTGAAGCTGAGCAGCGCGAGGACGGCCCGGGTGCGGAGCACGCGCTCCTGGGCGAAGAGCACGAACACCGAGCCGATCAGGCGCGGGTAGCCGATCCGCTCGACCGTGCGGTGCCGTTCGGACGGGACGGCGGCCGCGACGGCGAGGGCCATGGCGGCGGTCGCGACGGCGGAGGCCAGGTAGACGGCGCGCCAGCCCGCCAGGTCGCCGATGGTTCCGGCGACGGTTCGGGCGAGCAGGATGCCGACCACGATGCCGCTGGTCACGGTGCCGACCACGCGGCCCTGGTCGCCCGGGGCGGCGAGTTGGGCGGAATGGGCGACGACCACCTGGGCGACGACCGCGAGGACGCCGACGGCGGCCATCGCGGCGAGCATCAGCGGGGCGGAGGGGGCGAGCGCGACGGCGAGGAGGGCGAGGACGGACAGGCCAAGCTGGGTGGTGATCAGGGTGCGGCGGTTGACGTGGTCGCCGAGCGGCACGAGCAGCAGCAGGCCCAGGGCGTAGCCCGTCTGGGTGAGGGTGCCGACCAGGCCGATGGTGGCCGGGGCGATGTCGTAGTCCCGGGCGATCAGGTCGAGCAGCGGCTGTGAGTAGTAGACGTTGGCCACGGCGAGGCCGCAGGCGACGGAGAGCAGCCAGGCGACGGCGGGCGACAGGCCGCGCGCCGGGGCTCCGCCGGGGTTGTCGGGCGGTCCGGCCTCGGCGCAGGCGGCGGTTGTGCGGGCAGGAGAGGTCATGGTGGGACTCCCTCGAAGGGCACGATGGTTTCAAAGTGCTACCGAGAGACCATGGCATATTCTGGTTTCAATAAGCAACCACACTGATCGGTACGCTGGGCGCCGACCGGTGGGAGTCCGGAGCCGAGAGCCGCGAGCCGAGAGGTGGGAGAAGTGCCGAAACGCACCACGCACGAGGAATCGAGCTGCCCCGTCGCCCGTCCGCTCGACGTCGTCGGTGACGGCTGGACGCTGCTGATCGTCCGTGACGCCTTCGACGGGCTGCGCCGCTTCGGGCAGTTCCAGAAGAACCTCGGCCTGGCCAAGAACATCCTGTCGGCCCGCCTGGCCAACCTGGTCGCCAACGGCGTGTTCGAGCTCGCACCGGCCGCCGACGGCAGCCCCTATCAGGAGTACGTGCTCACCGAGAAGGGGCGCGCGCTGTTCCCGGTGATCACGGCGCTGCGGCAGTGGGGCGACGAGTGGTTCTTCGAGGAGGGCGAGCCCCGGGCCCGCCTGGTGGACCGCGAGTCCGGCGCGCCCGTCGCACCGGTCGAGGTGCGCTCGGCGGACGGCCGGGTGCTCGGGCCGCAGGACGCGCGGGTGCTGCTGCCCTGAGGCGAGCCGCCGCCACCGGCCGGGTGGCCGTTGGTGGTAGCCGGTGGCAGCGGTGGGCGGGGTGGCGGGCTTCGGGTCAGCTCGGCCTGGCGGCGCTCGTGGTTGCGGATCTGGTCCCGGTTCCGATGGCCGTCGTGACGGCGGTGATCTTCGAGGGGCCCGCCGTCGTCGTGCCGGTCGCCGGATGGGTGGGCGTAGCCGTCGTCACGGTGGACGTGGGGGTGGAGGTGGCGGTGGGCGGGGACGTGGTGCCGGTCGTCGTGGTCGTCGTGCCCGAGCTCGTGGTGCCCGGCGATGTCGCCCCCGGGCTCGTCGCCGTGCCGGGTGAGGTCGTGCCGGGCGACGTGGAGGAGGTGGCCGTGGGCGCGGACGGCTCCCAGGGCGCCGGCGGCGGAATGCCGGGGGCCAGCGGCCCCGTCGGCGGTTCGACGGTCCGGTCCACGACCTCGGCCCGCCCGGTCAGCCGGGAGAACCACCCGCCGGTCTGGATGTCCACCAGGACGATCTCGGTCGCCGGCTGCGGTGCGGGCACCACCACGATCAGCGCGGTCGGATGGAAGCCCGCCCAGGCCTTCCCGGTGTACCGGGCGTCGTTCACCGGCGTCGGCGGCTTCAGCGGGTTGCCGCACGAGCAGCGCACCCGGGGCACGCCCCGGGCGTCCACCAGGACGGCGGTGCCCGCCTGGAGCACGGACTGGTACGCGACCACCGCGCCGCTCCGGTAGCTGTGGTTGGTCACTCGGGAGTCCACCCGCAGGTAGGCGGAGGTGAGCGAGCGCAGGTAGCCCGGGGTGTCGGCCTGCGCGATGCCGACGGCCGAGGCCCAGGCACGCCCGGCGTCCCCAGTCGAGACCATCCCGATCAGCCGCTCGGTGTCGCAGCTCGGCCTGCTCGTCGTCCCGGCGTACAGCCCGGCCGAGCTGCCCTCGACGCTGTGGAGAACCGCCGTGGGGCCGCTTCCGGGCGAGCTGTCGCCCGGATGCTGCGCCGTCGGGGTGACGGGGGCGGGCGCGGGGGCGCTCACAGCCTGGGTCTCCACCGACGGGGTGAACGGGTCCGGCCCGGGATCGGCCGGGGCCTGCAGGGCGACCTCGTTCGCCGTCGGCACGGTCGAGTGGCGGCCGCCCTGGTTGCCGGCGATCAGCCCGGCGGCCACCGCGGCCACCGCCACCGTGCCCGCCGCCAGGAACAGCCCCTTCCCGGAGCGCCACCAGGGCCCGCGCGCACCGGGCCCGGGCCCGCCGGCTCCGCCCGGTCCGGACGGCCCGCCCGCACCGCCGAGGCCGCTCGCACCCCCGATGCCGCCCGTCCCGGAGGCACCACCCGTCCCGGACGCCCCGTACGGGCCCCAAGGCGGAGGAGGCGTGGACGGCGGCCCGGCCGCGCCCCCGCCGGCCGTCGGCCCGGCCAGCGGTCCGGACGGAGGCCCGGAGGGCGGCCCGGACGGAGGTGTGGACGGAGGCCCGGACGGCGGACCCTGCGAAGGCTCGCCGGGCGGACCGGACGGAGGCGGCTGGGAGGACATCAAGGCTCCGTTTCGCAGGCGGTCGGCCGACCGGGGCCGGCCCCGGAGGCGCCGGCCGTCGGCTTCCCTTTCTCCCCCGCGCCCCCGTCCGCCGCAACAGCAGGTGGGCCGGGCGTCGCCGAGCGTGCCCGCCGACCGTCGGCCACCCTGGAAGCCCCACCGGCAACCGGTCGGCTGCCGGCCGGACCCCAGGCACCCCGCGCACGACGAGGAGGCGGCATGCAGCAGCCCACCAACCGGGCCGCCGGCCCACCCGGTGCCGTCCGCGGCTGGCTGGAGGCGCTCGCCGTCGTGGTGGCCGGGCTGGTGGCGATGGCGGCGGTCGCCGCACTCGGCCTATGGCTGGCCGGCGCCGACGACCTCCCCGACGGCGGCGTCCCTGCCGTGCTGGCCGCGACGCTGGCACTCGCCGTCGGCGGCACCGTCCGGCTCGACGGCGGCGCGGGAGACTTCGCGGCCGTCGGGGCCGAGATCAGCGCGATGCCGCTGAGCGTCTCGGTGGCCGGCGCGGTCACCATGGCGGAGGTGTTCCTGCGCCAACTGCGCTTCCGCGCCGTCGCGGGCGGCGGAGAGCTGCTCGGGCGGATCGGCCGGACGGCGCTGCTCTGGCTGCTCGCCCTGGTGCTGATCACCCTCGGCGCCCGGCACACCTTCGTCGTCCCGCTCGGCGACGACCTGGCGCAGTCGATCGGCGGCGCGCTGGGGCTCACCCCGGAGGTCGGCTTCCACGCGGACGGCCCGACCACCGTCGGCATCGGGCTGGCCTGGCTGCTGGTGGTGCTCGCGCTCACCTTCGCGGTGTCCCGCCGGGCCCCGCTGCCGGCCGCCCTGGTGCGCCACCAACTCGCCGTCCGCCCGGCGGCGTTCGCGCTCTGGTTGGTCCTGCTGGCGTACCTGGTGATCGGTGCGGTGGCCGGGGTACTGACCGTGATCGTGCACGGCAACGCCCGGCAGACCCTGGCCGTGCTGCTGCTCGCACTGCCCAACCTGGTCTGGTTGGCCTTCGGCGTCGGGCTCGGCGCCGAGTGGCACGGGCGGCTGGTCGGCGCGCTCGGCCTGCCCGTCCCCGAGCCGCTCAGTGCCGTGCTGCGCACCTCCGAGGGCGGGCAGGCGACCGTCGACCTCGGCACCCTCGCGGAGCAGGACACGCGCAGCTGGTGGCTGCTGCCGCTGGCCGCCGTCCTGCTGCTCGCGGCCGCGTTCCTGGCGGCCGCCCGCTCACCGCGCACCGTCCGGCTCTGGCAGCACGCCGTCCGGTTCGCGCTCGCCGCCGCCGTCACCATGCTGCTGGTGGGCCTGTGGACCCGGGTGGACGCCGACTACGGGCTCTCGGTGCTCGGCGTCGGCCTCGGCCGGGGCGGCCTGGGCGACCTGCTGGGCGCCGTGCTCGGCGGCAACAGCCCGCTGGCCGCGCTGGGCAGCGGCAGCCTCACCCTGAGCCCCGTGCTCTGGACGGCGGTGCCGCTCGCGGCGGGTTGGGGGCTGGTGGCCGGCGCGCTCGGTGCTCTGCTCGCCACCCGGGTGCGGCACCGCGGCGAGGTAGCCGGAGCGGGGGAGGAAGCGCCCTTGGGTGGGCCTGTCGGTTGACGGGATCACCCGGGCGGTTCGGCAGGAGTCCGTGCCTGGCGGTGGCGGTGGGGAGACGGTGGCGGTGACGCTGGTCGCGGTGTGGGTGCCGGTGCCGACGAGGGGCGTGACGGCGCAGGTCGGCGAGCAGTCGCGGTCCGTGGGCGCCCCGGCCGCGGGGCCCGCCCGGGGCGGCCGGGTTCAGAACGCCTCTGCCAGGAGGATGACGGCTGCCGGTACCGCCTGGCCGAGCGCGCCCCGCCAGAGCTTCGACTCGGAGCAGAACAGGGTGATCCCGCCCGCGAGCATGAACGCGGCGACGTAGAGCAGCAGCACCCGCCCGGCCCCCGGGTGGCCGGCGTGCAGCAGGACCAGGCCGGTGACCAGGCCGAGCGCCAGGAACAGGTTGTAGAAGCCCACGTTGACGCGCCACAGCCGGACCTCCGGGGCGTCCGCCGTGCTGCCGGTGAGCAGCCGGCGCACCCGCGGGTGCCCGTACAGGAAGCTCTCGAGCGGCCAGACGATCAGGTGGATCGCCGCGGCGACCACGGCGAAGACCTGGCTCACGGCGTTCACGGCGGACGGCTCCCTCCGGGCGGGGGCGACCAAGACGGCTGGACGACCGGTGCGGCCCAGGCGGGTGGCCGGGGCACCACCGGCGGGTCGGGGGCGAGCGCCGGGACGACCCGGGTGGGCGGCCCGTCCGCGCGCCACGGCTCCGGTGCGGCGGCGGTGGCCGCCGCGCGCAGCTCGGCGACGAAGCCGAGGCAGTTCGGGTACCGCTCCCCGGGCGTCTTGGTCAGCGCCCGGGAGACCACCGCCCCGACGGCGGCCGGCAGGTCGGGCCGGTGCTCGCGCAGTGCGGGCGGCGGGTCGTTGAGGTGTGCCCAGAGCAGCGCGAGGTCGCTCTCGCGGCGGAACGGCGGGGCGCCCGCGAGCATCTCGAACACCACGCAGCCGAGTCCGTACTGGTCGCAGCGCCCGTCCAGCGGCCTGCCGGATATCTGCTCCGGCGCCGCGTAGTCGAGCGTGCCGACGATCTGGCCGACTCCGGTCAGCCCGCTGAGCGACAGGGACTTCTTGGTCAGCCCGAAGTCCGCCAGGTACAGGTGCTCCGGGTGCTCGCTGTCCGTCCCGGCGGCGACCAGTACGTTGCCCGGTTTGACGTCCCGGTGCACCAGGTCGTGGGCGTGGGCGGCGTCCAGTGCCGAGGCGATCTGGAGGGCGAGCCGGACGGCCCGCTCGGCCGGGAGCGGTCCGGAGCGGGTCATCAGGGTGCGCAGGTCGCCGCCCTCGACGTAGCGCATCGCGAGGAACAGGATGCCGTCCTGTTCGCCCGCGTCGAACACCGGGATGATGTGGGGGTGGTCGATCGCGGCGGCGGCCTCCGACTCGTGCATGAAGCGCTGCCGGAACACCTCGTTGCGTGCCAGCTCGGGGGCGAGCAGCTTGACCGCGACGGTCCGCCCGAGCCGCAGGTCCCTGGCCCGGTAGACGACGGCCATGCCGCCGCGCCCGATCTCGTTCTCCAGCCGGTAGCCGGCGACCTGCCGCCCGACCAGCCCGACCAGCCCGGCGGGCAGGCCGGGCAGGCCGGGCAGGCCGGACGGCTCGGCGGGCGGCTCGTCGGAGGGCGGCCCGGTGGGTGGCAGCTCGGCGGGTGGCAGCTCGGCGGAGGTCACGGCTCACCGGTCCGGGTGGGGGCGGACGGGCTGTGTGCGGACGGGCCGTTCGCGGCTGGGCCGGGCACGGGCGGAGGGCCCGACCACGGGGAGGTCGACGGCACCGGCCGGTCGGTGGCCGCGTACGTCTGGAGCTGGAGCCCGTCGCCGTAGCACCAGCGGTCGTGCAGCGGGTCGAACAGCCAGAGCGCCCCGCCGTCCACCACCAGGCCGATCCGCAGGCCGCGGGTGCGCTCCCGGAAGGTCTCCAGGTCGAGGGCGCCGGTGGCGAGGTCCTCCAGGAGGGCGCAGTAGCGGTCGAGTTCGCCCGCGGCGTCGGCGAGCGCCGGGCGCGGGTCGGCGGTCCGCGCGGGCGGGCCCTCGGCGGCGGGCGGCGGCTGCGGCAGGGCGACCAGCAGCCGCCCGTCCACCCAGGCGGTCCAGCCGTTGGAGCAGAGGATCCGCGCCCAGTCCCCCCCGGCGGTCGAGCAGTCGCAGCGGCAGCAGCGCGTCGAGCCGGGCGGTGGGTTGGGTCGGGTCCGGCGCCGCCCAGGAGGCCATCCCGTCCGGTGGGGCGACGTGGGTGGGGCGGAACGCGAACTCGTCCATGGACGGCTACATTTCCTCCGCCGCGCGATCCCCGCCGCGCGCGGCACGACTCGCACCACAGGTCGCCTCCCACTCTACCGGCGGCGGCCCGAGCCCGCGGGGCTCACTGGTCGATGGTCACCGCCCGATGCCTTGTGCCCGACGCCCGTTGTCCGTCGGGCCCGGCAGGACCGGTAGGACCGGCAGGCCCGGGCGTCGAGACCGTCAGCGCCGCATGATGCTCGGCTCGTGCCGCCGCAGCAGGACCAGCACCACCAGGCCGTACAGCAGCGAGAGCGCGGGCAGCAGCACCATGCTCAGCACCCAGCCGGACCGCTGGTGGCGGAACATCGGGTCGGCGGTGATCGCGTTCGGGAAGATACCGTGCAGTTCGACGGTGCGCGCCATCGCCGACATGCCCCAGCGGGACGGGATCAGCCAGGCGAACTGCTCCAGCCCCGGCACCCCGTGCAGCCTGAGCATCAGGCCGCTGAAGACGATCTGCACCACCGAGAGGAGCACCAGCAGCGGCATGGTGGCCTCCTCCTTGTCCACCAGCGCCGAGACCACCAGGCCGAGCATCATCGCCGAGAAGGCGAGCAGCGCGACCGCGATGATCAGCTCGGGCAGCTGCGGCATCACCACCCCGGTCGGCACCGCGAAGGACAGGTTCACCCCGGCCAGGCCGACCACGGTCAGCACCGCGGCCTGGGCCACCGTGACCGTGCCCAGCACCACCACCTTGGAGACCAGGTAGGCCGATCTGGACAGCCCGACGACCCGCTCCCGCCGGTAGATCGCGCGCTCCTTCACCAGTTCGCGCACCGAGTTGGCGGCGCCGGTGAGCAGACCGCCGATGCAGAGCGTGAGCAGGCAGTTGACGGCGTTGTCGGGGGAGAGCCGGGAGCCGGCCATCGCCCGGCACATCAGGCCGATGACGAAGGGCAGCACCACCATGATGGTGAGGAAGAGCCGGTCGGCGGCCAGCACCGAGGTGTACCGGCGCACCAGCGTGCCGAGTTGGGAGAACCAGCCCTGCGGCTTCTCCCACGCGATCGGGGGAGTGGCGGACACCGGCGGGCCCTGGTCCGCAGCGGGGTGCAGTGCCTGACCGACGTACGGGGCTTGACCGGCGCCCGGCGCCGGACCGGGGCGCGGCGCGGGCCAGGCCTCGGCCGCGATGTAGTGCGCGTACTGCGGGGAGTCGCGGAAGCGCTGCTGCCAGGCGGTGTGGTCCTGGTGCTCGAAGGCCTCGAAGGCCTCCGGCCACTCGTCGAAGCCGAGGAACTCCAGCGCCTCGCCGGGCGGCCCGTAGTACGCCGTCCGCCCGCCCGGGGCCAGCACCAGCAGACGGTCGCAGACGTTCAGGCTCAGCACGCTGTGCGTCACCACGACCACCGTCCGGCCGTCGTCGGCCAGCCCGCGCAGCATGCGCATCACCGAGCGCTCCATGCCCGGGTCCAGACCGGAGGTCGGTTCGTCGAGGAAGAGCAGGGACGGCTTGGTGAGCAGTTCCAGGGCGACGCTGACCCGCTTGCGCTGACCGCCGGAGAGGCTGGCGATCACCTGGTCGGCCCGGGCGTCCAGGCCCAGCTCGTGGATCACCTCGCGGACCCGGGCCGCCCGCTCCTGCGGGTCGGTGTCGCCGGGGAAGCGCAGCTCGGCGGCGTAGGACAGGGCGCGGCGGACGGTGAGCTGGGTGTGCAGGATGTCGTCCTGCGGGACGAGTCCGATCCGGCGGCGCAGCTCGGCGTAGTCGCGGTAGAGGTCGCGTCCGTCGTACAGCACCGTGCCCAGGTCGGCGGGGCGCAGCCCGGTGAGGGCGTTGAGCAGGGTGGACTTGCCCGCGCCGCTCGGACCGGCCACCGCGAGCAGTGCCTTCTCGGCGAGGGGGAAACCGACGTCGTCCAGCAGCACCCGGTGGTCGGGGCCGACCCGGACCACCAGGTGCCGGACGTCCAGGGAGATCTCGCCGGTGTCGGTGTACTCGACCAGCCGACCGTCGGCCAGGCAGAACGCGGAGTGGCCGATGCCGACGATGTCGGCCGGGCCGACCGGGGCGCGTTGGACGGGGCGGCCGTTGAGGTAGGTGCCGTTGTGGCTGTCCAGGTCGACGATCTCGTGCCCGCCGCCGGGCAGGGCACGCAGTTCGGCGTGGTGGCGGGAGACCACCAGGTTGTCCAGGACCAGGTCGTTGTCGTCGGAGCGGCCGATCCGGACGCTGTGACCGAGCAGCCGGTGGACGGCGCTCGGGCGGCGGAAGGTACCGGAGGCGTGCGGGGCGACCAGTGACGGCCGCCGGTGCGTGGTGGGGACCGGGAGGGCGGCGAAGGCCGCGGACAGGCCGTCGGCCGGATCGCCGAAGCGCAGCCGGGTGCCCGGGCCGACGTTCTCCTGGTGGACACGGCGGCCCTCGTCGTAGGTGCCGTTGGTGCTGCCCACGTCCTCCAGCAGCCAGTGGCCGTCGTCGGCGCGCAGGATCGCGTGGTGCCAGGAGACCCGGGGGTCGTCCAGCACGATCTCGCTGGTCGGGTCGCGGCCGAGGTGGTAGGCCCGGCCCGGGTCGATCAGCTGCGAGTCGCTGTCGGTGACCAGCACGAGGGGCGGCGCGGTGGGCGCGCCGGGGCGCTCTCCCATGGTGGGCAGTCTATCGCCGCCGCTGTCGCCGCGTCGGTCGAAGTGCCGTTCCGGAGTGCGGGATTGGACTGGACCACTGCCTTGGCGCAGCACTGTGTTCAGCGCCCCCGCGGGGTCCGGGTGCTCCGAGGCGAGCGCGAACTCCTCGGCGGCGGCGAGCTGTTCGGCCACCGACCGGTCCAGCTCGGCGACCGCTGCCGGGGCGGGCAGGGCGGCGGCCCGGGGAGCGGCCGCAGGCGGGGAGCGGGCGCGGCCCGGCCGTGGTCGCCGGGCTCTCCGCGCTCACCTGAAGGGATGATCACGACGCCCCGTGGGCTGCTCACCCCCACGGGGCGTCGTGATCATGCACCGGCCCCCCACGGACGGCCCTCCCAGGAGCACGCTGAGGTCGCCCCCGAGGTGAGTCCCCACGGGCTCGGCACCTCCTCCTCGTCGCCGTCCTGCACCGGCAGCCGGTCGATCACCGCGACCAGCGCCGGCGGCAGCTGCGGCGCCAGCCCCCGGTGCACCCGGGAGAGGATGTCCCGCCGCACGTCGTCCGGCAGCAGCGGCCGGTTCATCCGCAACACCCTCGGCCCGGGCGGTCGTTCGGCCGTCGCCAGCTGGTCCGACCAGGCCCGCCAGTAGTCGGCGTCGTCGGTCTCGCCGAGCATCAGGTGGTGCAGGTGCAGGCAGTACGCGGCCGTCCCGCTGCCCGAGCCGGCCGCGAAGCGCCACCAGAACTCGGCAGCCTCCTCCTTGCCGGTGGCGTACAGCAGCGCGCCGAACACCTCGGCCCCCTCCGGCTCGATCCGGCGCGCGTTCACCAGCAGGTCGAGGCCGCGCGAGGCGTCCGGCGCGCCCAGCACCAGGGCCACCACCAGGCCGAGTTCGAAGGCGGCCTGCTCGTGCTCCGACGGCAGGTGGACGGGCGCGGCCGTGAGCCGGGCCCGGCGTACGGCGGCGATCCGTTCCGCATGGGCGCGTTCGGGCCGCGGGATGCGGAACACCGTGCGCCCGCCATCGGCCGGATCCGCTCCGGCCGGGGCCCCCTCCTCGGGTCTCGCCGTCACAGTTCGCCGCCGCCGTCCGGGAGTTCGCCCACCCCGAGTCGGCGGGCCAGCCGCTCCCGGGCGTGCCGGAGGTTGGAGTGCACGGTCGCCACCGGCCGCCCCAGGTACGCCGCGATCACCTTGACGTGCAGGCCGAGCAGGTACCGCAGGATCACCACGTCCCGTTGCCGGTCCGGCAGTTCGAGGATCGCCGCGTACAGCCGCACCTCGTCCGCCTCGCTGCGCAGCAGCCCCTTCGCGACCTGCTTGAAGGCGCCGATCACCGCGGCGAAGGTGACCGCCTCCACCTCGACCGGCTCCTCGACGGCCACCCAGTCCGAGACGTGCCGGTTGGCCAACCGCCAGGCGTACGCGGCCGGTTCCTCGAACCGCAGCACCTGCGGCCAGCAGCGGGCCAGGTCGGACTTCACCGCCGCGACCACCAGGGCCGCGTCGGCCCGGTTGCCTATGCGGGTCATGGCGAGGGCGCGCCAGGCCGGTTCGTGCGTCTCGCAGAAGGCCACGTACGGCAGGCCCAGGCGGAGTTCGGCCTCGGAGCGGGTTCCGGCGTCGGCGGTGGCCGTCGGTTCCGCCCCGGTCCCGTGGAGGTACGACACGGCCGTTGCGCCCCCGTGCCCGCGTTCCGGGGCACCCCTGTCGATCGTCATCGAGCCTGCTTTCCGTGGCCGTCGGCTGCTCGCCCGGGCCACCCGAGGGTCGGGCTGTCTGCGCCCATCCTCATTCCATCAGGCCCGTCACTCCAGGATGCAATCCGAATACAGATTGTCATCTCATGGGAGTCGCTGGTTGGTTGAAACACTCGAAGACGGCCGGAACATGACGGTCCGCGCCTATCGTGGGCGGCGGGGACCGGTCGGAACGGAAGCGGAAGAGGAACCGGAGGGAGAACGCGATGGGCCTCTACGACGGGGTGGACCTGCGGCTCAACGTCCCGCACTCGGCCCGGATGTACGACTACTTCCTCGGCGGGTTCACCAACTTCGCCGCCGACCGCGAGGCCGCCGGCCACGCCCTCGCCGTCGCGCCCTGGCTGCGCGCCGCCGCCCGCGTCAACCGGGCCTTCATGCAGCGTTCGACCCGGGCGCTCGCCGAGGCCGGCTTCGACCAGTTCCTCGACATCGGCACCGGCATCCCCACCTCACCCAACCTGCACGAGGTCGCCCAGGGCGTCCGGCCCGACGCCCGGGTGGTCTACGCCGACAACGACCCCATCGTGCTCTCGCACGCCCAGGCCCTGCTCACCGGCACCCCCGAGGGGCGCACCGCCTACGTGGAGGCCGACGCCACCGACCCGGCGCGGCTGCTCGCAGCCCCCGGCCTGCGGGAGACCCTCGACCTGTCCCGCCCGGTCGCGCTCTCCCTGAACGCCCTGCTCCACTTCGTCCCGGACAGCCACGGCGCGTACGGGCTGGTCGAGCACCTCAAATCCGCTCTCGTCCCCGGCAGCGCCCTGGTGGTGACCCACGTCAGTCCGGAGTTCGCGCCCGCGGACATCGCCAGGCTGACCAGGATCTACGAGGCCGCCGGCACCGCGGCCCAGGCCCGCCTCCGGCCGGAGATCGCCCGCTTCTTCGACGGCTGGACCCTCCTCGACCCGGGGCTCGTGCCCATCGCGGAGTGGCGGCCGGCGCCCGGGGAGGTTCCCGGCGCCGCCTCGGAGGTCTCGCTGTACGCGGGGGTGGCCGTCCGGCCGTGAAATCCCGGGCGAATGCGCGTTGCTGACGAACCATCGGAACCCGAACGGCGTCCCTCCGACCGAGAAGGCGGCTGACGCCGCGCCGATCGATCGGAGGAGGAGCATGCACCCGCAGCCTTCGCAGACCCGTCACAGCCGCCGCGCCGTCCTCGGCCTCGGCCTCGGTCTCGGCCTGGGAACGGCCGTCGCCGTCGCCGCGACCGGAGGGCCGGCCCTCGCGGCCACGGCGACCGGTCCGGCCGCCGACCGCGCCGCAGATCCAGGACTCCACCAGGCCCTCGCCGCCCTCGAACAGGAGCGCTCCGGCCGCCTCGGCGTCTACGGCCGCAACCTGGCCACCGGCCGCACCGTCCGCTACCGCGCCGACGAGCTGTTCCCGATCTGCTCGGTCTTCAAGACCGTCGCCGTCGCCGCCGTGCTGCGGGACCTCGACCGCGACGGCGAGTTCCTCGCCAAGCGGATCCGGTACACCGCCGCCGACCTCGTGCGCTCCGGCGGCGGGCTCATCACGGGCAAGGACGAGAACCTGGCGAACGGCATGACCGTCGCCGAGCTGTGCGCCGCCACCATCGAGTACAGCGACAACACCGCGGCCAACCTGCTGCTGCGCGAACTCGGCGGACCGACCGCCGTCACCGACTTCGCCCGCTCGATCGGCGACCGGGTCACCCGCCTGGACCGCTGGGAGCCGGAGCTCAACAGCGCCGAGCCCGACCGTCGCACCGACATCACCACCCCGCGGGCCATCGCCGCCACCTACGGTCGGCTCGCCCTCGGCGACGCCCTGCCGCTGGCCAAGCGGGAGCAGATCACCGCCTGGCTGCTGGGCAACACCACCAGCGTCCACCGCTTCCGCGAGGGCCTCCCCGCGGACTGGGCCCTCGGCGACAAGACCGGCACCGGCGAGCACGGCACCACCAACGACGTCGGCATCGCCTGGACCCCGGCGGGCGCCCCCGTCCTGCTCGCCGTGCTCACCACCAAGCCCGCGGACCGGAAGGCGCCGATGGACGAGCCGCTGGTCGCCCGGACGGCCACGCTGCTCGCGGGCGCGCTCGGCTGACCGAGCGCTCCTGGCCACGGCCCGCCCCGGCGGCCGGAACAGTCGTCCCCGTCACGCCTGCCACCCGGTTCACGCACCGCACGGTGCTCATGCCCCTGATGCCCGTCACCCCGTTCATCCCACCCGTGCGACCCCGTCCCACCGGGCCCAGACTGGTGAGGGACGATGCTGCCCCGCCAGGCAGGGAGAGGCATGCTGCTAGGGCTCACCACCGCGCTGGTCGCGACCGTCTGCTTCGGCTTCGGGGCGGTCTTCCAGGCGCGCGGGGCGCGGTCCGCCCCGCGCGCCGACCGGGTGCGGGCGGGCCTGCTGGCCGCGCTGGTGCGGTCCTGGCAGTTCGTCCTCGGCACACTGCTGGACATCGTCGGCTTCGTGCTGAGCGTCGTCGCCCTGCGCACCCTGCCGCTCTTCCTCGTCCAGGCCGTCACCAACTCCGGTCTGGCCGTCACCGCGGTGGCCGCCGTCTGGCTGCTCGGCGCGCGGCTGCGCCGGAGCGACATCGCGGCCATCGTCGCCGTGGTCGTCGGCCTGACCCTGCTGGCGCTCGGCTCCGGCCGGGAGGGCCGCGACCACGCCGCGCCCGCCTTCCACTGGGCGCTGCTCGCCACCACCGCCGCCATGCTGCTCGCCATCCTGGTCCTGGTGCGCCGGCAGGGCAACGCGGCCGCGGCCGGCCTGGGGCTGCTCGCCGGGGTCGGCTTCGGGGTGACCAGCCTGGCGGTGCGGGTCCTGGACGTCTCCGGTCCGCTCGCCGTCCTCACCGACCCAGCCGCCTACGCCCTCGTCGTCGGCGGCCTCGGCGGCTACCTCGCCTACGCCCTGGCGCTGCAGCGCGGAACCGTGACGGCCGCGACCGCCGCCGGCACGGTCACCGAGACCTTCGGGCCGGCACTGGTCGGGGTGACGGCGCTCGGCGACGCCGCGCGCCCCGGCTTCGAGTGGTGCGCGCTGACGGGCTTCGCGGTGGCGGTGGGCGGCACCATCGTGCTCTCCCGCTTCGGCGAGCTGGAGGGCGAGTCCGCCGAGCTGTCCGCCCGGCACCGGGGCACCGAGACCGCCGTCCCGCCCCGGTAGCCCGGACGGCACCGCCATGCGAAGGTGACTTGCCGGACAAAACGGACGGCGACACGGCCACAGAGCGCAGGTGCCCGATGGCGGAGGAACCCCACTCCCGACCCCGGCGGTCGGCCCCGAAGGGCAACACGGACCCGACGGACCCGACCGACCGCCCCGTCGCGCTGATCACCGGCGCCTCCTCCGGCATCGGCCGCGCCACCGCCACCCGCCTGGCCGACACCGGCTGGCACACCCTGCTCTCCGGCACCGACCGCCCCCGGCTCGACGAACTCGCCGAGCGCACCGGCGGCCGCGCCCTGCCCGAGGACCTGAGCAAACCGGACGGCCCGGCCCGCCTCGCCGAGGCCGCCCTGGCCGAGACCGGCCGGGTGGACGCCCTGATCGCCAGCGCCGGCCTGGGCTGGCGCGGCCCGTACGCCCGGACGCCCTCCGACACCCTGGACCGGATGATCGAGGTCAACCTCGCCGCCCCGCTGCGCCTGGTCCGCCTGCTGCTGCCCGGGATGCTGGAGCGCCGCCACGGCCGGATCGTGCTGATCGGCTCGATGGCCGGCCAGGTCGGCGTGCGCGACGAGTCGGGGTACGCCGCCACCAAGGGCGGGCTGACGATGTTCGCAGAGAGCCTCTGGTACGAGCTGCGCGGCACCGGGGTGGGGGTGCGCCTGGTCCTGCCCGGGGCGGTCGACACCCCGTTCTTCGACCGGCGCGGCACGCCCTACCAACGCGAGCGGCCCCGCCCGGTCCCGGCGGAGCGGGTCGCGGACGTCGTGGTCGCGACCATCACCACCGAGCGGGACCGGCTCTACGTCCCGCACTGGCTCGGCTTCCCGGCCCGCATCCACGGCGTGGCCCCGGGCGTGTTCCGCCGGATGGCCTCGCGCTTCGGGTGAGCGCCGCCGCCGGGCACCGCCCGGCCACCGTCGCCGCCGCGGCCCTCGCCGTCGCCGCCGGGATCGAGTTCCTGCACCTCGCCCCGGCCGCCGTCCGCCTGCCGCCGCTGCGCCGCACCATCGCCCGCCGCACCGCCGGCCACGGCACCGCGCCCGGCCACGTCGCCCTGACCTTCGACGACGGACCCGACCCGCGCAGCACCCCGTACGTCCTCGACGCGCTGGACGCACTCGGTGCCCGCGCCACCTTCTTCCTGCTCGGCGCGATGCTGGAGCGCGCCCCCGCGCTCGGCCGCGAACTGGTGCTGCGCGGCCACGAGGTGGCCGTCCACGGCTGGCACCACCGGCAGCAGTGGTACCCGGCCCCCGCCCGCGACCTGCGCGAACTGCGCCGCGCCACCGAGGCCGTGACCGAACTCTGCGGCGCCCGCCCGCTCTGGTACCGCCCGCCGTACGGGGTCCTGACCGCCGGCCCGGCGCTGGCCGCCCGTCGGCTCGGCCTGCGCAGCGTGCTGTGGACGGCCTGGGGCCGCGACTGGACGGCGCGGGCCACCGGCGAGTCCGTCCACGCGACCGCCCGCCCCGGCCTCACCGCCGGCGCCACCCTCCTGCTGCACGACTCCGACTGCACCTCCGCCCCCGGCTCCTGGCGTGCCACCCTCGCCGCCCTCCCCCTGATCGCCGCCCACTGCCGCACCCACCAGCTCACCCTCGGCCCCCTGCGCGACCACCGCGTCCCGGGCCCGGGCGGGGGCCGCCGGCCGTGACGGGCGCGTCACCCGCCCGGGCGGCGTCGGCGCGCACCGGAGCCGCGGCTACCCCAGCCCGACCCGCCGCAGCGCCGCCCCGAACCCCGCCTGCCAGGCCGCCGGTGTCGCGCCGGCGGACGGCGCGGGCTCGGGGCGGCGGAGGGCGGCGAGGGCGTTGCGGACCACCTCGGCGGGGTGGGCGGTGGCGACGTCGGCGTGGCCGAGCTCCAGCTCGTGCTGGAGGTTGTCGCGCCCGTGCCCCTGCACCACGTCGAGGAGCAGCAGCCGCCGGCCCAGCGCCCTGGCCTCGCTGCAGGTGTCGCCCGAGCTGGTGACCACCAGGTCGGCGGCGGCCATCAGCGCGGGGACGCGGTCGGTGTAGCCGAAGGGGTGCAGCCGGGGCTCCCAGCGTGCGGCGGCCCGCAACCGGCGCTCCAGCTCCGGGTTGCGCCCGGCCACCGCGAGCACGTGCGGCCCGGCGGCGGCCAGCGAGGCGGCGGTGCGGGCGAGCGGGCCGAGCCCCCAGGAGCCGGACATCAGCAGCACGCACGCGGCGCCCGCGGGCACGCCCAACTCCGCGCGCGCCGCGGCCCGTTCCGGCGGTCGGTAGAACGGCTGCCGCAGCGGCGCCGGGACGACGGCGATGTCGGCGTCCGGCCGGTACCGCCGCACCGCGCACGCGGCGATCTCCGAGGTGACCAGGAACAGGTCCGTCCCCTCCTGCACCCAGAGCCGGTGCGGCGTCACGTCGGTGCAGAACACGAAGTGCCGGAACTCCCGCTCCGGGGCCTGCCGCAGCAGCCGGTTGACGGCCGAGGTCGCGGTGGCGAACACCGAGACCACCAGCTGCGGCCGCTGTGCCGCGATCAGCTCCCGCAGCGCCGGGACCAGTCGGGTGCGGGCCGCCGCGTCGGCGAGCAGGGCGAGCCGGGCGCCGGGCCGCAGCGCCGAGAAGTGGAAGGCGTCGTACACCCCGGGCAGGTCGAGCAGCCGGCGGAACACCGCCTCCCCGGCCGTGCCCGAGCGCTGCCCGAGCAGCGCCATGGCGTCGACGGTGCGGGTGGTCCAGCCGCGTTCCCGCAGGGTGTCCGCGCAGGCCTGCGCCATCACGTCGTGGCCCTGCCCGAGGGAGCCGGAGACCAGCAGGGCGTGCGGCATCGGGCGGCCCCGTCAGGCGCCGGCGGCCGAGCCGACGGCGGCCCGGTACCAGTCCGCGTACCGCCGCACCCCGTCGGTGAAGTTGGTGTGCGGCGACCAGCCCAGCAGCCGCTTGGCCTGCGCCGAGGAGATCCGCCGCCCCGCGTAGTCGGCCTTGCGCCCGTCGATGTGCTCGATGCTGACGGGCCCCAGCAGGCCGTCCACGGTGTCGGCGATGTCCCGCACCGAGACGGCCGTCGAGCCCTCCAGCGCGAAGGTCTGGTCCTCGGCGGTGGGGGACAGGGCCCGGACGTGGGCGTCGGCGAGGTCCTCGACGTAGACGAAGTTGCGGCTCTGCCGGCCGTCCCCGGCGATGGTGATCGGCCGCCCGGCCAGCGCGGCCTGGACGAACCGGGCGACGACCAGCTCGTCCCGCATCCGGGGGCCGTACGGGATGCCGTAGCGCAGGATGGTGAAGTGCTGTCCGTAGAGCTCGCGGTAGCTGTGCACCAGCATCTCGGCGGCCAGCTTGGTGGCCACGTAGAGATGGCCGCTGTGCTCCAGCTCGATCGGCACGTGTTCGTCCAACTCCTCTTCGTCGCCGTCGAGTTGGCCGTCGGCCAGGGCAGCGCCGTAGACCCAGACGGTGCTCGCCAGCACGATCCGGCTCAGGCCGCCGCGCCGGGCGGCCTCCAGGACGGCCTCGGTGCCGTCGATGTTGGTCCGCACCGCGCGGACCGGGTCGGCGGACACCTGCTCGACGTCGGCCATGGCGGCCAGGTGGTAGACCACCTCGCTGCCGGCCAGGACCGCGGTGAGGGCCTCGAGGTCGAGGACGTCGAGCCGCGCGTGTTCGGCGTCCGGATTGAGGTACTTGTCGGTGGTGTCCACCGCGAGGACGTCGTGGCCGGCCGCGATCAGGTGGTCCACGACGTGTGAGCCGATGAACCCGCAGCCCCCGGTGACGGCTATCCGCACGATCTTGCTCCCTTCGCTCCGGCTATCCGGCCAGTCGCCGGTACACCGTGGAGACGGCGTCGACCACCTGCTGCGTCTCGTCCTCGGTCATGTCGGAGTGCACCGGCAGGCAGACCTGCCGGGCGCAGACGTCCTCGGCCACCGGCAGCGGCCCGCGCCGGTACGGGGCGAGCACCGGCTGGAGGTGCAGCGGCAGGTCGTAGACCTCGCCGGACAGCCGCACCCCGTGCTCCTCGGCCAGCGCCCGCTTGAACTCCGCGCGGTCCACCCCCGACGGCAGCAGCGCCACGTACTTGTAGTAGTTGCCGCGGCAGCCGGGCGGTTCGAGCACCGGGTCGAGGCCGTCCAGCCCGGCCAGCGCGGCGTCGTAGCGGCCGGCGACGGCCCGGCGGGTCTCGATGAACTCCTTCAGCCGGCGCAGGTGCACCGTACCGATCGCGGCGTGCGGCTCGCTCATCCGCCAGGAGTAGCCGAGCTCCACGTGGTGGTTGGTGGTGAAGGACCCCTTCCCCTGGTCGCGGTGGATCCGGGCCGAGTCCCGCAGCTCCGGCGACTCGGTGAGGATCATCCCGCCCTCGCCGCTGGTGGTGACCTTGGTGGGGTAGAAGGAGAAGGCCCCGGCCAGGCCGAAGGTGCCGGCGGCGCGGCCGTCGAAGCTGCTGCCGTGGGCGTGCGCGGCGTCCTCGACCAGCGGGATGCCGCGCCGGTCGCAGAGCGCGCGCACGGCGTGGACCTGCGGGCCGACCAGCCCGCCGATGTGCACCAGGACGACGACGGCGGTGTCCGGGGTGAGCGCCGCCTCCAGGGTCTCGGGGGAGAGCGCGAGGGTGGCCGGGTCGACGTCGGCGAAGACCGGACGGCCGCCCGCGTGCACCACCGCGCCGGCGGTCGCGTAGAAGGTGACGGCGGGGACGACCACGTCGCGGTTTCGGACGTCGATGCCGCGCAGGATCACCTCCAGCGCCGCCGTGCCGCTGCTCACCGCGACGGCGTGCGAGGCGCCGTGCTCGGCGGCGAAGGCCTGCTCGAAGCGCTCGGTCCACGGGCCGAGGGTGAGCGCGCCGGTGGTGAGCATCTCGGTCACCGCCTCGGCGACCGCCGCGCGGTCGCTCTCGTCGAACACGATGCGGGCGGCTGGAACGCCCATGTTGGCACCTCCGGCGGCGGGCTGCGAAAACAGCACCGATCGGGTCGGATCATCCCGAACCGCACGTCAGCGGACGGGTCAGGCACATCACGCTACTTCGCCCACCGGTCCGCGGCCCGCCGTCGCGGCCCGCACGGGTGACCGCGTCTGCTTCCGCCGCAGGTCCGGGCGCTGCTTCCGGTGCGGGGCGTGCGCTCCTCCGTGCGGGGGAGGGCACTACTGCGTCCGCAGTACGCAAACGGCCTGCGCAGGGACGACGACGGAGCAGGGGTCGGCGATCAAGGATTGGTCATGCTGCGGCGGACCGCGTCCACCAGGACGTTCTGGCCGACCGCGGCACGTTCCGTACCCGAGAACCGCATCCGAAGGAGTCCGCTCTCCCGTGGCCACGTTCCTCTACCGTCTGGGCCGATGGACCTTCGTCCGGCGCCGCCTGGTGACCTTCCTCTGGGTCGCCGTGCTGGCCGCCGTCGGGGTCCTGGCGGCCAAGGCGCCCGCCGCACCCGACGACGGCTTCGCGATGCCCGGCACGGAAGCGCAGAAGGCCTTCGACCTGATGAACGAGCGCTTCCCCGGCGGGCACGCCGACGGGGCCTCGGCGCGCCTGGTGTTCGTCGCCCCCTCCGGCCAGAAGATCACCGCCGCCCCCAACCAGCAGGTGGTCGAGCGGACGGTCGACGAGGTCGCCCACTCCGAGCAGGTCACCGGTGCGGTGAACCCGTTCAAGATGCAGGGCGCCGTCTCCTCGGACGGCACCACCGCGTACGCCACGGTCAACTACTCCGCCAAGGCGGGTGAGGTGTCCCAGGGCGCCACCGACGCCCTGGAGCAGGCCGCCCAGCACGGCCGGGACGCCGGGCTCAAGGTCGAGATCGGCGGCAACGCGCTGATGGCCAAGCCCGAGGCGGGCGGCAGCAGCGAGGCGATCGGCATGGCGCTGTCCGCCGTCGTCCTGGTGATCACCTTCGGCTCGCTGGTCGCGGCCGGTCTGCCGCTGCTCACCGCGGTCGTCGGCGTCGGCCTCGGCATGGCGCTGATCGCCGCGCTCGGCAGCACGCTGGGGCTCTCCACCACCACCGGCACGCTCGCCATGATGCTCGGCCTCGCGGTCGGCATCGACTACGCGGTGTTCATCGTCTCCCGCTACCGCGCCGAGCTCTCCGAGGGCCGCACGCCCCAGGAGGCGGCGGGCCGGGCCGTCGGCACCGCCGGGTCCGCGGTGGTCTTCGCCGGCCTCACCGTGGTGATCGCGCTCGCCGGCCTCTCCGTGGTCGGCATCCCGATCCTGGCCAAGATGGGCATGGCCGCCGCCGGTACGGTCGTCATAGCCGTGCTGGTCGCCCTCACCCTGGTCCCCGCGCTGCTCGGCTTCCTCGGTCGCAAGGTGCTGCCGCGCAAGGCCCGCAAGGCCCGTACGGGCCAGGGCGAGGCCTCGGGCGCGAAGGAGAACGGCGGTGCCCGCTGGGCCCGCTTCATCCTGCGCCGCCCGCTCGCGGTGCTGCTCGGCGGTGTGATCGGCCTCGGCGTGCTCGCCGCCCCCGCGCTCGACCTCAGGCTCGGCCTGCCGGGCGACGAGTCCAAGCCCACCTCCACCACCCAGCGCCGCGCCTACGACCTGCTCTCCGAGGGCTTCGGCCCCGGGTTCAACGGCCCGCTGACGGTCATGGTGGACGCCAAGGGCGTCGCCGACCCGAAGGCCGCCGCGGCCGAGGTCGCCAAGAAGGTCTCCGGTCTGCCCGGGGTCGTCGCGGTGACGCCGCCGATGTTCAACCCGGCCGGTGACACGGCCCTGCTCAACGCCGTCCCGGCGACCGGCCCGAGCGAGGCCGAGACCAAGGACATCGTGCACGCCATCCGCGACGACGCGGCCGGCCTCAAGTCGGCCACCGGGGCGACGGTCCTGGTCAGCGGCACCACGGCGATGAACATCGACGTCTCGCAGAAGATGTCCGACGCGCTGCTGCCCTACCTCGCCGTGGTCGTCGGCCTCGCCGTCATCCTGCTGATGGTGGTCTTCCGCTCCGTCCTCGTCCCGCTGAAGGCGGCCCTGGGCTTCCTGCTCTCCGTGGTCGCCGCGCTCGGCGCCGTGGTCGCGGTCTTCCAGTGGGGCTGGCTGGCCGACCTGATCGGCGTGGAACAGACCGGCCCGGTGATGAGCATGATGCCGATCTTCATGATCGGTGTGGTCTTCGGCCTCGCCATGGACTACGAGGTGTTCCTGGTCACCCGGATCCGCGAGGGCTTCGTCCACGGTGAGGCGCCCGGCGAGGCCATCGTCACCGGCTTCCGGCACAACGCCCGGGTGGTCACCGCCGCCGCGTTCATCATGATCGCCGTCTTCGCCGGCTTCATCGGGATGAGCGAGCCGATGATCAAGATGATGGGCCTGGGCCTCGCCGCGGCCGTCGCCTTCGACGCCTTCATCGTCCGGATGACGGTCGTCCCGGCCGTCCTCGCCCTGCTCGGCCGCCGCGCCTGGTGGCTGCCGCGCTGGCTCGACCGGCTGATACCGGACGTGGACGTCGAGGGCAGCAAGCTGGAGACCGCAGCCCCCGAGCCGACGCAGGCCCGGGAGTCGGTCACCGTCTAGGCCGGTACCGTCCGGGCCTGGCCCGGCACCACCGAGGCCAGGCCCGGGCACCACCCCGGGCCTGGCCTCGGTGGTGACCGTCCGGTCCGCCGCCGACCGGCTCGGACACTGGTTCGAACTCCAACCGTTACCGTTGCTGTCGGGGGCCACCGCCCGTGCGGAGGCCCCCTGCCCGGCCCGCCGCCCCCACCGCGGCCGGCGCGGCGCGAACTGGCGTGGCCCGGCGAGGGTGCGGCCAGGGCACCCCGACTCGGAGACCACGACCATGAGCGACACCTGGCAGCGCCTGCGCCGCGACCATTCCCGGCTGCTCGACTTCGCCGGGGGCCTGGCCCTCATCGCGGTCACCGCCCTCGGCGCCACCATCGACCAGACCGGCGGCCGCTTCACCGGGCTGGACCCGGTCATCGGCTCCGTCGCCCTGATCTCGGCCGCCGCCGTGTTCGTCCATCGCCGCCATCCGCGCGCGGTGGTTGCCGTCACGCTGCTCTGCACCGTGGTGCTCACCTTCACCAGCCCCCGGCTCAGCCCGGCCCTCGCCACCCCGCTGCTGGCCGCGCTCTACTTCCTCGCCGTCCGCACCGACCGAGCCACCGCCCTGCGCGCTTCGATCATCACCGCCGTGCTGCTCACCGGGATCTCCCTGCTGTTCGGCTCAGGCGGCCCGCTCGGCGAACGGATCAGCGTCCTGGCCTGGGCCCTGCTGCCCGGCGCCCTCGGCGACTCCATCCGCAACCGCCGCGCGCACCTCGCGGCCATCGAGGAGCGCGCCGAACGCGCCGAGCGGACCCGCGAGGAGGAGGCCCGGCGGCGGGTCGCCGACGAGCGCATCAGGATCGCCCGCGACCTGCACGACGTCGTCGCCCACCACATCGCCCTCGCCAACGCCCAGGCTGGCATCGCCGTCCACCTCATGGACAGCCACCCCGTCCAGGCCCGCGAGGTGCTCAGTCACATCACCGACGCCACCGGCTCGGCCCTCCAGGAACTGCGCGCCACCGTCGGTCTGCTGCGCCGCGCCGAGGAGCCCGCCCCGCTCGAACCCGCCCCCGGCCTCGACCGGCTGCCCGAGCTGATCAACACCTTCGAGCGGGCCGGCCTGCCGGTGCGGCTCACCGTCGAGGGCGAGGCCCGCCCGCTGTCGCCCGGCGTCGACCTCACCGCCTTCCGGATCGTCCAGGAGTCGCTGACCAACGTGGCCAAGCACGCCCACGGCGCCGACGCCGAGATCACCCTCGCCTACAGCGGCAGCCGGGTCGCGGTCAGCGTCGCCAACGGCCGCCCGACCGCCACCGGCCGCCCCCGCGCCGTGTCCCCGCCCCGGCAGGCCTCCAGCGGCAGCGGCTTCGGGCTGATCGGCATGCGCGAGCGGGCCGGCGCGGTCGGCGGCCGACTCAGCGCTGACCGGCGGCCCGGCGGCGGCTTCCTGGTCACCGCCGAACTGCCGCTGCGCACCGGCGCCCGCGACGACGGCCCCGAGACCGCGGGCGCCTTCACCGCCGAGGACGTAGCCCGGGCGGCCCGGGCCGCCCGCACGGTCTGCACCGTCCGTGGCGATCGCCCGACGACCGATCGACCGACGACCGACCGCCCGATACCAGCCGAAGGACAGGAGCGCGCCGCCCGAGCGGACGGCGCCGTTCGAGAGGACATGGACCACGCATGACCATCCGGGTACTGCTCGCCGACGACCAGGCCCTGCTGCGCGGCGCCTTCCGCCTGCTGATCGACGCGGAGGAGGACATGGAGGTGGTCGGCGAGGCCGCCGACGGCCGGGAGGCCGTCGCGCTCGCCCGGGCCACCAGGCCCGACCTCGTGCTGATGGACATCCGGATGCCCGGCGTCGACGGCCTCGGCGCCACCGCCGAGATCTGCGGCGACGAGGAGCTGTCCGGCACCCGGGTGCTCATCCTCACCACCTTCGAGATCGACGAGTACGTGGCCCAGGCGTTGCGCGCGGGCGCCGGCGGCTTCCTCGGCAAGGGCGCCGACCCCAAGGAGCTGCTCGCCGCGATCCGCACCGTGGCGGGGGGGGGGGGGGGGGTTCCTCCCCCCCCCCCCCCGGGGGGGGGCGCCCCACTCCTTGCCCCGCCCCAGCCCAAGCCCGAAAAACCGCCCCACGGGCGGCTCTCCGTTCTCCCCCCACCCCAGCATGGG
>NZ_JBVILX010000016.1:0-2084 GCF_055580145.1 Kitasatospora sp. NPDC032121 | reverse complement strand
ACGTAACCCCCCCCCCCCCCCCCCCCCCCCCCCCCCCCCCCCCCCCTCCCCCCCCCCCCCCCCCCCCCCCCCCCCCCCCCCCCGACCCGGGCGGTGATCGACCAGTTCCTGGCCCAGCCCGAGCCGGCGCCCGGAACCCCGACCAGTGAGCGGCTCGCCGTCCTCACCGCCCGCGAGCGCGAGGTGATGTCGATGGCCGCCACCGGCCTCACCAACGAGGAGATCGCGGAGCGGATGTTCGTCAGCCCCTTCACCGTCCGCACCCACGTCCACCGGGCGATGAACAAGCTCGACGCCCGCGACCGCGCCCAGCTCGTCGCCATCGCCTATCAGACCGGCCTGGTCCCGCCCGGCCGCCCGGCCTGAGCCGCCGGGGACCGGGCCAGGGCTGGATCGGGTCGGCCCACGATCGGGTCGAGCGCGATCGGGGTCGGGCGCGATCGGCTCAGCCCGCGGTCGGGCCCGGTCGCGCCTCGGCCCGCTCCGCGCCCGGGCGCGGAGCCCGGACGCGGGGGAGACCGAAGGCGGACATCTCCTTCTCGTCGTACGAGAGGAAGCCCAGCGAGCGGTAGAAGGCGTGGTTCCGCACGCCCTCCGGGGTGGACTCGTGGTCGGTCGAGAGCAGGAAGAACCGGCAGTGGGCGTAGCGGTCCATCAGGTGCTCCATCAGTGCGCGCCCCACGCCCTTCCGGTGGTGGCGCGGGTGCACCAGCACGTCCTGGACGTAGCAGACCGCCTCGTCGTCCGAGACGGTGCGGGCCAGCCCGAGCAGTTCCCCGGACTCGTCGCGCGCGGTCACGACCAGGTGGGAGTTGGCCAGGCCGCGCAGCAGCTTGTCGACGTCGCCGGTGTAGCCCTCCCACCCCACCGCGTCGTACAGCTCGAACATCTCGTCGCGGTCGAACTCCACCTCGCGGGCGATGATCACATTGCCTCCCCGGTCACGCGGCTCTCTCCGGAACCGTCGTCCCTGACGTGCTCGAACCTCCGATCCTTCAACGGACGCCCCGCTCCGCTCAATGTGGTCTGGACCGCATGGACCACAGTGCCTGCGGGCCACCCCGTCGTACCTGCCGACGCGGTCGGCGCCGGGGCCCGTGGGCCCGTCGTGCGCCCCTGTCGCTCCCGACGGAGGATGGGGGGATCAGGGCCGTGGAAGAGCCGGAGGCGGGAGGCCGGGCGATGGGCATCGCAATGGCGGACATCCGGGAGTGGCGCGGCCACGCCGTGGTCGACGAGAAGAGCCGCCGCATAGGTTCGCTGGAGTCGGTCTACGTGGAGACGGCCAGCGACGAGCCGTTCTTCGCGACCGTCACGGTCGGGTTCGCCGGCCGTCGCCGCCTGGTGTTCGTCCCGCTGGAGGGGGCGGTGGCCGGACCGGACTACCTCCGGGTGGCGTACCCGCGCAACGTCGTCAAGCAGGCTCCGGCGATCGGCACCGACGACGTGCTGCCCGCCGAGGACGAGCCCGCCGTGTTCGCGCACTACGAGCTTCCGTACGCGACCGGCGCCGGTGGGGAGCGCCGCCTGGCCCGCCGCTGACCGGTCCCCGGTTCCGCCGCTGACCCACCCCCGCCGGGTACGGCTTTCGCGACCCGGGAATGAATACCCCGCCGGGTACACTTGTCCATCGACAGTCGATGTGAAAGGCGGCCCCGACATGCAGGTGGACGAGGAGGCGGTCGGCGCGGTCCTGAACCGGCTGCGCCGCGCGCAGGGCCAGTTGGCCGGAGTGATCGCGATGATCGAGGCGGGCCGGGACTGCAAGGACGTGGTCACCCAGCTCGCCGCCGTCTCGCGCGCACTCGACCGGGCCGGGTTCAAGATCGTCGCGAGCGGCATGCGCCAGTGCATGGCCGCCGCCGACGAGGACACCCCGCCGATGAGCGAGGCCGAGCTGGAGAAGCTCTTCCTCGCCCTGGCCTGACCGGCGGCGCACGCCCAGGGAGCACGGAACGGCGGGGGGTTGGGGGGGGGAGGGCCCCCCCCCCCCCCCCCCACGCACGCGGGAATGTCCGAACAAGAGCACCAGGGAGATATCCGAGACACATTCACGGAGACGCCCGCCAGAACGTCCACCACAA
>NZ_JBVILX010000015.1:215881-223983 GCF_055580145.1 Kitasatospora sp. NPDC032121 | reverse complement strand
GCCGACGCGACCCAGCCCGAACCTGGGAAGTGGTGTTTCAGAGGATTGGCCGCCCCGGGACCGTCCGCGCCGATGCGTGTCCGGTGCTCCCTGCCGAGCGACTAGAGAACAGTACTCCTCCTCCGGGCCCATGCCAAACGGCCCTGGCCCGGCCGTCGGGGCGGGCCGACCGCCCCGGCACCGCGTTCATCGTTTGTCTACCGCCTCCCCCCATGCTCCTTCCCGTCGGACGCCACGAAGACCTCGTCGGCGCCGAAGCACGAGAGCCGACAGCACGAGAGAGGTCCACGGGGACATGAAGGCGACGAAGACTCTGCGACACATGGCCATCGGGATAGCGGCCGGCATGCTGGCGCTGGCCGGGACGATGACCTCGGCCGGGACCGCGCAGGCCGCCACCGCGTACGGATCGACGTTGAGCGAGCCCGGGGTGCTCTACCCGGGCGACTACCTCGAATCCGGCGACACCCGGCTGTACATGCAGGGCGACGGCAACTTCGTCCTCTACAGGTACGCCCCGATGATGGACCCGAGGCCGGTGTGGGTCGCCCCGGGTACCCAGGGCTGCGGCCTCAAGGCGATCATGCAGGGCGACGGCAACCTCGTCGTCTACGGCGCCGGCAACCACGTCTGCTGGGCCCGCGGCACGTACAAGGCCAACTCCCTGCAGACCGCCATCCTGACGGTGTCCGCCCGGGGCGGCCTCCGGGTCGACTACGCCAACCCGGACAACCCGCGCACCCCCCTGAGCAACCCGTTCACGGACACGCTCCGCAGCTCGGACCCGTACTAGACCGCTTCCCCCGCGGCCCGGCCCTCAGCCCCGCTCGGCGAGCCACCTGACCAGGTCGGCCACCGACCAGCGCGGCCGGGCCGCGAGCCGCGTCGCCGCCGTCCGCAGCAGCGCCGGCAGGTGGCCGCAGAGCGCGGCCACCTCCGTCACCGCGTCCGGCTCCTGCCGGATCCGCTCCGCGCCCACGATCCGGGCCAACAGCTCGTAGGCGTCGTGCGGCTCCAACGGTCCGACCGTCAGCCGTACGGCGCCCCCGGGCAGGGTGCCCGGTTCCGCGCCCGCGACCACCGCCGCACAACCCGCCGTACCGGGCAGCAGCGGTCCGGGGTCGGCCACGCCGTCGAGCAGCACCAGTACCCGCCGCCCGGCGAGCGCCTCCCGGTAGCGGGCGCCGAGCTCGTCGGCGTCCGCGTCCGCCGTCGGCCGTTCCCCCAGCGCGCGCAGGAACCCGGCGAGCACCGCGGCCGGCTCGCTGCCGCCCGCGTACAGCTGACCGTCCGGAAAGGCGTCCTGGACGACATGCGCGACATGCACCGCCAGCGCCGACGCGCCACTGCCCGCCGGCCCCGACAACCCCAACACCGGACCAGACACCAGCACCGGGCCAGACCCCACCGGACCAGGCCCCACCGAACCGGGCCCCGCCACCACCGGGCCGCCCCCGGCCCCCCGCAGCACCCGCTCCGCCTCCCGCACCAGCGCCGCCCGCCCGACCAGGTCGGGGATGTCCGGCGGCAGCTGGCACGGCCGCGGCAGCCGCCGCGGCAGCACCGGGGACTGGGACTCCCCGTGCCGGATCCGCTCGGCCAGCTCGACCACCGCGGGCGCCGGTTCCAGCCCCAGCTCACCGTCCAGCCGCTCCCGCAGCTCCTCGTACACCGCCAGCGCCTCCGCGGTGCGGCCGCAACGGTGCAGGGCCAGCAGGTGCAGCCGGTGCACCTCCTCGTCCTGCGGGTGCTCGGCCGCCAGCCCGGCCAGCGGCTCCAGGGCCTCCGCGTGCCGCCCGAGCGTCAGGTCCAGGTCGAGCAGCGCCTTCACCGCCGCGAACCGCCCGGCCGCCAGCCGTTCCCGCGACCGCTCGGCGAACGCTCCCGGGACGCCGTCCAGTGCCCAGCGGCCCTCCCACGCGCCGAGCGCCGCCGCCAGCAGCTCCCGGGCCCGGAACGCGTCCTGGTGACGCAGCGCGACGGCCTCTGCCACCCCGGCCTCGTAACGGAACAGGTCCACCGCCTCGCGCGGCACCGCCAACCGGTACCCGCCCGACGACGCGACCAGCAGCCCGGGCTCTCCCAGGGCGCGGCGCAGCCGGTGCGCGTGGGTGCCGATCTGCCCGGTCGGGTCCTTCGGCCAGCGGGTGTCGTCCTCCCCCCACAGGCCCTCGACCAGCCGGTCCGTCGGCACCAGCTGGCCCGGGGAGAGCAGCAGCGCGGCGAGCACGGCCCGCTGCTGCGGTCGGCCGAGATCGACCTCCCGCCCGTCGCAGCGGGCGCTCAGCGGCCCCAGCACGCGGAATTCGAGCCGCACAGCCCACCCCTCGATAGCCCTCGCCCCGGTGCACAATCTGTGAGGACAGAGCATAGGTCGCCGGGGTACGGGGGCGCCGCCGCACGGACGGAAGTGGCGGAATCCCGGCGCGGAACGACGGTGGGGACACGACATGGGTGACATGGGGGGAGCCGGGCTGCGGTTCGGACTGCTGGGTCCGCTGCGGGCCTGGTACGGGGAGCAGGAGCTGGAACTGGGCCGGCCGCAGCAGCGGGCCGTGCTCGCCGTCCTGCTGTCCGCCGCCGGGCGGACGGTCTCCGTCCCGGTCCTGGTCGAGGCGGTGTGGGGCGGGGCCGCGCCGGCCGACCCGCGCAAGGCCGTCCAGCTCGCCGTCTCCCGGCTGCGCGGCGCGTTCCGGCCCCACACCGGGGACGACCCGGAGCTGATGCCCTTGGTGCGGGTCGGCGACGGCTACGCGCTCAGGGCGCCGGGGGCCGAGGTCGACGCCACCGAGTGGGAGGCGCTGCTGGCCGAGGCCGGACGGCTGCGGGAGGCCGGCGCACCGCCGCGGAACGTCCGGGAGGCGCTGCGGCAGGCCCAGCGGCTCTGGGTCGGCGAGCCGCTGGCCGGCCTGCCCGGGCCGCATGCCGAGGCCGTCCGGGCCCTCCTCGTCGAGCAGCGGATCTCGGCCAAGGAGGCGCAGCTGGAGCTGGACGCCGAACTCGGCGACCGCACCGACCTGACCGCCGAGGCCGCCGCCCTGGCGCTGGAGCACCCAGGCCGGCCCCGGCTCACCGCCGTCCTGATGCGCGCCCTCTACCAGTCGGGCCGCAAGGCCGAGGCGCTCGCCGTGTACGAGGACGCCCGCCCCGCACTGCCCCCGGGCGACCGGGCCCCGGCCGAACTCCAGCTGCGCATCCTGCGCGAGGACGCCGCCCTGCTTCCGGCCGGCAGAACCCCCGAGCCCGCCACCGCCGGACCCGCCGGAGCTTCCGCGGACACCCACTGGGCGCCCGACCAACTCCCCTGCGGCCTACCCGACTTCACCGGGCGCGCGGACGAGGTCGAGACCCTCGTCGACCAGCTCTCCGCAGCCGGTGGGCGGGCCGTCGTCGTCTCCGCGCTGGACGGCATGGGCGGCGTCGGCAAGACCACCCTCGCCGTGCACGTCGCCCGGCAGGTCCGCGCCCGCTTCCCCGACGGGCAGCTCTTCGCCGACCTGCGCGGCGCCGACCGCACCCCGCCCGCCCCCGGCACCGTCCTCGCCGGTTTCCTGCGCGCCCTCGGCGTCGACCCCGCCGACATCCCGCCGGACACCGGCGAACGCAGCGCGCTCTACCGCTCCGCCCTGGCCGGACGGCGCGTCCTGGTCGTCCTCGACAACGCCGCCACCCCCGGCCACGTCGAACCGCTGCTGCCCGGCTCGGCCGGCTGCGCCGTCCTCGTCACCAGCCGCCACCGGCTGGCCGGCCTCGCCGGGGCGCACCAGTTGCGCCTCGACACCCTGCCCGCCGAACAGGCCCTGGAGCTGCTCACCCGCATCGTCGGCCCCGAACGCGTCGCCGCCGAACCCGCCGCCGCCGACGAGGTCGTACGGGCCTGCGGACTGCTGCCGCTCGCCGTCCGCATCGCCGCCTCCCGGCTCGCCGCCGACCCGGCGCTCACCCTCGCGGCACTCGCCGAAGGACTGCGCCACGAGCACCGGCTGGCCCAACTCACCGACGGCGAACGCACGGTCGAGGCCACCTTCGCGCTCTCCTACCACCGCCTGAGCCCCGAACTCGCCCGCGCCTTCCGCCTGCTGTCCCTGCCCGACGCCCCCGACATCCCGCTGCCCTGCGCCGCCGCCCTGCTCGACCGCACCGAGGCCGAGACCGACGACCTGCTCGAAACCCTCGTCGACCTCAACCTGCTGCACTCCCCCCGCTACGGCCGCTACGGCTACCACGACCTCGTCCGCGACTACGCCCGCGGCCGGCTCGCGGCCGAGGACGGCCCCGCCGAACGCACCGCCGCCACCGACCGGCTGCTGGACTTCTGCCTCGCCACCGCCCGCAACGCCGACCTCGCCGCCCGCAAGGCCGAACCCGCCGAACTCAGCCTGCTCGGCGCGTCCGTCGCCTCCCCTGGCCGGCCCATCGCCGACGGTGCCGCAGCCGTCCGCTGGATGCGCGACCAGGCCGACATCCACGCCGCCGCGATCGCCCTCGGCTGCGCCGACCCGGCCCTGCCGCTCGACCGCGCCGCCGAACTCGCCGACCGGATGGGCGCCGTCCTGCCCGAACGCACCCAGATCGGCATCATCGTCGACCTGGCCGGATGCGTCGCCCAGCAGGCCGCCGCCCGCGGCGAACACGGGCCGCTCGCCCTCGCCCGCTACCTGCGCGGCAGCATGCTCTGGCACATCAACCGCTACGCGGAGTCCCAGGAGGAGATCCGCCGGGCCGTCGCCCTGTCCGAACAGGACGACCGCACCGAACGCGTCCTCGCGAAGGCCCTGATCACCCTCGGCAGCAACGCCCGTACGCACGGCCGCTTCGCCGAGGCCGCCGAACACGCCGGCCGCGCCGCCGAGTTGTTCCACCGCCTCGGCGCCCAGCGCGCCGAGGGAAGCGCGCTCGGGGAGTTCGCCTTCAGTGCCGCCCAGACCGGACGCCTCGACGAGGCCCGGGAGGCCGCCGAGCGCAGCGTCCGGCTGATGAGCCGCTCCGGCCCGGTCTCCGCCGCGACCGGCCGCTACTACCTCGCCCGGGTCCTGCGGCTGTGCGGCGACCCGGAGGCGGCACTCGCCCATGCCGTCGGCGCCCGCGAGGAGTTCGCCGCGCTCCAGGTCACCGTCTTCGCGGCCGCGGCCGGCGACCTCGCCGCCCGGATCCACGCCGAGGCCGGCCGCTGGCTGCTCGCCGTCGACGCCGCCGAGGCCGTCCTCCCCCTCGCCCGCCGCACCAGCGCCTCTTTGGAGGCCGGCCTGCTGCGCACGCTCGGCACCGCGCTCACCGGCCTCGGCCGCCCGCGCCAGGCCCGGGCCTGCCTGGCCGACTCCCTGGAGGTGTTCGAGCGGCTGGGGCTCGCGGAGGAAGCGGCTCAGGTCAGGGATCTGCTGGCCGGGTAGACGCCGTACCGACCGGGAAACGTGCTGGCCAGGGAGGTGCCGGCGCGGTAGACGTGGCATCAACGGGGGCCCGGACTACGCGCGTTGACCGGCCGTCTACCGCCGTGCCGGAGTGTCTCTCTCGTCAGGCCACGGGCCGCCGCGGTGGCGGCCCGGGCGACACCACAGACGAGAGGCGCCACCATGCCCACCCTGCCCCAGCACGGCCAGACCTGGACGCTCAAGTCCGCCAACGGAACCGTCGCCGACGTCCGCTCCAGCCAGACCTCCGCCGGCACGGCCATCCAGTCCTGGGGGTCCAACGGCACCACCGCCCAGGGCTGGACGTTCTGGGCCAAGGAGAACGGCAGCTTCCTCCTGGAGACCCAGCTGACCGTCGGCAAGCACGTCGGCGGCCAGGCCATGGTCATGGACTACAACTACTCCATCGGCCAGACCTGGCTGTACAACGAGCACAACCAGCCCAACCAGCACTGGTGCTTCGAGCCCCTGGACAACGACTGGATCCGGATCCGCACCACCCGCACCAACGAGGGCATGCTCTTCCTCACCGCGGCCGCCCCCGGCTCACCCCTCACCCTGGCCAGGCAGGACGACGCCAACCCGGCGCAGCGCTGGCAGCTCGTCCCGGCCGGTGGCATCAGCGGCGGCCAGCAGCAGCCCCAGCCCCAGCCGCAGCCCCAGCCCCAGCCCGGCGGGGGCGGCGACTTCCGCACCGAGATGCTGAACGCCGTCAACGCGGAGCGCGGCCGGGTCGGCGCCCCGCCGGTGCGCCTGGACGACCGCCTCAGCGCGGCCGCCCAGCGGCACGCCAACGACATGGCCTCGCACGACCTCACCCAGCACAACGGCACCGACGGCAGCAGCCCCTGGGACCGCATCGCGGCCGCCGGCTTCGTCTCGCGTTCCTCCGCCGAGAACGTCACCCCGAGCAACAGCGTGCCGGAGGCGATGCAGATGTGGATGAACAGCCCCGGCCACCGGGTGAACATCCTCAACCCCGACTACAACTACATCGGCATCGGCTACGCGCCCCGCCAGCGCGGCAACTGGGGCCGCTACGTGCAGACCTTCGGTAAGGCCTGAGACCCCGACCGGCACGCCCCTTCCAGCAACAAGGAGTTCCCCACCCATGTCCTCGAACGCGGCGGACCTGATCCGCATCGCCCGAGACGAGGTCGGCTACCACGAGGGTCGCAGCGGCGGACACTGGAACAACATCCAGAAGTTCTCCCCCGCCGTCGCCGGCCTGGAGTGGTCCCAGGGCGAGGCCTGGTGCGCCACCTTCGTCGCCTGGTGCGCCGAGCAGTCCGGCAACGCCGACCTCTTCCCGGTCAGCGCCTCCTGCGCGGAGGGCGTCGCCTGGTTCAAGGAGCGCGGACGCTTCACCGACTACCCGGTGATCGGCGGCCAGGTCTTCTTCGGGCCCGGAGGCGGCAGCCACACCGGCATCTGCGTCGCCTACACCAGCTCCACCATCACCACCGTCGAGGGCAACACCAACGACGGGGGCAGCTCCGAGGGCGACGGCGTCTACCTCAAGACCCGTGAGCGGCGCTCGGACTGGGTCTACGGCTACGGCATCCCGGCCTTCGCCGAGGGCGTGGTCCTCGCCGACCCGGAGTGGAAGGACCGGTCCGGGGCGCTCTACTTCGGGCAGGAGGCGTCCGCGGACGACAGCCCCCGCGGCGGCGCCCCGACCGGCTCCGCCCCGGCGGCCGACGGCGGCGACGGCTACGAGCCGTTCCCCGGCGCGGACTTCTTCCAGGACGGCCGGAACAGCGACGTCATCACCCGGATGGGCGAGCGCCTCGTCGCCGAGGGCTGCTCCGCCTACGCCGAGGGCCCCGGGCCCGAGTGGTCCGACGCCGACCGCGAGTCCTTCCGCAACTGGCAGCACAAGCTCGGCGACTCCGGCGCGGACGCCGACGGCATCCCCGGCCCCAAGCAGTGGGCCGCGCTCGCCGTCCCGCGCGGCTGACGCCGGGCCCGTCAACCACACCAGAAGGAGAAACCCGATGAGCACCATCACCCGTACCCGCAGGCTGCTCGCCTCGCTGGGCGCCGTCGCGGCCGTCGCGGGGGCGGTCGTGGCCGGCGCGCCGGCGGCGCAGGCGGCCACCCTGGCCGACGCCTGCGACCAGGCCCCCGCACCGGCCCTGACGACCCGGTGGGACGTCCACAACGGCTCCGGCGGCGGCGCGCTCGACCTGCTGAACGGCAACGAGGTCAACGGGCAGCCGATCGGCCTGTGGACCGCCAACCAGTCGCCCGCGCAGACCTGGTCGTTCTGGGGCTACTGCGACGGCACCACCGCGATCTCGCACGGGCTGAGCAAGGTGGCCGGCCTCGACACCGGCTCGGGCTCGGTCCGCCTCCAGGACACCCCCGGCGGGCTGGACGGCCTCAACCGGCCGCGGGGCGACTGGATGCCGGCCAACCAGAAGTGGCGGCTGACCGACGAGGACCGCGGCTGGTACCTGATCCGCAACGTCGCCACCGGACAGTGCCTCAGGGCCCCCGGCACCTACCAGGCCGTCTCGATGGCCTCCTGCGACACCGCGGACCCGAACCAGCGCTGGCTGCTGGGCTGACACCGATCACCGGGCCCGGGGGGGGGGGGGGGGGGGGGGGGGGGGGGGGGGGGCGTGGGGGGGGGGGGGGGGGGGGGTGGGGTCTTGTTTCCCGCGCCCCCCGACACCCCCCGACGAT
>NZ_JBVILX010000015.1:41071-215871 GCF_055580145.1 Kitasatospora sp. NPDC032121 | reverse complement strand
TTTTTTAGTGACCTTCGGAACCACCACGGACCAAAACCCGCCCGGCGTGCTGGGCGAACCCCGATCACGGCCTCAGGCCCCCCAGCGGTAAAACACCGCCCCGGGCCCGTCCTCGTCCGCGCGCCCGGGCGCGTTCAGCCCCGCGCCGCCGACGCCGCCGACACCCCGTGGATCCGCAGGAAGGCGTCCACGCCGACGGCCGCGACCCGCCGGACCTCCTCGTCCGCCACCGGGAGCGCGCCCCAGAAGGAGCGCTCGGCGATGCCGTGGAAGGTCAGCAGGGTGAACTGCTCGGCGGCGAGCGCGGCGTCCCCGCCCGCGAGCAGCCCGCGCTCGGCGAGCGCCTCGAAGTGCTGCGCGAGGTCGCGCTGGGAGGCGACCGGGCCGGCCTCCAGCCAGGCCTCCAGGACGTCCGCAGGGATGTTGGCCACCTCGGCGCGGATCGCCCGGCCGAGCGCGCCGTGCTCCCCGGCGGACAGCACGGCGCGGGCCCGCTCGACGGCGAAGTCGGTCAGGTCCCGGCGCAGGTCCACCACCCGGTCGAGGTACTTCGCCATCAACTCGCGGATCCGCTCGGTCAGTTCCGCCGAGTTCCGCAGGGCCACCGACAGGAAGAGGTTCTCCTTGTCGGCGAAGTGGTTGTAGACCGTCCGCTTGGACACCCCGGCCTCGGCCGCGATCGCGTCCATGCTGGCCCGGACGTACCCCTCGCGCCCGAACACCACCGTCGCGGCCTGCGTGATGGCCTTGCGCTTCTCCGGCCGCCCCGCTCCGCCCATCGTCGCCACGGCGCTCTCCTCCTCCGTCGGCGCATCGGCCGACCATCTCAAAAACTACCCGGTGTAGTTTATCCGGACCGCGGACGGCCCGCCCTCCCCGCCGAACAGGCGTGCTCTATGCTGCGTACGACTTCTACACCCGTGTAGAGACATGCGGAAGCGTCTCCCCGATTTCGGCCGGCCGGACCCCGTGCGGGAACCGGCCGACCCGGACCGGCGTCCAGAACGAGCAGTGTCATGACCGGATTTCCGGACATTCGGACGATCCATAGTTTGGACGTCCATGCGTTCGAACGAGTGGGCGGCGAGCGACGCGGACGCGCCACCGGGGCGCAGGGAACACGGGAACACCGGGGGTGAGGGCGTGGCGGGGCAACGAGGACGGTCAGCCGACCGAGGGGCGCGACGGCGGGCGGCGAGCGGGCCTGTCGGCCATCCCCGCCCCCTTCCCGGCGGCCCCTTACTGCCCGCGGCCCTCGCCGTCGGGCTACCGATCGCCGGCGCCGCGGTCGACGAACTCTCCGGGCCCGGCATGGGACTGGCCTTCGCGGTGGGCGCGGTGCTCGGCACCGGCCTGGCGGCGGCGTCGAGCGGCCGCAACGGCTGGTGGTGGGTGCTCGCCGCGTCGCCGCTGGTCGTCCTGGGTGCGACGGCCGTCGTCGAACTGGCCGCCCACCGCGACCGGTACCAGGGCAAGGGCCTGGCCGCCGGCGCCGCGAAGTGGGTGGTGCACGGCTTTCCCGTGATGGCCGAGGCCGCGGCCGCGGCCGTCATCGTGATCGCGGTCCGGCTGGTCCGGGCGAGGAGGAGGCAGCATGGCTGACAACGCCGAGCACGGCGGCGACACCGAGGCCCCCCGCCCCCGCCGCCCCTCCCCCGCGCTGATCGCGGGCCGGGTGGCGGCCTGCACCGTGGGATTCGCGGTGTTCGCCGCCAGCGGGGTGGTCTGGTACGGGTTCAAGCAGCTCACCGACGGGATGACCACCTCCAACGCGATCGCCCAGACCAAGAAGGACGCCCCCAAGCACCTGGACAACTCGGTCAATCTGCTGCTGATAGGCCTGGACAGCCGCAAGAACATGGACGGCACGGACCTCCCGCCCGAGTTCGTCCAGGACGAGCTGCACGCCGGCCACAGCTCCGACATCGGCGGCTACAACACCAACTCCCTGATCCTGCTGCACATCCCGGCGAACGGCGGCAAGGTGCAGGCCGTCTCGATACCCCGCGACGACTACGTCATGACCTACAGCGGCGACGGCAAGCAGGTCGGCATGCGCAAGATCAAGGAGGCCTACGGCGAGGCCAAGGACAAGGCCACGCCGGCCCTCCAGGCCAAGGGCCTCAAGGGCGCGGACCTGGAGAAGGCCGGACGCGACGCCGGACGCGCGGCCACCATCCAGACCGTGCAGAAGTTCCTCGACCAGCCCGTCGACCACATCGCCGAGGTCAACCTGATGGGCTTCTACGACATCGCTAAGGCCCTCCAGCCGATCGAGGTCTGCCTCACCCACGACACCAAGGACCCGGCCATGGAGGGCCAGGGCTCCGGCGCCGACTTCCACAAGGGCGTCAACAAGCTCAACGCCTCCCAGGCGCTCTCCTTCGTCCGCCAGCGCCACAACCTCGACGGCGGCGACGGCAACGACAGCGACTTCGCCCGCACCCACCGCCAGCAGGCCTTCATCTCCTCCGTCGTGCACAACCTGAAGCAGAAGGGCGTCCTCGGCGACCTCGGCAAGATGCAGGAGCTGATGGGCGTGGTGCAGAAGGACCTCGTCATCGACAACGAGTGGAACGTCCTGGACTTCGCCCAGCAGGCCCCCAACCTCACCGGCGGCAACGCGGAGTTCCGTACCCTCCCCGTCGCCGACCTCAGGAAGGTCAACGGCCAGGACGTCAACATCGTCAGCCCGCCGCAGATCCAGAAGATCGTCAAGCAGCTCTTCGGCTACGCCGACACCAGCCCGGCGCCGGCCCCGACCGACGAGAGCCCCGCCTCGACGGCCGCACCCGTCGCGCCCGTCGCGTCCACTCCGCCGGCCGCCGCCAGGAGCGTCACCGTGGACGTCTTCAACGCCTCCTCCACCCCCGGCGTCACCTCCACCGCGGAGTCCAAGGCCCTGGTCGCCATGGGCTTCAAGGAAGGGAGGACCGGCCCGGCGGCCGCCAAGCCGAAGACCACCACCGTCACCTACGGCAAGGGCGCCAAGGACGCGGCCGAGCAGATCGCCGCCCGCTACGGCGTGGCCGCCACCGAGTCCGCCTCCGCCACCGCCGACCACGTCACCGTCACCCTCGGCACCGCCTTCACCGGCGTCGCCGCCGACAAGCCCGCCGCCACCGGCACCCCGGCCGCCCCGCCCGCTCCGGACACCAACGTGCCCCAGCAGGGCCCCATGGTCGACGCGGAGTCCGACGGCGGCATCCCCTGCGTGTTCTGACACGCCCCGCCCCGCCCTCCGAGGGAGGCTCCCCGCCCGGGGGCCTCCCTCGGGCGTTCTCCGGCAACCCTGAGCGGATTCCCGGGCAATCCCCTGGCGGATTCTCCGTACTATGTATAGTGTACTGCGTACGGGATAACCGCGCAGGCATCGACGAGAGGGCTCCGCCATGCAGATCACCAAGACCGCCGTCTCCCTGACCGTCGAGGACGTCGGCACCTCGGCCGCCTTCCTCCAGCGGCACTTCGGCTACACCGAGGAGATGTCGGCCGACGGCTTCGTCTCGCTCGCTCACCCGGACGGCGGATTCAACGTCGTCTACCTCCGGCGCGGCCTCGAGGTCCTGCCGGAGGAGCAGCGCCACCGGATCGCGGACGGCGTGATCCTGGCGTTCGTCGTCGAGGACGTCGCCGCCGAGGAGCGGCGCCTGCGCGAGGAGGGGGTCGCGATCACCCTGCCCCTGCGCGAGGAGCCGTGGGGCGAGAAGCTCTTCCAGACCACCGACCCGAACGGGGTGCTGATCCAGCTGACGGAGTGGGCCGAGCAGTAGGCGATGCCGAGCAGTACGGCGAGGCTGACAGCGAGCGAGGCCGAGCGGTGGACGAGGCCGAGCGGTGAACGACGGAGCCCCCTGTCCGGCGGGACAGGGGGCTCCACTCGATCCGGCGGACGGTCAGTCCACCGTCCAGGTGTCGTTGCCGGTGAGGAGTGTGGCCAGGTCGCCGGGGCCGCTTCGGGTGGTGGCGGTGGCCAGCTGTTCGGCCATCAACTCGTCGTAGACCGGCCGCTGGACACTGCGCAGGACACCGATCGGGGTGTGGTGGAGGGTGTCCGCGTCCGCGATCCGGGACAGCGCGAACGCCGTGGCCGGGTTCGCGGCGTGCGCGTCGTGAACCAGCACCTGCGCCTCGTTGTCGGCCGTGACAGGGGCGGTGAACAGTTCGCCGTCACGGCCGCGGAAGACGCCGTTGGCCAGGTCCGTGCCGAAACGGATCGGCCGGCCGTGTTCCAGGCGGATCAGCGCCTCGTCCCGACTGCCCGGATCCTTCAGCACCTCGAACGCGCCGTCGTTGAAGATGTTGCAGTTCTGGTAGATCTCCACCAGCGCCGTACCCTCGTGCAACGCGGCCTCCCGCAACACCGACTGCAGGTGCTGACGGTCCGAGTCGATCGTGCGGGCGACGAACGTGGCCTCGGCACCGATCGCCAACGACAACGGGTTGAACGGCGCGTCCAACGAGCCCATCGGCGTCGACTTCGTGACCTTGCCCAGCTCACTCGTCGGCGAGTACTGACCCTTGGTAAGACCGTAGATCCGGTTGTTGAACAACAGGATCTTCAGATTCACATTCCTGCGCAGCGCGTGGATGAGGTGGTTGCCGCCGATGGACAGGGCGTCGCCGTCGCCGGTGACCACCCAGACGCTGAGGTCCTGGCGTGAGGTGGCCAGTCCGGTCGCGATCGCCGGGGCGCGGCCGTGGATCGAGTGCACGCCGTAGGTGTTCATGTAGTACGGGAACCGCGAGGAGCAGCCGATCCCGGACACGAACACCGTGTTCTCGCGGCGGATGCCCAGTTCGGGCATGAAGGACTGCACCGCCGCCAGGATCGCGTAGTCGCCGCAGCCGGGGCACCAGCGCACTTCCTGGTCGGTCTTGAAGTCCCGGGCGCTCTGCGGCTGTTCGGTCTTGGGGACCAGGCGCAGGGAGGGGTAGGCGTGGTCGGTCACTGGTGGTCCTCCTCGTCCAGGGTGCCGATCGCGGCCCACAGGACGTCCGCGAGTTGGGCGGCCTTGAAGGGCAGTCCGCGGACCTGGTTGTAGGACTCGGCGTCGACCAGGTACTTCGCCCGCAGCAGGAGGGCCAGTTGTCCGAGGTTCATCTCGGGCACGATGACTTTCTCGTAGCTGCGCAGGACGGTGCCGAGGTTGGCGGGGAAGGGGTTGAGGTTGCGCAGGTGGGCCTGGGCGATTTCGCCGCCGTCGGCGCGAACCCGGCGCACCGCGGCGGTGATCGGTCCGTAGGTGGAGCCCCAACCGAGGACCAGGACGCGGGCGTCGCCGCTGGGGTCGTCGACCTCGACCGGTTTGACGGTGATGCCGTCGATCTTGGCCTGGCGGGTGCGGACCATGAAGTCGTGGTTCGCGGGGTCGTAGGAGATGTTGCCGGTGCCGTCCTGTTTCTCGATGCCGCCGATGCGGTGTTCCAGGCCGGGTGTTCCGGGCACGGCCCAGGGGCGGGCCAGGGTGTGGGGGTCGCGTAGGTAGGGCCAGAACGCGCCGTCCTCACGGTTGGGCCCGGTGGCGAACCGTGGGTCGATCTCGGGGAGTTCGTCGACGTCCGGGATCCGCCAGGGCTCGGAGCCGTTGGCGAGGTAGCCGTCGGACAGGAGGAAGACCGGGGTGCGGTAGGTGACCGCGATCCGGGCCGCTTCCAGCGCGGCGTCGAAGCACTCCGCGGGTGTGGCCGGGGCGACGATCGGCACCGGTGCCTCACCGTTGCGTCCGAACATCGCCTGCAGCAGGTCCGCCTGCTCCGTCTTCGTCGGCAACCCCGTGGACGGGCCGCCGCGCTGGATGTCCACCACCAGCAGCGGCAGTTCCAGCGACACCGCCAGGCCGATCGTCTCCGACTTCAGCGCCACACCCGGCCCCGACGTCGTCGTCACCCCCAGCGCGCCGCCGAACGCGGCCCCGAGCGCGGCGCCGATGCCGGCGATCTCGTCCTCCGCCTGGAACGTGCGCACCCCGAAGTTCTTGTGCCGGCTCAGCTCGTGCAGGATGTCCGACGCCGGAGTGATCGGGTACGAGCCCAGATACAGCGGCAGCCCCGAGCGCCGCGCGGCGGCGACCAGCCCGTAGGACAGGGCGAGGTTGCCGGAGATGTTGCGGTAGCGCCCGGCCGGCAGCCTCGCCGGCGGCACCTCGTAGGACACCGCGAACGACTCGGTCGTCTCACCGAAGTTCCAGCCCGCCCGGAAAGCGCTGATGTTCGCCTCGGCGATCTGCGGCTTCTTCGCGAACTTCGCCCGCAGGAACGACTCCGTCCCGTGGGTGGGCCGGTGGTACATCCAGGACAGCAGGCCCAGGGCGAACATGTTCTTCGCCCGCTCCGCGTCCTTGCGCGCCAGACCGCTGTCCTTCAGCGCCTCCAGCGTCAGCGTCGTCAACGGCACCTTGTGCAGGTGGAAACCCTCCAGCGAACCGTCGCCCAACGGATCCGCCGCGTAACCGACCTTCGCCAGCGCGCGCTTGGTGAACTCGTCGGTGTTGACGATGATCTCCGCGCCACGCGGCAGGTCCGGCAGGTTCGCCTTCAACGCCGCCGGGTTCATCGCGACCAACACGTTCGGCGCGTCACCCGGCGTCAGGATGTCATGGTCCGCGAAGTGCAACTGGAACGACGACACCCCCGGAAGAGTCCCGGCAGGCGCCCGGATCTCCGCCGGGAAGTTCGGCAACGTCGACAGGTCGTTACCGAACGACGCCGTCTCCGACGTGAAACGGTCACCGGTCAGCTGCATACCGTCACCGGAATCACCGGCGAAACGAATGATCACCCGATCGAGTCTGCGGATCGGCTTGCCCGGCTTCACCGGAGGGCCGCCCGTGGCCGGGGGTCCCGCGGGAGCAGCCGAACCCGAGCGGACACCGCCGCTCCCGGCGCGGGCCTCGTCGCCGTCCGGGCCGTCCACTGCCTCTGACTGATCGACCTGACTGGTCACTGCCGCGGACCTCCTCGTGGGCGCACCACCGCGGGCGCGGCCCCGTGCCCCGTCCGCCTGGTGCACCTCTCGCATCCTATGCGGGTCGACTCGACGGCGGCCGGAGCCACGGCAGTTAATTCACCGGCCCGCGGCAACACAGCACACAAACGTCAACACCCGCCTGCCGGAGATCATTCCGGCTCGGGCGGGCGGGCGCGAGACACCTGGCGAACCTTGGCCGAGATGCGCTCAACGAGGCGGCTGTCAGGAGTTGAGGTAGGTGAGCACGGCCAGCACCCGGCGGTGGTCCTCGGCGCTCTGAGCCAGACCCAGCTTGAGGAAGATGTTGCTGACGTGCTTCTCCACCGCGCCGTCCGAGACCACCAGCTGCCTGGCCACCGCGGCGTTGGTGCGGCCCTCCGCCATCAGCCCGAGCACCTCGCGCTCGCGCGGCGTGAGATTGGCCAGAACGTCGCCCTTGCGGCTGCGGCTGAGGAGCTGCTGCACCACCTCGGGGTCCAGCGCGGTGCCGCCCTCGGCGACCCGGACCACCGCGTCGGCGAACTCGCGCACCTCGGCGACCCGGTCCTTGAGCAGGTAGCCGACGCCCCGGGTGGAGCCGGCCAGCAACTCGGAGGCGTAGCGCTCCTCCACGAACTGCGACAGCACCAGCACGCCCAGCTGCGGGTAGCGGCCGCGCAGCTCCACGCAGGCGCGCAGGCCCTCGTCGGTGTGGCTCGGGGGCATCCGCACGTCGGAGACCACCACGTCCGGCAGGGCGTCGGCAGCGGCCAGGTCGTGGATGGTCTTCACCAGGGCGTCGCCGTCCCCGACCCCGGCCACGACCTCCAGGCCGCGATCGGTGAGCAGCCGGGTCAGTCCCTCCCGTAGCAGAACGGAGTCCTCGGCGATGACGACGCGGCGCATAACGACCTTCCCGGCAGGCGTGGGCTGACGGGAGTCAGTCTCCCCCATGCCCTGACGCGCCGAGGGGGCGGGCCCGGCCACATCGCGGCCGGGCCCGCACGGCCCCGGTCGGGGCTCACATGGTGCGGATCGCCACCGCGTCGCAGAGGCCCTCCAGGGCGGCCTTCGCCGCGCAGTCCGGCAGCGGGGCCAGCAGCGCCCGGGCCTCCTCGGCCCGGCGCAGGGTCTCGGCGCGGGCACGCTGCAGCGCGGGGTGGGCGCGCAGCAGCCGCAGCGCCTCGGCGTGCAGCTCGTCGTCGGAGAGGTCCTGGTCGAGCAGTTCGCGCAGCCGGGCGTCGTCCGGGTCGGCCGGGTCGGCGGGCATCTGCTGCAGCAGCAGGGTCGGCAGGGTCGGCACGCCCTCGCGCAGGTCGGTGCCGGGGGTCTTGCCGGACTCGTGGCCGTCGCTGGCGATGTCGAGCACGTCGTCGGCCAGCTGGAAGGCGATGCCGATCCGCTCGCCGAACTCGCCGAGGGTGTCCACCAGCTCGCGCTCGGCACCGGCCATCAGCGCTCCTATCCGGCAGGAGACGGCGATCAGCGAGCCGGTCTTGCCCTCCAGGACGTCCAGGTAGTGCAGCAGTGGGTCCATGTCCTGGCCGGGGCCGCGGGTCTCCAGGATCTGGCCGGTGACCAGCCGCTCGAAGGCCTCGGCCTGCATCCGCACGGCCTCCGGGCCGAGGTCGGAGAGCACCTGGGAGGCGCGGGAGAACAGGAAGTCGCCGGTGAGGATCGCGACCGAGTTGTCCCAGCGGGAGTTGGCGCTCGGGGCGCCCCGGCGCACCGGCGCCTCGTCCATGACGTCGTCGTGGTACAGCGTGGCCAGGTGGGTCAGTTCGACCACCACGGCGGCGGGCACCACGCCGGGCGCCCCCGGGTCGCCGAACTGGGCCGCCAGCAGCAGGAGCAGCGGACGGAAGCGCTTGCCGCCGGCCTCGAGGAGGTGACTGGCGGTGACGGTGATGAAGGGGACGTCGCTCTTGACGGCCTCACCGAGCGCCGCCTCCACCGCGTCCAGTCCGGCCTGGACGTCCCGGGTCAGGTCGCGGTCCTGCACGCTGAGCCCGAAGGGTTCCACGACGGTCACGAAGACCACTCCTCTGTCCCTGGTCGATCTAGCGGCCTGGTCCCTGAGTGCCGCCGCTGGCCATACAGGCAGGGTATCCGGTCGCCAGTGGATCACTGCACGGGCGTGCGGATCCTGTCATGATCGGGCCTGATGCCCTGGTCAGCGCGGCTGTGCGGGCCGGACGGCGGTGGGGGCGAATTCGGCTGGAAATAAAGGCGGGAGAGCTCCCGGAACTCCCCCGGCCCCCGCACCCGACAAAGACCCGTCCGGGCCGCGCGAACTGGGCGCGGCCCGGACGGGGCCCTGGTCGAGAGCGGGGGACGTAAAGGTCAGCGCACGAACAGCGAGGCCTTGGACGCGAGGTCGAGGAAGTACTGGGGCAGCAGTCCGAGACCCAGCGTGACCAGCACCCCCACCCCGATCGCGGTCGCCGTGAAGGCGCTGGGGATCGCCACCGTGGGGCCGCCCGGCTGCGGGTCCGAGAAGAACATCAGCACGATGACCCGGATGTAGAAGAACGCGGCCACCGCCGAGCTCAGCACACCGACGACCACCAGGGGCGTCGCCCCCCCGCTGGCCGCGGCCTGGAAGACCGCGAACTTCCCGGTGAACCCGGAGGTCAGCGGAATTCCGGCGAAGGCCAGCAGGAACAGCGCGAACACCCCCGCCACCAGCGGCGAACGCCGCCCCAGCCCGGCCCAGCTGGACAGGTGGGTCGCCTCGCCCTTGGAGTCGCGCACCAGGGTGACCACCGCGAACGCCCCGAGCGTCACGAAGGCGTACGCCAGCAGGTAGAACAGCACCGAGGAGATGCCCTGCTTGTTGACGGCGATCACGCCGGTCAGGATGAACCCGGCGTGCGCGATCGAGGAGTACGCCAGCAGGCGCTTGACGTCCTGCTGGGTGACCGCGAGCACCGCGCCCACCACCATGGTGAGGATCGCCACGCCCCACATGACCGGCCGCCAGTCCAGCCGCAGGCCCGGGAAGGCCACGTAGAACAGCCGCAGGAAGGCCCCGAAGGCCGCGACCTTGGTGGCCGCCGCCATGAAGCCGGTCACCGGGGTCGGCGCGCCCTGGTAGACGTCCGGGGTCCAGGAGTGGAAGGGCACCGCGGCGACCTTGAACAGCAGGCCGACCGCCAGCATCGCCAGGCCGGTCAGCACCAGCGCGTCGCTCTGGGTGGTGCTCAGCTGCGCGGGGGTGGTCATCGCCTTGCCGGAGATGACGTCCCCGATGTCGCCGAGCTTCACGCTGCCCGCGTAGCCGTACAGCAGCGCCGTGCCGAACAGGAAGAAGGCCGAGGCGAAGGCACCGAGCAGGAAGTACTTGACCGCCGCCTCCTGGGAGAGCAGCCGGCGGCGCCGGGCCAGCGCGCACAGCAGGTACAGCGGCAGCGAGAAGACCTCCAGCGCCACGAACATGGTCAGCAGGTCGTTGGCGGCGGGGAACAGCAGCATGCCGGCGACCGCGAACATGGTGAGCGGGAAGACCTCGCTGGTGGCGAAGCCGGCCCGGACCGCGGCCCGCTCCTGCTCGCCGCCGGGGGTGGCGGCGGCCTGGGCGGCGAAGGCGTCGGCGGGCAGGCCGCCGGCCTTGGGCTCCAGCCTCCGCTCGGCGTAGGTGAGCACCGCGACCACCGAGGCCAGCAGGATCACGCCCTGGAGGAACAGCGCCGGGCCGTCCATCGCGACCGTCTCCATGGCCAGCAGGTCGATCCGGGTGAAGCCGTGGCTCTGCACGGCCAGCACCACCACGGCGACGAAGGCGCCGCCCAGTCCGGCCAGGGCGAGCGTCACCTGGGTCCAGTGCCGGTACCGGCGGGGTACGAAGGCCTCCACCAGGACGCCGGTCACGGCTGCGGCGAACACCACGAGCATCGGGGACAGCTGCCCGTACTCGATGTGCGGCGCCGGGATGCTGGCGGTGTTGCCGCCGGCGGCGGCGAGCACTGCGGTGGCGCTCACTTCTGCTCACCTCCTGAGGTGGCGGCGACCGGGTGGGCCGGCGCCGGATCGGTCCGGTGGATCTGCGAGAGCGTCGCGTTCACCGAGGGGTTGACCAGGTCGGTGAGCGGCTTGGGGTAGACGCCCAGCAGGATGGTCAGCGCCACCAACGGGCCGACCACGGCGAGTTCGCGGAGCTTGAGGTCGGGCATGGTGCGCACGCCCTCCTTCACCGGGCCGGTCATGGTGCGCTGGTACAGCAGCAGGGCGTACAGCGCGGCCAGCACGATGCCGAAGGTGGCCACGACGCCGATCGCCGGGTAGCGGGTGAAGGTGCCCACCAGCACCAGGAACTCGCTGACGAACGGGGCGAGCCCCGGCAGCGACAGCGTCGCCAGGCTGCCGATCAGGAACGTCCCGGCGAGCACCGGGGCGACCTTCTGCACGCCGCCGTAGTCGGCGATCAGCCGCGAGCCGCGACGGGAGATCAGGAACCCGGCCACCAGCATCCACGCCGCCGTGGACAGGCCGTGGTTGACCATGTACAGGGTGGCGCCGCTCTGGCCCTGGCTGGTCAGGGCGAAGACACCCATGATGATGAAGCCGAAGTGCGAGATCGAGGCGTACGCCACCAGGCGCTTGATGTCCTTCTGGCCGACCGCCAGCAGTGCGCCGTAGACGATCCCGACCAGCGCGAGGACCAGGATCGCCGGGCCGAAGGTCTTCGAGGCGTCCGGGAACAGCCCGAGGCAGAAGCGCAGCATCGCGAAGGTGCCGACCTTGTCCACCACGGCGGTGATCAGCACCGCGGTGCCGGCGGTGGACTCGCCCATCGCGTTCGGCAGCCAGGTGTGCAGCGGCCACAGCGGGGCCTTCACCGCGAAGGCGAAGAAGAAACCCAGGAACAGCGCCTTCTCGGCGGTGCCGGTCAGCTGGAGCCGGCCGTCGGCGATCGCCGAGGTCAGCGTCGGCAGGTCGAAGGTGCCGAAGCCCTGGTCCTGCGCGATCACGTACAGGCCGATCACCGCGGCCAGCATCACCAGGCCGCCGAGCAGGTTGTAGAGCAGGAACTTCACGGCCGCGTAGGAGCGCTGGCGCGCCGACTCGGGACCGCCCGCGCGGTCCCCGAAGCCGCCGATCAGGAAGTACATCGGGATCAGCATGGCTTCGAAGAAAACGTAGAACACGAAGACGTCGGTGGCGTAGAAGGAGACGACCACCATCGCCTCCACCGCGAGGATCAGGGCGAAGAAGCCCTGGGTGCGGCGCCTGTTCTCGAAGCTGCCGTCGGGCCCGGCCGGCCCCGGGTCGGCGTCGTGCCAGGAGGCGAGGATCACCAGCGGCACGAGCACGGCGGTGAGCAGGGCGAGCACGGCTCCGATGCCGTCCACGCCGAGCGAGAAGTTGATGCCGAAGGAGCGGATCCAGCTGTACGACTCGTTCAGCTGGAAGCGGGTGCCGTGCGGGTCGAACCGGGTCGCCACCACGGCGGCCAGCGCCAGGGTGACGACCGAGACGCCCAGCGCGACGGCCTTGGTGGTCCTGCGCCGGCTCTCGGAGGACCCGGCGGGCAGCGCGGCCGTCAGCACCGCGCCGGCCGCCGGAACGGCGCAGGTGGCGGTCAGAAGGACGCTCATGCCCGCTCCCCCCAACGGATATCAGGACGAGTCATCACGTGGACCTCATCAGGAGAGTCGTGGCGACCAGCACCAGCGTGCCGCCGAACATGGAGAGCGCGTACGAGCGGACGAAGCCGTTCTGGATCCGCCGCAGTCGGCCGGAGAGCCCGCCGATCGCGGCGGCCAGGCCGTTGACCACGCCGTCCAGGCCGCGGCTGTCGAAGAACACCAGCGCCGCGGCGAGCGCCGAGCCCGGCCGCACCAGCACCGCGTGGTTGAAGTCGTCCTGCAGCAGGTCGCGGCGGGCGGCCCGGGTGAGCGGGGAGCCGACCGGCGGCACCACCGGGACCGGCGAGCGCCCGTACATCAGGTACGCGAGGCCGACGCCGGCCAGCATGCAGGCCGTGGTCAGCAGGGTGACGGTCAGCGGGGCGAGCGGGGAGTTGCCCTCCTCGTGCCCGGTGACCGGCTCCAGCCACCTCAGGAAGGAGTCGTGGAAGGCGAACAGCCCGCCCGCGAAGACCGAGCCGAAGGCCAGCAGGACCATCGGGACGGTCATCGTCCGGGGCGACTCGTGCGGGTGCGGGGCGTTGCCCTCGGCGTCGGGCTGCCAGCGCTTCTCCCCGAAGAAGGTCAGCACCATCACCCTGGTCATGTAGAACGCGGTGACGGCCGCGCCGACCAGCGCGCACAGCCCGAGGATCCAGCCCTCGGTGCCGCCCTTGGCGAAGGCCGCCTCGATGATCTTGTCCTTGGAGAAGAAGCCGGACAGGCCCGGGAAGCCGATGATCGCCAGGTAGCCGAGGCCGAAGGTGACGAAGGTGACCGGCATGTACTTGCGCAGGCCGCCGTAGTGGCGCATGTTCACCTCGTCGTTCATGCCGTGCATGACCGACCCGGCACCGAGGAACAGCCCGGCCTTGAAGAAGCCGTGGGTCACCAGGTGCATGATCGCGAAGGCGTAGCCGATCGGGCCGAGCCCGGCCGCCAGCACCATGTAGCCGATCTGCGACATGGTCGAGCCGGCCAGCGCCTTCTTGATGTCGTCCTTGGCGCAACCGACGATCGCACCGAACAGCAGCGTCACCGCGCCGACCACCACCACGGCGGTCTGCGCGTCCGGCGCCAGGTCGAAGATCGCCGAGGAGCGGGTGATCAGGTAGACGCCGGCGGTCACCATGGTGGCCGCGTGGATCAGCGCCGACACCGGGGTCGGGCCCTCCATCGCGTCCCCGAGCCAGGACTGCAGCGGCACCTGCGCCGACTTGCCGCAGGCCGCCAGCAGCAGCATCAGGCCGATCGCCGTCAGCTTGCCCTCGCTCGCCTCGTGCGCACCGCCGAAGACCGGACCGAAGGCGAAGGAGCCGAACTCGGCGAACATCAGCATGATCGCGACGGACAGGCCGACGTCACCGACCCGGTTGACGATGAAGGCCTTCTTCGCCGCCGTCGCCGCACTCGGCTTGTGCTGCCAGAAGCCGATCAGGAGGTACGAGGCCAGGCCCACGCCCTCCCAACCGAAGTACAGCAGCAGGTAGTTGTCCGCGACCACCAGCAGCAGCATGGCGGCCAGGAACAGGTTCAGGTAGGCGAAGAAGCGGCGCCGGCGCTCGTCGTGCGCCATGTAGCCGACCGAGTAGAGGTGGATCAGCGTGCCGACGCCGGTGATCAGCAGGACGAAGGTCATCGACAGCTGGTCGAGCAGGAAGGAGGCGTCGGCCTGGAAGCCGTTCACCGGGATCCAGCTGAACAGATGCACGCCGACCGCCCGGTGCTCGGCGTCACGGCCGAGCATGTCCGAGAACAGGGCCAGGCCGAAGCCGAACGAGAGCGCCGCGAGCGCGGTGGCCAGCCAGTGGCCGTACCGGTCCAGCGCCCGGCCGCCGAGCAGCAGCAGGGCGGCGCCGGCCAGTGGAGCCGCCACCAGCAGCGGAATGAGAGAGTTCACCGAAGGCCCTCCGCCTACAGCTTCATCAGGTTGCTGTCGTCGACCGAAGCGGAGTGCCTGGTCCGGAAGATGGAGACGATGATGGCGAGGCCCACCACGACCTCGGCCGCCGCGACCACCATCGTGAAGAACGCGATGATCTGACCGTCCAAGGTCCCGTGCAGCCGGGAGAACGTCACCAGGGCGAGGTTCGAGGCGTTCAGCATCAGCTCCACGCACATGAACAGCACGATCGCGTTGCGCCGGATCAGCACCCCGGCCGCGCCGATGGTGAACAACAGGGCCGACAGATAGAGGTAGTTGACCGGGTTCACTCCGCGCCCTCCTCGCCGGCCGGGTGCTTCACGTTGTTCGCCGCCACCGGCTCGCCGTTCGCCGCGTCCCGTTCGCCGTTCGCCGGACCGCCGTTCGCGGGACCGCCGTTCGCCGGACCACCGTTCGCGGGACCGCCGTTCGCCGGCACCGGCTCCAGCGACTTGCGCGGGGACGCCACCGCCGGCCGCTCCGAGGACGGACGGCCCAGCCAGTCCGCCGTGCTGTTCTCCAGCTCCGCCATCCGCTGCAGCATCGCCTGGCTGACGTCCCGGACCTGGCCGCGCTCGCGCAGCGTCGCCATCACCGAGTCCTCGGCGACCGTGCCGTCCGGCAGCAGCGCCGGGACGTCCACCGCGTTGTGCCGCGCGTACACGCCCGGCGCCGGCATCGGCGGCACCTGGATGTTGTCCCTGATCCGCTGCGCCGCCAGCTCGCGCTGCGTCTTCGGCGCCTTCACGTGCTCCCGGTGGGTCAGCACCATCGCGCCGATCGCCGCGGTGATCAGCAGCGCACCGGTGACCTCGAAGGCCCACACGTACCGGGTGAAGATCAGCCGGGCCAGGCCCGGCACGTTGCCCTCGGCGTTCGCCTCGGACAACCCGGTGAAGTGGTTCAGCTTCGCGTTGGCGATCCCGGCGATCAGCAGCACGCCGAAGCCCAGGCCGCACAGGGCCGCGGCGAACCGCTGGCCCTTCAGCTGCTCCTTCAGGGAGTCCTCGCTGGTGACGCCGACCAGCATCACCACGAACAGGAACAGCATCATGATCGCGCCGGTGTAGACCACGATCTGCACCACGCCCAGGAACACCGCGCCCTGGGCCATGTAACAGACCGCCAGCGCCAGCATGGTGGCCGCCAGGCAGAGCGCGCTGTGCACGGCCTTGCGCATCAGCACCATGCCGAGCGCACCGCCGACCGCGATCACCGCGAGCACCCAGAACTGGAAGGCCTCACCCGTCGAGGTCGTCCCGGTCGCCTCCGCCAGCCGCGCGATCACTGCCGCACCTCCTTCTCCCGGTCGGTGCGCTCCTGCTGGACCGTCCCCGGCGCCGCCGCGGTGACCTCTCCCCGGTAGTACGCGCCCTCGTCGGTGCCCGGGAAGATCGCGTGCGGGGTGTCGACCATGCCCTCGGACAGGCCCACCAGCAGCTGCTCCTTGGTGAAGATGAGGTCCCGCCGGGAGGAGTCGGCCAGCTCGTACTCGTTGGTCATGGTCAGCGCCCTGGTCGGGCAGGCCTCGATGCACAGCCCGCACAGGATGCAGCGGGCGTAGTTGATCTGGTACACCGCGCCGTAGCGCTCGCCCGGGGAGTAGCGCTCCTCGTCCCGGTTGTCCGCGCCCTCCACGTAGATCGCGTCGGCCGGGCAGGCCCACGCGCACAGCTCGCAGCCGACGCACTTCTCCAGGCCGTCCGGGTGCCGGTTCAGCTGGTGGCGGCCGTGGAAGCGCGGAGCGGTGGGCTTCTTCTGCTCCGGGTACTGCTCGGTGAGCCGCTTCTTGAACATGGCCTTGAAGGTCACGCCGAAGCCGGCGGCCGGGCCGAGGATCGACGGACGGTCGGCTCGCTCGGGGCGGCCCGCACGATCGGACTGGTCGGACATCTCGGTTCAGCTCCCTTCGGAATGGTCGGCCCCGTTGAGGGCGTCCTGGAGTTGCTTCGGGGCACGACTGGGCCGGCGCGGCACCGGCGGGAGCACCTGACCGGGCATCGGCGGGACCGGGTAGCCGCCCGCCATCGGATCGAACTCGCCCTCGGGAGGCGCCTCCTCGACCTCCGGCTGCTTCCTCACGAAGTCCCGCAGCAGCGCCAGCAGCAGCACCACCCCGACCGGGGCGCCCACGTACAGCACCACCTGGCCGAAGCCGTAGCCCTCGTTGCGCAGCGCCCGCACACTCGCGATCAGCACCAGCCACACCAGCGAGACCGGGATCAGCACCTTCCAGCCCAGCTTCATGAACTGGTCGTAGCGGAACCGGGGCAGCGTGCCGCGCAGCCAGATGAAGAAGAACAGCAGCAGCTGGATCTTCAGCGTGATCCACAGCATCGGCCACCAGCCGTGGTTGGCGCCCTCCCAGAAGGTCGACACCGGCCACGGGGCCCGCCAGCCGCCCAGGAAGAGGGTCGAGGCCACCGCCGAGACCGTCACCATGTTCACGTACTCGGCCAGCATGAACATCGCGAACTTCAGCGAGGAGTACTCGGTGTTGAAGCCGCCGACCAGCTCGCCCTCGGCCTCCGGAAGGTCGAACGGCGCCCGGTTGGTCTCGCCGACCATCGCGATGACGTAGACGATGAACGAGACCGGCAGCAGCGCCGCGAACCAGGTCGGTTGCTGGTGCGCCACGATCTCCGAGGTCGACATCGAGCCGGAGTAGATGAAGACCGCCGCGAAGGACAGGCCCATCGCGATCTCGTAGCTGATCATCTGCGCGGACGAGCGCAGCCCGCCCAGCAGCGGGTACGTCGAACCCGAGGACCAGCCGGCCAGCACGATGCCGTAGATGCCCACCGAGGCGGTCGCCAGGATGTACAGCAGCGCCACCGGGAAGTCCGTCAGCTGGAGCGGCGTGCGGGTGCCGAAGATCGACACCTCGTTGCCGGCCGGGCCGAACGGGATCACCGCGAAGGCCATGAACGCGGGGATGGCGCAGACGATCGGGGCCAGGATGTAGACCACCTTGTCCGAGCCCTTGACCACCAGGTCTTCCTTCAGGGCCAGCTTCACGCCGTCCGCCAGCGACTGCAGCAGGCCCCACGGGCCGTGCCGGTTGGGCCCGATGCGCAGCTGCATCCAGGCCACCACCTTGCGCTCCCAGACGATCGCGATCAGCACCGTCAGGACCAGGAAGGCGAAGCAGAACACGGCCTTCAGCAGCACCAGCCACCACGGGTCCTGCCCGAAGAAGTGGAGCGTCTCGTACGGCTGCGAAGTCATCGGTCCTCCCCTTCGCCGGCGGTGTGGTCCGCGGTCTCCTGGGCCTTCGCCGCCCTGGCCTGTGTCGCCCTGGCCTTCGCCGCCCGGGCCTGTGTCGCCGGCTGGGGTTCGGGTTCGGCTGCGGGTTCGGCGGGTTCGGTCTCCGGTTCGGGTTCGGAGTCGAGTTCGGCCGCGGTGATCGTGACCAGGTGGCCGACGGTGGTGCCGAGCGCGCGGTGGGCGCCGCCCGGGGTGGAGTCGAGCGGGATCCAGACCGTGCGGTCCGGGATCGAGTCGGTGACCTCCAGCGGCAGGGTCAGCGATCCGGCCGGGCCGGTCAGCCTCAGCGCGGCGGCCGCCTCGGCGCCGACCTCCTTGGCCGTCTCCGCCGAGATCCGGACCACCGCCCGGTGCCGGGTGCCCGCCAGGTGCGGGTCCCCCTGCTGCAGCACGCCGTTGTCCAGCAGCAGGCGCCAACCCGCCAGCACCGCCTGGCCGGCGGCCGGCCGGGGCAGCACGGCCGGGTGCGCCGCCGGGTCGGCCGCGCGGCCGCCCTCCCAGGGGGTGAAACGGTCCAGCTCCAGCCGGGCCGCCCGGACGTCCGGCAGCCCCAGCCGGTGGCCCAGAGCGTCGGCCAGCATGCTCAGCACCCGCAGATCCGACTGGAGGTGCCGGCCCATCTGCTGGTCCGGCTTGAGCGCGGACTCGAACATCCGCACCCGGCCCTCCCAGTCCAGGAAGGTGCCGGCCTTCTCCGCCACCGCCGCCACCGGCAGCACCACGTCGGCGCGCGCCGTCACCGCCGAGGGCCGCAGCTCCAGCGACACCAGGAACGGCACCGCCGCCAACGCCTCGTCGGCCAGCGCCGGATCCGGCAGGTCGTCCGGGTCCACCCCGCCGACCACCAGCGCCTCCAACTCGCCGGCCACGGCCGCCGCCAGGATCCCGTCGGTGTCCCGGCCCGGCCGGGACGGCGGCTCGGCCCCGCCCCACACCGCGGCCGCCTCCGCCCGGGCCGCCGCGTCCGCCACCGGACGGCCGCCGGGCAGCAGGCCCGGCAGCACACCCGCCTCGACGGCCCCGCGCTCACCGGCCCGGCGCGGCACCCAGGCGAGCTTCGCGCCGGTCGCGTGCGCCAGCCTCAGCACCGCGGTCAGTGCGCCCGGGACGGCGGCCAGCCGCTCGCCCGCCAGGATCACCGCACCCGGGGTGCGCAGCAGTTCGGCCGCCCGGCCCGCCTCGTCGTTCAGCGGCTCGTCCGCCGCCAGCGCCGCGAACCACTCCGGCTCGGTGCCGGGGGCCGCCGGCAGCAGCGCGCCGCGCAGCTTGGCCAGACCCCGGGAGCCGAACGCGGCCACCGAGAACACCTTCAGGCCCGTCGCCCGGGTCGCCTTGCGCAGCCGCAGGAAGACGATCGGCGACTCCTCCTCCGGCTCGAAGCCCGCCAGCAGCACCGCCGGCGCCCGGTCGAGGTCCTCGTAGGCCGGCCCGGTGCCGTCCAGGTCGACGCCCCGCCCGGCCACCGCGGCGGCCAGGAACTCCGCCTCCTCACCGCTGTGCGGGCGGGCCCGGAAGTCCACGTCGTTGGTGCCCAGGGCCACCCGCGCGAACTTCCCGTACGCGTAGGCGTCCTCGACCGTCACCCGACCGCCGGCCAGCACCCCGGCCCGGACCCCGCGCAGCCCCTCGGCCGCCCGGGCCAGCGCCTCCGGCCAGGAGGCCGGCACCAGTTCGCCGTCCACCCGCACCAGCGGGGTGGTCAGCCGGTCGCGCTGCTGGGCGTAGCGGAAGGCGAAGCGGCCCTTGTCGCAGTTCCACTCCTCGTTCACCGCCGGGTCCTCGCCCGCCAGCCGGCGCAGCACCTTGCCGCGCCGGTGGTCGGTGCGCTGCGCGCAGCCCGAGGCGCAGTGCTCGCACACGCTCGGCGAGGAGACCAGGTCGAAGGGGCGCGAGCGGAACCGGTACGCCGCCGAGGTCAGCGCGCCCACCGGGCAGATCTGGATGGTGTTCCCGGAGAAGTACGACTCGAAGTCGTCGCCCTCGCCGGTGCCGACCTGCTGCAGCGCCCCGCGCTCCACCAGGTCGATGAACGGGTCCCCGGCGATCTGCTGCGAGAAGCGGGTGCAGCGCGCGCACAGCACGCAGCGCTCGCGGTCCAGCAGCACCTGGCTGCTGATCGGCACCGGCTTCTCGTAGGTGCGCTTCATCCCCTCGAAGCGGGAGTCGGCGGCGCCGCTGGTCATCGCCTGGTTCTGCAGCGGGCACTCGCCGCCCTTGTCGCAGACCGGGCAGTCCAGGGGGTGGTTGATCAGCAGCAGCTCCATCACGCCGCGCTGGGCCTTCTCGGCCACCGGCGAGCTTAGCTGGGTGCGCACCACCATGCCCTCGGCCACCGGGACGGTGCAGGAGGCGACCGGCTTGCGCTGGCCCTCGATCTCGACGATGCACTGGCGGCAGGCACCGGCCGGGTCGAGCAGCGGGTGGTCGCAGAAGCGCGGGATCTGGGTGCCGATGGTCTCGGCGGCCCGGATCACCAACGTTCCCTTGGGGACCCGCACTTCGACGCCGTCGATGGTGAGCGTGACCAGTTCGACCGCGGTCTCGGAGGCGGTTGGCTCTGTGATCGTCACGCGTGCACCTCCCTTTCGGTGGCGGACTGGTGGCCGGGGCGGGGGCCGTCGGCCCAGACGGTGGAGGCGGCCGGGTCGAACGGGCAGCGGCGCTCGGCCAGGTGCTGCTCGTACTCGGCCCGGAAGTGCTGGAGCGAGGAGACGATCGGGCTGGCCGCGCCGTCGCCCAGCGCGCAGAAGGACTTGCCGTTGATGTTGTCGGCGATGTCGAGGAGCTTCTCCAGGTCCCCGTCGACGCCCTCGCCCGCCTCGATCCGCTTGAGCAGCTGGACCAGCCAGTAGGTGCCCTCGCGGCAGGGGGTGCACTTGCCGCAGGACTCGTGGGCGTAGAACTCCGTCCAGCGGGTGACCGCCCGCACCACGCAGGTGGTCTCGTCGAAGACCTGGAGCGCCTTGGTGCCGAGCATCGAGCCGGCCGCCCCGACGCCCTCGTAGTCCAGCGGGACGTCGAGGTGCTCGTCGGTGAACATCGGGGTGGAGGAGCCGCCCGGGGTCCAGAACTTCAGCCGGTGCCCGGGGCGGATGCCGCCGCTGAGGTCGAGCAGCTGGCGCAGCGTGATGCCGAGCGGGGCCTCGTACTGGCCGGGGTTGGTGACGTGGCCGGAGAGCGAGTAGAGCGTGAAGCCGGGGGACTTCTCGGTGCCCAGCGCCTTGAACCACTCCTTGCCGCGGGACAGGATCGGCGGCACCGAGGCGATCGACTCGACGTTGTTGACCACCGTCGGGCAGGCGTACAGGCCGGCGATCGCCGGGAACGGGGGCCGCAGCCTGGGCTGGCCGCGGCGGCCCTCCAGGGAGTCCAGCAGCGCCGTCTCCTCGCCGCAGATGTAGGCGCCGGCGCCGGCGTGCACGGTGATGTCGAGGTCGGTGCCGGAGCCGAGGATGTTCCGACCCAGCAGCCCCGCCCCGTAGGCCTCGGCGACGGCCGCGTGCAGCCGGCGCAGCACCGGGACGACCTCGCCGCGCAGGTAGATGAAGGCGTGGTCGCAGCGGATCGCGTAGGAGGCGATGATCATGCCCTCGATCAGCGCGTGCGGGTTGGCGAACAGCAGCGGGATGTCCTTGCAGGTGCCCGGCTCGGACTCGTCGGCGTTGACCACCAGGTAGTGCGGCTTGCCGTCGTTCTGCGGGATGAACTGCCACTTCATGCCGGTGGGGAAGCCGGCGCCGCCGCGGCCGCGCAGGCCGGCGTCCTTGACCAGGGCGATCACGTCGTCCGGCGGCATGGCGAGGGCCGCCTTGAGGCCCTCGTAGCCGTGGTGGCGGCGGTAGGTGTCGAGCGTCCAGGGGCGGCTGTCGTCCCAGGAGTCGGACAGGACCGGGGTGAGCAGCTTCTCGGCCGGCTCGGCGGCGGTCATCACGCCTCGCTCCCTTCCTGGCCGTTGGTCGGCTGGCCGTTGCCCGGTTGGCTGTCGGCAGGCTGGCCGTTGACAGGCTGGCTGTCGGCGGGCTGGCCGTTGCCCGGTTGACCGTTGGCGGGCTGGCCGTCGGCGGGCTGGCCGTTGCCCGGTTGACCGTTGGCGGGCTGACCGTTGGCTGCCCGGTGGGGGGACTCGGGGCGGGGGGAGACCACCTTGGTGCCGGGGGTGCCGGGCAGGGCCTCGCCGCGGGCCAGCCGCAGGCCGGCCAGGGAGGGCGCGCCGCCGGCGCCGGACTCGTCGTTGGCGCCCGGGCGCTCGTCGGGGAAGCCGGCCAGGATCCGGGCGGTCTCCTTGAAGCCGCACAGCCGGGCGCCGCGGGTGGGCCTGACCTCGCGGCCGGCGCGCAGGTCGTCGACCAGCTGCCGGGCGCTCTCCGGCGTCTGGTTGTCGAAGAACTCCCAGTTGACCATCACCACGGGCGCGTAGTCGCAGGCCGCGTTGCACTCGATGTGCTCGATCGAGAGCTCGCCGTCCTCGGTGGTCTCGTTGTTGCGGATGCCCAGGTGCTCCTGGAGCTCGGCGAAGATCTGGTCGCCGCCGAGCACCGCGCACAGGGTGTTGGTGCAGACCCCCACGTGGTACTTCCCGGCCGGGCGGCGCCGGTACATGGTGTAGAAGGTCGCGACCGCGGTGACCTCGGCGGTGGTGAGGTCCAGCTGCTCGGCGCAGAAGCGGATCCCGGTCGGGCTGACGAAGCCCTCCTCGGCCTGCACCAGGTGCAGCAGCGGCAGCAGCGCCGAACGGGGCTGCGGGTAGCGGGCGATCAGCTCGGCGGCGTCGGCGGCCAGCCGGGCGTGCACCTCCTCGGGGTACGGTGCGGCCGGCAGCGCCGGCAGTCCCAGTTCGACGTTGGTCACCGGTCCACGCCTCCCATCACCGGGTCGATCCCGGCCACCGCGACGATCACGTCGGCCACCTGGCCGCCCTCGCACATCGCCGCCATCGTCTGCAGATTGGTGAACGACGGATCCCGGAAGTGGACCCGGTACGGGCGCGTCCCGCCGTCGCTGACCACGTGCACGCCCAGCTCGCCCTTGGGCGACTCGACCGCCGCGTACGCCTGGCCGACCGGGACCCGGAAGCCCTCGGTGACCAGCTTGAAGTGGTGGATCAGGGCCTCCATCGAGGTGCCCATGATCTTGCGGATGTGGTCGAGGGAGTTGCCCATCCCGTCCGGGCCGACGGCCAGTTGGGCCGGCCAGGCGATCTTCTTGTCGGCCACCATGACCGGGCCCGGCCGCAGCCGGTCCAGGCACTGCTCGACGATCCGCAGCGACTGCTTCATCTCCTCCAGCCGGATCAGGAAGCGACCGTAGGAGTCGGCGCTGTCGGCGATCGCGACCTCGAAGTCGTAGTCCTCGTAACCGCAGTACGGGTCGGTCTTGCGCAGGTCGTGCGGCAGGCCGGTGGCGCGCAGGATCGGGCCGGTGGCGCCGAGGGCCAGGCAGCCCGGCAGGTCCAGGAAGCCGACGTCGACCAGGCGGGCCTTGAACACCGGGTTGCCGGTGGCGAGCTTGTCGTACTCGTGCATCCGGGAGCGGAAGACCTTGACCGCCTCGCGGATCTGGTCGACGGCGCCGGGCGGCAGGTCCTGGGCGAGGCCGCCGGGGCGCACGTACGCGTGGTTCATGCGCAGGCCGGTGACCAGCTCGAAGACGTCCAGGATCAGCTCGCGGTCCCGGAAGCCGTAGATCATCAGCGTGGTGGAGCCGATCTCCATGCCGCCGGTGGCCAGGCAGACCAGGTGCGAGGCGATCCGGTTGAGCTCCATCATCATCACCCGGATGACGCTGGCGCGGTCCGGGACGTCGCCGGTGATGCCGAGCAGCTTCTCGACCGCCAGGCAGTAGGCGGTCTCGTTGAACAGCGGGGTCAGGTAGTCCATCCGGGTCACGAAGGTGGTGCCCTGCACCCAGCTGCGGAACTCCATGTTCTTCTCGATGCCGGTGTGGAGGTAGCCGATGCCGCAGCGCGCCTCCTTCACCGTCTCGCCGTCGATCTCCAGGATCAGCCGCAGCACGCCGTGGGTGGACGGGTGCTGGGGACCCATGTTGACGATGATGCGCTCGTCGTCGGCCCGGCCGACCGCCTCGACCACCTCGCCCCAGTCGCCGCCGGTGACGGTGAAGACCCGGCCCTCGGTGGTCTCGCGGGCGTCCGCTTCCTCGGTCTCTCCAAAGTGCTGGGTGTTCATCAGCTGTACGACCTCCGCTGGTCGGGAGCCGGGATCTGGGCGCCCTTGTACTCGACGGGGATGCCGCCGAGCGGGTAGTCCTTGCGCTGCGGGTGGCCCAGCCAGTCGTCCGGCATCATGATCCGGGTGAGCGCCGGGTGGCCCTCGAAGACCAGGCCGAAGAAGTCGTAGGCCTCGCGCTCGTGCCAGTCGTTGGTCGGGTAGACGCTCACCACGGAGGGGATGCGCGGGTCGGCGTCCGGCGCGGTGACCTCCAGCCGGATCAGCCGGCCGTGGGTGATCGAGCGCAGGTGGTAGACCGCGTGCAGCTCGCGCCCCTTGTCGCCGGGGTAGTGAACGCCACTCACTCCCAGGCACAGTTCGAAGCGCAGCGCCGGGTCGTCGCGCAGGATCCGGACCGTCCTCAACAGGTGGCCGCGGTCGACGTGGAAGGTGATCTCGCCGCGGTCGACCACGGTCTTCTCGATCACCTCGACCGGGTCCAGGCCCTGCTCCTCCAGGGCGCCCTCCAGCTCGTCGGCCACCTCGTCGAACCAGCCGCCGTACGGGCGTTCGCTCGGACCGGGCAGCACGATCGGGGCGGCCAGGCCGCCGAAGCCGGAGGTGTCGCCGCTGTCCTTGGCGCCGAACATGCCCTGGCGGCGGCCGACCACCTCGACCGGGATCTCGCGGACCGGCTGCTCGCGGCGGGTCTCGGGTACCTGGTCGTTCATCGCAGCTGCCCCCGCATCTCGCTGATCGGGGTGGCCTTCAGGGCGAGCGCCTCGCCGAGCTCCTCGGCCCGGCGCTTGTTCACGCCCAGCGGCTCGTGCTGGATCTTGTCGTGCAGCTTCAGGATCGCGTCCATCAGCATCTCCGGACGGGGCGGACAGCCGGGCAGGTAGATGTCCACCGGGACGATGTGGTCGACGCCCTGGACGATCGCGTAGTTGTTGAACATCCCACCGGACGAGGCGCAGACGCCCATCGAGATGACCCACTTGGGATTGGGCATCTGGTCGTACACCTGGCGCAGCACCGGGGCCATCTTCTGGCTCACCCGGCCCGCCACGATCATCAGGTCGGCCTGCCGGGGGGAGCCCCGGAAGACCTCCATGCCGAACCGGGCCAGGTCGTAGCGGCCCGCCCCGGTGGTCATCATCTCGATCGCGCAGCAGGCCAGACCGAAGGTGGCCGGGAAGAGTGACGCCTTGCGCACCCAGCCGGCGGCCGTCTCCACGGTCGTGAGCAGAAAGCCGCTCGGCAGCTTCTCCTCGATTCCCATCAGATCCCTCTCAATGCCCTCAAGTCCTCTGATACGTGGGCCGGTTCTGGCTTGTCCGCTCGTTCACAAGCGGGCGCGCAGCCGGCGGACGGGTGGAGTTGCCACCCCGCGCTCGGACCGCCCCGCGCTCAGTCCCACTCCAGGCCGCCGCGCCGCCACACGTAGGCGTACGCGACGAAGACGGTGGCGATGAACAGGAGCATCTCGACCAGCCCGAAGATCCCCAGGGCGTCGAAGGTCACCGCCCAGGGGTAGAGGAAGACGATCTCGATGTCGAAGACGATGAAGAGCATCGCCGTCAGGTAGTACTTGATCGGGAACCGACCGCCGCCCACGGGCTGCGGGGTCGGCTCGATGCCGCACTCGTACGCCTCCAACTTGGCCCGGTTGTAGCGCTTGGGGCCGGTGAGTGAGGCCATCACGACGGAGCCGACCGCGAACGCCGCCGCGATGGCACCGAGTACGAGGATCGGCGCGTAGGCATTCATAGCCCCCGCTCCCTCCGTCCAGTCGTCCTTGACTGCAGATCGGAACCGGCGGGTCACGTTGAGGTGAACCCGCGTTCCAGTTCCCGAGATCCACCTCATGTGAGGCAGTTCACAAAGCCTGGAACGAGCGCATCCTATGCCCGTCGGCTTGTGATCTGCGACACGCAGTTCACCGTCTTCTTTGTGATCTACGACACCATGTGAATGGGGTCGAATGCGAACATGCCCAAATTTGTCGACGCAAAGCAGTCGAATGATCACAAGCCGTCGCATTTGCTCGTGAAGCGGCTGGTCAGGGGCGTGTTCCTATATCAACTATGCGCCGCTTGGAGCAAATTTCCGGGCGTCATGTTGACGTGTTATAGCGGCTCACTCGGAGGGGTGGCGGGGGGCCGAACGCTCGCTTGACCCTTCGTTCACAAGCGCTCCAGGCGGCCTTCGGCGCTGCACCGGTACTGGTCGCCGCGGGCCAGGCTCCGGGTGCCCGCGCGCCCGCGCTCCGGGCCGGGGCCGGGGGCCCGGGGGCCCGGGACCGCACTCCGGGCCAGGCTCCGGGGCCCGGGACCGCACTCCGGGCCGGGGGCCGGTCGGTTACTGGTGGCCGGCCGCCTGCTCCCAGATCCAGGCCGCGATGCCCACCCGGTTACGGGCTCCGATCTTGCGCTGGACGTTGGCGAGGTGGTTCTTCACCGTTCCCGGAGAGATGAACAGCCCGGCACCGATCTCGGCGTTGGTCGCGCCGTCTGCCACCAGCTCGGCGATCTCCCTTTCTCTCGCGGTCAGTTCCTCCGTCGGCCCGGCTGTCGGTTGCGTCGCAGCGGCAGCCGACGTGACGCCCGGCCCGGGCTTCGGCTCCATGCCGGGGATGGCCATGTGGCGCAGGAGCCGTACGGTGATCTGCGGGCTGATCAACGCGTCCCCGGCCATCGCCGCCCGGACCGCCTCGATCAGCAGCACCGGCCCCGAGCGCTTCAGCAGGAATCCCGCCGCTCCGTGCCGCAGTGCCGTGTGCACGTACTCGTCCAGGTCGAAGGTGGTCACCACGATCACCTTGCACTGGTCGGCCAACTGGCGCGTGACCTCCAGCCCGTCGAGCTTCGGCATCCGGATGTCCGCGAGCACCACATCCGGCCGCAGCCGCCTTGCCTCCTGCACGGCTGCGGCACCGTCCGCCGCCTCCGCCACCACCACCATGTCCGGCTGGACGTCCAGGATCATCCGGAACGCACTGCGAACGTCCGCCTGGTCGTCCGCGATCAGGACCCGAACCGGCCCTTTGCCGCTACCCATCCCCGTACCTCCCCGTCACCGATCCGCCGGCGATCCGCCGGCGGCCGCTACGATTACGCCGGCCCCGCGCCGGCCTCCTCCAGCGGCAGCACCGCCCTCACCCGCCAGGCCTCCCGCTCGTGCGGGCCGGCCTCCAGCGAACCGCCGAGGGCCTCCACCCGGGCCGCCAGCCCCGGCAGTCCGCTGCCGCCGCCCCGGCGAGACCGCCCCGCCGGGCCCGGTGCCCGACCGTCGTTGGTCACCGTCAGCTCCAGCCGGCCGCCGCAGCGGCGGACCCTGATCTCGACCACACGCGCGGCCGGAGCGTGCCGCCGGACATTGGTCAGGGACTCGACCACGATCCGGTGAACGGTGCCCTCCACCTCGCGTGGAACCGACTCCTCCGGCAGCTCCAACCGGACTTCGGCGCCGCCGGTCGCGGTGAACCGCTCGGCCACTCCGAGGAGTTCGGCGAGCCCGGGCTGCGGGCCGCGGCCGACGCCCTCCTCACTGCGCAGCAGTTGCACGGTCCGGTCCAGCGAGGCCAGCGCCCGCTGCCCGGCCTGCTCTATTCGCTGGAACATCTCGGCCGCCCGGGCCGGATCGATCCCCGCCAGATAGGCCCCCGCCTGGGCCTGGGCGACCATGCCGCTGACGTCGTGCGCCACGAAGTCGTGCAGGTCATGGGCCAGTTCGAGTCGCTGTGCCCGCTTGGCCTCGGCCACCGCCTTCCTGCGCCCCTCGTCCAGGCCCCGCAGGTAGAGCCCGACCAGCACGGCCGGCAGGGAGAGCATCGACCCGAACCCGAAGAGCGTGAGCGTGTCCGCGGGCCCCTCGACGAACGCGAACCGGGACGGCCAGAGGGCGACCGCTCCGCAGGCCGTCCAGGCCGCCGCCGCACACCGCGGACCGTCCTCGGCGCGCAGGCTGACGACCACGGCCAGCAGCAGGACGGCCAGTTCGGCCAGGCCCGCCAGCCCGGCCCAGCGCTGCCCCTCCGCCCAGCGGCCGAGGAGCCAGACGGCGACCGTGACCACGACCGACGCCGCCCCGAGCGCCAGCGTCACGGCCACCGGCCCGTACCGCCGCCGCGCCGACCAGGCCGGCGGCGCCAGGGCCAGGACGACCCCGGACAGGATCTGAGTCATCGTCACCACCTCTCCTCGACTCTTCGACTGCCGTCACACTACGACGCCACCGGGCGGTGCGCCTGTGCCGATCGGCATATTTCAGAGGCCGGTTGAGCAGGAGGAACAGCCCGATCGGCATCTGCCGCGAACCCCCGCCGGGCCTCCAGTCTTGAGTCATCGCACCGGCCACGGAGGCCGGGGCCGAGAGGAGGCCACCACCGTGTCGAAGCTCGTGATCAATGCCCGCGCCACCACCCACCGGGCCGGCGCCACCGCCCCGGACGTCCCGCCCGCGCCGCGCTGGGCCCGGCTCGCCGCCAAGGCCGCCGTCCTCACCACCGTCCCCTCGGGGCTGTGGCGGATCGCCTTCGGGTTCGGCGCCCCGCTCGGCTTCACCGGCGCGACGGCCGCGGCCTACGCCGAACACCAACCGGGCTGGGGCACGGTCTACTGCGTGGCCCTGAGCGCCCTGGCCGAGTCGCTGGCCTTCCTGACGCTGGGCCTGGTCCGGCCCTGGGGGCTGGTGGCGCCCCGGTGGATCCCGCTGATAGGCGGCCGCCGGGTCCGGCCGCTCGCCGCGATCGCCCCGGCACTGCTGGGCTCGGTGGTGCTCACGTTCCTCGGCATGGAGGGGCTGTTCGGCGGCTGGGCCCACAACCTGGCCGACCCCGACTCGCCGCAGGGCTTCGCCGCCGTCGTGATGACGCTCGCCTACCTGCCCCTGGTCGCCTGGGGCCCGCTGCTCGGCGCGGTCACGCTCGACTACGCCCGCCGGACGCTGCGGCGGCGGTGACGAGGGCGGCCGGTCACACCGGAGTCGGCTCCGGGCTCGGCCCCGTCGCATCGGTCTCGTTCGGGGCCTCGCCTCCGGCCAGGCCGGGCACGGGTTCGGGCGCGGGCGCGGGTGCCGTGCGTCGGCCCCACTCGGTCGCGACCAGCACCAGGGCCCCGCCGAGCAGGGCGAGCGGGCCCATCCGGTTCCCGGCCACGGTGATGCCGAAGACGGCGGCCCACAGCGGCTCGGTGCCGAGCAGCAGGCTGACGCGGGAGGGCGAGGTGGCCCGCACGGCCCACATCTGGACGAAGAAGGCGAACAGGGTGCAGAACAAGGACAGATGCAGCAGCCAGGCCCACTGGCCCGCCCCGTACGAGCGCGCGACCGTCCAGGGCGCGGGCCCCGCCAGGAGCGCGACGACGGCGAACACCCCGGTGGCCACGGCGAGTTGGACCAAGGTGACGGCGAGCATGTCGGTGTCGCGGACGGCCCGGGTGCGGGCCATCGCGAGGACGTACGCGGTCCGGACGAGGGCGGCGCCCAGCACCAGCAGGTCACCGAGCGCGGGAGGGCGCAGCCCGCCGTCGCCGGTGAGCAGGGCGACGCCGAGGACGGCCAGTCCGGCGGCCGCGAGGAAGGCCTTCGGTGGCGCGGTCCGGCCGAGGGCGCTCTCGCCGAGCGGGGTCAGCACCATCGCGAGGCTGATGATCAGCCCGGCGTTGGTCGCGGAGGTGTGCACGGCCCCATAGGTCTCCAGCAGGAAGATCCCGCTGAGCACCAGCCCCAGCGCAGCGCCGCCGAGCCACTCGGCGCGGCTCAGCCTCCGCAGGGCGCGCCAGGCGACGGCACCGAGCAGCGGCAGCACCAGCCCGAACCGCAGCACGAGCATCGCCACGACCGTCCGCGGCTCGGCCACCCGCTGGACGGCGAGGAAGCTCGACCCCCACACCACGGCCACGAGCAGGACCGGAAGATCACGAAGGACCGACGAGGGCGACCTCTTGGACAGGTCGGGCAAGGAGGCTGACATGCGAAAGACCCCTCCGAACGGACGGAACCGGCAGGCGCGAGTACCGTACGGCGTCGGACGGACCCAGGTGCCGGGTGAAAGGCCCGGCGGTGGACGGGGCGGAGCACAGCGCAAGGGTGCGCCATCTTCGCGCACCGGGCCGCCGGTGATCAATGCCCTGCGGGGGCGCGGGTGGATCAGACGGCGAGCAGACCGTTCGCCGCGGCGATCGCCTCGATGTCGGCCGGGGTGCCGGACATGATCGCGCGGACGTGTTCGGTGACCAGCTCGGTCGGCCAGTCCCACCAGGCCGCACGGAGAAGGCGCGCGGTGTCGGCCCCGTCGAAGCGGCGGCGGATCGGGCGGGCCGGATTGCCGCCGACGACGGTGTACGGCTCGACGTCGGAGGTGACCATCGCTCCGGCCGCGATGATCGCGCCGTCGCCGATCCGGACGCCGGGCAGGACGGTGGCCCCGTGGCCGAACCAGACGTCGTTGCCGATCACGGTGTCGCCCCGGCTGGGCAGGCCCGCGACGATGTCGAGGGTCCGCTCCGTCCAGCTGCCGCCGAACATGGTGAACGGGAAGGTGGAGACTCCGATGGCCGGGTGAGCGGCGCCGGCCATCAGGAATCGGGTGCCGGTGGCGATCGCGCAGTACTTGCCGATCACCAGCCGCTCGGGGCCGTACGCGTAGAGGACGTTGCGCTCCTCGAAGCGGGTGGCTCCATCGGGGTCGTCGAAGTAGGTGTACTCGCCGACCTCGATCCGCGGGTCGGTGACGAGCGGGCGCAGCAGGACGATCCGGTCGTGACCGGCGAGCGGGTGGAGGGCGGCGGGGTCGGGAATGGCGGTGGCGGACACGCAGGCTCCTCTCGTAATGCGACACGAGTCGCATTAAGATGAGCATCGCACGGCCGCCACCCCACGGCAAGCCTTAACGCGACTGGAGTCGACTTTGACTGAAGCAGCCCACCCCGAGCCGGAGTCCCGCACCCCCACCCCGCGCCCCGGCGGCCGCAGCGCCCGGGTCCGGGCGGAAGTGGTCGCCGCCACGCTCACCGAGGTGACGGCCAAGGGGTACGACGGCCTCACCGTCGAGGCGGTCGCCGCCCGCTCCGGCATCCACAAGGCGACCCTCTACCGGCGCTGGGGCGGGGTCGACGGCCTGGTCGCCGACGCCCTGACTGCCTCCGCCGATCAGCCCTGGCCCCTGCCCGACACCGGAGACCTCCAGGAGGACCTCCGGCGGATCACCCAGGAGGTGTTCAGCGTCTTCACCGACCCGGAACTCGGCCCCACGCCCACCGCGCTGATCTCCGCGGCCCAGCGCTCGGACGCCGGCGCGGCCGCCCTGCGCGCCTTCTTCGCGGCCCGCCACCGCCAGGCCGCCGAGGTGGCCGAACGGGCCGTCGCCCGGGGCGAACTGCCCGCCGGAACGGACGGCGCCGAGGTGGTCCGGGCCGCCACCGCACCGCTCTACTATCGGCTGTTCGTCTCCGGCGAGCCGCTCGACGCCCGCACCGCCGAGCGAGCCGCCGACGCCGCGGCCCTGGCCGCCCGCGCCGGACTCTTCACACCCACCACGACTGCCCCGGAGGTGAACTGACGAACCCTCACACTTCCGCTGCCCGGGGGACCACAGCCGCCCCACCCCCTACCGCATCCCCGCCCGGCCATGGATGATGCACCCATGACAACCCCGCCGTCCACCACCCCCCGGAAGGCCCGTCACGTGAACCGCAAGCACTGGGCGCTGGTCGCCGCCGCCACCGTCCTCCCGCTCATGGCGAGCACCGGCACCGCCATCGCGGACGCCCCCGTGGCCGCCGCCCCCGCCTCGGGCTGCACCTACACACCGGCCGTCCCGGCGGACAACTTCAAGGGCATCCCGGTGTTCGACGCCAAGAAGGCGGCGAAGCCCTACCGCGCGACACTGCGCACCACCCAGGGCCAGATCACCTTCGAGGCCCTGACTGGCAAGGCGCCGTGCACCACCTTCTCGTTCCGGTTCCTCGCCGAGCACGACTACTTCGACCGCAGCCACTGCCACCGCCTCACCACCCAGCGGATCTACGTCCTCCAGTGCGGCGACCCGACCGGCACCGGCAGCGGCGGTCCTGGCTACTCGTTCCCGGACGAGAACCTGACTGGCGCCACCTACCCGGCCGGCACCGTGGCCATGGCCAACGCCGGCCCGAACACCAACGGCAGCCAGTTCTTCTTCGTCTGGAAGGACACCAAGCTCTCCCCCGCCTACACCCCGTTCGGCCGGATCACCGCCGGCCTGGACGTCCTCCAGAAGATTGCCGCCGGAGGCGAGGACGACCAGAACAACCCGGGCGACGGCTTCCCCAACCTCCCCGTGAACATCCGCAACGTGAAGATCAGCACCCACTGATCAGCGCCCGCCACCCGTCCCCCCGCCCGCCCCTGTCCGCCCGCCCCTGTCCGCGCTCCCCCGCTCCCGTACGGTGGCAGCACCAACGACACCGCATGGGAGCAGGAGCAGCGCCGCATGGACAGCCGGATCTGGGAGAGCGTCGACCACCTGGTCGCATGGCTGGACGAGCAGGGCACGCAGTCGCCCCAGGAGGAACGGCTGCTGCGGATCCTCAAGCTCTCCGAGGAGGTCGGTGAGGTCGGCGCGGCAGTGATCGGCGCCACTGGTCAGAACCCGCGCAAGGGCGTCACTCACACCTGGGAGGACGTCCAGCACGAACTCTGCGACGTCGTCTTCTCAGCCCTCGTCGCCCTCAGGACCCTCACCCCCGACGCGTCCCGGGTCTTCGCCGAACGCCTCGCCTACGTCGAACAGCGCTCCGCCGCCTCCCGCCGAACGCCGGACGCCGCCCCAGCTCCGACAGAGACGTCCGAAGAGGCATAGCCGACCGCTCCGTCCGGGGCTGGGCGTCTCCGCGGCAGGGGTCAGCCCTCCGCTCGGAGCGCGATGAGGAGGCTGCCGCGGTGGGCTACGGCGCTGCGGTCCACGGGATGCCGGTCCCGAGCCGAACGTCCGGGGCGAACGTCCGGGCGAACGCCCGAACCGAACGCCCGGGGCGAACATCCGGGCGAACGCCCAAACCGAACGCCCGGGGCGAACGTCCGGGCGAACGCCCGAACCGAACGCCCCGGGCCCCGGGTCAGGCGTTCGGCGCGACCCTGGCGAGGCCGTTGATCACGCGGTCCATCGCGTCGCCGCCCTGCGGGTCGGTGAGGTTGGCGAGCAGCTTGAGGGTGAAGCGCATCAGCATCGGGTGGGTGAGGCCGCGCTGGGTGGCGATCTGCATCACCTTGGGGTTGCCGATGAGCTTCACGAAGGCCCGGCCCAGCGTGTAGTAGCCGCCGTACACGTCCTTGAGGATGCGCGGGTAGGCCTGGAGGGCGCGCTCGCGGCCGCCGTCGGTGACCCGGGCGAGGGCCTGCACGATGACCCCGGCGGCGATCTGGCCGGATTCCATCGCGTAGGCGATGCCCTCGCCGTTGAACGGGTTGACCATGCCGCCCGCGTCGCCGACGAGCAGCAGGCCGCGGGTGTAGTGCGGCTGCCGGTTGAAGGCCATCGGCAGCGCGGCGCCGCGGATCGGCTCGGTCATGTTCTCGGGGGTGTAGCCCCACTCCTCCGGCATGCCGGCGCACCAGGCCTTGAGCACCTCGCGCCAGTCCAGCTCGCCGAACGCCGGCGAGGAGTTGAGGATGCCGAGGCCGACGTTGGAACTGCCGTCGCCCATGCCGAAGACCCAGCCGTACCCGGGCAGCAGCTTGCGGTCACCGTCGCGGGTGTCCCACAGCTCCAGCCAGGACTCCAGGTAGTCGTCGTCGTGGCGCGGCGAGGTGAAGTAGGTGCGGTAGGCGACGCCCATCGGGCGGTCCTCGCGCCGGTGCAGGCCCATGGCGAGCGAGAGCCGGGTGGAGTTGCCGTCGGCGGCGACCACCAGCGGGGCCCGGAAGGTGACCGGCCGCTTCTCTTCGCCGAGCTTGGCGGTGACACCGACGATCCGGCCGGTGCGCTCGTCCAGGACCGGACCGCTGACGTTGCAGCGCTCGTAGAGCCGCGCACCGGCCTTCTCGGCCTGACGGGCCAGCAACTCGTCGAAGTCGGCGCGCTTGCGGACCAGGCCGTAGTCGGGGAAGGAGGACAGCTCCGGCCAGTCCAGCTCCAGCCGGACGCCGCCACCAATGATGCGCAGGCCCTTGTTGTGCAGCCAGCCGTTCTCGGTGGAGACGTCGATGCCCATGTCCACCAACTGCTTGGTGGCACGCGGGGTCAGGCCGTCACCGCACACCTTCTCGCGCGGGAAGGCGGTCTTCTCCAGCAGCAGCACGTCCAGCCCGGCCTGGGCCAGGTAGTAGGCGGTGGTGGAGCCGGCCGGGCCCGCGCCGACCACGATGACGTCGGCCGTGCTCTCCACGGGGCTGTCCGGCTTCGTCAGATCGGCTGCGGTCTCGGACACGTGGACACACTCCTGGAACTGCGGCTGGGGGACGGCGGCTTTGTCTCCGGCAGTCTAGTTCCGCTCACACCACCGGCTGCGCCCCCGCCCCGACCACCGGCCGCGAACCGCCCCTGCCCCCCGGCCGCGAACCGGCCCCGCCCCTCCGAGCAAGGCGGCCGCCGCGTCCATCCCGTCCATCACGTCCGCCGCGTCCACCGCCCGGCTACGCGATCTTGTACGCCCGGTGCAGCGCGACGATCCCGCCGGTCAGGTTCCGCCAGGCGACCTTCGACCAGCCGTTGTCCTGGAGCCTGGCGGCCAGGCCCGGCTGGTCCGGCCAGGCCCGGATGGACTCGGCGAGGTAGACGTACGCGTCCGGGTTGCTGCTGACGGCGGTGGCCACCGGCGGCAGCGCGCGCATCAGGTACTCGGTGTAGACCGTCCGGAACGGCGTCCAGGTCGGGGTGGAGAACTCGCAGATCACCAGCTTGCCGCCGGGCTTGGTGACCCGCAGCATCTCGCGCAGCCCCGCGTCGGTGTCCTGGACGTTGCGCAGAGCGAAGGAGATCGTCACCGAGTCGAAGGTGTCGTCCGCGAACGGCAGCCGGGTGGCGTCGCCGGCGGTGAGCGCCAGCTCGGGGTGGCGGCGCTTGCCTTCGGCGAGCATGCCGACCGAGAAGTCGCACGGGACGACCTTCGCGCCGGCCTCGACGAAGGGCAGCGAGGAGGTGCCGGTGCCGGCCCCGAGGTCGAGCACGATGTCGCCCGGTCCGGCGTCCACCGCCTCGGCCACCGCCCGGCGCCAGGCGCGGGCCTGGCCCAGGGAGAGCACGTCGTTGGTGCGGTCGTACTTGGCCGCGACGTCGTCGAACATGGCGGCGACTTCGTGCGGCTGCTTGTCCAGAGAGGCTCGGGTCACGCCCCCCATTGTTCACCCTCGCACGGACACCCCGACCAAGGGGGCACGCCGACCCTCGGGGCGCACCTGGAGCCCCACCCGCCGGGCCACGCCCAACGGGCCCGTCAGCACCGAGCCCGCCGCCTCTCAGCACCGAGCCCGCCGCCCGTCAGTGCTGAGCGCGCCGCCCGCCCGCGCGGCGCCGCCGGCGGGACCGCTTGCCGTGCGTTATCGCGGGCATCCCGTCCGCCAGCGCCCCGGTCGCCAGGGCGAGGTTGGCGGCCAGCTTCCCCTTCCCGCTGCGGACCGCGAGGGCCTTGTGGTGCCGCCGGATGCGCAGCACGCAGATCAGGAAGAGCACGACGCCCACCGGCACGCTGAACCGGGCCAGGCCCACGCCGACCGGCTGCGGGTAGGTGTCGCCGCAGATCCGGACCGCGCCCGGGTCGTCGGCGGCGTGTTCCAGGCAGACCTTGTCGCCGAGCCTGGCGCCGTCCGAGAGCGGAAGCGCGGCCGCGGTGTGCGGTTCGCCGCCGGCCCGGTAGCTGACGGCGCTGTAGGTGCCGCCGCCGGTCGGGAGCTGGGTGACGACCCCCTCGACTCTCACCGGGTGCGCCTCGATCCGGTCGGCCTGGTCGGCCTGACGCCAACCCAGCAGGCACATGCCGACGGCCAGCACGGCGCTGAGCACGGCGGCGAGGTACCAACCACGGCCCAACCGCGGGATGCGCGGCGGGGGAACGGTCGCGGTTCGCATGGTTCCTGTCCTGGCTTGCCTTCGGGGCCGGGGACACGGCCCCGCCGCCCGCGGGCGCGGGCGGTGGTGTGGTGAGGGTACGGAGTGAACTGTCCGGGATCGTATCCGCTGGCGGGCCCTCAGGTCACGATGAAAGGGCAATCACTCTCCGGAACCGACACCGGAGTTCGAGTGCACACGAAGGAAGTCCCGTACGCCACAAGGGATTCCGGCTACTGGCGGGTATGTCACGCCCGCCGTGACGGTCGTCTCACCGTCGGCGGTACACCAACCGCCCGCCCAGAACCGTGGCCAGGCACCCGCCCGCCGCCGGTTCGACGTCCGCGGCACCCGCAGCACCCACGACGCCCCCGGCACCCGCGACCGCGAACACCGCGAAGTCCGCCCGCCCCCCGGCCGCCACCCGCCCGTACACGGCCTGCGCCAACGGCAGCACCGCCAGCGGATCCAGCGGCCCCACACCCCCACCCGAGGAACCGGAGGAGCCGGAGAAGCCGGAAGAGCTGGAGGAACCGGAAGAGCCGGAAGAGCCGGAGCCAGGCAGCCCCACCACCCCCGACCGCGCCACCGCCGTCCGCACCGAGGCCCGCTCGAAGGGCCCGGCCACCGCCGTCACCCCGTACCCGAGCATCCGCTGCAGCCCCCGCCGCGCGCTGGCCCCGCAGCGCGTCTCGTCCGCGGACCCGGCCAGCCCGTCCGCGACCGGTTCGAGGCCGACCTCCTCCCGTGGATCCGGGTGGTACGCCCGTTCCAGCAGCCAGTGCCCGTACGGATTGCGCAGCCCGGGGGCGAGCACGGCCGCTCCCCAGTCCCGCACCCGCGCGCCCGGGTGCGCGGCCGCCAGTTCCTCGTACGGCCCGACCGCCTCCACCAGCTCGCCACGCACCACCACCGCCCCGTCGGCGATGGACGGGGCGGTGGGATCGGCCGGGTCGGGCAGCAGGAACGCCGCCCGGTGCAGGGTCAGCATGACGGGGTCAGCGCACCGTGGGGAGAGGGGTCAGTTGTCCAGGATCTTCAGCTCGGGGTGCGCGGTGCCGCCCTCGATCGCCGTGGAGGCGATGTGCGAGGCGACCCGCGGGTCGACCGGGTCGTTGGCCGGGTCGTCCAGCACGCGCAGGTGCTCGTAGGTGGTCGAGCGCTGCGCCGGGACGCGGTCGGCGGCCCGGATGAGGTGGATCAGCTCGGTGAGGTTGGAGCGGTGCTTGGCGCCCGCCGCCGAGACGACGTTCTCCTCCAGCATCACGGACCCGAGGTCGTCCGCACCGTAGTGCAGCGACAGCTGGCCGGCCTCCTTGCCGGTGGTGAGCCAGGAGCCCTGGATGTGGGCGACGTTGTCGAGGAACAGGCGGGCGATCGCGATCATCCGCAGGTACTCGAAGACGGTGGCCTGGGTCGAGCCCTTCAGGTGGTTGTTCTGCGGCTGGTAGGTGTACGGGATGAACGCCCGGAAACCGCCGGTGCGGTCCTGCACGTCGCGGATCATCCGCAGGTGCTCGATCCGCTCGGCGTTGGTCTCGCCGGTGCCCATCAGCATGGTGGAGGTGGACTCCACGCCGAGGCCGTGGGCGATCTCCATGATCTCCAGCCAGCGCTCGCCGGACTCCTTCAGCGGGGCGATCGCCTTGCGCGGCCGCTCCGGCAGCAGTTCGGCGCCGGCGCCGGCGAAGGAGTCCAGGCCCGCCTTGTGGATCCGGGTGATGGCCTCCTCGACGGAGACGCCCGAGATCCGCGCCATGTGCTCGACCTCGGAGGCACCCAGCGAGTGGATCACCAGCTGCGGGAAGTCGGCCTTGATCGCCGAGAACGCGCGCTCGTAGTACTCCACGCCGTAGTCCGGGTGGTGGCCGCCCTGGAACATGATCTGGGTGCCGCCCAGCTCGACCGTCTCGGCGCAGCGGCGCAGGATCTCGTCGAGCTCGCGGGACCAGCCCTTGTCGCTCTTCGGCGGCACGTAGAAGGCGCAGAACTTGCACGCCGTCACGCAGACGTTGGTGTAGTTGATGTTGCGCTCGATGATGTACGTCGCGATGTGCTCGGTACCCGCGTAGCGCCGGCGGCGCACCGCGTCGGCGGCGGAGCCGAGCGCGTGCAGCGGCGCCGAGCGGTAGAGCTCCAGCGCCTCCTCCGGGGTGATCCGGCCGCCGGCGGCGGCCCGGTCGAGCACGGCCTTCAGGTCGGTGCTGGACGCATCGAGGGTGGTCGCTGCGAGCTCGGTCACCTGGCGGCCTTCTCTCTCTCAAGTGCTACTGGGGTACGGCCGAACCAGCCTACGCCAGCACATTCGGCCGCCCACCTCCGCTGTCACCCCCGGCGGCGACGCCGGTCACCCCGGCGACGATGCCAGTCCCCCGGCAACGACGCCGGTCCCCCGGCGGCAGGGCCCGTCGCCCCGCGGCAACGCCCGTCACCCCACCGGCGGGACCGGTCACCCCACCGGCAGAGCCGCCGGCTCCAGCAGCCGTACCGCGACGTCCGGGGCGAACCCGCTGTCGTGCGCGACCCGCCGGGCGAACTCGGAGACGCCGGCCAGCTGCCGCTCGCCGAGCGAGAAGTCGAGCGCCTCGCTGAAGTACCGCTCCAGCACGTCCGCCCCGAAGGACTCCCAGCGGGCGGCCTGCTCGGCCACCTTGGCGGCCTCGACCAGCGACAGGTCGCGGGACTCCAGGAAGGCCCGGTGCACCGCGGCGGTCAGTTCCGGGGCGCGCTCGGCGAACTCACGCCGCACCGCCCAGACCGCGAAGACGAACGGCAGGCCGGTCCACTCCTTCCACATCTCGCCGAGGTCGTGGACGGTGAGCCCGAGGTCGGCGGCCTGTCCGAGGTAGGCGCGCAGGGCCGGGTCGCCGATCAGGACGGCGGCGTCGGCCTCGGCGAGCATCGCGCTGAGGTCCGGCGGGCAGCTGAAGTAGTCCGGGCGCACGCCCTCGCGCTCCTCCAGGAGCAGCCGGGCGAGCCGCACGGAGGTGCGGCTGGTGGAGCCGAGGGCGACCCTGCGGCCGTCGAGGTCGGCGAGCGGCACCTTGCTCACGATCAGGCAGGACATCACCGGGCCGTCGCTGCCGACCGCGATGTCCGGCAGGACCAGCAGGTCGTCCGCGTTGCGCAGGTACTCCACGCAGGTGATGGGGCCGATGTCGAGGGCGCCGCCGACGAGCTGGTCGCTCAGCTTCTCGGGGGTGTCCTTGGTGAGGTCCAGGTCGAGCAGGTTGCCGGTCCTGGCGAGCCCCCAGTAGAGGGGTACGCAGTTCAGGAACTGGATGTGGCCGACCCTGGGCCTGACCGGGGTGTCCGGGGTGTCCGGGGTGTTCTGTCGGGGCTCCCGCGTCCGCGCGTCCGGGGTTCGTGCTTCCGGTGCTGCCACTGCGCCGCTCCCTTGCTGTTCGTGCCTCCCCGCAGCGTATGCCTGCTGTTCACGGCGGCCCGCACCGGCCACCCGACACGCCCTCACGCGGCTCCGGCACGCCTTTCCGCGACCGCTCCCGCCCTTACGACACGCGCCTTCCACGCCGCAAGTGACCTCTGGTCGTCACAGCGGCCGCATGCTAGCGTTGCCCTCAGTTGCAGTTTGATTCCCCTTGCAGTACTTGAAGCCTGCGGAGCATGTAACCGCAGGCTTTTTGTAGTTTTTCAGCAATATCGAAAAATTTCGGACACGTCCGGAGGCAGGGCGATCAGCGCAGCGGACCGGGTGTCACACGGTGTGGCCCCCGACACGCATCGCAAGGAGAACGGCATGGCTCAGGGAACCGTCAAGTGGTTCAACGCTGAGAAGGGCTTCGGCTTCATCGCCCAGGAGGGCGGCGGCCCCGACGTCTTCGTTCACTACTCCGCCATCAACGCGAACGGCTTCCGCTCGCTGGAGGAGAACCAGCAGGTCACCTTCGACGTCACCCAGGGCCCGAAGGGCCCGCAGGCGGAGAACGTCAGCGCTGTCTGACCATCCTCTGATGATCTGATCGCTCGGGACCCGTACGGGTCCGCCGGCGGCGCCCGACAGCCGCCACCATGAGCACAAGAGCAGTACCCAAGGGGGCCCGCCCATCCGGCGGGCCCCCTGCCTTTTCGAAAGCCGCGAACCGGACGGAAGTTCGGGTGCGGAACGAAGGAATACGGAAAGGGCCCTCTCCCGTCACCGGGAGAGGGCCCTTTCCGTCGCGGATCGAACGCCCCCTCTGACGTCCGATCGGACATCCGACCTCCGGCCGAGCGGCCGGGCCGGAAGGCCGGACGAGCCTCAGGCCGCGGCCGCGGCCGGCTCGCCCTGACCGGCAGCGACGGCCGGCTTCGCGTCCTCCTCGTACAGGTCCCCTGAGGGGTTGTTGTACGCGGCGACGTCCAGGATCCGCTCCCGGGCGGCGACCACGATCGGCACGACGACCTGGCCGGCGACGTTGGTCGCGGTGCGCATCATGTCCAGGATCGGGTCGATGGCGAGCAGCAGGCCGACGCCCTCCAGCGGCAGGCCCAGGGTGGACAGGGTCAGCGTCAGCATGATGATCGCGCCGGTGAGGCCCGCGGTGGCGGCCGAGCCGACCACCGAGACGAAGGCGATCAGGATGTAGTCCTTGATGTCCAGCTCCACGTTGAAGACCTGGGCGACGAAGATCGCGGCGACGGCCGGGTAGATCGAGGCGCAGCCGTCCATCTTGGTGGTGGCGCCGAACGGCACCGAGAAGGACGCGTACTCGCTCGGGACGCCGAGGCGCTCGGTGACACGGCGGGTGACCGGCAGGGTGCCGACCGAGGAGCGGGAGACGAAGGCCAGCTGGATCGCGGGCCAGGCGCCCTTGAAGAAGTGCACCGGGTTGAGCCCGGCGGCGAAGCGCAGCACCAGCGAGTAGACGACGAACAGCACCAGGGCGCAGCCGAGGTAGATGTCCAGGGTCAGCGTGGCGAAGGGCTTCAGCAGGTCCCAGCCGTACTTCGCGACGGACTTGCCGATCAGGCCGAGGGTGCCGAGCGGGGAGAGCCGGATGACCCACCACAGCGCGGTCTGGGTCAGCTCCAGCACGGACTCGCTGAGCTTGAGGACCGGCTCGGCCTTGGCGCCGAGCTTGATGATCGCCGCGCCGACCACGACCGCCAGGAAGACGATCTGGAGGACGTTCACCTTGGCGAAGGAGTCGACGATGTTGGTCGGGAAGATCCCGGTCAGGAAGTCGACCCAGGTGCCCTTGGAGTCGAGCGCCTTGAGGCCCTCGGTCTTCAGGTTGGTGCCCTCGCCCGGGTTGGTCAGCAGGCCCAGGCCGATGCCGATGCCGACCGCGATCAGCGAGGTGATCATGAACCAGAGCAGCGTGCGGGTGGCCAGGCGGGCCGCGTTGGTCACGTTGCGCAGGTTGGCGACGCTCACCACGATCGCGGTGAACACCAGCGGCGGGACGGCCAGCTTGAGCAGCTGGACGAAGGTCTTGCCGATGGTCTCCAGCGTGGTGGCCAGCCAGGAGATGTCGGCGGCGCGGGCCAGGTAGCCGAGGCCGACGCCGAGCACGAGGCCGGCGACGATCTGCACCCAGAAGGGCGTCTTGCGGATGCGGGCGAGCACGGACGGCGACGTGGTCGCCTCGGGCGCTGTGGACATGGGGGAGCGTCTCCGGGGAGGGCGTTGCTGACGGTGAGGTGGGGGCGGAGCAGGCGGCACGGCGCGGGGCCGGACGGGAGAGGTCTGGCCCCCGGTCAGGGGCGTGCCGCCGCGGTACAGCACAGGGCAGTACAGCGCGGGGCGCGACAACGGCGCGGGCTGTCCACAGCACCGGCCAGAGCACACGGGCGGGCGGCGCCGGGCAGCTGGCCCGGGCCGTGCATCCGCAGTGCGTCTGAGGCTGTCATGGCCGATACGTTAGCAGCAAAGGTTTGAGATGTTCAAAGTACTTGTTTGAGGTCACGCAGAGTTCCTGCCCTCTCCGGGCTCACCGCGAACTCGAACTCCGGACACGAACGAAGCTGACGCCCCATCAGGCCAGCCCAGCGGCCTGATTGACCGCCGAGCGGTTATACGTATAACTTTGGCGGCGTCCCCGCCCCTGCCTGCCCACCCGGAGAGGACGCCGATGGGCTACCTCGCCCTGCTCCGTGCCCCGCACGTCACCCGCCTGCTGCTCGGCACCCTGCTCGGCCGTCTGCCCGCCGGCATGACCGCCCTCGTCATCGCCCTCGCCCTGCGCGACGCCGGGGTGCCGTACGGCCGGGTCGGACTGGCCACCTCCGCCTACGCGTTCGCCGTCGCCATCGGCGGGCCGGTGCTCGGCCGGATCGTGGACCGCACCGGGCAGCCGAGGGTCCTGCTCGCCTCCGCCGTGGTGGCCGGCGGCGGGTACGCGCTGCTCGCCCTCGCCCCCGGCTCCGCGATCGGCGCACCGGTCGGGGCCGCGATCGCCGGCCTCGCCATGCCCCCACTGGAACCCTGCCTGCGCTCGCTCTGGCCGGACGTGGTCGAGGAGAAGCAGCTCGACACCGCGTACGCCTTCGACTCCGCCTCCCAGCAGACGCTCTACGTGGCCGGGCCGCTGGCCGTCGCCGCCATCTCCGGACTGTTCAGCCCGGTCGCCGCGCTCTGGGTGGCCGCCGGGCTCGGGCTGGCCGGCGCGCTGATCGTGGCCACCACCGGGCCCGCCCGCGCCTGGCGCGCCCCGGCCCGGGAGCAGTCCGCCGGACTGCTCGGACCGCTGCGCTCCCCCGGCCTGGTGCTGCTGCTGATCGGCCTGGCCGGGGCCGGCTGGGCGGTCGGCGCCCAGAACGTGCTGTTCATCGCCTACGCCGAGCGGCACGCCGGCGAACTGCCGGGCGGCGGGAGCACCCTGCTGGCGCTGGCCGCGCTCGCCGGCCTGCTCGGCGCGCTCGCCTACGGCGCGGTCGACTGGCGGCAGAGCACGGCCACCCGCACCTGGGCGATGGCCCTCGCGATGGCCGCCTGCTACCTGCCGCTGGTCACCCTGCCCGGGCCGTACCCGATGGCCGCGCTGGCCTTCCTCTCCGGGATCATGCTGGCCCCGCTGCTCGCGGCGGCGTTCGTGCTGGTCGCCGAACTGGCGCCGACCGGCACCGTGACCGAGGCCTTCGCCTGGCTGATCACGCTGTTCGCCACCGGCAACTCGCTCGGCTACGCCGTCTCCGGCAAGCTCGCCGAGGACTCGCTGCGCCCGGTGGCGCTGTGCGCGGTGGGCGGGATCGCGCTCGGCGGACTGCTGCTGTTCGGCGCCCGGCGCTGGTTCCACCCGGCGCCGGTGGCCACTGCCGCGCAGCCCGTCCCGGTGGGCTGACCCACCCCCACAGACGACTGTGCCCGCCGGCGGTCTGGCCGGCGGGCACGGTCTTGTCCTTCGGTCGGTTACGGATGATCAGCTGTGACGGCCCCGACGGCGCCGGGCGATCACCGTGAACAGCACGCCGGAGCCCAGGGCGACGGCGCCCAGCACGGCCGGCAGCAGGCCGGGCCCACCGGTGTGGGGCAGCTCGCCGCTCCCCTGCCCCGGGGACGGCCGCTGCGGATCCTGCGACGGGGCACCGGGCTCACCCGTGCTCGGGGGCTCGGTCGACGACGGGCCGTTCGACGGGCCGTCGGTCGGGGTGCCCGACGGGGTGCCGGTCGGGCTGCCCGTCGGCGAGGGCGAACCCGTCGGCGAGTTCGTCGGCGTCGGCGAACCCGTGGGGGACGGCGAGTTCGTCGGGGACGGCGAGTTCGTCGGGGTGGGCGTCGGCGACGAGGTCGGAGACGGGGACGAGGTCGGCGTCGGCGAACCCGTCGGAGTCGGCGTGGGAGTAGGCGTCGGAGTCGGCGTCGGCGTCGGAGTAGGCGTCGGCGTCGGAGTAGGCGTCGGCGCATCCGCCAGTACCAGCCCCAGGTCCAGGCTCAGGTCCCGCGCCCCGCCCGACAGCCGCACCGTCTGGGTGGTCCCGGTGGTCGGGTCGGCGTCCGAGTCCCGCGCCGGGTCCTTCCCCGCGTGCCGCACGGTGACCTTGGCGTCCGCCGGGACGGTCGTCAGGTCGAAGCGCACCGCGTACTCCCCGTCCGGCAGCTGGTCGAACAGGTAGTTCCCGTCCGCGTCCGTCACCGTGGTGACCGGCTTGCCCAGCTTGTCGCGGACCGGCTGTCCGGCGCCGTCCAGCAGCTCCACCCGGACGCCCGGGACGCCGCTCTCGCCGGAGTCCTGGACGCCGTTGGCGTCGCGGTCGGCCCAGACGTGGTCGCCGAGCGCGTTGTTCGGCGGTGTGGGGGCCTGGACGCCGACGCCGACCTTGGCGGGCTCGGCCGGCAGCAGCGGGCTGCCGGTGGAGTCGGTGGCGGTGTAGGCGAAGCTGTTCCACGCGAAGTCGGCGTTGCCGGCGTCCACCGAGGCGACCATCGGCCAGGTCAGGGTGAACAGTCCGCCCGACGGCAGGGTGCCCGGTCGGCTGACCCTGAACCAGGTGGCGTTGCCGGGACCGGGGAAGTCGGTGCTCCACCGGGCGCCGGCGTCGCACGGCCCGGGCACGGTGATCGCGCCGGTCGGGCAGGGCTTCGGCGAGGTGGTGTACTCGATCACCACGGTCGGATCGCTGGAGGTCAGCGGCCGGGTGAGCGAGGGCGTCCAGGCGGAGCCGCGCGGGACGTCCGGGCGCAGCAGGTAGGAGTCGCCCGGGGTGGGCAGCTTGTCGTACGCGACGAAGTCGGTGACCGGGTCGGGCGAGTCGTTGCGGACGGTCAGCCGGTAGGACAGGCCGCCGCCGGGCGTGGTGGTGCCGGTGGTGGCGTAGTCCTTGTCGAGGTCGCCCCTGACCTCCTTGAAGGAGCGCAGCACGGCCGGTACCTGCACCTCGACCTTGGAGGAGGCGTGGCACATGGTCTCGGTGGTGTTGCCGTCGCCGTTGAGGTCGAGGGTGTCCGGGGTGCCGCTGTCGGTGCCGAAGTAGGAGCAGGCGACCGGCTCCTTGGCGCCCTCGGTGGTGACGTACACGTCGTTGGTGAGGGTGCCGGGCCTGGCGCTGCCGGCCACCTGGACGTCGATCAGGGTGCGGTGGGCCCGGTGGTCGTCGAGGTAGGTCATGTCGGGCGCGCCGGCCGGCCAGGTCAGCTTGAGCAGCTGGCGGCCGTCCGGTCCGGGCAGCACCTGGACGGACTGCGGGGCGAGGGACTCCGGGTAGCCGGGGTCGCGGCGGGCGCTGCCGTCCTGGTAGACGAGGCCGGCCGGCAGCAGGTCGTACATCACCAGCGGGGTGCCCAGGGTGCGGCCGGTGCGGTTGTACGGGGTGATCTGGAAGGTCGCGATGCCGCCGGGGGCGAGCACCTCCCCGGAGGTGGTGGTCTTGGCCGCGCCCAGGTTGGTGGCCGCGGAGACGTGGGCGTCGGCGCAGGCGCTCGCCGAGGAGGTCGCGCCGGCGGCGTCGGTGCCGGTCACGTCCACGCAGTTGTGCAGCGGGCCGGGCGCGGTGCGGCCGTCGTGGCCGGGCGTGACCACCTGGGCGAGCACCTGGACGGCGTTGCCGGGGCTCCAGCCGGTGGGGATGGGGCCGTTCCACTCGAAGCGCAGCCCGTCCAGTCGGCGCCCGGCGGGGATGCCGAGCTCGTCGTTCGCGGGGTCGCCGGCGCCTGCGGCGAAGGTGATCCGGCGGCTGCCCGAACCGTCGAAGGGCTTGCCGGGGGTGAAGGTCCGCCAGGTCGGGTCACCGTCCAGCCGGTACTCGAGGGTGAGGCCGATGCTGGTGGGGTTCCAGGCCTCCAGCTGGATGGACTGCGGGATCAGCCAGTTGTAGAGGTTCGAGGTGGTGCCGCCGCCCGGGTCGGTCATCACCAGGCGGGTGGCGGGGCCGGCGATGTTGCCGGGATGGAGGCTGAAGGCGGCGATGTCGCCGGAGACGACCTCGTCCTGCCAGATCTTGGAGGCGGTGACCTGGATGCCGGTGGTCGGCGGCTGGAAGGTCGGGGAGTCCGCGGTGGCCTTCGAGAGGTCGCGCATGCCCTCGGGGCCCAGCGGATCGCCTTGCAGGACGACCGAGTTGGTGGAGGTGGTGCCGCTGGGGAACGTCGGGTCGGGGTAGTTGACGACCAGGACGCCGGGGATGCGGCAGCCCGCCTGGCCGTTGCCGGCCCGGAAGTCGCCGATGTCGAACACCCAGCGGTCGGGGTCGGCCGGGTCCCGGGTCCAGCCCGGCGAGCGGCCGGTGTCGACGACGGCGCCGGGCGGCAGGGTGTCGACCAGGCGGGCGGCGTCCAGGTCGACGTTGGGGACGCCGCTGGTGGAGCAGGCGCTGAACTGGTAGGTGACCGACCGGCCGTCCTGACTGCTGGTCTGGACGCCCTTGGTGACCTTGTAGTCGGGCTGGACGACGGCGCCGGTGGTGGCGGAGCCGGACTGCTTGGGCTCGCCGTCGGCGGTCAGGGTGGCCGAGTTGACGGCCTTGGTGCCGTTGGGGGTGGTGAAGTTGGGGAACCTGAGGACGACCTTGACGGTCGCGGTGGTCCCCGGGGTGAGGGTGAGGAGCCTGATGTCGAGGGTGCCGCCCATGGCGCCCGCCGCCGGGACGGTCGAACCGGCGACGTCGACGGTGCTCGCGTCCGGGGTCCAGCCGACGAACTCCATCCCGGCGGGAAGGGTGTCGGTGATCCGGCCGTTGGCGCAGTCGGTGACCGAGCAGGTGTAGCGCAGGGTGTAGGTGACGTTCTCGCCGGGCGCCACCGTCGGCTTGTCCACCGTCTTGGTGAAGCTGACGGCGGCTTCGGCGGCCGGAGCGGTGAGGGTGCCGGTGAGCAGCGTGCCCGCGAAGAGGCCCATGGCCATGGCCGTACGGCCTGCCCTGGACGAGGGTGAGGGTATTGATCGGAGCGTCCGCATGCCGGAAATCTCACCCTCTGTTAATCCGAATGGAGGTACGGCGCGAGAGCGAAGGATTACTTTTCACCCGATTGGAGCAATCAATGGGCAAACCGGACGAGCTGGCGCCACCCGGCGATTACGGAAGGTGATCAGACCGTCGGAACCGTAGCGGCCGGCGCCGTGGAGGAGCGCAGCACCAGCGAGGTGGCCAGCGGTGCGACCGGCGCCACCCGCTCGCCGCGCAGCAGGGCCGCCAGCGCGGCGGCGCCCGCCCGGCCCAGCTCCTCGCCGGGCAGGTCGACGGTCGTCAGCGGCGGGGCGAGCAGCGCGGCCACCGCGACGTTGTCCATGCCGACCACCGACAGGTCCTCGGGCACCCGAAGCCCCAGCTCGGCGGCGGCCTGGTAGACCCCGGAGGCGACCACGTCGTCGTCGCAGATCACCGCGCGCGGCCGGTCCGCCCGCTCCAGCAGCCGGCCCGCGACGGTCCGCGCGGCCCGGTGGCCGTCGTTCAGGCTCACGCCCAACTCCACGACGTCCAGGTCGAGTTCGCGCACGGCCTGCTCGAAGGCGGCCTGTCGGACCCGGAAGGTGTACGCGGAGTGGCTGGAGCGCAGCCGGCCGATCCGGCGGTGGCCGAGCGCGGCCAGGTGCTCGACCGCGGCGCGCATCCCGCCGGCCACGTCGAGCTCGACGGTCGGGCGGGCCCGGTCGGTGCCGGGGTCGGCGTCCAGGAAGACGGCGGGGGTGTCGGCGGGCAGCTCGCCGAGCTGGCTGTCGTCCGGGGAGCAGATCAGCAGGCCGTCGAAGCGGCCGGCGGTGGCGGCCTCGGCGAGGGTGGCGCGGCCCCAGCCGGAACTGACCACGACGGCCAGGCCGTTGCGGCCGGCCTCCTCGTGGACGCCCTCCAGCACCCGGCCGAAGAACGGGCCCTGGAGGTTCGGCACGGCCAGCAGGATCATCCCGCTGCGGCCGAGCCGCAGCTGCCGGCCGGCCGCCTGGGGACGGTAGCCGAGGCTGCGGGCGGCCTCCCGGACCCGCTCCCGGGTGGCCTCGGAGACCCGTCGGCCGGCCTCGGCGCCGGAGAAGACCAGGGAGACGGTCGCCTGGGAGACCCCGGCGAGCCGGGCCACGTCCCGTCCGGTGGGCCGGCGGACGGGGGCCGGCCAGGTGCCGAGCGCCCCCTCGACGGGCGGCCCCTCGGCGGGCACCCCCTCAGCGGGCGGCCCCTCGACGGGCGTCTGCTCGGACGACGGCTCGGAAGGCTCGGAGTCTCGGTTGGCGGGCACGGCGGCTGCGCTCGTGGGGCGGGGCGGGGCGGAGCCGGGGTCAGCTCTGGCCGGCGGTGGCCGCGCGGGCGGCGTCGTCGGCGGCGTCCTCCTCGGCGTTCTGCGTGGCGATCCGCTCGGCGGTACGGCTGCGCATCCCGGAGACCCTGCCGCTGATCTGCGCGGACATCTCGTCGCGCTGCTTGCTCAGCAGCGCGTAGCTGAGCGGCGCGGAGGCGATCGCGGCCAGCAGGAACAGGAAGATCATGCCGGCCTCACCGCTGACCGGGATGATCTGGAAGTGCCCGAGCAGCAGGGCCACCAGCAGGCAGCCGAGGAAGATGCTGACCCGCAGGGAGGTGTAGCGGAGCGTGGCGTGCGACTTCTCCGGGCCGTTGCTGGTCACTCGACACATCCTTCTTCTTGCGCTGGGGCGGGTCCTCCAGTCAAGCATGCCTGACGGCCGGCGCGGGGCACGGGGCACCGATCCGACCCGCCCGGCCGCCGCGGTCCGTCCGGGACGGGTGTCAGCGCAGGTCGAGCCACATGGTGATGTCGTCCCGGTCGTCCCCGGGGGCGACCCGGATCGCGGCCGGCACCCGGCCGACCTCCCGGTAGCCGCTGCGGGCGTAGAAACGCTCCAGCCCCAGGCCGCCGCGCGCGGTGAGCCGCAGCGACTCCAGGCCCCACTCCCGGGCCACCCGCTCGGCCTCGGCGAGCAGCCCGGCCCCGTGACCGTGGCCCTGGAAGTCCGGGTGCACCATGACCCGCTTGAGCATCCGCCAGTGGTCCATCAGGCCGAAGCGCATCGACTCGAAGAACAGCAGGCCGACCAGCCGGCCCGTCCCGCTCTCGTGCGCGACCAGCAGCCGGTCCGGGCCGTCCGGCGCGACCCCGGCGAACTGGCGGTCGGCGGTGTCCCAGACCTCGTCCTCGGTGACCGGCGCCACGAAACCGACCGCCCCGCCCGCGTTGGTGACGTCGACCCACAGCCGGACGACGTCCGTGCGCAGGTCGGGGTCGAGCTTCGGGTCCAGGGTGAAGATGAGCGCCATGAGGCGGAGCCTAGACCTCCGGTACGACTGTCCTACCGGGAGGTCCGGCACCGCCCTCGCCCACCGGGCCCCCGCCGTCACGGGAACGCCGGCACCGCACTGCCGTCACGGGAGCACCGGCGCCGACCCGCCGTCACGGGAGCACCGGCACCGCCCCGCCGTCCCGCCCGGTGCCGCGCAGCGCCAGGCAGAGCCCGACCGCGACGGCGCACAGCGCGCCGGCGCCGTACCAGGTGAGGTCGTAGTTGCCGAGCGCGTCCCGGGCCAGGCCGGCCAGTCCGGCGACGACGGCCGCGCCGATCTGGTGGGCGGCGAGCACCCAGCCGAAGACGATCGGGGCGTCCTCGCCGAAGTGCCGGCGGCACAGCGCGACGGTCGGCGGCACGGTGGCCACCCAGTCCAGGCCGTAGAAGATCACGAAGGCGAGGATCGGCGGCTGCAGCGAGCCGGCCAACAGCTGCGGCAGCAGGAGCAGGGACAGGCCGCGCAGCCCGTAGTAGACGGTCAGCAGCAGCCGGGAGTCGACCCGGTCGGTGAGCCAGCCGCTGAAGACGGTGCCGAGCACGTCGAACACGCCGATCAGGGCGAGCAGGCTCGCGGCGGTGGTGACGGGCATGCCGTGGTCGTGCGCGGCCGGGATGAAGTGGGTGCCGACCAGGCCGGCGGTGGTGGCGCCGCAGATCGCGAAGGAGCCGGCCAGCAGCCAGAACGCCCGGCTCCGGGCGGCGTCCCGCAGCACCCGCAGCGAGCGGGTGAGGGCCCGGCCGTCGGCGACCGGCGCGGGAGGGGCTTCGGTGGCGCCGTACGGGAGCAGGCCGAGGTCGGCGGGCCGCTCGCGCATCAGCAGGAGGACCGGGACGGCGACGGCGCTGGCGGCGAGCGAGACCACGACCACGGCCGAGCGCCAGCCGTGCTGCTCGACCAGCCAGGCGCCGACCGGCAGGAAGACCAGGTTCCCCGCCGCCCCGGCGGCGGTCAGCACCCCGGTGACCAGGCCCTGGCGGGCCCGGAACCAGCGGCCGGTGATGGTGGTGGCGAAGGCGCCGGCCATCGAGCCGCTGCCGAGGCCGACCAGCACGCCCCAGCAGAGCACCAGTTGCCAGGGCTGACGCATCAGCATGGTCAGCCCGGCGCCGACGGAGATGGTCAGCAGCGCGCAGACCACCACCAGGCGCACCCCGAAGCGGTCCATCAGGGCGGCGGCGAAGGGGGCGGTGAGGCCGTAGAGCGTCAGGTTGACGGAGGTGGCGCTGGAGATCGTCCCGAGCGACCAGCCGAACTCGTTGTGCAGGGCGTCCATCATCAGGCTCGGCGTGGAGCGGAAGCCGGCCGAGCCGAGCAGCACGAGCAGGGAGACGGCGGCCACCACCCAGGCGTAGTGCACCCGGGGGCGTCGGGCCGGGGCGGGCGGTTCGGAGCGGGGGACGGTGGGGGCGGGGGCGCTGCGTTCGGTCACCCGGACGAGTGTTCCGGGCGGCCCGGAGCAGGACGAGTGGCCTGAACGACAGCTTTCGCAAGAATCGGGCCAAGGGCCGCGGTAGCCTGGCCCGGACCCACCGACGCCCGAGGGGACGGCATGGCACACCTGGTCGCGGTACTCGCACTGGAGGGCGTGATCGCCTTCGAACTCGGCATCCCCGCCCGCATCTTCGGCGGCGCCAGGGACCCGGCCGGCCGGCCGCTGTACGAGGTGGCCACCTGCACCCTGGACGGACGGCCGGTCACCACCAGCGCCGACTTCCGGGTGCTGGTCGACCACGGGCCCGAACTGCTGGAGCGGGCCGACACGGTGCTGATCCCGGCGTCCGCCGACTCCGCCCCGGACGTCGCCGACGCCTGCTTCACCCCGGCCCTGGCCGACGCGCTGGCACGGATCCGGCCCGGCACCCGGCTGATGTCGATCTGCACCGGGTCCTTCGTCCTGGCCGCCGCCGGCCTGCTGGACGGCCGCCCGGCCACCACCCACTGGCGCTACACCGAGCACTTCGCCCGGCTGTTCCCCCGGGTGCGGCTGGACCCCGACGTGCTCTACACCGATGACGGCGACGTCCTCACCTCCGGCGGGGTGGCCGCCGGGGTGGACCTCTGCCTGCACGTGGTGCGCCGCGACCACGGCAGCGCGGTCGCCAACGCGGTGGCCCGCAACTGCCTGGTGCCGCCGTGGCGCGAGGGCGGCCAGAAGCAGTACGTGGAGGCCCCGAGCCCGGTGGACGCCGACGGCAGCGGCACCTCCGCGGTGCGCGCCTGGGCGCTGGAGCACCTGGACGAGCCGCTGGCGCTGCGCCGGCTCGCCGACCGGGCGGGGATGAGCGTCCGGACCTTCACCCGGCGCTTCCGCGAGGAAACCGGCGCCAGCCCCGGCCAGTGGATCACCACCCAGCGCACCGAGCGGGCCCGGCAGTTGCTGGAACGGACCGATCTGACGATCGACCAGGTCGCCCGGGAGTCCGGATTCGGCACCGCCGCCTCGCTGCGGCTGCAGTTGCGCGGCCGGCTCGACGTCGCGCCGAGCGCCTACCGGCGCACCTTCCGCGCCGTCCCCGAAGGCCTCGCCGTTCCCGAAGACCTCGCTGTCCCCGAAGACCCTGCCCGGCAGGCTTCCTGAGCGCGGCCGGGGAACCGGGCCGCCGGTGGCCGGATCTCGTCGTTCCCCGACGGCGCCTTGGATGGCGGCAGGCCGCGCGCGCCTCCGGCACGGCACGGCAGGCCGCCATCCAAACACGGCGCGCGGGCCCTGAACCCGCGCCGCACCCTCCGCACTCGCCGAGGAGCGGCCCGTGACCGGCCGTCCGCGGTCCCCCCTGCTGGCACGAATCCCCTGGACAGCAGCACCGCGGCGGTGGACGGACGTCCCCTCGGCGTCCCCTCGCGACGGAGCGCCGCACCCAAGCGTGATCAGTCGGATACGTCACGTCAATGGCTAGTCCGAAATTCGGAATGGTTGCGTCACCTTTCGGCCGGTGATCAGCACCGGGGTCGGGCACCGTCCGACGGCCGCCGCGAAAGCCGCTATTGCGCCAATGCCGCCCAGTCCACGTCGGCCAGCGGATCGGCCGGGCGGGCGTCGCGGCCGATCTCGCACCAGACCCGCTTGCCCGAGCCCTCCGGGTCCCAGCCCCAGCGCTCACAGAGCAGCTCGACCAGTTCCAGGCCGCGGCCGTTGGTCGCGTCCTGGTCGGCGCCCGCGTGCCGCGGGGTGGGGGCGGCCTGGCTCGCGTCGGCGACCTCCACCCGCAGCGGGGCGGCCGGCCCGCCCTCACCGCTCCCGTCCGCCACCGGAAGACAGAGTCTCAGCACGGCCGGACAGCCGGTGTGCACCACGGCGTTGGTCACCAGCTCCGAGACCACCAGCACCACCGTCTCGGCCATCGGCGCGTCCGGGTCCACCCCGTGGTTCAGCAGCCTCGAGCGCACCCACCGGCGGGCCCGGCCGACCTCGGCGGGGTCAGCCTGGACCGCCAGCTGTACCTGAAGAACCTGCACCGCTCCACCACCCGCACTCGCAGTTCGGCCTTAGTTCCGATCGGGCCGGATCGGCCGGCGGGCCCTCGCACGTCGCCCGGTGCCACCCGAGCCGCACCCGGGCGCCCGCCCGATCCGTCCGCCCGCGCCCACTCGTCCGCGCCGCCTCGTCGGTCGGGTACCGGCCGCGACACGAATACGCCTCAGGATGGGCGGGGGGACCGACAGCAGCAAGCGCTTCGGGCATATTCCGGCGATCGGGCGACAGGGGAGTGCATACTGTCCCGCTCACTCTCGCGAGCCTCGCACCGGTGATCGTCCGACCCGGGCCGACCTGCCGGTCCCGCCGTCGGGAACCTACCGCCGCGCGTCGCGCGGGCCCCGCCCGCCACTCGCGAACCACCCGTGCGACATGTGTCCGACGGCTGTCGAACAGCGGCACCCCGAACGGCCCCGGGCGGCCCCGGGACGCACCCCCGGCCACTCCCCCGGGCCGCGAGCCGGAAGGCGTGCGGCACCTCCCTGGCGGAGGGCCCACCCATGAGGAGGGCGAAACGCTCGGAACGGTTCCGATCTTGCCGGAATCGCTCCCGGCGCCACCCGGCCGCAAGATACCGTTGAGTACGCCAGCGAACCCGGTCAGGAGGGTGGTTTCCCGATGGCCACCCCGGAACGGAACCCGCGCTGGGACGAGCAGTTGCAGCGCCGCCTCGCCCGCGGCGAGGAGACGGCGCTCGGCGAACTCTACGACCAGCTCGCACCGATGGTGCACGGCCTGGCCGGGCGGATACTGGCCGACCAGGCCGCCGCCACCCAGCTCACCCGGGAGATCTTCGCCCACGTCTGGGAGCACCCCGAGGACTACGACCCCGCCCGGGGCACCCTGCGCTCCTGGCTCGGCGCGCTGACCCACCACCGCGCGGTCGAACGGCTGCGGGCGCGGCGGGCCGCCGAGCGGGCACCGGGCGCGGAGGCCGAGATACGCGCCGTGGCCACCGCCGCCCGGGTCCAGTACGTGGTCGACTCCCTGCCCCAACCCCTGCGTGAGACCATCGCGGTGACGTACTACGACGGCCGCACCTACCGCGAGACGGCCCGGCTGCTCGGCATCAGCGAGCAGGCCGCCAAGCAGCGGATGCGGCTCGGTCTGGAGCTGCTGGCCACCGAACTGGCCGACGAGCGCGCCCGCCAGGCCGCGGCCGGGGACGGGAACGGGGAGACGTGAGCAGCACAGAGGAGCGGCACGACGCCCTGCGCTCGCTGCTCGGCGCGTGGGCCCTCGGCGCCTGCCCGGCCCGCGAGGCCGCCGAGTTGGAGCAGCACCTGGGCGACTGCCGGGAGTGCGCCGAGGAGGCGGCCCGGTTGCGCGAGGCGGCCGGCTGGCTCTCCCTGGACGAACCGCTGGACCAGCCGGGCCCGCTGCGCCAGCAGGTGCTCGACTGGTGCCTGGCCCGCCGGCCGGCCGAACTGCCCGTCCCCGCCTGGGGCATGCCGTACACGGCGGAGACCGCCAAGCTCGACGCGCTGCTGCGCGACCTCGGCCCGGAGGAGTGGCTGGAGGTGGCCGAACTGCCGTGGCACGGCGGCACCGAGCGGCTGCGCCCGGCCGAGGTGCTGGGCCACCTGACCGCGGTGGACGGCTTCCTGGCGCTGGCGCTCGGCCTGCCCGACCCGGTGTCGGCCCTCCCCGGCCTGCCCACCGCGCCGGCCGGACGGCGGGTGCCGCCGCAGGAGCCGGCCGCCGGGCCGGCCGTGCCGCGCGTCCCGCCGCAGGGCGGCCCGTACGACACCATCACCGCGCGCACCGCCCGGCTGATCGCCGACCAGGGCGGCCTGGCGCCGCAGTCGGTGCGCTCCCGCTGGCGGCGGCAGGCCCACGACCTGGTGCGCAGCGCCGCGCTCGCGCCCCAGGGCAACACCCCGGTCGACTACGGCTTCGCGGTGCTGCCACTGCGGGACGCCTTCGTGGACCGCGCCTTCGAGTGCTTCGTGCACGGCGAGGACGTGGCCAGGGCGGTCGCCTACCCGTACGACCCGCCGGCGCCGCAGCACCTGCGGCAGATGGTGGAGCTGGTGGTCCGGCTGCTCCCCCGGGCACTGGCCGGGCTGCGCGCGGCCCGGCCCGAGCACGCCGGGGCGCCCGGCCTGCCGGAGGGCGGGGTCCGCCCGGCCCGGCGGGTGCGGCTGATGGTCGACGGCCCGGCGGGCGGCGAGTGGCTGATCACCCTCGACGGCGACGAACGCACCGGCGGCGCGGGCGGGGAGCCGGTGGCCTCGATGGTGCTGGACGGCCTGGAACTGTGCCAGCTCGCCGCGGCGCACCGGGACCCGGACCGGCTGCCGGTCGGCGAGCACGGCGACCGGGCCGCGGTGCGCGAGGTGCTGCACGCGCTCCCACTGCTCTCCCGGCCCTAGGTACGGAGGCCTACGCGAAGACGACCGTACGGGTCCCGTTCAGCAGTACCCGGTGCTCGCTGTGCCACTTCACCGCGCGGGCCAGCGCCTGGCACTCGACGTCCCGGCCGAGCGCGACCAGCTGGTCGGGGCTGACGTCGTGGGTGACCCGGGCGACCTCCTGCTCGATGATCGGGCCCTCGTCCAGGTCGGCGGTGACGTAGTGCGCGGTGGCGCCGATCAGCTTCACGCCGCGCGCGTGCGCCTGGTGGTACGGCTTGGCGCCCTTGAAGCTCGGCAGGAAGGAGTGGTGGATGTTGATCACGCGGCCGGACAGCTCGGTGCACAGCTGGTCGGAGAGCACCTGCATGTAGCGGGCCAGCACGACCAGCTCGACGTCCTCCGCCGCGATCAGGTCGAGCAGCTGCCGCTCGGCCTGGGCCTTGGTGTCCTTGGTGACCGGAATGTGGTGGAAGGGGATGCCGTAGCTCTCGGTCAGGTCCCGCAGGTCGGTGTGGTTGGAGACCACCGCGGCGATCTCCACCGGCAGGGCGCCGATCCGGGTGCGGTAGAGCAGGTCGTTCAGGCAGTGCCCGAACTTGCTGACCATGAGCACGATCCGCATCCGCTGCTCGCTCGGGTGGATCTGCCAGTCCATCCCGAAGGAGGCGCCGATCGCGGCGAAGCTGGCCCGCAGCTTGTCCGCGGTGACCGGCTCGGGGGCGGAGAAGTGCACCCGCATGAAGAAGAGCCCGCTGTCGCCGTCCCCGAACTGCTGGCTGTCGATGATGTTGCAGCCGGTCATGAAGAGGTAGCTGGAGACCGCGTGGACGATGCCCTGCTTGTCGGGGCAGGACAGCGTGAGGACGTACTGGGCGCCGGCCGGCTGCTGTTCCACTGGGGGTATCCCGTTCTGAGGTCGTGACGTGCGTGGATGGTCCAGCGTGTCACATCCCGGACACCTGCCGCCCCGCTGCCCGTACTGCGGGACGGCGGGCGTCCGGAGGTCAGACCTGGGTGAGGATGCGCAGCACGTCCAGCGACTTCGGCGGCGCGTCCGGGTCGTCCCCGTCGCCCGTGGCCAGCGCGACGTGCGCCTCGCGGGCGGCCCGGACGGTCTCCGGCCAGCCGGGGTGGCCGAGGTAGGCGGAGGCCGGCGCGTCCGCCCCGACCTCGTGCAGCATCTGCACGGCCCGCAGCACCGCGACGTCCACCAGCGCGGCCTCGGCCGGGTCGTGGAAGATCGTCCCGACGTACTTCTCGGCCGACCAGTGATCCAGCCAGGTGTCCTCGACCAGCCGGTAGACGGCGTCGGTCACGTCGCCGTAGCCCTCCCGGCCGGTCAGCCAGGTGTCCTGCTGGAAACCGGGGTCGGACAGCATGTGCAGCGCCGAGCGCAGTCGGGCTCGCCAGCGCCACCAGGGCAGGTCGTTGAGCGGCATGCCGCCCATCGTGCTGGAGCGGTGGCTCGGACGAGAAGTGTTTCGGGCAGACCGATACGAAGATTCTGTGCTGGCGGACATGGTGAACGATCGTACGTTCCCCGTCTGTTCGCGCTCCACTCGCGATCTACACGCGTACCTCCTCGGAGTTCGGCGGCCGTTCGCCATCCGTTCGCACTTCGGCCCTCTCGACTTGTGGCACCGGGGCTTGGCTTGCTCCGGCGCGCCGGAGGGCGCCCAGAGAGGGAATACCGATGACCAGCCGAAGGGACTCCTTCCAGGCCCGTCCCCAGGTCGTGCGACGCCGCCGCCGACGCCCGATCGCAGCCGCCGCGACCACCGCGGCCCTGCTCCCCACCCTCTTCTCGGCCTCCGCGTGCGGCGGATCGGCCGATGCTTCCACCAGCGGCAACGACCTGACCGTGATGACCTGGGCCCCGGCCGGCACGGGCTCCGCCGACCGCCCCGGCATGACGGCGCTCGCCTCCGCCATCGGCCAGGACGTCAACACCAAGGGCGGACTGAACGGCCACCGGCTGCGCGTGATCACCTGCAACGAGCACAACTCCGCGGACGGTGCCCGCGCCTGTGCCCAGCAGGCGGTGGACGCCAAGGCGGTCGCCGTGATCGGCTCCTACAGCCAGTGGGGCGAGGCGTTCATGCCGGTGCTGGAGCGCGCCGGCATCCCGCTGATCGGCGGCTACGGGCTCTCCCAGCCGGAGTTCTCCAGCCCGCTGTCCTACCCGGTGGACGGCGGCATGCCGGCGCTGATCGCGGGCAACGGCCGCCAACTGGTCGACGCCGGCTGCAAGGCCGTCTCCCTGATCCGCCCGGACACCCCGGCCGGCGACAACCTGCTCGGCTACCTGGGCACCGCGCTGCGGCCGGCCGGGATCAAGCTGACGGACGTCAAGGCGCCCGAGCAGTCCTCCGACTACACCCCGGTGATCCGCAAGGCGATCGGCAAGGACGAGCAGGGCACCTGCATCACCAGCGCCCTGGCCGCCGAGCCGACCGGCAACCTGCTGGACGCCTACCGGCGGGTCAGCGTGAAGAACACCCGGATCGCCTCGGTGATCGGCAGCGTCCAGCAGTCGGTGGTGGACTCCACCGGCGGCGACACCGGCCCGCTCGGCGGCGCCTACGTCACCAGCTGGTACCCGCCGGAGTCCGCGAAGATCTGGGACGGGCTGCGCGCGGTGGTGCGCACCGACACCACCGGCGGGCACTCCATCGACGTCTCCGACCCCGGCGTGCAGACCACCTGGGTCGCGTACGAGGTGTTCCGGACGGCGACGCAGAAGCTGGCGGAGGCCGGGAAGCCGGTCACCCCGAAGGCCGTCTCCTCGCTGCTGGACAGCGGCGAGGGCATCGACGTCGGGATCACCCCACCGCTGAACTGGGGCACCACCAACATGCTGCCCAGCAGCGGGTCGCCGCGGCTGGTGAACACCTGGGTCACCTACCAGGTGGTCAAGAACGGCCGGATGACCCTGCAGCAGCCGGGCTTCGTGGACATCCGCTGGGCACTCACCGGGGGCCGCCCGCCGGCCTGACGCGGACCGCGCGCCGGAGCGGGAGGGGACGGGCCTTCGGGCCCGTCCCCCTCGTCGTTCACAGGGCCCGGTCGCTCACAGGCCCCGGTCGCTCACAGGTCCCCGTCGCTCCGGTTGGGCAGTCCGGTCTGGGCGGCGATCGCGTTCCAGAGCGTGGCGGCCTGCTTCTTCGCGGTGGTCGCGGTGCCGCTGGCCTGGACGGCGTTCTTGTAGTGCTGGTTGTCCTGCTTCTTCGCGTCGCAGGAGCCCTGCGCGTCCTGCGCCCAGGCCGCGTACTCGTCGTCGGCCTGGGCCGAGGCCGTCCAGGCCGCGTTGAGCTGGTCGACCAGCTGCTGGCCGCCGGGCAGCTTGTCGGTCTTCAGCTGGCCGAGCTTGCTCTGCAGTTCGCGCCGCTTGCCGGCCGCGCCGGACAGCGCCTGCTGGGACTCGGGCAGCTTGTCGCACTTCTGCACCGAGGCGACCGCGGACACCACCGCACTGCGGCTGTCGCTCGCGGTGCCCAGCAGGTCCGACAGCGGCTGCGCCTGGGCCTTGACGTCCGGGTCGACGGCCGCGCCGGAGGCGCTCGTACTCGGGGTCCCGGCGGTGGGGGCGGTACTGGCGGTGGCGGCCACCGGGGTGGACTTCTTGTCGTCCTTGGCGTCGTCGCCGCCGCCCATCAGCACCGCGACCAGGATGCCGGCCACCGCGCAGCCCGCCACCACACCACCGACGATCAGCTTGTTGGACGGGCGGCCGCCACGCCCCTGAGCGCCCGCCTGGGTGGCGCCGAAGCCCTGCTCGAAGCCCTGGCCGTAGCTCTGCCCCTGCTCGGGGGCGTAGCCCTGGCGGTAGTCCTGGGCCGGGTAGCCCGGCTGCGGCTGCGCGGCCGACGGGTAGGCCTGGTAGCCGGGCGCGGGCTGCGGCTGCGGGTAGCCGGGCTGGGCCTGCGCCGCCGGGTAGCCGGGCTGGGCCTGCGCCGCCGGGTAGCCGGCCTGCGGGTCGCCGGCCGGGTACGGCGGCAGGTACTGGGTCTCCGGGGCCGGATCGGGCTGCGGGGCACCGTAACCGGGCTGCTGCCCACCCCACGAGGCACCCGGCCCGGGCGTCGGCTGCGCGGGCATGGCCTGGGTCGGCAGCGCGTGCGCACCCTCGCCGAGGTACTCCGGCTGCCCGGAAGGCTGCCCCACCGGCGGCACGGCCGAGTGGGCCTGCGGCTGGCCCGGCTGCCCCGGCTGGCCGGGCTGGCCGGGCTCGGGGCGGAACAGGTCGTCCAGGTTGAAGTCACCGGAGTTCGGGTACGAGCGGCGCTGACTCAACGCGATTCCTCACCTGTGCAGGACCGCGCACTGATGGCGGACCACATCTCGTCGGTTCTTGGGAGCATCACAGTTCCTTGGACGTCGCGCCCACGCTACCGGTTCGCCTCACCGGGTGACCACGTGGGCGGGACATCCATCACGCTCCCTGCACAGACGATCCGCGGCCGCCCCGGGCTCGGGCCGCCGCCCGGGCCCCGGGGACGGGGAGGAGCCGCGGAGACGGACGCTACGCCGCCTCGGCGTCCGCCCGGGCGTGGAACTCGCGGACCACCCGCTGCTCCCGGTACGGCTCCAGCCGGCGCCGGAACTCGTCCAGGTACTCCACGCCCCGGTTGGAGCGCAGCCCGCTGAGCAGCCGGACCGCCTGGGCACCCGTCTCGCAGGCGCGTTCCAGGTCCCGCTGCTGGAGCTGGGCGGTGGCCAGCAGGACGAGGTCCACCGCGCGGCGCCGGACCCTGGTCGGCGGGTGCAGGTCGAGCGCCCGGCGGGCGTAGTGCTCGGCCTGGCCCGCCTGCTCCAGGTCCCGGTGGCAGTGGGCCAGTTCGTCCGCGAGGTAGGCGTCGTCGAAGTGGGCGATCCAGTCCGGGTCGTCCTCCGGGCGGCGCTTCTCCATCATCTCCAGCGCCCTGGCCGACACCGCCTCGCAGGAGCGGGCGTCGCCGAGCAGGGCGTGGCCGCGGGCCTCGGCGGCGTAGAACATCGCCATCGCCGTCGGGGTGGCCACCGAGCGGGCGCCCTCCTGTGCTGCGCGGGCGAGTTGGGCGATCTCGCGCGGGTTGCCGAGGGTCGCCGCCAGGTGGCTCATCGAGGCCGCCAGCACGTAGCCGCCGTAGCCGCGGTCGTCGGCGGCCTGGGCCAGCCGCAGCGCCTGGATGTAGTAGCGCTGGGCGAGCCCGGGCTGTCCGGTGTCCACCGCCATGTAGCCGGCCAGTTCGGTCAACCGGGCCACCGCGGCGAAGAGTTGGCGCCCGGTCTCCTCCCGGTAGGCGCCGCCGAGCAGGCCGGAGACCACCGAGTTGAGGTAGTGCACCACCACCGGGCGCACATGGCCGCTGCCGAAGCGGTGGTCGAGGTCGACCAGCATCGCGGTGGTCGCCTTGACCGCGGCCACGTCCGTCGGGCCGACCCGGGGGCCGCCGGTCCGCGCCACCACCGGGTCCGGCGGGGTGATCAGCCAGTCCCGGCTGGGCTCCACCAGCGCGGAGGCGGCGACCGTCGCACCGGTCAGGAAGTCCCGCCGGCCGACGTCGCTGCGCCACAGCTCGCAGACCTGCTCCAGGGCGGCACCGATGGTCGGCGCGAACTGGAGCCCGATGCCGGAGCTCAGGTTCTTGCCGTCCGCCATGCCGATCTCCTCGACCGACACGCTGCGGCCGAGCTTGCGGCCCAGGGCCTCGGCGATCACGGCCGGCGCCTGCCCGCGCGGCTGCTGGCCGCGCAGCCAGCGGGCCACGGAGGTCTTGTCGTACCGAAGGTCCAGCCCGTGTTCGGCGCCGCAGAGGTTGACCCTCCGGGCCAGGCCGGCGTTGGAACAGCTGGCCTCCTGGATCAGTTGCTGCAGACGCTCGTTGGGCTGTCGTGCGACGAGTGGTCTCGCGGCCATTGGGCTTCGCCTCCCCACACCCTCCGGTCCCGGCCGGCGGGCGACGCTTCTGCTGATCTGTTGCCGACTGTCCGACCATCCAAGGAATCTGACACAAGGTTAGCGATCAGCAACGCCAGCGGGATACCCACGGTGACGAACCGCACCCCCCTTGCGCCCCGGGAAATGCTCCTGTGCGCCCCCGCTGCGCCTGCCCTCAGCCCCTTCAACTCGGCCGACTAACCGGAACGGGTGACATTGCCGGGATACGCCCAACCGGGCGCCATCGGGCCGTAACCAGCCTCACACACGGTAGTTGAGCACCCCGTGGAAGACATCCCCGACGCCCAGGACCGGAACGAGAGGGCCGACCCGCCCCTCTTACTCGTGGAAGCCGTCGGCTACGCCGAGACCCGCCACTGGGAGGTGGCCCCGGGCGCCTGGCTGGTCGACGACGGCGACGGCGGAGTCCGCTGCTCCTGCGGCGACCGGCGCTGCACCCTGCCGGGCGCCCACCCGCTGGACCCGGACTGGGCGAGGCAGGCGAGCGCCGGCCCCGGTGCGGTGCGGAGCTGGTGGACCGAGCGGCCCGACGCGTCGGTCCTGCTGCCCACCGGGCGCTCCTTCGACGTCCTGGACGTCCCGGAGACGGCCGGCTGCCTGGCGCTCGCCCGGATGGAGCGGATGGACCTCCAGCTCGGCCCGGTGGTGGTCCAGCCCGCCGCGCCCGGGCGGATCGGGCGGCGGCTGCACTTCCTGGTGCTGCCCGGAGGCGCGGCCAGGCTCCCGGAGATGCTCCGCCGGCTCGGCTGGCCGCCCGGCCGGCTGGACCTGGTCGCCCGCGGCGAGGGGGACTGGACGGTCGCCCCGCCGTCCAGGATCGGCTCCCTGGGGTACGCCCAGTGGGCCCGCTCCCCCTCCGCGCTCAACCGCTGGCTGCCGGACGCCGCCGAACTGATCAGCCCGCTCGCGTACGCCTGCGGCCGCGAGACGCCCTCGGCCCGGACCGCCCGGGCCGCCCAGCCGGCGCCGGTGGGCTGAGTTCCGCCCGCTCCGGCGGGCCCCGGAACGGCCGCCCTCTGCCGATCGGGTGAGGGCGTGCACCGCGCGACACAACGCGCGCACGTGACGGGCCTTGTCTCCCACCGGGGACGGGGCCCGTCATACGCATGTCCGGATAAGGCTTCCGTGTACCCGCTGGTCAACCGGCAAAGCCCCTCGTACGAGTGACAGCGCTCAAGGATTGCCATGATCGGCCGAGGGGAGGAATTGCGATGTGTGGGGACGCCGGCAGGGGCGCTCGGACGGGGAAGCCGGGCGGCGGCGGTGGAGGGGAGCGGGAGGGGCGGAGGGGAAAGGGAGGGAGCGGGGAGGGAACGGGGAGGGCGAAGGGGCCCGCTGCGTGGAGAGCAGCGGGCCCCTTCTCGGTACGACGGACGTGGCTCAGGCCTGGGCGACGAAGACGTGCTGGGCGATGTCCTTGCCCAGCTCCGCCGCGTTGTCCCCGGTGCCGACCAGCACGCCGCCGACTCCGGCGCTCACCTTGACCGTGGAACCCGGCCGCACGCCGGCCCGGCGCAGGGTGCTCATCAGGGCGCTGTCGGTCTGGATCGGCTCACCGATCCGACGGACCACCACGTCGGCCCCGGCCTCGCCCGGCTTGACGGTGTCCAGCGGGACGAGCCCGGCGTCGAAGCCCTCGCCCTCGGCCTTGGTGTCGCCCAGCTCGTCCAGGCCCGGGATCGGGTTGCCGTACGGGGACTGGGTGGGGTGGCCGAGCATGGCGAGCACCTTGCGCTCGACCGTCTCGCTCATCACGTGCTCCCAGCGGCAGGCCTCCTCGTGCACCTGCTCCCACTCCAGGCCGATCACGTCGACGAGCAGGCACTCGGCGATGCGGTGCTTGCGCATGACGCGCACCGCGAGCCGGCGCCCCTCCTCGGTCAGTTCGAGGTGGCGGTCCCCGGCGACCTGGAGCAGCCCGTCGCGCTCCATCCGGCCGACCGTCTGGCTGACCGTGGGGCCGCTCTGTTCCAGGCGCTCCGCGATCCGGGCGCGCATCGGGACGATGCCTTCCTCCTCCAGCTCCAGGATGGTGCGAAGGTACATCTCAGTGGTGTCGATCAGCCCAGACATCGCCGCTGGCTCCGTTCTTCGGTGTCCTCACCGCCAATTCTGACGTACGGGACCGACAACCGGGCCCGCCCCGGGGCTCCGGAGGCCCGTTTCGTTCCTGTTGACAACGGTGCCGCCGGGGCGCGACCGTGCTCGCCGAAGCTTTCTCCACCGGCGGTCTGGACCACCCGGACCACCCCACCCGGCCGGATCCCCCACCCGGCAGAGAGCGAAGGCACCAGATGAACGACCTGGTCGACCGGTACTTCGACGCCGCGATCGCCCACCTCCAGCGGGTCCGCGTGGAGGAGGCCGACACCATCGAGGCCGCCGCCGCGCTGCTGGCGGAGGCGATGACCGAGGGTCGCCGGGTCTTCACCTTCGGTGCCGGGCACTCCGCGCTGGCGGCCCAGGACGTGGTCTACCGGGCCGGCGGGCTGGTCCCGATGAACCTGCTGAACGTGCCCGGGATGGCCGGGGTGACGGTGATGCCCGCACCGCTGTCCAGCGCCCTGGAGCGGGTCTCCGGGCTGGCCACCGCCACCCTGGACCTCACCCCGGCCACCACCGGGGACCTGCTGTTCGTGATCTCGCTCTCCGGCCGCCAGGTGATGCCGGTCGAGCTGGCCCGGTACGCCCGGGACCGCGGCCTCAAGGTGGTCGGCGTGACCTCGCTGGCGTACCCGGCGGAGGTATCCTCGGCGCACCCGACCGGCACCTACCTGAAGGACCACTGCGACGTGGTGCTGGACAGCAAGATCGCGGTCGGCGACGGCGAGCTGACCCACCCCGGCGCCGAGACCACCTTCGGCCCGGTGTCCACCATCGTGACCAGCGCGCTGATGCAGGCCGTGGTCGCCTCGGCCGTCGGCCGGCTGGCCGACCGGGCGGCCGCCGGGGAGTGCCCCGCGCCGCCGCTGTTCCGCTCCGGCAACGTCCCCGGCGGCACCGAGTGGAACGCCAAGCAGATGGCCGAGAACGCCGACCGGGTCTTCTACACCTACTGAGCCCCTCCCGCACCCGCCGGGCCGCCCCGCCCACCTCCGGCCGGTCGCCCGCGCACGCCCGCCGACCGCCGCGCGCCCCCACCGCCTCTCCGCACGCTGGGTGCAGGAGCGAACACGGGGAGTACCGGACAAAGCAGCGGGCCTTCCCGGCCACATCCGGCCGCACCGGCCGTCACCAGGCGTACCGGTCGGCCCCCTTGGGCAGGAGAGCGGTGCGACCGGAGCGACTGGTGGGGGCCGAACATGGCGTCTGTTGCGGGACGGACCGGGTGGGTGCGCGAGCGGGACCTGCTACCCGAGTTCTTCTGGGCCGCCGACGCGGCCTCGCTGCGCGGGCAGCGGCGTTCGGTGCTGCTCTGCGCCTGGGAGCTGGTCCTGCTGGTGGCCGCCGCGGCGACCGGATCGGCCGACGGCGAGCCCTGGGCGTGGCCGGCGGCGGCGGCCTACCTCGGCGCGATCGCGCTGGCGGTGGTGGTCAGCCGGCAGAACCCCCAGGGCCTCTGGTACGAGGGCCGGGCGGCCGCCGAGTCGGTGAAGACGCTGGCCTGGAAGTACGCCGTCCGGGCCGACGCCTACCAGCCCCCGCCGCGCGCCCTGCCGGACGCCGAGGGCCTGTACCGCTTCCAGCTCGCCCGGGTGCTCGGCGCGTTCCGGAACAGCCCGGTCGCCGTCCCGGACGGCGGGGTGGAGATCACCCCGGCGATGCACGACCTGCGCGGACAGCCGCTGGCGGTGCGCCGCGAGGTGTACCTGGCCGAGCGGATCCAGCTGCAGCACGACTGGTACCGCGCCAAGGCCCGCTACTGCGCCCGCGCCGGGCACTGGGCCGGAGTGCTGGGCGTGCTGCTGCCCGCGCTCGGCCTGGTGCTCGCCCTGCTGCGGGCGCTCGGCGCCTTCAGCTACGACGCGCTGGGCACGGTCTCGGCGGTGGCCGCGTCGGTCGCCGCCTGGGCGCAGCTGCGCCAGTACCGGCCGCTCGCGGCCGCGTACGCCCTGGCCGCCGAGGAGCTGGCGCAGATCCAGCGCCAACTCGCCCAGCTGGACCTGGAGTCGATGGAGGCCGAGGAGGTCTGGGCCCGCCTGGCCCGGGACGCCGAGGACGCGATCTCCCGCGAGCACACCACCTGGCAGGCCCGCCGGGAGGTGCGCACCACCACCGACCGGGAGCACGCAACCGACCCGGAGCACTGAGGAGGCCGCAGGTGTCGTTACGGACGGTCAAAACGGCGGACGACCGCGCCCTCGCCGTCGAGTCCCTCGGCGACCCGCGCGGCCGTCCGGTGTTCCTGCTGCACGGCATGCCCGGCAGCCGGGTCGGCCCGCACCCGCGCAGCACCGTGCTGTACCGGCTGGGCGTCCGGCTGATCTCGTTCGACCGGCCCGGCTACGGCGACTCGACCCGGCTGTTCGGCCGCCGGGTGAGCGCGGCGGCCACCGACGTGCGCACCATCGCGGACGAGTTCGGGCTGGACCGCTTCGCGGTGCTCGGCCGCTCCGGCGGCGGCCCGCACGCGCTGGCCTGCGCGGCGCTGCTGCCGGACCGGGTCAGCCGGGTCGCGGTGCTGGTCGGGCTGGCCCCGCGCAACGCGGCCGGCCTGGACTGGTACGCGGGGATGACCCCGTCCAACGTCCGCGCCTACAAGGAGGCCGAGCGCGGGCACGGCCGGATCGCCGACGCGATGGAGTTCCGCTCCCGGCAGATCAAGGACGACCCGGTCCGGCTGCTGAACGGCCTGCGCACCGAGCTCTCCGCCGCCGACCGGGAGGTGGTGGCCGACAGCGGGCTGCGCCGGATGCTCCAGAGCAACTACCGGGAGGCGTTCCGGCACGGCGCGGACGGCTGGATCGACGACGTGCTGGCCTTCACCGCCGACTGGGGGTTCGAGGTCGGCTCGATCCGGGTGCCGACCTGGCTCTGGCACGGCGCGGACGACCAGTTCTCGCCGGTCGAACACTCCCGCTGGCTGGCCGACCACATCCCGGACGCCCAGCTGTTCCTGGAGCCCGGCGCCGCCCACTTCGGGGCGTTCCGGGTGATGACCACCGCCCTGGCCTGGGCGGCGGGCTAGGAACCAGGGCTCAGGCCCGCACCGGCGTCAGGCCCGCACTGGAGCCAGGGGCGCACCGGAGTCAGGCCCGCACCGGCGTCAGGCCCGCACCGGAGTCAGGGGCGCCGAACCGCCGAGCACCGCCAGCACGTTGTCCACCGCCAGGCCGCCCATCGCCTGGCGGGTACGGACGGTGGCGCTGCCCAGGTGCGGGGCAAGCACCGCGCGCTCCTGGGCGAGCAGCGCGGACGGGACGGCCGGCTCGCGCTCGAAGTTGTCCACGGCGGCGGCGAACAGCGCGCCGGACTCCAGCGCGGCGGCCAGCGCCTCCTCGTCCACCACCCCGGCGGTCATGCTGACCACCACCGCGCCGCGCGGCAGCAGGGCGAGCCGGCGGGCGTCCAGCAGGTGCCGGGTCGCGGTGGTGAACGGGCAGGTGACGACCAGGACGGTGGAGGTGGCGAGCAGATCCTCCAGCGGCTTCCAGTCGGCGCCCTCGGCCTGTTCGGGCGGCAGTTCGCGGCGGTTGTGGTAGCTGACGGGCATGTCGAAGGCGCGGGCCCGGCGGGCCACCGCCTGCCCGATCCGGCCCATGCCGAGCACGCCCAGCGGGGTGCCGGCCAGCTCCAGGCCGAGCAGGAAGTTCGGCGCCCAGGTCCAGGGCGCGCCGGAGCGCAGCAGCCGCTCGCCCTCGCCGAGGCGGCGGGTGGCGGCCAGCAGCAGCGCCCAGGCCATGTCGGCGGTGGCGGTGGTGAGCACGCCGGGGGTGTTGGTGACCAGCACGCCGCGTTCGGCGCAGGCGGCCACGTCCACGTTGTGGTAGCCGACGGCGTGGTTGGCGACGACGGCCAGCTGCGGGCCGGCCGCGTCGAGGAACTCGGCGTCCACCCGGTCGTCCAGGGTGGTGATCACGGCCCGGCGCCCGCGGACGGCGGCCAGCAGTGCGGCCCGGTCCATCGCCAGGTCGGAGTCGTGGCAGGTGACGGCGTGGTGCGCGGTGAGCCGCTCGATGACGCCGGGGGCGAGGCGCCGGGTGACCAGGACCGGGGGCGGGATGCTCATGGTCTCGCAGCGTACCCCGCCCCTCTCCTGGTCCTCCCGATCAGACCGGCTGCGGCTCCAGGTCCCGGTTGATCCGCTTCCAGCCGCGCGCGGAGACCGTGTTGGGGTGCTCCTCGCCGACCTGCCGGATCAGCTCGGAGATCGCCCGCGCCCGCAGCTCGGCCGCCTGGGTGTGCCGGCCGGCCGCCCGCAGGGTGATCGCCAGGTTGGCCTCGCAGGCCACCGCGTCCGGGTGCTGTGCGCTGTAGCGGTCGCACAGCCCCTGGTAGGCGGCCCGGCCGAGCCGCTCGGCGCGATCCAGCTGCCCGTCGTCGCCGTAGGCGTTGGCCAGGTTGATCATCGCGTTGAGGGTGTACGGGTGCTCCGGCCCGACCGAGCGGCTCAGCCCCTCGACGGTGAGCCGGCCGCGCTCGATGGCGCCCTGGACGTCGCCGCTGCCCCGCAGGTAGATGCCGAGGTTGTTGGCGCAGGCCAGGGTGAACGGGTGCTCGTCGCCGAACAGTCGCCGGTGGCCCTCGAAGACGGTGGAGCAGAGGTCGCGGGCGGCCTCCTTGTCACCGGAGGCGCTGTGGTCGGCGGCCAGGTTGAGCGCGCAGGCGAGCGCGTCGGGGGCGTCGGCGCCGTAGCGCTCCAGGTAGCGCTCGTAGGTCTCCTTGGTGATCCGGCGGGCCTCGGCGAGCTGGCCGATCCGGCGCAGCGAGACGGCCAGCGACTTGGCGTTGCGCAGGTTCTCCGGCAGGTCCGGGTCGAGCACGTCGCCGAGGTCGGAGGTGACCTCCTGGAGCAGGTCCACCGAGCCGCGGTAGTCGCCGAGTTCGCGCAGGTCGCGGGCCAGGTTGGACTTGGTGGACAGGGTGTAGGGGTGCTTGGGGCCGAGGACGGCGGTGCGCCGGTCGAGGGTCTCCTGGTCGAGTTCGCGGGCCGCCTCGCTGTCGCCGACCAGCCGGTAGTCGATCGCCAGGTTGTTCGCCATGGAGAGCGTGCGCGGGTTGTCGTCGCCGAACAACTCGCGGAATTGGTCGAGGATCTCGCGGTCGAGGTCGAGGGCGGCCTGGAACCGGCCGAGCGCCCTGCGGTCGGCGCCGAGCGAGCCGGCCGTCATCAGGGTGTACGGGTGGTGCTCGCCGAGCAGGGCCCGCTGGCGCTCCAGGGTGTCCTCGTCCAGGGCCAGCGCCTCGCCGTAGTTGCCCTGGGAGCGCAGCACGTTGGCGAGCTGGAAGCGCAGCAGCAGGGTCTGCCGGTCGTCCTCGCCGAGCTTGCCGGTCCACTCCACGTCCAGGGCGTGGCCGAGGTCGCGGGCACGGTCGAGTTCGCCGCGCTTCCACAGGTAGCGGACCCGGTCGATGAGCAGCTGGCGGGTGTCCGCCTCGTCGCAGTTGTGCGCCTTGGACGGCGACAGGTGCGGCCAGATCTCGTCGAAGGCGGGCCAGTTGGCCGGGTCGTCGGTGTCGCCGAGGACGGGCCGGGCGCCGGTGAGGATGCGGTGCACCTCGTGGACGGCGATCTCCTGCTCGTCGGCGGTCATCCCGGCCCGGATCACCGCCTGGACGAGCCGGTGCACCTGGAAGCTGTTGCTGCCGGCGTCGACCTTGGCCAGCGCGTACCGGCCGATCGCCTGGATCACCTTGCCCAGCATGAACTTGTCGCTGAGGTCGGCGTCGAACTTCACCAGCGCCCGGATCATCTGGTCGCTGTAGAAGAGGTTCATCGAGATCGGCTCGGGCGCGAAGAACGCGCAGAGCTGGAGCAGCCGGACGGCCGCCGGGGACTGCTGGCGCAGCCGTCCGATCGACACGTTCCAGGTCGCGGCGACCGGGGTCGGGTAGTCGGCCGGGCGGCCGACGGCCAGGGCGCGGGCGGCCTCGGCGTGCAGCTGGGAGACGTAGGTGTCCACCGGGGTGCCGGTGGTGTCCAGCCAGGCGGCGGCCACCTCGACGGCCAGCGGCAGGTCGCCGACCGCCTCGGCGACCCGGTCGGCGTCCGGGCGGGAGAGGCTGCGGGCGCGCCGGCACAGGTGCTCGACGCTCTCGCCGCGGGTGAAGACGTCGACCTCCAGCGCCTCGGCGTGCCCGGTCCAGGCCTGGTTGCGGGAGGTGACCAGGATGTGGCCGGAGCCGCCGGGGAAGAACCGGCGGATCTCCGCGGGCTCGTCGGCGTTGTCGAAGATCAGCAGCCAGCGCGAGGTGGGCACGCCGCGCCGCAGCGCCTCCCTGGCCGCCTCGGCGGCCTCGGTCACCGAGTCGCCGACCCGCAGCCCCAGCCGGCGGGCGAGTTCGGCGAGCGCCGGGGCGACCAGCTCGGTCTGCTCGGCGTCGATCCACCAGACCAGGTCGTAGTCGGACATGAAGCGGTGGGCGTACTCCAGCGCCACCTGGGTCTTGCCGACGCCGCCGAGCCCGTACAGCGTCTGCGGGGTGGGCAGCACGGCCGCCATGCCGCCGCGCAGCTGGTTGCGCAGCTGCTCCAGCACGGCGGCGCGGCCGGTGAAGGACGGGTTGCGCGGCGGGACGTCCCACACCGAGGGCTTGCTGCCGGGGAAGCGCGGCCCGCCGCTGGGCGCGTCGCCGAGCGGGGTTTCGCCGCGGCCGAGCGCGCGCAGCAGGCTCTGGATCGACTGCGTCTCGTCGCGGCCGACCAGGTCGACCGGGTTGCGGTTGCTGAACGGCGCGGTGAGCCGGACGTCGCCGACACGGACCGGCAGCAGCTGGCGGCGGGTGCCGGAGGGGTCGGAGCTGACCACCGACTCCCACAGCGCCCGCGCCTGCGGGGAGCGCTGGTAGGCGGGCGAGAGCACCGCGACCGTCCGGTACGCGGAGTCGATGCCGCGCTCGGTCTCCTCGCGCGGGTCGGTGCCGGCGCTGAGGTCGCGCGGCAGCACCCGGAAGCCGGCCCTGGTCAGGACGGACTCGATCCAGTCCGCCCACATCCGGTCCTCGGGGACGTAGGAGAGGTAGAGGTCGGCGGGCACGGACGGGCGGCGGCGGGTGAACGCGTCCACGTAGCGCAGCCGCACCTCCTCGTCCATCGGCGGCAGGCCGGCCGCCCGGCCCTCGGTGATCATGGAGGTGAGCCGCTCGCAGGCGGCCAGCATCGAGGTGGGCGTGCCGGTCTGGTCGCCGAAGGTGGCGAGGATCTCCTCGTAGGCGTAGAACGGCCGGTACGGGATCTCCACCGAGCCCCAGTACTGGGCGAGTTCCTCGCCGTCCAGGCCGGCCGGCAGCCCGTCGAAGCGGACCCGGGCGAGGGCGCGGCCGGCGTCCGCCTTCTCCTTCTCGCCCTCGTCGATGCGCATCGGGACGGGCAGGATGCGGATGCCGCGCTCGCGGTAGCGGTCGTGGATGTGCTGGGCGATCCGGGAGGCGCCGTCGATGGACTGGTCGCTGAGGGTGAAGCAGACCACCAGGTCGTCGGGCATCTGGACGGTGCAGATCTCGGCGATGTCGGACAGGCCGGTGCGGGAGTCGATCAGCACGTAGTCGTAGCGCTTGGCCATGTCGGCCTTGAGGGCGTCGAAGAACTGCCCGCCGTCGAAACGGTCGTAGAAGATGTCCCAGTCGAGGTGGGTGACGGCCTCGGAGTAGTCGCGGTTGAACTGGCCCGCGGAGAGGAAGTCCAGGCTGCCGCCGGCCGGGAAGTGCGGCCAGGTGAGCGAGAGCGCGTGCGGGTGCACCCGGGCGAAGTCCAGGTGCCAGCCCTCGGCGTGCTCGACCGGGCGCAACGCCTCCTCGCGGTACTCGGCGATCAGGTCCATCATGCCCGTGGTGCCGGCCAGCGAGGCCTGGTCGAGGAACGGGTGGAAGAACTTGGCGAGGCCGGGCGCCTCCAGGTCCCAGTCCACGGTGAGGACGCGGAAGCCGTTGGCGGCCAGGATCCAGGCGGTGTTGGCGAGCGCCATGGTGCGGCCGGTGCCGCCCTTGTACGAGTAGAAGGTGATGATCCGGCCGTTGCGGTCCCGTTCCGCCGCCTGCCGCTCGGCCTCCCGCTGGGCGGCCAGGTCGGCGGCGGTGAGCCCGCCGAGGCGGAGGTTCCTGGTGCGGTTGTCGTCGCTCATCGCGGTCCTCGTCCTCCCAAGGGCGCCATCCCGTCATCGGGTTCATCGCCGTCGTCGCGGTACGGGTCGTGCTCGCGGTACGGGTCGTTGCCGTTGGTCCGACTTCGACGGGTGGTGCGGCCGTTGCCGCGGTCGTTGCCGTTGGTGCGGTCGTTGCCGTCGGTGCCACCGTCGTCGCCCCGGTCGTCCTCGAAGGGGTCCTCCGGGGATCCGTCCGGTCCGTACCCGCCCCCCGGGCGCCGGAACGCTTCCCGCAGGCTCGGCCGGGGCGGCGGCGGCTCCTCCGGTTCGGCCCGGGTGCGGCCCTCGAACGCGTACTTGGCCTTCATCGCCGCCCGGGGCAGGGCGTCGTCGAAGTCCTCCAGGGTGTGCAGCCCGGTCGGGCCGGTCGCGCCGAGGAAGCTCGGCCGGCTCGCCCGCCGGGTGATGCGCAGCGTCTCGTCGCTCAGGTCGTTCAGTTCGTCCGAGCGTTCGGCGCACTCCGGGTCGTCGCCGTTGAACGGCTCCAGGATGCTCACCCAGGTGGCGTCCGAGCGGTCGAAGCGCCGGACCAGCTCGCGCCGGCGCGGGTCGCGCAGCGCCCAGCGGTCGAGCAGCAGCAGGCCGGGCGCCTCGGCGTTGCCCTCGATGATCGACTCGACCTCTTCGTCGAACTCGTGCACGGTCGGCTGGAACCCCAACTGCCGTGCCAGCCTGGCCGCGTGCTGGGCGATCGGCGAGCCGACCGGCCGGTACGGGTGCCAGTCGGTGCGCCGCTCGCCGTAGTAGTCGGGGCTGCGGTCGGCGGGCAACTCGTTCTGGTGGTAGGCGAGGACGGAGATCCGCAGCTGCTTGGTCGGGGCGGTGACGTTGAAGGCGCTCGGGAGGCCGTTGAACTCCAGCCGCCGACCGACCGGGATCACCGTCTCCTCCGCGACCTGGACGATCCGGGCCGCCAGCCGGTGCACGGCCAGCTCGTAGGCGGAGCGGAAGTAGCTGAGCTTCATGAGCGCGTAGAGGCCCTCGGTGGCGTACTCGGGGCCGAAACTCGCGTGGTTGAACTGGAGTTCACTGGCCACGTCCGGCAGCCGGTAGCGGCTCATCGGGGCCCACAGCACCGGCACGATGCCGCTGGTGCGCTCGGAGTCGAGGTTCGCCGGGTAGACCGGCCGGCGGGTGAAGGCGTGCCATTCCTGGCCGCACGGAACGCTGTTGAAGTACCTCGGGGAGTAGAGGGGCACGAACACCCGGCACGTCGCCAACTCGTCGGACAGCCGTTCGGCCCACAACTCGCCCTGGTGCATGGACTCGTCCATGAAGCCGACCGCGACCCCGTCCGGGACGGTGGTCAGCTGGAGCACAGCCTCGCAGAGATCCCGGTACAACTGCCTGACCCAGTGGTTCGGATCGCTCGCGCCCCGCGCACCGGCCTTGGGGGTGTGCGCGTAGGAGAGGAAGAAGTACGGCCGGGCGTCGTCCTCGTCCCAGCCCCGGTCAGTCACACGCGCCTCCCCCGGGCCCGTCGGCAAACCTGCCTCCCGCAGCCCCCGTGCGGCGGGGCTTCAGTGTAGGAACGACTGACACCCCAATGGAATAGCACAACGTCTCGCACGAATTGACATGACCGAAACGATGCCGCCACCCGTGCACTGGGAGCAGTACCCTCGTTCCGGCCGTCGCGCACCACCACCAGGAGGGAACTCGTGGAACACCTCGACTGGCAGAGGGCCAGCACCAGCATCGGCAAGGACGAGTGGATCGAGATCGCCTCCGAGGGCGACCACGTCTACATCCGGCAGTCCGACGACCCCACCCTCGTCGTCACCACCACCCGCATCAAGTTCAACGCCTGGGTCCGCGGCGCCAAGGCCGGCGAATTCGACCACTTCGTCGCCTGACGGCACCCGACCTCGCCCGACCGGCCCGACCCCGCCCGACCGGCTCCCGCTGGTCGGGCGTTCCGTCGTCCGAGCCCGGGGCACCGCGACGCGGCCGACGCCACCACGGTCGACAGCGACGACCTCCTGCTGCTGCGCGGCCCCGGCTTCAGTGCCCTACGCTCCGGCCCCGGAGAGCCAGCCGTCGACGGGGACCCGGCAGGAGTTGAGGATCCCGGCCACCATCCCGTAGGTGCCGACCAGGGCCAGCAGTTCCAGCAACCACGGCACCGGGTGGCGGTCGGACAGCGCCTGCCACGTGGCCGAGGAGAGCGCGTGCCCGTCGTGCAGCTCGTCGACGGCCCGCAGCAGGGTGCGGTCGGCCTCGGACCAATCGGGGTGCTCCGCGCCGTCCTGGACGCGGTCGATCTCGGGCCCGGTCAGCCCGGCGAGGCCGGCCAGCCGGACATGGTGCTGCCACTCGTACGTCGAACCGGTGCGGTGCGCGGTGCGCAGGACGGCGAGTTCGCGCTCGCGGGGCGGGATCGTGCCCTGGTTGAGCTGGGCGAGCAGCGGCGCCAGGCTGGTCAGCAGGTCGGGGTGGTGCCCGATGGTGGCCAGCACGTTGGGCACCGGGAAGCCCTCCAGCGGCCCGGAGCCCTCGGCCGGGAACAGCTGCCGGACGATGCCCGGCAGGCCCGCGGCCAGCGCGGTGACCTCGGCGGCGACCTCGGCCCCGGGCCGCGGGGCCAGCCGGGGGGCCGCCTGGGGGGCCAGGCAGGGGGCCGGACGGGGGGCCGGACGGGGGGCCGGGCCGAACTCGTCGAGCCCGACCAGCAGTTCCACCTCCCCGGGGGTCCCGTCACCGTTCAGCTCCCGGTACACGGCGCCGATGTTCAGCAGCAGCCGCTCCCGGTCGTCCCAGTCCGCGAAGCCGTCCAGGTCCATCTCCCGCGCGGCCCGGAGCACCGGGACGCCCGCCGCGTGGGCACGCCCCGCGTGGTCGCGGACCCGCTCCAGGTAGCTGCGGAAAGTGCGGACCTCGGGCTTGCCGACGACCGGGCCGTGCCCGGGCACGATCGTCTCGACGTCCAGGCCGAGGATCAGGTCGCAGGCGGCGATCCAACGCTCCACCGGGCCGCTGTGGATCACCGGGTGGCCGCCGACGAACAGGATGTCCCCGGCGAACAGCACACCGGCGTCGGGTACGTGGACCAGGACGTCGCCCCGGGTGTGGGCGGGGCCGACCTCGATCAGCCGGACGGTGCGCCGCCCGACGGCGACCTCCAGCTCGCCGCTGAAGGTCCGGTTCGGCAGGGTCGGGGCGATGCCGGTGAAGTCGAAGGCCTTCCGCATGTCCTGGGCGACGCGCGGGAGCGGCAGGTCGCCGGGGGCGGCGAGCAGTTCGTGGAGGTGGTCGCGGCCCATGTCGGCCGCGGCGGCCTCGGAGGCGATGACCGTGGCGTGCGGGAGCAGCTGGTTGCCCCACCAGTGGTCGCCGTCGCTGTGGCTGTTGACCAGGGTGCCGATCTCGACCCCGGGCAGCGCCCGGGCGACGGCGCCGAGCAGGTCCCGGGTCTGCGGGACGGTGAACAGGGTGTCGACGAGCAGGGCCTCGTCGCCGGAGACGATCAGCCCGGCGTTGCTCAGGCCCCAGGAGCCGTTCGGCTGTAGGTAGGCGTAGGTGTCCGGGGCGATCTCGTGCAGGCCGAGGGTGTACGGGACGGCCATGACTGGGCCTCCTCGTTAGGTGAACTGGAGTCTCAACATGTACTCCAGTCCACCAATAGATTCAAGTACACTTTTCCCGTGTCCTCACCCAACCGACGCGACCAGCGCCGCACCGCCACCCGGGAGCGACTGCTGGCGGCAGCGCTGGAGCTGTTCGCCACCCAGGGGTACGCGGCCACCACCTACGACCACATCGCCGAACGCGCGGACGTGGGACGCCAGACGGCCTTCAACCACTTCCGCCGCAAGGAGGACTTCGTCACCGCCTGGGTCCAGCAGCGGCACGAGGCACTGGAACGCCTGGACGAGGCTCATGCCTCCGCCACCGAGGCGCTCGCGGGCGCACTGCGCGCCCTCGCTGAGCTCAACGAGCGGGAGTACGCGCTGGCGAAGGAGCTCCACGACAGCGGAGTGCTCCACGCCGCCTTCGGCCTCGGCGCCACGACCCCCCGGGCATTCGTCGCGGCCGCCTCCCGGGGGCGCGAACAGGGCGAGATCCGCGCCGAGTTGGACCCGACCGCCGTCGCCGACCTGCTGTTCGACACCTACATCACGACCCTGGGCCGCTGGCTCGCCGCCGACGCGTCTCACTCGCTCGCCGATGCCCTGCTCGCCCGCCTCGGCCTCCTCGCGGCCGGCTTCAGGGCCTGACCACACGGGCGCGGGCCCCGCCAAGTGCACGGGGCCCGCATTTTGCGCCTACCCCTGGCGGCGCCTGAACTCGCGGACGAGCGAGAGAAGGTTGACCAGGGTGCTGGCCGGAACACTACCGAGCGAGACGAGGACCTGGCCGTTCAAGACGGTCTCGCCGGGCTTGGCCGAGGGCCAGAGCAGACCCAACTCACGACCCTCGGTGCGGAGCTCCACGATCAGGTCGGTGAGATCCCGACGGGTGAGGCGATGGAGAGAGGGATCACGCGGGTCGAGGGGGTGGAGGGCGCTCACGCGACGCAGTCCAGCTCGAACCAGACCCGCTTCCCGAGCGCCTGCGATTCGGCGCCCCAGCGGTTGGTGAGCCCCTCCACCAGCTGCAGTCCGCGGCCCGACTCGGCCTGCGGGTCGAACTTCTGACACTTCGGCAACTCGCTGCTGCGGTCCGCGACGGAGACACGGAGGATGTCGCCGGAGTAGACGACCGTGACGACGGGCGAGCGCGTCATCCCGTGCCGCCACGCGTTCACCACCAGTTCCATGAGGGCGAGTTCGGCGTCCCCGATGGAGGAGTCGGGGTACCCGGCGCGCAACATCGCGTCGCGCAACACCTCGCGGGACACGGTGAGGGAGGGGGAGTTGAGGTTGGGGTCACACATGGGGAATCTCCCATCAGCTCAAATGAGCTACGCACGGAGAGACCTGACGCCCCATCCGGCGAGCAGTGCAGTGAAACTTTAGGGGCTTCTCGGCAAAGTTAGCAACACGCTCCGCACATAGACCTACACTTTCCGTAGATGACGATCCGCGTGGAAGGTATGCCCATGGCATTCGGGAGTGGGATCAGCGAACGTCAGCGCCGGTTGGGCGAAGAGCTTCGCAGGGCACGCGACGCCGCTGGACGCTCAGCGCTCGAGATCGGGCAGGCGATCGGCGTAAAGGGTCCTGCCGTCAGCCACATCGAGTCCGGAAGGATGGGCCTAAACCTTCCGCGGCTCAACACCTGGCTCGACCTGTGCGAGATTACGGACTCCGACTACCGGGCCGGCCTCGCCGCCATGAGCGAGAGCTCGGGCAAGGGCTGGTGGACCGAGTTCAAGACCCAGGTCTCGCGGAGCACACTCGACCTGGCCGAGGCCGAATCACGTGCCACCGGCCTGGACAACTATGAATCCCTACTGATCCCGGGCCTTCTACAGACCAAGGCCTACAGCGAGGTCATCCTGGGGTACACCGAGAAGAAGGTCGAGTTCCGCCACGAACGTCACAAGGTACTGACGGGCAAGAACGCACCTCCGTACCGTGCCGTGATCCACGAAGCGGCCCTGCACATGATGTACGGAGGAGCAACGGTCATGTGGGAGCAACTGAACCATCTGATCGAGATGAGCAGGTTGCCCAACGTGACGATCCAGATCCTCCCGTTCGACTGCACCGTATTCGCTTCGAACGACTCACCGTTCCTGCTCATCCGTGGCACGCACGCGCGGCTCGGCACGGTGCTACTCGAGCATCCGCATGGATCGAACTTCATTGGCGACCCCGAGGTCGTGACAACATTTGACCGGAAGTTCGACCGACTCAGGGCCTTGGCTCTGCCGCCCCTATCCTCGGCCACGTCCGCGTCATCGCCCGCCCATCGGGACTCGCTGGGTTTGATCCAACACATCCGCTACAAGATCCAGGGAAGATAGCCATGCACCAGCTCAACTGGCAGAAGTCCAGCTTCAGCAGCGACCAGGCCAACTGTGTCGAAATCGCTTCCGCCGGCGAGCTGGTCCACATCCGCGAGTCCGACGACCCCACCACCGTCGTCACCACCACCCGCACCAAGCTCCACGCCTGGATCCACGGCGCCAAGGCCGGCGAGTTCGACCACCTCATCGAGGCCTGACTCCTCGCCCCGTGCCCCGGCGGCGGGCCGGGGGCACGGACCCTGTCAGCCCACTCGCCCCGCCAGCCCCAACACCCAGTACCAGTCGCTCGTCCCCAACTGGCGACATCGGCCACCTCCCACACTCAAGCAACAACTCCCAAAAGCCTCGCGTGGGAAGTCGGCCTGGTCGACTTCCCACGCAGAGAGCCCCCTCTCTGTCCGCGCCCCAGGCATCCTGGGGCACGAACCGTCGCAGTAGCAGCGTGCGTTCGGCGAACGACGTACTGGGCTTGCTCCGACACATTCGTTACGCAGCGCCGGGAAGGTAGACATGGAACAGCTCAACTGGCAGAAGTCGAGCTTCAGCGGCACCAACACCAACTGCCTTGAGATCGCCTCCGACGGTGAGCTGGTCTACCTCCGCGAGTCAGACGACCCCACCCACATCGTCACCACCACCCGTCCCAAGCTCGCCGCCTGGCTCCACGGCGCCAAGGCCGGCGAGTTCGACCACTTCACCGCCAACCCCTGAAGCGGATCCTTCCCGGCGGCCTCTTGCTCCCCGCAAGAGGCCGCCGAGGGCCACGGTTCCTCGGCGCCGGCCAACAGCTGGACGCCGCTGGAGCAAGATCCTTATTCCGGATCAGCAATATGCCCGGTGCCGCGTGGACAGGCGCCATCGGCAGCCCTAGCGTCGCTGATGGGTCGGGAGGGACTCGCCCCGGATGGGTCACCATGGCTGACAACCCGGATCTGGCCGAGACGCTCAGAAGGCTCCGACTGGAAGCCGGTCTCACAGGAGACCGGCTTTCGGTGCGTTGCGGCATCTCCCAAAGCAAGATCAGCAAAATCGGCCGGGCCGACTTCTCACGCACGCGATGGGGCTGGGGCCCCGTCGGCGCTTCGGGGGAGCCGAAGCGCCGACGGGGGCGGGTCGGCGGGGTGGGTGTGGGGGCGGGGGGTGGGAAACGGCGGGATCACTTGTCGGGCGGCGGGAACAAGGAGCGGGTTTCAGGGGCGGCCGCGCCGCAGGACGGCCTCGGCGAGGTCGACGGCCTCCCGGACCGGCACGAGGCGGCAGTCGGCGGCACCGATGCGCGCGGTGGTGATGCCGCGGGCGGTGCGCAGGACCTCGGCGCCGAGGCCGCCGAAGTGGAGGTCGTCCAGGTCGGCGGCCCGGAAGGCCGTCCAGCCGTCCTCCCCGACGCAGCGGTACTCGCGCACCGGCACGTCGGGCATGCGGAGGTCGGCGAGGTGGAACGCGGTGAAGCGGTCCATCGGGACGCCGAGCATCAGCACCCGGGCGTCCAGGTCGTAGAGCCGCCCGAGCGGCGACTCCGGGCCGAGGTGGGAGGTCAGCGGATGGTGGGCGGTGATCTCCCGGGCGAGCCGGCCGACGGCCGCCCAGGAGGTCTGCGGGTGGCGGCTGCGCAGCGCGCCCGGCCACGAGCGGATCGCTTCCGACAGCGCCCCCATGGAGGGCGAGGCCGGGGTGGTGGCCGGATCGAAGCGGGGCATCCGGTCCTGGTAGTCGGCCACCTCCGCCGGGGAGAGACCGGCGGTGGCGGACTGGTGGATGCGGGAGGTGGCGGAGTTCTCGGGCGTGGCGGTGTAGGCGACCAGGGTGCCGTCGGGGCCCAGGACTTCGAGCAGGGCCTCGACCACACCGGCCGCCCCGCCCGGTACCGGTCCGAGGGCGCGCAGGGACGCCTGGACGTGCAGCACCGTGCCCGGACGGACCCCGAGCTCGAGGAGGTCGCGGACGAGGGGGTGGACGGAGGTGGCGACGGCGACGCCGCCGGCGCGGGGTTCGGTGAGGATGGCGTTTCCCCGGGGTTGAGGGCCCCGGGCGAGGGAGGTCCCGGGGCGGCGCGGGTGGGAGGTGTCAGACCCCGGCCCGTTCCCGCCGGACCCGGTCGGCCGCCTGCTCGGCGGCTGCGGGCAGCGGCAGGGCGAGCCAGGGTGCCACGGTGGCACGCATGCCGTCGGCGAAGCGCAGGCCGGTCCCGGTCAGGGATCCGGACGACGCCAGCCGCTCCACGGCGTCGGCGGTGTACCGCCGCCAGAGCGCGAACTGTTCCCGCGCCCGGTCGGCGGCCGAGCCCGGCAGTCCGTCGTACGCGAGGGTGCGGGTGCCCCAGTACTCGGTGACGGCCAGGTGGGCGTACGTGCCCTGGAGCAGCCCTTCGAGCGGCCGGGGGTCGGGCCGCCAGGGGGCGAAGTACAACGCGGTGTCGCCGCGGTCGTACAGGTCGGTCAGGTCCAGCACCGCGCCGAGCTTGACGTGCTGGAACTCGTGGGCGAGCAGCAGGGCGAGGGTCGGCGCGGTGGCGGGCCGGGCGATGCCGACGGCGCCGTACGCCTGCCGGGCCGCCGAGCTGACGTCCCGGCCGGTCGGGCCGGGCCGCAACGGGGTGATCGTCGTCAGGCCGGCCCGGATGCCCTCCGCGTACCCGGGCAGGTCCCGCCCGAGCAGCTCCCAGGCCTCGCGCAACGCGCCCGTCCAGTCGAGCAGTTCGCTCTCGGAGAGGCGGTCGGCGACGGGGTGGTCGTGGCTGTCCCGCAGCGGGTCGGTGTCCTCCAGGACGACCGTCCAGCCGTCGGCCAGCCGGATCCGCCACCGCGGCTCGTCCAGCACGGTGTGCACGGATCCGTCGGACGCCCGCACCTGGAAGCCGTCCGCCCGTCCGGTGACCACGGCCTCGCCGTCGGGTACGGCGAGGCCGCCGAGCGTCGGCAGGTGCAGCCGGCCGCCCCGGACGGGCACGGCGACCGTGTCGCCCCGCCCGGCCCGCACCGCGGCGGCCGCGGCGAGCGCGGCCAGCGGGCCGAGCCCGACCGGGAGGTCCCCGGCGAGCCGGCGGGCGGCCCAGGCGCGGGCGTACGGGTGGGCGAGCACGGCGTCCACGGCGGCGGGGGCCGCCGCGTCGAGCTCGGTCAGCAGGGCCCACGCCTCGGCCCGCCCCTGTCCGGAGGCGTCCCAGGCGGCGGCCAGCATCGCCCGGGTGAAGGCGAGTTGGGAGCGGCCGAGCGCGGCGATGGTGTCCGCGCTCCCGTATCCGGCGGCGAGCTCGTCGAGTTGGGGCGGGGTGAGCGCGCCGGGCAGCAGTCGCTCGGCACCGGGCCGCGACGACCCGGCCGCCTGCACCGGAACACCGGCCTCCGGAGTTCCGGCGGAACTCCCGCTCCCCGCGATGCCGTTGATGAACGTCATGAGATCACCGCAGTAGACGGAGGGATGGTCGAAGCTGCCTCCTCCATCGTCGCTCCGATAGCGGTGGGCGTACAGCCCGCCACCGCAGGAGCGCACCACGGAGCAGGCGCGGCAGGCCTCGCTCAGGCCGGCCAGGCCGGACTGGCGGGCGGCGATGCCGGGGTGGCGGGCGAGGTCGTCGAGGCTGTGCGCGAAGACGTTCAACCCGGTGACGGGCGCGCCGTCGTACGCCGTCTTCAGGCTGTCGGCCTGCTCGAAGGTCCCGTCCGTCTCCAGGACCGCCAGGTCGGAGGGCTCCAGGCCGAGCGACTCGGTGAGGCTGGAGAACCCCCGCAGGGTCCGGTGCACGGACTCGAAGGTCCGTACGGCGAACGGCCGCCCGTCCGTTTCCCACAGCCTGTGGACGGTCAGCAGCCAGTCGGCGTACGGGGTGGCGCCGAGCGCGGCGGGGCGCTTGGGCGGTTCGTCCCAGGTGGCGTGCGGGAGCAGGAAGTCCACGGCGGGCGGCCGGAGTTCGGCCAGCGCCCGGTACACGGCCGCCGGGTCGTTCTCGACGTCCATCGTGCACAGCAGCCCGACGAAGAGGTGCCGGTACTCGGGCTCGTTCAGCAGGGCGACGGCCCGCAGCACCTGCGGGTGGCTGCTGCGTCCGTCGGCGAACCGGCGGTGGCGGTCGTTGGCGGCCTTGTCGCCGTCCAGCGAGATGCCGACCTTGATCTCCTGCTCCGCGAACAGCGCGCAGAAGTCCCGGCTCAGCAGCACGCCGTTGGTGTGGATGCGCAGGTCGAGGGCGCAGCCGGACGGGAGCGCCGCCCGGAGCGCCTCGGCGGCGCGGCGCAAGCGGTCCGGGCCGGCGAGCAGGGGTTCTCCCCCGTGCAGGACGACCCGGACGGCGGGCAGCCGGTGGGCGGCCGCGTGCTCGCCGATGCGCTCGGCGGCCTTGGCCAGGATCCCGTCCGCGATGACCTTCGGCCGGGAACGCCAGCTGCTGTCCGCGTGCTCGTAGACGTAGCAGTGGTCGCAGGCCAGATCGCACCTGCTGTGCATCTTGACCACGAACTGCGTCAGCGGCAGCGGAGTCGACGTCGTCATGGAGCTGGGACTGTTCGGTTCGGCTCGGTCTGGGTTCCGCCCGGCGTTCCGGGCCGGGTCAGATCGAGGAGTTGAAGGCAGCGACCGGCACGAGGCCGGATTCCGCGCCGGGGAGCGCGCGCTGGAGCCGGGAGGCGAGTTCTTCCGCGCCGAGCGCGGCGAGATCGGCGAGCGAGGGGCGTTCCGGCGTCTCCTGAGGGTCAGTGAGCTTGCCGGCCGGCCTGATGCTGGTTACCGGGGTCATGTTCGTTTCCTTAGGCGCGGTTAGGACCTGCCGAGGGTGGGTAAGCCCACCCGGTTGCGACCAATGTAGTGCCCTCGAAGACTCCGCGCGGCACGTTCGGAGTCACCTTGGGCTCCCCAGGCGGCCGACGCCGCACCACAGCCCGCGCCGTACCACCAGAATTCACCTGTTCAGCCGCCGCGCGCTTTGCCGTGGCGCACGCCGAAGCGTGTCGCCGGGGCGAAAACACGGACCGCCGCCAGGGCGAAATTGTGGCCCGCCGCCAGGACGAACAGGTGGACCGCCGCCTGGGCACACCCCGGGAGTGCCCGGCAGAGAACCCCCACAAGCGCGCCATCCGGTCAAGCCTGCGTCTCACCGGATTCATTCCCCCGGATTCACTCCCCCCGGCTCGCCGAGCTCCCCCACGACCCGCACCAACTCCCTGGCGAACTCCAGCCCGTCCGGCGTGAGTTCGCCGCAGCTCAGGAGCGTCCGCCCGGCCGCCAGGGTGTGCGTCCGCCAGCGCGCGAACTCCCCGTGCGCACGGGCCGCGCGCGCCGCATCACCGGCGCCCGAGCCGAGCGCCGCACCCGAGCCCGCGCCCGCGTCCGAGCCCAGCGCCGCGCCCGCGCCCGCCGCCACCCCGGCCGCCGCCTCCACCCGCCAGAAGTCCGCCACACCCAGGTGCGCGTACGCCCCCTGGAGCAACGCCCCGGCCGGACGCGGGTCGGGCCGCCAGGGAGCGTGGTAGACCGCCGGACCGTTGGGGCGGTGCAGCGGCACCAGGTCCATCAGCGCGCCGAGTTGGACGTGCAGGAACTCGTGCACCAGGGCGAGCGCGAGCAGCACCGGATCGTCCGGCAGCGAGGCCGCCACCGCACCGTACGCCCGCCGGGCGGCGGCGCTGACGACCTCCCCACCGGGGGCCGGCCGCAGCGGCACGACGGTGGTCACGCAGGCCGCGAGGGCCCGCGCATGGCGGCGGTGGCGGCGCACGAGGATCTCCCAGGCCTCGGCCAACCGCCGCTCCCAGCGAGCGAGTTCGGCGTCCGTGAGCGGCCCGGCCGGCGGGCGCCCGTAGTCCACCCGGCGCGGACCGGCGTGGTCGACCGACGGCGTCCAGCGCAGCCCGTCACACTCCAGCACGAGGGCCGGCCCCGGGCCCGACCGGAGGAACTCGCCCAGCCCGCCGAGCGCAACGGACTCCCCCGCCGCCGCGCCGCGCAGACAGTCGGCCGCCCAGGCGTCCAACTCCGGCCGCAGCAGCACCTCTTCCCAGCCGTCCCGGTCGTCCCGCTGCAGCGCCCGCACCCGGGCGTACGCCTCCCGGTAGCCGTCGTGCTCCGGTGCCGACCGGCGCAGCGCCAGCAGCAGCAGCGCCCGCTTGCTCAACTGCCCCGCGCGCAGCAGCCGGACGGCCTCCGGTCCGCCGCGCGCGCCCGCGATCGCCCGGAACGTCGCCCGGTCCACCCCGTGCCGGGGCAGTCCGTCCGCCCCGCGTGCGCCCGGCACCCCGGCCGCCACCACCTCGCCCGTATCCGTCACCGGTCCTCCTCCTCGTGTGTGCGGCTGCCGGCCAGGTCGGCCGACCCCTCGCCCAACCCGCCGGATCCGCCCGCGGTCTCCCCGTGCGGGTGCGGATCAGCCGGACGGCGGCCGGGCATGACCCGGACGGGTGAACCGACGCCCCGCCCCCGCCGTCACCTCGGCCCCACCCGCGCCTCCGATGCCGCCCCCGCCACCCCCGTCGCACCCGCCGCCTCCGCCGAACCCGCCAGTCCCGCCACCCCCGCCCGCAGTCGCCCCGCGATGTGCCGGATCAGCCGGTCCAGGTCCGCGCAGTACACCGACGGGTGCCCGAAGCCGTCCCCCGCGTACCGGTGCGCGTACAGGCCCCCGCCGCAGACCCTGGCCAGCGGGCACCCGGCGCAGACCGCCCCGAGGCCCGCGAGGCCGCGCTGGCGGGCCCGGAAGGCCGGGTGCGCGCCCGCCTCCCCGAAGCCGTGCCGCCACACGTCCAGGCCGGTCCCGGGGGCGCCGTCGTAGGCCGCTTTGAGGCTGTCCGCCTGCTCGATCGCCCCGTCCGTCTCGACCACCACCAGGTCGACGGGCGCCAGCCCGACCGCCTCACTGGCCGCCCGCCCGCCGAGCAGCAGCACCGCCAGCTCCTCGAACAGCCGGACCCCGGTCTCCCGGCGCGGCGCGCCGTACCAGCGGTCGAAGGCGGCGATCAGCCACTCCCCGTACGGCGCGGGCCCCCCGCCCGTCGGCGGCGCGTCCGGCACCGGCCGGGGCGGGACGCCCGGCGGGGGTTCGCGCCAGGTGGCGTGCGGCAGCAGCAGGTCGACCCTGGGCGGCGCGAACTCCAGCAGCGCCTCGTAGGTGGCCACCGGGTCCGACGCCAGGTCGACGACGCACAGCAGCCCGGCGAACAGCCCCCGGTGCCGCTCCGAGCCGAGCAGCCGCACCGCCTCGGCGGTGCGCGCCCAGCTGCCCGCGCCGGAGGGCAGCCGCCGGTGCCGGTCGTGGCCGGCCCGGGTGCCGTCCAGCGAGACCCCGACCGCGACCCGGTGGCGGTGCAGCACGTCGAGCAGCGCCGGTTCGTCCAGCAGCCGCAGCCCGTTGGTCTGCACGGTGAACCGCACCCGGGGCCGGACGGCCGCCAACTCGCCGAGCAGTGCGTCCAGATGGGCCGCGCCGACGAGCAGCGGCTCGCCGCCGTGCAGCACCACGGACACATCGTCCAGCCCGTGCTCGGCCGCGTGCTCGTCGATCCGCCGGGCGGTGCGACGGACGGTCGCGAGCTCCATCCGCCGCGGCCGCCCGCGCCAGCTCTGGTCCGCGCCCTCGTACACGTAGCAGTAGTCGCAGGCCAGGTTGCACCGACTGTGGATCTTCAGCAGGAACTGCCGGAACGGCACCATGCCCGTGAGCCTACGGCCTGGCCGCCACGCCGACCGCCCGGCTGCCACGCCGCCGACCGCCGGCCGCCGGCCGCCACGCCGCCCGACCACCACGCCGCCTGATCACCCGTCACACGTGCGGCGGCTCCACGTCCGAGTCCAGCCGCGTCCCGGCCCGCACCGCGATCGTCGTCGGGTGCTCCTCCCCCAAGGTCGACCGCGCCCGCCGGATGCACTCCGCCCGCAGCTCCGCGGCCCGCTCGGCGTACCCCAGGGCGGCCAGCGACAGCGCGAGGTTGGAGTTGATGCCGATGGAGTCGTAGTGGTCCTGGCCGAGGGCGTCGGTCATCAACGGCTCGGCCTCCAGCTCCAGTTCGAGCGCGGCCCGGAGTTCCCCGGCCAGCGCCAGGTCGTTGGCGTGGTTCATCATCGCGATCGGGATGTAGAGGTGGTGCGCGCCGAGGACGGTGCGGAACTGCGCCAGCGTACGGCCGGACAGCTCGCGCGCCTCCGCCGTGCGCCCCGCCAGCCGCAGGTACACCGAGAGGTTGTTGGCGCCGGCCAGCGTCACCGGGTGGTTCTCGCCCAGGTAGTCGCGGTACCGCGCCAGCGCGCGCTCGGCCAGCGGGATCGCCCGCCCGGTGTCGCCGAGCGCGTTGAGGTCGCTGGCCAGGTTGGTGGCGGCCGCCAGGGTGTCGGGGTGCTCGGGGCCGTTGATGTCCAGGTAGCGCTGGTAGATGTCCTCGTCGATCTCCAGGGCCTCGTGGTACCGGCCGGCCCGGCGCAGCGCCACGGCCAGGTTCTTGCGGGCACGCAGGGTGTCGGTGTGGCTGTCCCCGATGGTCTGCTGGTAGATCCGGACGGTCTCCTCCAGCAGGTCCAGGGCCTCCCGCAGCCGCCCGGTCTCGCGCAGGTCGCGGGCGTAGTTGGAGGCCGAGGAGAGCGCGTAGAGGCTGTGCGCGCCGAGCGCGTCGCGCTGCTGGAGGTAGTTGCTGCGGTGCCGTTCCAGGGCGGCCCGGCGGTCGCCGGCCAGGTAGTCGGAGACGGCGAGGTTGTTGGTGATCATCAGGGTGCGCGGGTGGTCCGGGCCGAGGGTGCGCCGGGCGGCGTCCAGGGTGCGGCGGTCGAGCGCCCTGGCCTCGTCGTAGCGGCCGAGGAAGCGCAGGTCGGCGCCGAGGCTGTTGGCGACGGCGAGGGTGTGCGAGTGCTCCGGGCCCAGGGTCGCGGTGAAGCGCTCCAGGATGTCCCGGTCCGTCTCGTACGCCTCCTGGAGGGCGCCCTGGGAGCGGCGGATGTTGCTCAGCTGGGTGCGCAGCATGAGCGTCTGGGCGTCGTTGTCGACGTCGAAGCCGGGCCCGCCGTAGCCGTCCTGGCGCCAGTGCTCCAGGGTCCGCTCGGCGAGTTCCCGGCCGGACTCGTGCAGGCTGCGCTTCCACTGGTAGCGCACCGAGTCGATGATCCACTGCCGGACGTCCTCGTCGGCGCTGTCGAGCGCCCCGGACGGCCAGAGGTGGGGCAGGAGTTCGGCGTACTCGGCCCAGTTCGCGGGCACGTCCGGGTCGCCGGGGTTGGCGGTGGCGAGGGCGGCGTGGACGACGCCGCTCAGTTCGGCCCGCCGCTCCTCCTCGACCTGGTCCCGCAGCACCGCCTGGACCAGCCGGTGCACGGTGATGGTCTCGCTGCCCTGGTCGGTGCGGGCGAGCCCGAACCGGTTGATGGCGCGCAGGAACTCGCCGATCGCGAGCTTGTCGCGGGGCGCGCGCGGGGGCAGCCGCAGGGCGCGGGTGACGGCCCGGCTGTAGAGCAGCCGCATCGGGATGGCGTCCGGGCCGAAGAAGGCGCAGATCTCCAGGATCTGGGCGGCCGGGGCGTTCATCCGGCGCAGTTCCTCGACCGAGATGCGCCAGGTCGCGGCGGCCGAGTGCGGGTAGTCGGCGGCCCGCAGCCGGGTGCGTTCCAGCATCTCGGTGAGCTCTTCGTCGAGCAGTTCGAGGTAGGTGGCGATCGGCATCGACGTCTCCTGGAGCCAGACGGCGGCCTGGCCGACGGCGAGCGGCAGGTCGCCGAGGCGGTGCGCGACCTGGTCGGCGTCCTCCGCGGAGAGGCCGCCGTTGAAGCGGCGCAGCAGTCGCACGCTCTCCTCGCGGAGGAAGACGTCGACCTCCACCAGGCCGGCGTGCCGGGCCCAGCCCTGGTTGCGGGAGGTGATCAGCACGTGCCCGCCGGAGGAGCCGGCCGGCTGCCAGGGGGCGAGTTCCTCGGGGGTGCCGGCGTTGTCGAAGACGAGCAGCCAGCGGCGGTACGGCTGACCGCGGCGCAGCGCGTCAAGCACGGCGGCGGCGGTGTGGGCGACGTCGTCACTGGTGGGCACGCCGAGCCGGGGCGCGAGTTCGGCGAGCTTCTGCGGGATGTTGGCGGGCTCCTCGGCGGGCACCCACCAGATCACGTCGTAGGCGGCCTTGAAGCGGTGCGCGTACTCGGCGGCGATCTGGGACTTGCCGGCGCCGCCGAAGCCGTAGAGCACCTGGCTGAGCACGGCGGCGGGGCCGCCGGTGAAGCGGTTGCGGAGCAGTTCCAGGAGCTTGCCGCGGCCGATGAAGGCGGCGTTGCGCGAGGGCGCGTCCTGGACCTGCGGGGCGGTGCCGGGAAACCGCGCGGGGGCGGCGAACTCACCGCTGTCGGTGTCGAGTTGCCGGTTGCTGCCGGGCGGCGGGCCGAGTTCGGCGTAGAGCTGGGACTCGGCGCCGACCGCGGAGGAGCGGACCAGGTCGGGCACCGGCTGCCCGGCGAACGGGCGGGGCACCGGCTCGTCCGAGTCCTGGAGTCGGAAGGAGACCAACGCCGGTGATCCGGAGGTCAGTTCGCGCCCCTGGAGGAGCTGCCAGACCTCGGCGGCCCGGGGCAGCGCGGTGTACTCGGGCGAGAGCAGCGCGAGCAGCCGGCCCTGGCCGTCGACCGGCCCGGCGACCTCGGGCGGCCGGGGGCCCGTGTACGGTTCGGCGGCGCTGTGCAGGGAGGCCTGGTAGCCGAAGCGGGTGAGCGTCCCGGCGGCCCACTCGGCCCACATCCGGTCCTCGGGCGCGTAGCTGACGAACACCTGGCGCGGCACCGCGCGGGCGGAGCGCAGGTAGGCGCCGTAGAGCCGGCGGCGGGTCTCGGCGGTGAGCGGGCGCAGGGTGCGGACCCGGCCGTCGGTGATCCAACCGGCCAGCCGTTCGAAGGCGTTGAGCAGGCTACGGGCCTCCTGCGGCCGGTCGGCGACGGTGGCGGGCACCTCCTCGTACGCGTAGAAGGGCTTGTACGGCACCTCGACGTCGGCCCAGTAGCCGGCCCGGCGGTCGCCGGCCAGCCAGCGGCCGAGGTAGGGGGCGAAGGCCTCGCGGGCGAAGTCCCGGCCGGCCTCCAGGCGCTCCTGCTCGGCGTCCTCGACCCGCATCGGCACCGGCAGGACCCGGATCGCCCGCTCCTCGGCCTCGGCGATGGCGCGGGCGGCGTCGACGCCGCCGCGGATGTTCTGGGCGCTGAAGGTGAAGCAGTCCACCACGGTGTCGGGCATCAGGACGGTGCAGATGCCGGAGGTGTCGCTGACGCCGGTGCGGCTGTCGATGAGCACGTAGTCGTAGTCGCGGGCCCAGCGTTCGCGCAGCTCGCGCAGGAACTCGCCGCCGCGGATGTCCCGGCCGTGGTAGAAGCTGCGCCAGTTGAAGGTGGTGACGGCGGCGGCGTAGGCGGCGTTCTGCCGGCCGGCGGGCAGGAAGTCGAGCCGGCCGCCGGGCGGCAGGTCGAGGGCGAGGCCGCAGACGTAGCCCTCCAGGCGGCCTGGCTCGTCCAGCCAGTCGGCCGGGGACTGCCCGACCGGCCCGCTGGCGGAGGGCAGCGCCTGCTTGACGTAGGAGCGCAGCAGGTCGATCAGGCCTTCGGTGGAGTGGAGTTCCGGGTCGACCAGCAGCGGGTGGTAGTAGCGGTGGAGGCCGGGCGCCTCCAGGTCCCAGTCGACGACCAGGACGCGCAGGCCGCGGCTGGCGAGGATCCAGCCGACGTTGGCGAGCGCCATGGTGCGGCCGGTGCCGCCCTTGAAGGAGTAGAACGTGACGACCGATCCCGGTCCGCCGCGCTCCAGCTCTGCGCCGGGCTCAGTGGTCATCGTCCTGGTCTCCCCTCAGCGGGACGGCATCGTCCTGGCCCCGGCGCTGGCCGGGCAGTTCCGGTGGAGCGGGGTCGGGGTGGTGCTGCGCGGGCGGTCGGCCCTGGCGCGGACCCGACGGGCCGGACCGCCCGGACGGACCGGCCGGGATGGTCAGCCCGGGCATGTCCGGGCCGTCGCCGAAGCCGAAGGCGTCGCCTTCCGGGCCGAGGCCGAAGGCGTCCCCGCCATCGTCTCCCCAATCGAGGTTGTCGTCCATGAGCTTGTTCTGGGCGACCGTCACCATGATGGTGAGGTCGTTGTCGAAGCTCTCCTGGTTCACGCGCACCCGGAACAAGTGCTCCAGGTCGCTCCGGCGCAACCAGTTGCGGCGGAACACGCCGCGCACGCCGGTCCACGGCGCTTCGCGCTCCCCGTCCGGGTCGTTGCTGCCGATCGGCACCACCACGCCGGTGACCGGGTGGTTCTGGTCGTCGTACTCGCTCAGCGCGGCCCGGTAGCGGCCGCTGCCGGCCACCCACGGGTCGACCAGCAGCACGCTGACCTGGCTGTCCTCCCGGGCCTGGTCGAGCTTCCTGCCGAGGCCCGGGCCGACCTCCTCCAGCGTGGTGGTGTGCCCGGCCGCGGTGATCACCTGCTGGGCGCGGGCCGCCAGGGACGGCCGGGCGGGCGGGTAGTAGGGCGCCCAGTGCCAGGGCTTGGCCCCGTACCAGCCACCCGTGTACGAGCCGCCCTGCGCGACGGCCTCAGGGGCGCTCCCGGCGGCGATGAACAGCCGCACCATCCCGGGGCTGGGCGCCGGCTCCGGCGCCGCCGGGGGCGGGAAGTAGCCGCGCACCGCACCCAGGTCGAACTCGGGCAGTTCGCCGAGCCGCCGCGCGGCCGCGTCCCGCACCCGCTCCGCGACCACCCGGACGACCTGCTCGTACGCCCCGCTCTGCGCGGTGCGCAGCAGGGCCCGCAGGCCGTGCCGGGCGTAGGCCTCGCCCATGTCCGGCTGGACCCACTGGACCTTGGTCACCTCGGCGGCCAGTTCGCCCGAGCCGACGGGCTCCCAGAGCACCGGGATCAGCGCCGGGACGAGCTCCCCGGTGTCCTCGTGGTGGCGCCGCACCCGGCCGCGGAAGGCGGTCCACTCCTTGCCGCAGTAGAGGCTGGCGAAGTAGGCCGGGGAGTAGAGCGCGATCATGGTCCGGCTGCGGCCCAGCATCGTCGCCAGCCGCTCGGCCCAGTCGTCGCCGAGGCGCAGCTGCTCGGTGTCGCGGAAGGCGAGCTCCTCGGCCCGGACGGCCACCCCGAGCAGTCGGCCGAGTTCGTCCCGCAGGTCGTTGAAGAACTGGTTGACGAAGGCGTCCTCGGCCTCGAAGTCCCGACGCGCGTAGCTGAAGAAGAAGTACGGCCTTTGCTGTTCCTGCCCCATCACCTGTTCCCCCCGTGCCCCGACGGTCCGCGACGGCGCTGGTTTCATACCCCAGCATGTCGCGAACTCCCCCGGCGCCGCTGGCGAGTTGGAGGATTCGGTACCGCGGGTGGTTTAGCCGGTGGTCAGGCGCACACGGACGGCCCGCGGCGCTCCGGCGCCCGGGGGCGCGCGGACGGGATCGCGGGGCGCACCGGCGGGATCGGCGGGTGCCACCGGTCGAGCGCTGCCGGCGGGGCCCTCCGGCGGGGTGCCGCGGGCGGGATGCCGGCGGCGGGGCGACCTACCGGTCGAGCGCCGACTGGAAGGCGGCGAGCGGCTCGGCGCCGGGGGTCAGGGCGTCCGCGACCACCCGGCGCAGCAGGTCGCCGAGGACGGTGTCGGGCAGGGCTTCGAGTTCGTCGAGCGACAGGGCGGCGACGTCGACCAGGTCAGAGCCGAGTCCAGCGGCGGTTTCCGCACCGGTGACGCCCATCAGTCCCTCACTCGATCGTGTCGGCACAGCGGGCTGTTGGCCGAAGGTGCATCGACCCAGGTCCGCGACGGGCATCCTACACCCGGGGAGTGACGCCCCATCAGCTCCGCGCGGGCGCCGCGCGGAGCTGATGGGCCGAACGGATCACGGGCAGAGCCGCTCCACCCGCCAGCCCGTCGGGGCGGCGGGGTCGGCGACGTAGCGGAGCCGGTCGTGCAACCGGTTCTCCCGGCCCTGCCAGAACTCGACGCTCTGCGGGACCACCCGGTACCCGCCCCAGAACGGCGGGACGGGCACGCCCTCGCCCTCCGGGTAGCGGCGCTCCAGCTCGGCGTAGCGCCGTTCGAGCACCTCCCGGCTGTCGACCGGGCTGGACTGCTCGCTGGCCCAGGCGCCCAGCTGGGAGCCGTGCGGGCGGGTGCGGAAGTAGGCGGCGGTCTCGTCCCGGCCGACCTTCTCCACCCGGCCCTGGACGATCACCTGGCGGGCCAGCGCGATCCACGGGAACAGCAGCCCCGCGTAGGGGTTGGCGGCCAGCTCGGAGCCCTTGCGGGAGCCGTAGTTGGTGAAGAACACGAAGCCGCGCAGGTCGTAGCCCTTGAGCAGGACGGTGCGGGAGCTGGGCCGCCCCTGGGCGTCGGCGGTGGAGAGCACCATCGCGTTGGGCTCCACCACGCCGGCGTCGTCCGCCTCGTGGAACCATCGGGTGAACTGGCCGATCGGCTCGGGCGCGAGCTGCTCCTCGACCAGGCCCTCGTGACTGTAGTGCTTGCGCATCACGGTGAGGTCCGGGCCTGGGCGGGCCTCGTCGGCCAGGATCCGGTTGGCGGGGCTCAGGGGCGTCGACTGGGCGCGATCCGGGGTCTGCACGCCAACATCATCCCGTACGACAAGCAACGGGCACCGCTACCTCCGGACAAACCTCGGTGGGAGACGAGGTGACCCGCCACCGGTCGGCCGCCCACCCTGCAGGGAATTGTCCGGAACCGGGCGTTTCGTTCCGCGGCCTCCCCGGGCGGGGCCGGCCCGCCCGCGGGAAAGTCAAGCGGGACGACGGGAAACATCACCACGGTGGTGTATGGCGCAATGCACCCCGTGCCTGTCACTCTGGCACCGAGTGCCAAACACCATTCGGTCACTGGCGCGCCGCCCCACCACGGCGGAGCGCCGATCGCAGAACTGAAGGAGCCGTCGCATGTCCGACTTCGTACCCGGGCTTGAGGGAGTCGTCGCGTTCGAGAGCGAGATCGCCGAACCCGACCGCGAGGGCGGCGCCCTGCGGTACCGCGGTGTCGACATCGACGACCTGGTGGGCAACGTCTCCTTCGGCCACGTCTGGGGCCTGCTGGTGGACGGCAAGTTCAACCCCGGCCTGCCGGCCGCGGAGCCGTTCCCGATCCCGGTGCACTCCGGCGACATCCGCGTCGACGTGCAGTCCGCCCTCGCCATGCTCGCCCCGGTCTGGGGCCTCAAGCCGCTGCTGGACATCGACGCCGAGCAGGCCCGCGACGACCTCGCCCGGGCCGCCGTGATGGCCCTGTCCTACGTCGCCCAGTCGGCCCGCGGCCAGGGCCTGCCGATGGTCCCGCAGAGCGAGATCGACAAGGCCGAGACGGTCGTCGAGCGGTTCATGATCCGCTGGCGCGGCGAGCCGGACCCGAAGCACGTCAAGGCCGTCGACGCCTACTGGACCTCGGCCGCCGAGCACGGCATGAACGCCTCCACCTTCACCGCCCGGGTCATCGCCTCCACCGGCGCCGACGTCGCGGCCGCCCTCTCCGGCGCGGTCGGCGCGATGTCCGGCCCGCTGCACGGCGGCGCCCCGTCCCGCGTGCTCGGCATGATCGAGGAGATCGAGCGCACCGGCGACGCGACCGCCTGGGTCAAGAACGCGCTGGACAAGGGCGAGCGCCTGATGGGCTTCGGCCACCGCGTCTACCGCGCCGAGGACCCGCGCGCCCGCGTGCTGCGCCGCACCGCCAAGGAGCTCGGCGCGCCGCGCTTCGAGGTCGCCGAGGCCCTGGAGAAGGCCGCGCTGGAGGAGCTGCACAACCGCCGCCCCGACCGCGTGCTGGCCACCAACGTCGAGTTCTGGGCCGCCATCATGCTGGACTTCGCCGAGGTCCCGGCGCACATGTTCACCTCGATGTTCACCTGCGCGCGCACGGCGGGCTGGTCGGCGCACATCCTGGAGCAGAAGCGCACGGGCCGGCTCGTGCGCCCCTCCGCGCGCTACGTCGGCCCCGGCCCGCGCCGCCCCGAGGAGATCGAGGGCTGGGACGCCATCGCCCACTGATCCCCCGCGGCGCGATACCGGACGAGCGTCCGGTCAGTGCCCCTGAGCAGCGGGTCCGGCTCCGGCCGGGCCCGCTGCCGCGCGTCCCCGGGTGGCTCCGGGACGGCCGGGACCCCAGTCTCAGCGGGCGGACGGCCGTACCTCCGCCGGGCCCCCGGCCGGTAGGCTGCGCCCGTGGCTCAGATCCAGATCCCCGCTGACATCAAGCCCGCAGACGGCCGTTTCGGCTGCGGACCGTCCAAGGTGCGCCCCGAGGCCCTGAGTGCCCTCGCCGCCACCCAGACCTCCCTGCTCGGCACCTCACACCGCCAGGCCCCGGTCAAGAACGTGGTCAAGCGCGTGCGCGAGGGCGTGAGCAGCCTCTTCTCGCTGCCGGACGGCTACCAGGTCGTCCTCGGCAACGGCGGCTCCACCGCCTTCTGGGACATCGCCGCCTTCGGCCTGGTCCGGGCGAAGTCCCAGCACCTCGACTTCGGCGAGTTCTCCTCGAAGTTCGCCTCCTCGGTCGCGGCCGCGCCCTGGCTCGGCGAGCCGAGCGTGATCAAGACCGCCCCGGGCACCCACCCGCTGCCGGTCGCCGAGGCCGGCGTGGACGTCTACGCGCTCACCCACAACGAAACCTCGACCGGCGTCGCGATGCCGATCCGGCGCCCGGCCGGCGCGGACGAGGGCTCGCTGGTGCTGGTGGACGCCACCTCGGGCGCCGGCGGCCTGCCGGTGGACATCACCGAGACGGACGTCTACTACTTCGCCCCGCAGAAGTCCTTCGCCTCCGAGGGCGGCCTGTGGCTGGCCACCTTCTCCCCGGCCGCCCTGGAGCGCGCCGCCGAGATCGCCGCCTCCGGCCGCTACATCCCGCCGTTCTTCTCGCTGCCGACGGCCATCGACAACTCGTCGAAGGACCAGACGTACAACACCCCGTCGCTCTCCACCCTCTTCCTGCTGGCCGACCAGCTGGAGTGGATGAACGGCAACGGCGGGCTGGACTGGGCGGTCGCCCGCACCGCCGACTCCTCGTCCCGGCTGTACTCCTGGGCCGAGAAGTCCTCCTACGCCACCCCCTTCGTGGCGAACCCGGCCGAGCGCTCCCAGGTGGTCGGCACCATCGACTTCGACGAGTCGGTGGACGCCGCGGCGGTCGCCAAGGCACTGCGTGCCAACGGCATCGTGGACACCGAGCCGTACCGCAAGCTGGGCCGCAACCAGCTGCGCATCGCGATGTTCCCGGCGATCGACCCGGCGGACGTCGAGGCGCTCACCCACTGCATCGACTACGTGGTCGAGCAGCTCTGACCCCGTCCCCCGAGGACACGGCCGAGGGCCACCGCCGACGGGCGGTGGCCCTCTCGCCGTTCCGGGGCCGGGAGGCCGGAGGTGCCTAGCGGCCGACCAGCGAGCTGATCAGCACGACGACCAGCATCAGCACCAGGGTGCCGGAGACGATGCGCATACGAGTCTTGGGATCCACGGTCAACGAGCGTACCTCCGGCTCATCCCGTACTCCGCCCGGGCCCCTTGCCGGGCCCTCTCGGGGAGCTCAGCTCCAGTCCGCCAGCGCCCAGGAGCGGAGCGTCTCGTAGTGCGCGAAGCCGCCGCCCAGGTCGCTGCGCACCAGGTGCAGCTCGGCCGCGTCCCACTCCGGCCCCCGGTAGTCGGCCAGCGCCGCCACCAGGCCGTCCAGCTCGGCCGCCGCGACCCGCTGCACGGCCCGCCGGTGACCGCGCGAGGAGCCGGCCCGGGCGAGGGTGAGGTGCGGGTGGAAGGCGAAGTCGTCGGTCGCCCCGGTGACCTCGGCGGTGGCCCCGGTGACGGCGTCGGCCAGCCGCCGCAGCGCCCAGGCCTGGCCCTCGACCCCGGCCCAGAGCACCCGGTCGCCGAACCGGCCCGCACCCGCGATCCGCAGCCGGTGCACCGGGTGGACCTCGGCGACGGCGGCCAGGCCCGCCTCCAGCTCCGGCAGGCTCCCGGCCGGCACCTCGCCCAGGAAGGCCAGGGTCAGGTGCCAGCCCTCGACGCCGGTCCAGCGCAGCCGCTCCGCCCCGGGCAGCTCCCGCACCGGCGCGACCGCGTCGGCGAGCCCCTGCAACGCCTCGACCGACGGCAGCACCGCCACGAACAACCTCATGGGCCCATCTTCCCGCGCCCGGCCGGCTGGGGTAGAACGTTCTCCCATGAAGATCCGCAACGGGGGGTCCGCGGACGTCCCCGACATCCTGTCGCTGCTCGACGGCGCCGTCTCCTGGCTGACCGCCCAGGGCCGCACCGGCCAGTGGGGCGACCAGCCGTTCAGCACCATCCAGGCCCGGATCGACCAGGTCTCCTCGTACGCCGAGGAGCCGTTCCTGATCCGCCTCGCCGTGGACGAGGACGGCCGTACGGTCGGCTGCTGCGTGCTCTCCGAGGACCGCGGCCGGTGGATCCCCGCCGTGGACGAGCGCGAGCTGTACGTCCGCAACCTGGTCACCGACCGCGACCGCAAGGGCTCCGGCATCGGCGCCGCGCTGATCGCCGACGCGGTCGAGGAGGCCCGCCGACGCGGCATCGGCCTGCTGCGCGTGGACTGCTACGGCGGCGCCGACCGCAAGCTGGTCGGCCGCTACCGGGCGCTCGGCTTCACCGAGACCGTGGCGTTCGAGGTCGACCAGCCGAACGGCGTCTGGCCCGGCCAGGTGCTGGAGATCCGCCTCTGACCCACCGCGGGCCCCCGGACACGTCCGGGGGCCCGGCGTTCCGTCAGCAGGCCGGGGCCAGCTCCGACTTGCTCGCCGCTCCGGTCCGCGGCACGAAGGCCACCACCCGGCCGCCGCGGCCCGGGTGCAGGTCGAAGCGCACCCGCAGGTCCGCGCTGCGGGCCAGCACCAGGCCCACCACGCCGGCCGCCGCCGCGGACACCAGTCCGCAGGCCAGCAGGCCGAGCCGGGGCCCGTACGAGGCGGTCACCCAGCCGACGATCGGGGCGCCGATCGGCGTGCCGCCGGTGAAGACCAGCACCAGCAGGCCCATCACCCGGCCGCGCATCTCGGGGTCGGTGGCCAGCTGCAGCGTGGAGTTGACCGAGGTGTTGAAGCTCAGCCCGAACACCCCGATCAGCATCAGCAGCAGCGCGAAGGTCCAGTAGTCGGGCGCGAACGCGGCGACCACCTCCAGCGCGCCGAAGGCCAGCGCCGCACCGACCAGCCGGCGCAGCCGCGGCACGCCCCTGCGGGCGGCGAGCAGCGCGCCGGTCAGCGAACCGATCGCCATCGCGGTGTTCAGCAGGCCGTACTGGCCGGCGCCCACCTCGAAGGTGTCGTACGCGAAACCGGAGAGCAGCGTCGGGAAGTTGAAGCCGAAGGTGCCGATGAACCCGGCCAGCACCATCGGCCAGAGCAGCTCGGGCCGCTCCCTCACGTACCGCAGGCCCTCGCGCAACTGCCCCTTCTCGCGGGCGATCGGCTCGGTCGGGCGCAGTTCGCTCTCCCGCATCGCGAGCAGCCCGCCGATCACGGCGGCGAAGGACAGCGCGTTGACGGCGAACGCCCAGCCGCTGCCGACCGCGGCGATCAGCAGGCCCGCGACGGCGGGGCCGACCAGCCGGGCGGTCTGGAAGTTGGCGGCGTTCAGGCTGACGGCGTTGGCGAGGTCCTTGGGCCCGACCATCTCGGAGACGAAGGCCTGCCGGGTCGGGTTGTCCACCACGGTGACCAGGCCGAGCAGCAGCGCGAAGAAGTACACGTAGTACGGCGTCACCACGCCGCCGACGGTCAGCACCGCGAGGCCGGCGGCCAGCAGGCCCATCGCGCCCTGGGTGTAGATCAGCAGCCGGCGCTTGGGCATCCGGTCCGCGAGCACGCCGCCGAACAGGCCGAGCAGCAGCATCGGCAGGAACTGCATGGCGGTGGTGATGCCGACCGCGAGCGGACTGCCGGTGAGGCTCAGCACCAGCCAGTCCTGGGCGATCCGCTGCATCCAGGTGCCGGTGTTGGACACCACCTGGCCGGCGAAGTAGTAGCGGTAGTTGCGAACGCGCAGTGAGGAGAACATCCCCCCGGGCCGGGTGAATTCGGCACCTGTGGGAGACGCGGCCGAGTGGGTGCGGCCCTGAGCGGCGGGGTCCGCCGCGGTGCGTTCGTCGGGGTCGTCGTCGCCGTTGCCGGGCAGCCCCGTGGGGGCGGGTGCCTGGGCGTCGGCGGCCGCGGCGCTCGCCGCGGCGGGGTCGGTGGTCGGATCGTCGGTACGGATGGCGGCGGCGCTGGCTGCGGCCGGCGGTGTCACGGTGGTCTCCCCTCGCGGCGCGACGGCCATGGCGGTGGCCGTCGCGCTCCTGGTGTCAGTGGTCGGTCCTGCGGTGATGCAGTGCTCCTCGTTCTTCCGGCGGCTGGCCGGATTCGGTGTGCCTAGAGGTGTGCGAGCTTGTAGAGCACGGGCGCGGCCTCCCTGAGGACGGCCCACTCCTCCTCGTCGAGCCCCTGGGCGAGCTCGGCGAGCCAGACGTTCCGGCGTCGACGACTCTCCGCGAGGATCGTCTCGGCCTGCTCGGTGCTGCTGACGACCACCTGGCGGCGGTCCTCGGGGTGCGGCTCGCGCCGCACCAGCCCCTTCTCCTCCAGCATCGCGACGATCCTGGTCATCGAGGGAGGCTGCACGTGCTCCTTCCGGGCGAGCTCACCCGGCGTCGCCTTCCCGCACCGGGCGAGGGTGCCCAGCACTCCCATCTCGGTGGGACTCAGCGACTCCTCCACCCGTTGGTGTTTGAGTCGTCGGGAGAGGCGCATCGTGGACGATCGCAGCTGACTGATCGCTGCGAGGTCCTGCTCGGACATCTCGGGCATCTCTTTAGACTACGTCATTACTCTCGCTAAGGAAAATGAGATCCGCCGCGCCAGAGGGTCACCCCGGTGCGATATTGGTCATGGGCCCCAGCTCTCGACTCCCAGAAGGGCCGACCTGCCATGTCCGACCTCGCCACCGAGCCGTCCGGGCGGTCCGAACGGCCGCAGCCGTCCGAGCAGTCGCAGCCGTCCGTGCCGTCCACCCGGACCGAGCCCGACGACACCGGCTTCGCCCGGCTCGCCATGGTCACCATCGACTGCGCCGACCCGGTCGCGCTGGCCTCGTTCTACGGCGAACTGCTGGGGTGGGAGACCAGGCACGCGGACGAGCACTTCGCGATCCTGGACAACCCCGAGGGCGGCAGCCCGATCGGCTTCGGGCGGGTGACCGGGTACCGGCCGGAGCCGTGGAAGGAGCCGGACGGCAGCAAGCACTTCCACCTCGACTTCTACGTCGACGACCTGGACGAGGCCACCGAGAGGGCCCTCGCGCTCGGCGCCACCGAGCCCGCCTACCAGCACGGCCGCACGCTGCGGGTGCTGATCGACCCGGCCGGCCACCCGTTCGGGCTAGCGCCCCTGGAGTGAGCGCCGACCGCCGGGGGGAGCACCGACCGCCGGAGTGGGCCACCGACCGCCGAAGTGAGCGCCGACCGCGACCCGGGGGCGGTGCGCAGGCGGTGTCAGGGATTGGTGCCGGGATCATGCAGGCCGCGTAAAGATCCATCCTGACCTGGGACTTCACGAAAAACGCGAACATTGTGCGATCCGCCGAACACTGACTACTCTCCCGGTTTGTCAGGGGCACCACATGCCAGGCTCCTCCCCGCGGGACCGCGTTCCCGCTCCGGTGCCCGTTGCCGCGCGCCTTCCCCGGCCAGCCGCGTCCGCCCGTGTCCCGGTGCCCGCAACCCTCGTCCAGGGAGCTCTGTTGGGTGAGATCCACCATGCCGACCACGGCTGGGTGACACCGGCGGTCTCGTACTTCGTCGCCTGCCTCGGCGCCTTCGTCGCGCTGCGCAGCGCCCGCTGGTCACTCGTCTCCCGGGGCCGCACCCGGGCCGTCTGGCTGCTGTTCGCCTCGACCTCGCTCGGGGCCGGGATCTGGTCCATGCACTTCATCGCGATGCTCGGCTTCTCCGTGACCGGCGTCGAGATCAGCTACCGGCCCGGGCTCACCGTCCTCAGCCTGCTGGTCGCCGTCGCCGTGGTCGGCGTCGGGCTCTTCACCGTCGGGTACTGGCGGCGCCGTGGTCCGGCCCTGCTGGTCGGCGGGCTGACCACCGGCCTCGGGGTCGCCGCGATGCACTACCTGGGCATGGCCGCGATGGTCCTGCCCGGCCGGCTCGACTACGACCGGCCCACCGTGGCGGCCTCGGTGGCGATCGCCGTGGTCGCGGCCACGGCCGCGCTCTGGGCCGCGCTGAACATCCGGGGCACGCTCGCCGTACTGGCGGCCGCCCCGGTGATGGGCGTGGCGGTCTGCGCGATGCACTACACCGGCATGGCGGCGCTCTCCGTCCGGCTGGACTTCTCGCGCTCCACCGCGGACGGCGTGATGGCGCTCCAGTTCGTCTTCCCGCTCGGGGTCGGGCTCGGCTGCTACGTGTTCTTCGGCTCGCTGGCCTTCGCCGTCTCACCGAGCCGACCCGACTCCCGGCCCCTGCTGGCCGGTCCGGCCGCCCCGCTGCCCCCGCGTGCTCCCGCCACCGAGCGGGCCGGGTGGGCCGCGCGCACCCCGGGCGGCCCGGACGACCCGCCGCTGCCGGCGCTGCCGCCGCTCCCGCGGCGGCAGCGGCCACTGGGCGGGGCGGCCCGGCGCTGAGGCCGGGCGCGGGAGCGGAGCCCGAGCGGGCGTCCGGCCGGGCCCCCCACCCCGGCCGGGCGTCCGCCCGGTCCCGTTCCCGTTCCGACGGGTACCGCCGCGTCAGGCCCGCGAGGGACGTCCGAGGAGCCCCGCCACGTGCTCCGGCGTGGCCACCGGGCAGACCTTGTGCACGAAGTCCCGCCGCAGCGCGTGGTACGGCTCGCCCGCCCGGTAGAAGTTGGCGTGCATCCGGCGCAGTTCCTCCGCCCGGTACTCGGCCAGCGGCTTGGCCTCCTCGTCGACCGCGCGGCGGCGCTTCTTGTCCACCAGCCGCCCCGTGAGGTCCGGGGCGGCGGCGATCCGGGCGGCCTCGCGGGCCACCCAGCGGCGGAACCCGGCCGCGTCCCCGCCGACCGTGCGGTCCACCAGGCCGATCCGGCGGGCGTGGTCGGCACCGACCGGCAGCGCCTCGGCGGTCAGCCGCTCGGCCTGCTCGGCGCCGACCCGCCGGGGCAGGGTGTACGTCCAGTACTCGGAGCCGTACAGGCCCATCAGCCGGTAGTGCGGGTTGAGCACCGCCGACTCCCGGCACCACACCTCGTCGGCGGCGAGCGCCGCCATCAGCCCGCCGGCCGCCGCGTTCCCGGCCAGGGCCGCCACCGTCACCTTGTCCGTCGTGGTCAGCACCGCCTCGACGAAGTCGTCCATCGCGTTGATGTTCTCCCAGGACTCCAGTGCTGGGAAGGCCGCGCCCTGGATGACGTTGAGCTGGATCCCGTTGGAGTAGAAGTCCCGGGGCGCGCCGAGCACCAGCACCGAGGTCGGCCGCTCGGCCGCCTTCCGGTACGCGGCGAGCAGCCGGCGGCACTGCCCGGTGCTCATCGCCCCGCCCGCGTAGGCGAATTCGAGGAATCCGACCTCGCCCTCCTCGCGGTAGCGCAGCTCCGACCAGGTGTCCCGGCGGCTCGCCGCCTCCGGGCTCACCGGCACCTCGCGGACCCGGTACAGCTCGTCGGCGAGCACGGTGGCCGCCGGCAGCTTGAAGGTGGCCGGCCCGCCGGGGGTGCGGCGCGGGCGCAGCTGCGGTATCCACACCGCGCCGTCCACGGTGGCCCGGCAGATCGCGCCGTCCCGGGTGGCCAGCACGGCGCCGGGCACCGGTCCGCGCAGCTCGTCCTCGGGGTGGCCGCCGTGCAGGAAGAACTCCCGCCCGTACAGCTCGTCCAGCACGCCGGGCTGGGAGTCGGCGGCGCGCAGCTTGCGCAGCACGGTGGCGGTGTCGTCCCGCGACCAGTCGATCCGGCGCGCCTCCTGTCGCAGGAAGGGCCGCGGTTCGCCCTGCACGTCCGGCCGGGCGTAGTCCAGCGGCTCGGGGGTGAACAGCCCGCCCTCGTACCGCTGGACGGCCAGCAGGACGGCCTCGACGGCGGCGTCGGCGAGCTCGCCCCGGTACAACTCGCTCTTGCCGCAGGCGGGGACGGGGAACTCGACGGAGGCCCAGATGTCCCCGGCGTCCATCTCCTCGACGGCCTGCAGCACGGTGACGCCCCAGTGCTCCGCCCCCTCGGTGATCGCCCAGTCGAGCGAGGAGGGGCCGCGGTCGCCCTTGGGCCCCGGGTGCACGATCAGGACGGTCCGGGTGGACCAGATGTCCTGCGGGACGGCCCTGGTGAGCATCGGGCAGATGATCAGCTCGGGATCGGTGCGGGCCACCGCCTCCCTCATCCCCTCGTCTCCGAGGGCGAGTTGGACGGCGACCCGGTGGCCGCGCTCGCGCAGTCCGGTGTGGACGCGCTGGGTCAGGCTGTTGAACGCACTGGCGATCAGGAGAATGCGCAAGGAGGGCCTCCGGCGGGAACTGGGGTCGCGCGCAGGCGATGAAACCACGGCATGGACACGTAATGATTACGGCCCGTGTCTCGGCGCTCCACTCTCACGCACCCCGCACACCTGTGCCCCGCGTTTCGCCGGATCTCCCCAACTCCCCGTTCCCACCGAGTACCCTCCGCCGCCGGCGGACCCGCGCTACCGCGGGAACGCCCTGCGGGCCCGCCAGGTGGTGTGCTCCCGGGAGACCGCGTCCTCCGCCTCGGCGGCCAGCCGGGCCCAGCGCGCCTCGGCGTCCGGCGCCCGGAGGTCGAGGTCGGACAGCTGGTTGCCGACGTTCTCCAGCTCGCGCGCGGCCAGCTGGTAGGCGGCGGCCAGCGGGCCGAGCTGCTTGAGCTGCGTCCAGGCGATGATCGCCGCCGCCGCGGCCGAGGTGGCGCCGAAGACGTGCACCGGCAGCGCGCCGGTGGCCTGGGCGACGGCCGCCGCGGCACCGACGATGATCAGCACCGCGACGCCGAGTCCCCAGGAGACCGCCTGCGAGTCGCAGGCCTCGGCCCGGGAGCGGTACCAGGTGCGCTGGCCCTCGACCCGGGCGCGCAGGTAGAGGGTGCGCCGGGCGGTCAGGCTCTCCGCGCGCTGCCGGCGCATCTCCGGGGTGATCTCGGCGACGCTGCCGGGCGGCACGATCTCCGGATCCTCGAAGGCCCGCAGCACGTCCTCGACCTGGAGCAGGTAGCCGCGGTCGACGTCCACGGACTCGGCCTCGCCGTCGAACGGCGTGGCCCGGACGGTGTACTTCCAGGCCAGCGTCTTGACCGACTCGGCCGCCGCCCTGGCCTGGTACCAGCGGCCCTGCGGGTTGCTCCGGCGCAGCCGGGACCAGAAGTAGCCGGCCACCAGGAAGGCGGCGACCGAGAACAGCGGCCAGACGTCGAAGTCGCCCTTGTCGTCCGGGCCCGGGAACGACCCGATCACCGCGGCGACCACCAGCATCGCGATCAGGCCGCGGTACCAGCGCAGCGTCTCCCGCTGGCCGTCCAGCGATGCCTTGTCCGTCGTCCAGAACAGCTCCGGCAGAAGCTGTGCCTCGACGCCCCCCGGCGGATCCTGTTGCACCATCGGTCGAGTCCCCTCCCCCTTCTCCGTCCAGCCAGTATTCCCATCGCCAACTCGCCTACACGGGCGCATTTTTGACAACTTCCGACCGTTGGTGACGGGTGCGGCCGGAGGAGCGCCCCGCGGAAACGCCGCGGCCCCGTCCTCCCGGGGTGAAGCCGGGGAGGACGGGGCCGCGTGGGCCGTACGGCGTCAGAGCAGGCCGAGGGCCGGCATCAGGTAGTAGAAGGCGAACACCGCCGCCACCGCGTACATCGGGACCGGGACCTCGCGGCCGCGGCCGGCGGCCAGGCGCATCACGCAGAAGACGATGAAGCCCATGCCGATGCCGTTGGTGATGCTGTAGGTGAACGGCATCATCACGATGGTCACGAAGGCCGGGATCGCGATCGTGTAGTCGGCCCAGTCGATCTCCTTGATCGAGTTGGCCAGGATCAGGAAGCCGACGGTGACCAGGGCCGGGGTGGCGGCCTGGGCCGGGACCATGGTGGCGAGCGGGGTGAGGAAGAGCGCCACCACGAAGAGCAGGCCGGTGACGATCGAGGCGAAGCCGGTCCTGGCGCCCTCGCCGACACCGGCGGTGGACTCGACGAAGCAGGTGTTGGCGGAGGACGAGGTGGCACCGCCGGCCGCGGTGGCGATGCCGTCCACCATCAGGACCCTGTTGATGCCGGGCAGGTCGCCCTTCGCGTCCAGCAGGTGGGCCTCGTCGGCCACGCCGAGGATGGTGCCCATCGCGTCGAAGAAGCAGGACATCAGCACGGTGAAGACGAACAGCACGCCGGTCAGCACGCCGACCTTCTCGAAGCCGCCGAACAGGCTGACCTTGCCGACCAGCCCGAAGTCCGGCGCCGAGACCGGGTTGCCCGGCCAGGTCGGGACGGTGAGGCCCCACTTGAGCGCCGGGATGTCGGCCACCTTGTCGATGATCGCGGCGAGCGCGGTGGAGACCGCGATGCTGATCAGGATGGCGCCGGGCACCTTGCGGATCAGCAGGATCAGGGTCAGCAGCAGGCCGACCACGAAGATCAGCACCGGGAAGCCGAGCAGGTGCCCGTTACCGCCGAGCTGGAGCGGGACCGTGGTGTGGGCGGCGTCCGGGATGCGGCTGACGAAGCCGGAGTCGACCAGGCCGACCAGGCTGATGAACAGGCCGATGCCGATCGCGATCGCCTTGCGCAGACCGAGCGGCACGGCGTTCATGACCCGCTCGCGCAGACCCGTGGCGACCAGCAGCATGATCGCAAAACCGGCCAGCACGACCATGCCCATGGCGTCCGGCCAGGTCATCTTGGGGGCGAGCTGGAGCGCCACGATCGTGTTGACGCCGAGGCCGGCGGCCAGGCCGATCGGGACGTTGCCGATGACCCCCATCAGCAGGGTGGTCAGACCCGCGGTCAGGGCGGTCGCGGTGACCAGCTGGCCGCTGTTCAGGTGGGCCCCGGTGACGTCGGTGCCGCTGGCCAGGATGATCGGGTTCAGCACCAGGATGTACGCCATGGTGAAGAAGGTGGCGACACCACCGCGGATCTCGCGCGGCAGGGTGGAACCCCGCTCGCTGATCCGGAAGAAGCGGTCGACGGCGCTCGTGGGGGGCTTCGGCGCGGCGTCGGCGGGTTCGGGCGACTCGGTGGTCGGCTGGACCACAGGCATGTGCGTGCGTCCTCTGTGGGGGAGCTGAGGAGAGGGAGTGGACGCCCGGGGCGACGGTGGCCGGGCGCAGATCTTTAAGTATGGTTTCCGGATCGCACACGCGCTATCTTCGCGCGTAGAGCTCGCATGGGGCCGAGGGGCCCGCACCGCCGCCCGCCGCACCGTACGCTAGGCCCCATGCCCAAGACGCCACTGCACCCCTCGCCCCCTCCGCTGGAGGCCAACGACGTCGCCATCGTCGGCGGCGGCACGGTGCTGTGGTTCGTCGCCTTCCTCGCCCTGCTCCCCTTCCAGGGCACCCTCTCCGCGCACGGCCACGGCACCTGGCCGTGGATCTGCCTCTCCGGCGGCCTGCTCGGCCTGATCGGCCTCTGGTACTGCCGCGCCCGACGGGACGCGATCGCCCGCGGCCGCGCCGCCGAGGCGGCCGCGCACACGGCCGAACACACGGCCGAGGACAACGGCCAGAACCCGGCCACCCGGTCGGACTGAATAGTCCTTTAGTAGCACGCATCAGGCATAAGGCGCCCGTAGAGTCGGTGCCATGACGCAGCCTGACCAGCCAGCGGAAGAGCGGCCGACCGACCGGGACCGACCGGACGGAGCACACCCCCTCGGTCTGCTGCCCGGCCGGCGCGGCGGCCTGACCGCCGCCGAGGTGGCCGAGCGGGTCGCGAAGGGCCAGGTCAACGACGTCCCCGTACGGTCCAGCCGGTCCACCAAGGAGATCGTCCGGGCCAACGTCTTCACCCGCTTCAACGCCATCATCGGCGTGATGTTCGGCATCATCCTGATCGTCGGTCCGCTCCAGGACGGCCTGTTCGGCCTGGTCATCGTGGCCAACACGGCGATCGGCATCATCCAGGAGCTGCGCGCCAAGAAGACCCTGGACAGCCTGGCCCTGATCGGCGAGGCCCGCCCGCAGGTCCGCCGGGACGGCGCCGTCCAGCAGATCGGCGTCTCCGAGATCGTCCTCGACGACACCGTGCTGCTCGGCATCGGCGACAAGGTGATCGTGGACGGCGAGGTCGCCGAGGCGGACGGCCTGGAGATCGACGAGTCGCTGCTGACCGGCGAGCCCGACCCGGTCCTCAAGCAGCCCGGCGACCACGTGATGTCCGGCAGCTTCGTGGTGGCCGGTGCCGGCGCGTTCACCGCCACCAAGGTCGGCCGCGAGGCCTACGCGGCCCAGCTCGCCGAGGAGGCCAGCAAGTTCACCCTGGTGAAGTCGGAGCTGCGCACCGGCATCGACAGCATCCTGCGGATCATCACCTACCTGCTGATCCCCACCGCCCTCGGTCTGATCATCAGCCAGCTGGCCGTCGAGGGCCGGGACTGGCAGGAGGCCGTCCGGCGCATGGTGGCCGGCATCGTGCCGATGGTCCCCGAGGGCCTGGTGCTGCTGACCTCGGTCGCCTTCGCGATCGGCGTGGTCCGGCTCGGCCGCAAGCAGTGCCTGGTCCAGGAGCTCCCGGCGATCGAGGGCCTGGCCCGGGTGGACACCGTCTGCCTGGACAAGACCGGCACCCTCACCGAGGGCGGCATGGACGTGATCGACCTGCGGGTGCTCTCGAACGGGGAGCCCGCCGCCGTCGCCCCGGAGACCGTCCAGCACGCGCTGGCCGTGATGGCCGGCGCCGACGCCCGCCCCAACCCGTCCATGCAGGCGGTCATCGACGCGTACGGGCGCGGCGACGGCGGCGCCTCCTCTGGCCGCGACGGCTGGCGGGTGATCGAGGCGATGCCCTTCTCCTCCGCCCGCAAGTGGAGCGGGGTGCAACTGCTGGAGCCGCAGGGCGGCGAGGCCAGCTGGCTGCTCGGCGCGCCCGACGTGCTGCTGCCCGCCGGGCACCCGGCCCTGGCCGAGGTGGACGAACTGGGCGCCCGCGGCCTGCGGGTGCTGCTGCTCGGCCGCACCGCCGTCCCGCTGGACGCCCCCGACCCGGCGGCCGACCTCACCCCGCTCGCCCTGGTGGTGCTCCAGCAGCGGCTGCGCTCGGACGCCGCCGAGACCCTGCGCTACTTCGAGGGCCAGCGGGTCCGGGCCAAGGTCATCTCCGGCGACGCGGCGGTCTCGGTCGGCGCGGTGGCCGGCCACCTGGGCCTGCCCGGCGCCGACCACCCGCTGGACGCCCGCACCCTGCCCGCCGACCCCGAGGAACTCGCCGAGACCGCCGACCGGACCAGCGTCTTCGGCCGGGTCACCCCCCAGCAGAAGCGCCAGTTGGTCGGGGCCCTGCAGTCCCGCGGCCACACCGTGGCGATGACCGGCGACGGCGTCAACGACGTGCTCGCGCTCAAGGACGCCGACATCGGCGTGGCGATGGGCACCGGCTCGGACGCCACCAAGGCGGTCGCCCAGATCGTGCTGCTGAACGACTCCTTCGCCTCGCTGCCGTCCGTGGTGGCCGAGGGCCGCCGGGTCATCGGCAACATCGAGCGGGTCGCTTCACTCTTCCTGGTGAAGACCGTCTACTCGGTCCTGCTGGCCCTCCTGGTGATCTTCACCCATTCGCCGTACCCGTTCCTGCCCCGGCACTCCACCGTGCTGTCCTCGCTGACCATCGGCATCCCGGCGTTCTTCCTCGCGCTCGCCCCCAACAACGAGCGGGCCCGCACCGGCTTCGTGAAGCGGGTGCTGCGGCTGGCGATCCCCGGCGGCGTCATCGCCGGCACCGGCACCTTCGTCGCCTACGCGCTCGCCCGCGCCGACCACGCGACCGACCTCAAGGCCGACACCAGCGTGGCCACCCTGACGCTCTTCCTGATCGCCATCTGGGTCCTCGCCATCGTCGCCCGCCCGTACAACTGGTGGCGCCTGCTGCTGATCGGCAGCATGTGCGGCGCCTTCGCGCTGGTGCTGGTGGTGCCCCCGCTGAAGACCTTCTTCGACCTCTCGCTGGTCGGCTTCCGCGACCCGCTGACGGGCGTCGCCATCGCGGTGGTCTGCGGCATCGCCCTGGAGATCGCCTGGCGCGTCATGAAGCGCCGCGGCATGGAGTGACCCTCCCGTGGGCCCGCCGCCCGGGGCGGGCCCACGGGGCGCGGCTCAGCCCTCGAAGTCCCGGGCGGCCGAGAGCTCGTAGGCGCGGTCCGGCTCGCTGAGGGCGGCCAGCACCTCGAAGCGGCGGTGCCACTGCCCGACCGACCAGGCCAGCCCGGCGGCGAGGCCCTCCGGGGTGGCCGCGTGCAGCAGCCCGGGCACCGGCGGGACGTCGAACTCGTCGTCCTCGTCGCCGGCCTCGGCCAGCTCCGGGTCGTACGGCGGCTCCGGGGCCTGCGCCCCGGTGTCCCAGCGCCAGTCCACCGCCGCCTCGCCGCCGTCCGGCCCGACGACCAGCAGCTCCTCGTGCTCCTCGTACGCCACCGGGCAGCCGGGCAGCAGCTCCCGCACCACCGCCGGCACCCGGTGCAGCACGCCCTCGGACAGCACCCGGCCGCCCGCCACCTCGCTGGCCAGCGACACCTGCAGCCGCTCGGCGAGGTCGGCGGCCAGCGCCGGGGCGACCGGCAGCAGCGGGTACGGGTGCAGCAGCTGGACCAGGTCGGGGGCGTCGGCGACGACCGCCTCGACGGCGTCCACCACCACGGTGTGGGCCGGCCGGCGCCCGGTCTCCGGGTCCAGCGGCGGCAGCGCCCGCACCACGTCCAGCGGCTCGATCCGCTCGCGGTCCACCCGGGCCAGCGCGGTGTGGATGCCGTGCAGCTGACGGTGGCCGACCTCGGCGGCCGGGTCGGTCATCCGGTCCAGCACCTCGTCAGGACCGTGCGGCTCGGCGAGCAGCGCGGCCAGCGTGGTGCGCACCCCGAGCGCGTGCAGGAACTGCTCGTCCAGGGTGGTGCGGGCCTCGTCGTACAGGCCGCGCAGCAATGGGTCCGCCCCGGCGGCGCGCAGGCCGGCCGGCTCGCGGCCCGCCAGCACCGGGTGGTCGCGCAGCCACCACGCGGTGTACGGCGGCAGGTCGGCGTACGAGCCGTCCGGCAGCAGGGTGCGCACCGGGCCGACCACGGCGTCCCGGTACGGCGGGCGGGCCAGCGCGGCGAGCGCCTGGGGCCAGGCGTCGTCGTCCACCAGGTCGAGGTCGCGCACGGCGAGCAGCTCGGCGGCCACCGGCGGGACGCCGATCGCCTCGTCGGCCTGCAGGGCCTCCAGCGCGTCCTCGGCCCACTCGGCGAGCCCGTCCGGGGCCTCGTCCAGCAGGCCGGTGGGGTGGCCGCCGGCCGCGCGGTCGGCCGGCGCGGTCGGGTCGAGCCGCTCCAGGTCGTCCGGGTCGAGCACCACGTCCTCGGCGCGCACCAGCACGAAGTCGGCCAGCACACCGACGGCGGCGAGCACCTCCGGGCCCCAGCGCTCCAGCAGCTCGTCGTCCACCCAGCCGGCGTCCTCCTCGCGGGCGAGCGCGGCGAACGGGCTTCCGGGCAGCACGAGTTCACCGGCCCGGGCGGGCTCGCCCTCGTCGTCGAGCAGCGCCAGCCGGGCCAGCCACGGGTGGGCGCCCGGCTCCGGGGCGGCGGCCTTCACCAACGCCAGGACGGCGTCGGCGAGTTCGAGCGCCGCGTCCAGGTCGTCCTCGGCCAGCTCGTAGGAGCGGGCGACGGCGGCCCGCACCTCGGGGGTGTCCAGCACCCCGGCCGGGGTGGCGGTGCCGGCGCCGAGCTTGGCCAGCAGCGGGTGGGCGGCCTCGGGGTGGGCCAGGCGCAGGTCCAGCGCGGCCAGCGCGCCCGCCAGCGACTCGGGATAGCCGGGGAAGGCCGCCCAGTCGGCGTCCTCGGAGGGCAGCAGGACGCGCCGCGGCCCGGTGACCGTCCGCCCGTCGGCCAGCGGGACGGGCAGCGCGCCGAGCGCCTCCGGGTCGGCCGCGCCGAGCGCCGCGTACAGGTTGCGCCACCACGCGGGCTCGCGGTCCAGGCCGCCGAGCTGGTCCACCACCTCGGCCAGCGGCACCCGGCGCACGTTCAGCACCCGCAGCTCGGTGCGGCGCTCCAGGCCGGCCGGCAGCAGCCCGGGGAAGATCGGCGAGAGCGCCTCGACCACCGAGCCGTCCGCGCCCTCCAGCAGCGTCGCGTCCCGGGGCCGCAGCGCGGGCGTGCCCTCCTCGACCGGCGCCGGGTGCGGCAGGAACGGCGTGCCCGGCAGCCGGGAGAGCACCGCGGCGCGCAGCGCGTTGTCCAGCGCGCCCTGGCCGAGCGGGGCCGGGACGAGGCCGAGCGAGCCGAGGTCGGCGCCGCGGGCGCGCAGCAGCTCGGCGTAGCTGTCGGCGGCGCGCTCGGTGAGGAAGTCGGCCAGCGGGCCGGGCGCGACGTGCCGGCGGGTGGAGTCCAGCGGGTAGGAGGCGATCAGCAGCGCGGGCAGGCCGACCGGCTCGTCGCTGGGGGTCGGCGCGTGCAGCACGGAGGCGATCGCGGGCCGCTGCGGGGCGCCGTCCGGGCCGACCGGGACGGCCCAGGTCACCGTCCAGTACGGGCGGGAGCGTTCCTCGGTGGGCCGGTCGAGCAGCAGCTCGGCCGCGAGCGTGCCGGAGGCGCCGACGGTCTGCCAGAGCGTCCGCCGCGGCCGGCCGCCCGCGTCGTCGGTGACGGTGACCTCGGTGACCCCGTCCGGGCGGGCCTCGGCGGCCTCCCGGGTGAGCGTGCGGGTGCCGTCCGGGGTCTCCACCACGACCTCGCGCAGGCCGGGCAGGGTGAGCAGCAGCGCGTCGTCGATCCCGGCCAGCAGACGGCGGGTCAGGTCCTCGGCGGCGGCGTCCCGCAGCGGCAGCACCACCACCGTGTCGTAGCCCGCCGGGGCCGGCCCCTCGGCCGCGAACGGCAGCCGCAGCAGCGGCACGTGGCCGTCCCGGCGGCGCAGCTCGTCGGCCAGCTCGGGCTGGGCCCCGACCAGCGCCCGGGCCTCGCCGAGCGACCAGCGCACCCCGCCGGTGGCGCTCAGCACGGCGGGCTCGTCGGTCACGGCGAGGACGGCCGCGAAGCCGACCCCGAACCGGCCGACGGCGGGCTCCTCACCGCGCTTGGAGGAGGCGCGCAGGGTGGACAGCGACTCGACGGCGGCCGCGTCCAGCGGGGCGCCGGTGTTGGCGGCGGCGAGCACGCCGTCGGCGAGCGTCAGCCGCAGCCGGCCGGGGCCCTGGCCGGCCCGGACCGCGGCGTCGGCCGCGTTCTGCGCCAACTCGACCACCAGGCGGTCCCGGTAGCCGCCGAGCGCCAGCTCCTCCTCGGCGTTGGCGTCCTCCCGGAACCGGGCCGGCGAGGCGGCCCAGGCGGCCAGCACCCGTCGGCGCAGCGCGGCGCTGCCGAAGGGGTCCGCGAGGTGCTCGTCCGTGCCGCTGCCGATGATCCGAGGTTCCACTGGACCTGCCGCCTTCCGCTGCCCTGTTCGTCGTAGGGCATTCTTCCCTGCCCCACTGACTGCTCCCGACCACGCGCCCCGCCGGCGGCGGCCCCGGCGGCCCTCCCGCCGCCCGGAAAGCACCGCGGCCCGCGCCGGTCGGTGACCGGGCGGGCCGCGGAGGGCACGGGGCTCAGGAGTGGCCGAGCTCCTCGGCGGGGGCGTCGGGCTCGACGGAGCCGGAGGCGCGGTCGGGGTGCAGCGGGAGCGGCTCGACCACCAGCTCGTCCAGGATCAGCTCGGACGGCGCCGGCGGGGCCGGGATCACGGCCGCCTCGGAGTGCCCGCCGCAGCCGTACGCGAAGGAGACGATCTGGCCGTCGGCCGGGCCGAACTCGTTGCCGCACACGCCGAAGGCCTGCCCGAGCGAGCCGCCGATCGGGATCAGGAAGCCGCAGCTCGCGCACGAGGCCGGGGCGGCCTGCGCCATCGCGGTCTGCGGGCCGTGGGACTTCTCCCAGCGCTCGGCGGCCAGGTGCAGCCCGAGCCGGGAGAGCACCCGGCTGCGGCCCAGGCCCAGCTCCTCGGCGACGGCGTTGATCCGGGCGCGGGCCGGGGCGGGCTCGACGTGCGGGTCGGTGACGACCATGTCCTCGTCGTCCGCCAGGGCGACCGCGGAGTTCGGCGCGGGCTCGTCCTCGCCCGTCCAGCCGGGCTCCAGCCGCAGGTCGTCGGCGCCGGTGGGCAGCAGGTCGCCCGGGCCCATGTCGCCGGGGCGCAGCCGGTCGCTCCACGGCACCCACTCCGGGGCGAGCACCGCGTCGTCGCCGGGCAGCAGCACGACCTCGTCCAGGGTGACGTTCTTGGCGCGCGGCGCACGCGCGACGGTGACCGCCCAGTGCCAGCCGCGGTAGGCCGCGTCAAGGCACTCGAAGGTGTGGGTGACGACGCGGTCGGCGTCCGCCTGGACACCCAGGTGCGGCCCGACGGCCTCCGCACCGACGGCCTCCTCGGCGGCCTGGCGGGCGAGTTCGACGGCCTCGGCACAGAGCCGGTCGGGGGTACGGCTTCGCATCGCAGCACTCACGGCGTCGATTCTCTCCCAGTTCTTCTGTCGCCCACGGCGTGTTGCCTGTTCCGTCGCGGCTTGGTGTCCCACGTCCATTCTGCGCGACCGGGAGCCCCCTCGGGTACCGGCCGCGCCGCTCGACCGGCCTACCGGCGCCCCGGCGCTCCGGCGGGTCGACCCTGGGCAGGCTACCCGCCGGTCGGTGCCCCGGCACAGTCCGGGGCGGACACGGCCGTTCCGGGGCCGCGCCGAGCGGAGCCCGGTCCCGCGTCGGCTCGGCGATTCTGGGGCAGGATGGGCTTGTGGCGGACCCCGAACCGCCGCAGCACGTACTGCGTGTCCCGCAGGCCGGCAGCCCCGACCAGACGGACGCCGTGCCGCGGCAGCAGCCTCCGGTCCCCGGCGCGGGCGAACCGCCGCCGGCGGACTGCGCCGAGGCGTCCGCCGAATCCGCGGACCGGTCCGCGGCCGGGGCCCCCGACACCCCCGCCGCCTTCGACCCGGCCCCGGCGGAACCGAAGGAGCTGGAGGAGCCGGAGACCCCCGAGCCCCGCCGGCACTTCCTGGTCCGCACCGCCTCCGCCGCCGGCTCCCGCACCGGCAAGGTGGTGCACGGCACCGGCCGCCGGATCCGCCGGGCCACCGCCGCCGAGGGCGCGGGCGAGTCCGGCCTCGCGAAGCTGATCGAGCTGCACGCGCTGAACTCCTTCGGCGACATGCTGATCACCGTCGCACTGGCGTCCACCATCTTCTTCTCGGTGCCCACCGGCGAGGCCCGCGGCCGGGTCGCGCTCTACCTGCTGATCACGATGGCCCCGTTCGCGCTGCTGGCCCCGGTGGTCGGCCCGCTGCTGGACCGGCTGCCGCACGGCCGCCGGGCGGCCATGGCGACGGCCATGCTGGCCCGGGCCGTGCTGGCCTGGACGATGGCCGCGGTGATCGCCGGCGGCGGCATCGCGCTCTACCCGGAGGCGCTCGGCGTGCTGGTCGCGTCCAAGGCGTACGGCGTGGTGCGCAGCGTGGTGGTGCCCCGGCTGCTGCCGAGCCGGCTGTCCCTGGTGAAGGCGAACTCCCGGGTCACCCTGGCCGGGCTGCTGGCCACCGGCGTGGCGGCCGCGGTCGGCGGGCTGCTGCACCTGCTCGGGCCCGGCTGGCCGCTGCGCGGGGCCTTCCTGGTGTTCGTGATCGGCACCCTGATGGCCTTCCACCTGCCGCCCGCGGTGGACTCGGCCAAGGGCGAGCAGCGCGCCGTCCTGCACGCCGAGGTGCACGGCGAGGGCTCGCACCTGATCCACCACAGGCCGCCGCCGGTCAAGGCCTCGCTGCGCACCGTCGGCCCCTCGGTGATCCTGGCGCTGCGGGCGATGTCGGCGATGAAGTGGCTGGTCGGCTTCCTGGTGATGTTCCTGGCCTTCCTGCTGCGGGAGGAGCCGATCGGCGGGCTGCGGCCGACCGCGGCGCTGGGCCTGGTGGCGCTGGCGGCCGGGACGGGCAACGCGCTGGGCTCGGTGCTCGGCTCCTGGCTGCGCACCCGGGGCCCGGAGGCGACGGTCACCGCGATGCTGCTGCTGGCGACCTGCGTCACGGCGGCGGCCGCGCTCTGGTACGGCGTGGTGACGGTGGTTCTGGTCGCCGGGGCTGCCGGGATGGCGGCGTCGCTGGGCAAGCTGGCGCTGGACGCGCTGATCCAGCGGGACGTCCCGGAGGCGGTGCGGACCTCGGCGTTCGCCCGCTCGGAGACCCTGATGCAGCTGTGCTGGGTGGCCGGCGGCGCGGTCGGCATCCTGCTGCCGTTGAACGGGAAGCTGGGCCTGTCGATCGCCGCCGGGGTGGTCGGCGTGGTGCTGCTGTGGACGCTGCGCTCGCTGTTCCGGGTGGGTCTGCGGCGGCACCCGGCGGCGCCCCGGGTGGCCTGACCCGGGGCCTGGTGACAACACGCGGTGCCGACCCCCGCGTCGCGTGATCGGCCAGGCCCGGTAGATTCTGACGCATGAGCCTCAATTCCCGTGCCATCGCCGCCCTCGGCGCCGTCGTCGTGGTCGGCGCCGCCACGGTGGGCACCTCCGTCGCCATCGCCGCCGGCCAGACCGAGCACAGCTCCCACCGTGCCACCCTCACGGTCGGCAACTCCTCGATCGTCGCGGACCCGCTGTGCTGGAACGGCGGAAGCCCGATCACCGAGGACCTCCAGATGCAGTGCCAGGACAAGGCCACCGAGGCCCTGAAGAACGGCACGCTGCCCACCAGGGACGTGGTGGGCAGCGACCGGGTCGGCGTCGGGGTCTCCCCGAACGTGGCCGAGACCGGCTGGTGGGCCTTCACCAACGGCGGCTCGACCGGCCAGGGCGGGCGCTTCAGCCTGTTCTCGTACGCCAAGGGCCCGACCTGGTCGGGTTCCCAGCAGGCGAACAAGGTGCTGAACGCCAGCGGCAAGACCCTGGTCACCGTGGTCGAGGGCGACAAGAACTCGGACAACCCGGTCGCCGTCTGGTACTTCCAGCTGAACACCCAGGGCAGCTGACGGTCCTGCGATGACCGCGCACGCCGTCACCGACGGCCAGGGCGAGCAGTCGGGCCCCGCACGGGCCCGGCTGCTCGTCGTCGTCGCGGTGGCCGCCGAGGCCGAGGCCGTGCTCCGCGGCCTGCCCGGCGGGTCCGCCGCGCTGCCGCTGCCCGGCGGCACGCTGCACCGGGCCGAGCGGGTGCCGGTGGACGTGCTGGCCGCCGGGGTCGGCCCGGCCGCCGCCGCGGCCGGCGCCGCCGCCGCGCTGGCGGCCCACCCGTACGCCCTGGCCGTCTCGGCCGGGATCGCCGGCGGCTTCGCCCCGCTCGCCCCGGTCGGCGCCACCGTGCTGGCCGACGCGATCGTGGCCGCGGACCTCGGCGCCCAGACCCCCGACGGCTTCGCCGACGTCACCGAACTGGGCTTCGGCACCGTCCGGCACACCCCTCCCCCGGCCGCCGTCGCCCTGGTCGCGCGGGCGCTGGGCCCCGGTCTCACCGTCGGCCCGGTGCTGACCGTCTCCACCGTCACCGGCAGCGCCGAGCGGGCCGCCGAGCTGGCGGCCCGCCACCCGGGCGCCGCCGCCGAGGCGATGGAGGGCTTCGGCGTGGCCGAGGCCGCCGCCCGGTACGGCGTGCCCGCCCTCGAACTGCGCACCGTGTCCAACCCGGTGGGCCCGCGCGACCGGTCCGCCTGGCGGATCGGCGAGGCGCTGGCCGCCCTGGAACGGGCCTTCGCCGCGCTGCCCGTCCGGGAACTGGCCGCGGCGCACGAACCGGCCGCGCGGCACCAACCGATTGAGGAGGCCGGCCGTGGCTGAACGGCTGAGCATCGCGTACTCGCCCTGCCCGAACGACACCTTCGTCTTCCACGCCTGGGCGCACGGCCTGGTGCCCGGGGTGGACGCCCCCGAGGTGACCTTCGCCGACATCGACGTCACCAACGGCCAGGCCGAACGCGGCGAGCTGGACGTGCTGAAGATCAGCTACGGCGCGCTGCCCTGGGTCCTGGACGAGTACGCCCTGCTGCCCTGCGGCGGCGCGCTGGGCCGCGGCTGCGGCCCGCTGGTGCTCACCCTGCCGGGTGTGGACTCCCCCGCCGACCTCGCCGGGAAGACCGTCGCGGTGCCCTCCGAGCGCTCCACCGCCTACCTGCTGTTCCGGCTCTGGGCGGCGCGGGCGGTGCCGGGCGGCTTCGGCGAGATCGTCGTCCTGCCGTTCCACGAGATCATGCCCGCCGTCCGGGACGGCCGGGTGGACGCCGGCCTGGTGATCCACGAGGCCCGCTTCACGTACCGGCAGTACGGCCTGCACAGCCTGGCCGACATGGGCGAGGCCTGGGAGCAGGAGACCGGCCTGCCGATCCCGCTGGGCGCGATCGTCGCCAGGCGCTCGCTCGGTGCCGAGCGGCTGCGGGAGATCTCCGACGCGATCCGCGCCTCCGTCCGGCAGGCCTGGGCGGACCCGGCGGCGAGCCGCGAGTACGTACTGGCGCACGCCCAGGAGATGGACCTGGCCGTCGCCGAGCAGCACATCGGACTGTACGTCACCGAGTTCTCCGAGGACCTCGGCGAGGAGGGCTACGCGGCCGTCCACGCGCTGCTCACCCGGGCCGCGGCGGAGGGGCTGGTGCCCCCGCTCGACCCGGGTGCGCTCTCGTTCTAGCCGGCCCGCGTTCCCACGTGCCCGTCGGTCAGACGTCGAACTGGTCGGCCACCGCGCGCAGCAGGCCGGCCAGCTTCTGGCCGGTCGGCTTGGCGGGGTAGCGCCCGCGCTGCAGGCCGGGCAGCACCGCGTCCAGCGTGGTGATCAGGTCCTGGACGATCGGTGCCATGTCGTCGGCGCTGCGGCGCTGGGCGGCGGCCACCGAGGGCAGCGCGTCCAGCAGCTGCACGGCCATCGCCTGGTCCCCGCGGTGGCCGGCGACCACGCCGAACTCGACCCGCTGACCCGGCTTCAGCGACGTGACACCGGCGGGCAGCGCCTTGGTGTGGACGAAGACGTCGCCGCCGTCGTCGCGCGACAGGAAGCCGAAGCCCTTCGTCTCGTTGAACCACTTGACCTGGCCGGTGGGCATCTCGAACAGTCCTCGAATGGGTGTGAGGGATCCCGGCCCTGGCCGGGGATCACTGGGTGGTGGGGAAAGGCGACCGACCCCGCTCCGGCGCCCGTGGGCACTCGTGGTCGGCACGCGGTCAGGAGCAGACTAACCGTCCGTCACTGCCTCATCCGCGTTCCGCGAGGGATCCGCGTTCCGAGGCCCGGTCGGGGCGGCGGGAGCGGGATCTCGCGGTCACGGGCAACCCGGCGCCGGCACGGCCGTGGCGCGGCTCCGCGCGGTCCATCGGCTCACACCCCCGGGTCTGAGGACGCGGGGCGCACCTGTAGCGCCCCTCGGCACCCCGTGCATACCCCCGCTCAACAGGGATCAAAACGTTCAGCTGCCGGGAAACTGCGCAACGTGACCGACCCGCTCCGGTGGGACCGCCCGCAGGCCGCTCTGCCAGACTGGGAGAAGTCCCGACCGGCCCGGAGGAGTGAGCAGACGTGAGCAGCCAGAGCGCCGACCCCGGTGACGTGTACGTCAAGGCCGGGGCGATCGTCTTCGGCCTCGGGGCACTCGCCACCCTGGTCACCTTCGTCCCGCTGTTCCTTCACCTGACGCCGCTGCCGACGGCCGCGTACTGGCTGAGCATGCTGATGCCGGCCGGCTTCCTGGCCGCGCTGACCGGGCTGCTGCTGAACGCCCGGGCCCAGCGCCGCCGAACCGGGCCCGTCGGGTCCTGACGGCCGCCGACGGCCGCCGCGGGCCCGCGCGCTAGCCCCGCTCGGCCAGGTGGCCGGCGAGCCAGTCCGGGAAGCCGGTGAGGTCCGCCAGCACCACGTCCGCCCCCGCCTCGCGCAGCTCCCGCGCGCTGTACGGGCCGGTGGGCACGCAGACCGCGAGGGCGTCCGCGAACCGGGCGCCCCTGATGTCGCCGAGGTGGTCGCCGACGTAGACGCTCGCGCCGTGCTCGCGCAGCGCCACGCCCTTGGTCTCCGCCCACAGGTCGCCGATCACGGTGTCCGCGGCCAGCCCGGCGTGCTCCAGGTGGAGGCGGGCGTTCGGCTCGTACTTGCCGGTGATCACCGCGACCCGGCCGCCGTGGGCGCGGACCGCCTCGACGGCGGCGTGCGCGCCGGGCAGGGCCACGGTCGGCGCGAAGGCGTGGTCCCGGTAGAGCTCGCGGTAGCGGTCGACGGCCCGCTCCACCTCGCCCTCCGGGAACCAGTTGCGCATCTCGTCCAGCAGCGGCGGGCCGAGCCGGGTGACCGCCAGGTCGGCGTCGATGTGGGTGCCGGTCTCGGCGGAGAGCGCCAGGTAGGTGGCGCGGATACCCGGCCGGGTGTCCAGCAGCGTCATGTCGAGGTCGAAGCCGACGGTGAGCGGAGCGGGTGAGGTCGCGGGCATGCCGTCAGGCTACCCAACGGGGGCCATGGGCCACGAGGCAATTTGCCCGGGCTTCACGGGGGAACTTAGGTTTACCTGAGTTGTCTGCGGAGAGGGCCCATGACCGACACCAGCGCACCGCCCGGTGCGCCCCGCGCGCCGTACCGCGCGCCGCGGCGCCGAATACTGTGGCTCGCCGCCGCACTCGCCGTCCTGGCCGCCGCGGTGCTGCTCAGCCTGGCGGTCGGCAGCCGGACCATCCCCTTCGGCGGCACGCTGGACGCCCTGCTGCACGGCGGCGACACCGCCGACGCCGTGGTGGTCCGCGAGCTGCGGGTGCCGCGCACGGTCGTCGGGCTGGCCGTCGGCGCGGCGCTCGGCCTGGCCGGGGCCGTCATGCAGGGCCTGACCCGCAATCCGATCGCCGACCCCGGCATCCTCGGCGTCTCCCAGGGGGCGGCGGCCGGTGTGGTGGTCGCCATCTCCGGCTTCGGCGTCTCCACCCTCACGGGGTACGTCTGGTTCGGTTTCGCGGGCGCGGTGATCGCCACCGTGCTGGTGTACGGGCTCGCCGGGCGCGGCCGGGGCGGGGCCACGCCGATCAAGCTGGCGCTGGCCGGCTCGGCCGCGTCCGCCTTCATCGCCTCGCTCAACACCCTGGTGCTGACCACCGACTCGGCCACCATGGACCAGTTCCGCTTCTGGCACGTCGGCTCGCTCTCCGGGCGGACCTCGGACGTGGCCTGGCAGCTGCTGCCGTTCCTGGCCGTCGGCACGGTGCTGGTGGTCGCGGTGGCGCGCGGGCTGGACGCGCTGGCGCTCGGCGACGACACCGCCAAGGGGCTGGGCGCCAGGACCGGCCTGGTGCGGGCCGTCGGCGCGCTCGGCGCGACCGTCCTGACCGGCTCGGCGGTCGCGGCGGCCGGCCCGATCGCCTTCGTCGGCCTCGCCGTCCCGCACGCGGCCCGCGCGGTGGCCGGCGCCGACCACCGCTGGATCCTCGCCTTCTCCGCCGTCCTCGGCCCGGCGCTGCTGCTGCTCGCCGACACCCTCGGCCGGGTCCTGTTCCCGCCGTCCGAGGTCCCGGCGGGCGTGATGACGGCCCTCGTCGGCGTCCCGGTGCTGGTGGCCCTGGTCCGCCGCAGGAAGGTGGTGGCGGCATGACGTCGGTGTCGCTGCGCGGCTACTCGGCCGTCCGGGCCGGGCGGGTGTCGTTCCTGGTGCACCGGCGCTCGGTGGCCGTCACCGCCGGGCTGCTGGTGGCGCTGGCGGCGACCGCGGTGGCCTCGCTCTGCCTGGGCGAGTCCACGGTGGCGCCGGGCGAGGTGGTCAAGGTGGTGCTCGGGCGGCCGAGCCCGCACGAGCTGGTGGTCGGCGAGTTCCGGCTGCCCCGGGTCGTGGTCGGGCTGCTGGTCGGCCTGGCGCTCGGGCTGGCCGGGGCGCTGATCCAGACCGTCGCCCGCAATCCGCTGGCCAGCCCCGACGTGGTGGGCGTGACCTGGGGCGCCACCGCGACCGTGGTCGGCCTGACGGCGTACGGCGTGGTCGGCTCGACCGGCCAGGCCCCGTACGCGGCGGTGGCCGGCGGTCTGGTGGCCGGGCTGCTGGTGTACGCGCTGGCCTGGCGGCGCGGCCTGCACGCCCAGCGCTTCGTGCTGATCGGCATCGGCGTCAGCGTCGCGCTGTCCTCACTGACCTCCGTCTTCCTCACCAAGGGCGACGGCTTCCAGGCCCAGGCCGCCAAGGTCTGGATGACCGGCAGCCTGAACGGCGCCGGCTACGACCAGGCCGACCGGCTCGCCTGGGTGCTGCTCGCGGCCCTGCCGGTCGCGCTGTGGGCCGCCCGCGCCCAGCGGTCGATCTCCTTCGACGACGCCACCGCCGTCGGGCTCGGCCTGCGCCTGGACCGGATCCGCCTCGGCATGGCCCTGCTGGGCATCGTGCTGGCCTCGTGCGCGGCCGGGGCCGCAGGGCCGGTGGACTTCGTCGCGCTGATGGCCCCGCAGATCGCGCTGCGGCTGGCCCGCTCGGCGCAGGTCCCGCTGTTCTGCTCGGCGCTGACCGGCGCGCTGGTGGTGGTCCTCGCCGACCTGATCGCCCGGCGGCTGCTGGCCCCGACGGAGCTGCCGGTGGGCGTGGTGACCGGCCTGGTCGGCGCGCCGTACCTGATGTGGCTGCTGATCCGATCCCGCCGTGGAGGTTCCTGATGTCCGATCACCGTCTGGAGGCCAGGGGCCTCACCCTGGCCTACGAGGCGCGCACGGTCGTCGAGGGCCTGGACGTGAGCGTCCCGGACGGGCGGGTGACGGTGATCGTCGGCCCGAACGCCTGCGGCAAGTCGACCCTGCTGCGGGCCCTCGGCCGGCTGCTGAAGCCGGTCCGGGGCGCCGTGCTGCTGGACGGCGAGGAGCTGGCGCGGATCCCGACCAAGCGGATCGCCCAGCGGCTCGGCCTGCTGCCGCAGTCGCCGACCGCCCCCGAGGGCATCTCGGTGGCGGACCTGGTCGCGCGCGGCCGCCAGCCGCACCAGAGCTGGTGGCGGCAGTGGTCGCCGGAGGACGAGGCGGCGGTCGCGGAGGCGCTGGAGCGCACCTCCACCGCCGAGCTGGCCGAGCGGAGCATGGACGAGCTGTCCGGCGGCCAGCGCCAGCGCGCCTGGATCGCGATGGCGCTCGCCCAGGGCACCGACATCCTGCTGCTGGACGAGCCGACCACCTACCTGGACATCGCGCACCAGGTGGAGGTGCTGGACCTGGTCCGGCGACTGAACGTCGAGCGCGGCCGGACCGTCGTCGCGGTGCTGCACGACCTCAACCAGGCCGCCCGGTACGCGGACCACCTGGTGGCGATGCGGGACGGCCGGGTGGTGGCGCAGGGCGCGCCCGGGGACGTGGTGACGGCCGAGCTGGTGCGGGAGGTGTTCGGGCTGGACTCGGTGGTAGTGCCGGACCCGGTGACCGGCACGCCGCTGGTCGTGCCGGGCGCCCCGTGGTCGGCGCTCACCCCGGACGGTGCTCCCGCCTGACGGCGCCCTTAACGGCACTTTAGCTGCCATTTCGGACATAATCGACGGCGCCCCGACCCCGCCGCGACGCCAGAGGACCGCCGATGCCCCGGATCTCCCGCCGCACCCTCCTCACCGGCCTCGGCACCGCCGTGCTCGCGACGGCCACCGGGTGCACCGACCACCACCCGGCCCCGGCGGCCACGGACGGCCTCGCCCCCGGCGCCACGCCGTCCCCGACCCCGCCGTCCCCGACCCCGCTGCCGCCGGTGACGGTGAACGCCGCCACCGGGCCGGTGGTGGTGCCGGGCGCGCCGATGCGGGTGGTCGTGCTGGACACCGACGTGCTCGACTCGGCGCTGACCCTCGGCATCACCCCGGTCGGCGCCGCGCTGCCGGCCCGCGACACCAGCTACCCCGGGTACTGGCCGGCCTCCCGGACGGCCGGGATCCGGCTGGTCGGCCCGGCGGGCGCACCCGACCTGCCGACCGTACGGGCGCTGCGGCCGGACCTGATCCTCTCCAACCAGGCCCGCGACGGCGACCGCTACGAACAGCTGCGGGGCATCGCCCCGACCGTGCTCACCCAGACCACCGGGGCGCCGTGGAAGGCCGACTTCCAGCTGCACGCCCAGGCGCTGAGCCGGGAGGCGGCCGCGGCGGCCTTCGCCGGCTCGTACCAGAGGCACGTCGGGCAGGTGGTGCAGGCGCTGGCGGCGGCCAAGCTGTCGGGGCGCAAGGTGAGCCTGGTGCGGTTCGTGGAGGGCGGCGGCATCCGGCTGTTCGGCCGGCAGAGCTTTCCCGGCACGGTGCTCGCCGACGCCGAGGTGGGCCGGCCGGACGCGCAGAACGTCGACCAGTCGGACTTCGAGATCCCGGCGGACCAGCTCGCCAGGGCCGACGGCGATCTGCTGCTGTACGCGACCTACGGCGATCCGGGGCGCGCGGGCACCACCTCGGTGCTGGCGAGCCCGGGTTGGCAGGCACTGGGGGCGGTCAAGGGGCACCGGGCGTTCCCGGTGGACGACCAGCTGTGGTTCCAGGGGATCGGGTACACGGGCGCCAACTACATGCTGGACGAGCTGCAGCGCTTCCTCGGAGCCTAGGGCCGGCGCGTCCCCGCGCAGCGGGCCGGGGAAACACCCACGGCGGCGGTGAAGTCCCTGCTCAGGTACGCCTGGTCGGCGTAGCCCGGCTCGGTAGCGAGCCCGGCCGGGTCCGACTCGCCGTCGCCGGCGGCGCGTTCGGCGGCCTCGTGGAGGCGGGCGCGGCGCAGCACCCGCTTCGGGGAGGCGCCGGCGTACTCGGCGAACGGGCGCTGGAGGCGGCGGACCGTCCTCGGGCACGGCGGGGGCTACGGCGTTCCGTGCTTCTCCGTGTACCTGGTGGTGAAGCCGAGGACCACCACGTACCGCCCCTCGGCCGCCCTGGTGACCTCGCTCGGCCGCACGGGCTGCCAGATCAGGTACTCGGACCGCTGCCCCTCGTCGTTCCGGTAGCGCCGGCTGCCGTACTTCTCGTACCAGTAGTCCTCGCCGGAGGTCAGGCGTTCGGGCCCCGGCGGCCGGGCGACGCTCACGACCAGCTCCGTCCGCACCGCCTCGTCCGTCGCCGCCTCGAACTCCACGGACGGGGTGATCGGCCTGGCCGCCGCCTCCTGCGCCTCCTCCGGGGCCGGTTCGGCGGGCGGCAGGTGGTCGTACTCGTCGGCCGCGACCAGGCCCTTCCAGCGCTGCGAGCTCCGCCAGCCCTGGCCGTCCAGATAGCCGTCCAGATCGGCCAGCCGGGCACGGACGTCGGCCCCGTCGAAGGCCAGGTACACGTTCACGGTCCGCTCGCAGGCCGTCGGCAGCCACTTGCCCCGGATCCAGAGGTCGCCGCGATAGTCGGTCCGGCACACGTCGACCGTGGACCGCCCCAACCCCTGCGCCCACGGCAACAGTTCGGGCAGCCGGTCGATCCGCTCCGCCATCCGCCCCTCGGCCGTCCGGCGGGCCTCGGCGGTGTCCGCGGCCCGCGCCAGGCCCTGGACGTCCGGCGGGGCCGGAATGGCCGTGTCGCGGTAGAGCCGCCACCCCGCCCAGCTGCCGAACACGACGGCCGCCCCGAGGACCGCGACCAGCACCCACCTCAGCCAGAACCGAACCACACCCACCCCCGGCGTCCGCCCACCCCCCGCTCGGGCATCGTACGGGCGCGGACGCGCGAACGCGCGAGTGGCCGGGCGGTGCCGCCGGAAAACCGTCCGGCACGGGAGGTCGGCGGATCCGACTTCCCGTGCGGGACAACGGCGTTCAGGACCTCAGGCCGTCACGTCGCGAAAGCCGGGCCTTCACGCGCCCGAGCCGGAGCGGATCGACTCACCCGTCCGGTGCAGGTGGCCGAAGATCTCCCGGTAGGAGCGGAACAGGCCCGTCTCGTAGTACCGGACGCCCTTCTCGGCGCAGAACTCCCTGGTGATCCGGGCCGCCCGCCCGAGGGCCGGGGTCGGCATGCTGGGGAACAGGTGGTGCTCCACCTGGTAGTTGAGGCCGCCCATCACCGAGTCGACGACCGGCCCGCCACGGACGTTGCGCGAGGTGAGCACCTGGCGGCGCAGGAAGTCGAGCTTCATGCCGGGCGTCACCATCAGCATCCCCTTGTGGTTCGGGGCGAAGACGGAGCCCAGGTAGACGCCGAGCAGCGCCTGGTGCACGGCGAGGAAGGCGACCGCCTTGCCCGCCGGGAGCGCGGCGAACACCAGGCCGAGGTAGCCGACGAAGTGGACCACCAGCAGCACGCCCTCCAGCACCGGGCGCTTCATCACGGGGCTGCGCAGCGCACGGAAGCTGTTGAAGCTGAGGTTGAGGCCCTCCAGCAGGAGCAGCGGGACGAACAGGTACGCCTGCCGGCGGCCGATGAACCGGGCGAGGCCGCTCGCCTGCCGGGCCTGCCGCCCGGACCACACCAGGAGATCGGGGGCGACGTCCGGGTCCCGCTCCTCGTGGTTCGGGTTGGCGTGGTGGCGGGTGTGCTTGTTCATCCACCAGCCGTAACTCATGCCCATCAGCAGGTTGGCGGCGATCCGGCCGCCGATCTCGCTCGGCACCCGCCGGTCGAAGACCTGGCGGTGCGCCAGGTCGTGGGAGAGCAGGCCGACCTGGGCGAAGACGACGGCCATCGCCGCCGCCAGGCCGAGCTGCCACCAGGTGTCGCCCAGCGCGAACAGGGCGCACCAGCCGCCGAGGAAGGCGGCGAGCACCAGGCCCGCGCGGACGGCGTAGTAGCCGGGGCGCCGGTCGAGCAGGCCCTCGGCGGCTATCCGGCGGGTCAACTCGGCGAAGTCGCTGCCGCCGCTCCCGGACCGCGGGGCGGCGCAGGTGTCGGGCGCTCCAGGCACTGCGGGGACTTCGCGGGCTTCGGGTGCTTCGGGCGCTTCGGGTGCTTCGGGCGTCATCACGGGCTGCGCGGGCATGCCCAGAGTCTGGCCGCGGCCGGCCGACCCGCAGAACGGGGAAAGCACCCGTCCCGTACGGGTGTTAACCCCCTGCCCGCACGGGGTGCCAGCCCGCCACGCCGCTCCGATGGCGGCCCGGCTCCCTCTGCCGTCGCCGGCACCGTCAACACCGCCGCCCCCGCCGACACCGCTCCGCCGCCCCCGCGGGCCGGCACCTGGACCTGCACCAGTGCACGTACTGCCACGGCGGCTGCCACGACCGCCTCACGACCTTCGCCCAGAACGGGGACGGCCGGTTCCGGCTCATCCCGCTGCTCTCGGGCGTCGAGGCGCTCCCCCTGAACCGAGGCCCGCGGGCCTCGCCCCCTACCGCCCGTCCCCCGGCCCGCCCAGGGCGGCGCGGACCAGGCGGATGACGGTCGCGGTGGCCACCGTCAGGTCGCCGCCGCCCGACGCCCCCTCCGCGTCCTCCGCCTCCGCGTCCGTCGCCAGCGCGTCGTAGGTCTCGAAGGCGGTGAGCACGAACAGCAGGCTCGCCGCGTCCGGCGGGGCGGCGGGCAGGCGGCCGGACAGCACGGCGGCCCCCTGGCGGCGGCGGGCGTCTCGGTCGGCGATGACCCGGCCCACCTCCTCGTCGAGCGCGGCGAGCGCCCGCAGGCGGCGGGTGCAGACCCGGTCGAACGCCCAGAAGCCGCCCATCACCTCGACGAAGCGGTCCACCGCCGCCCAGGGGTCGGCCAGGGTGAAGGCCTCGGCGAGCCGGGCCATGCCGCCCTGCTCGGCGAGGGCGTCGCAGACCGCCTCCAGCAGGCCCGCCTTGGAGCCGAACTGGTAGTAGACGGTCGCCCGGGCGACGTCCGCGCGGCGGGCGACCGCGTCCAGCGAGACCCCGCCGGTCTCGGCCAGGTGCGCGCGGGCGGCCGCGACGATCCGGGCGCGGGTCTCGTCGACCTCCGCCTGCCGCTGTCCCATCCGGTAGGACCGGGGGCTCATCCCGCTCGCCTCCACTCGTTCCGCGTGAACTGGCAGTATCGCCGATCGGTTCACCCGGGCCGGGCCGCGCCCGCATCCGACCGGGCCGCACCGGCGCCCGCACCGGCGTCCGGCGGGACGACCCGGCCGCACCGGGCGCCCGGCGGGACGGCCGCGCGGCTCAGAGCATGATCCGCCCGCCACTGACGTCCAGGGTCTGCCCGGTGATCCAGGAGGACGCGTCGGAGGCCAGGAAGAGCGCGGCCGAGGCGATGTCCACCGGCTCGCCGAGCCGGCCCAGCGGGTGCGCGGCGGCGACCGTGGCCTGCACCTCGGGCGGCATCCGCGCGGCGGTCCGCTCGGTGCGGACGGCACCCGGCGCGACGGCGTTGACCCGTACGCCCTCGTCGGCGACCTCCAGCGCGAGGTGCCGGGTGAACATCAGCACCCCCGCCTTGGCCGTGGCGTACGCCGCGGAGGCTCCGCTGGGCAGCCGGCCCGCCGTGGAGGCCATGGTGACGATCGAGCCGCCGCCGCGGACCAGCAGGCCGGGCAGGAAGGCCCGGACGGTGAGGAAGGTGGCGGTGAGGTTGCCGTCCAGCACGGCCCGCCAGTGCTCCTCGGTCTCGTGGACGGTCGACACCGGGTAGCCGTCGCCGCCGGCGAAGGCGGCCAGGACGGAGACCGGGCCGAGGTCCCGGCCGATCCTGGCGGCGGCGGAGCCGAGCGCCGCCGCGTCCGTGCAGTCGGCGACCAGCCCGAGTGCCCGGGCCCCCTCCGCCCGCAGCTGTTCGGCCACCGCCGTCAGCGCCGCCTCGTCGCGGCCGAGGACGGCGACGGCCGCGCCCTGCCGGGCGAAGGCGCGGGCGGTCTCCGCACCGATGCCACGGCTGCCGCCGGTGATCACGACCACCCGGCCGTCCAGGTCGGGGTACTGAGCCTGTCGAACTCCCATGTCCCATCGCTCCTTTGGGCTTGCGCTCGGGGTGTGCTGTGGTTCACTTGATTTCATTCATACAGCCCGTCTGAATGAATGACAACCGCTGCCGGGCCCAAGCCCGAGCCCAGGCCCGGGCCGAGCCCGAACCCCGAGCCCGAACCCCCGAGTCCCGGGCATCCCGAGGAGGAACCGATGAGGATCGCAGTCGTGGGAGCCACCGGGCGCACCGGCCGCCTGGTGGTCGACCTCGCGCTGGCCGCCGGACACACCGTGACCGCCGTCGTCCGCGACCCCGCCCGGCTGCCGGACTTCCCGCACGGCACCCCGCTGACCGCACGGGCCGACGTCGGTCGGCCGGGCTCCCTGCACGGCCCGCTGAACGGCCAGGACGCCGTCGTCGCCACCCTCGGCACCACCGGTCGCCGGGCCACCTCCGTCTTCTCCGACGGCGCCCGCGAGCTGACCGCGGCGCTGCGGGACGGCGGCGCCGGGCACCTGGTGACGATGAGCTCGGCGGGCCTGGACACCAGCCGGCTCCCGTTCGCCCAGCGGATGGTGGCCACGCTGGTGGCCGACCGGCTGTACCGGGAGATCCACCACGACCTCGCCCGGATGGAGGCGGTGCTCGCCGGGTCCGACACCGCCTGGACGGTGGTCCGGGTGCCGATGCTCAAGGACGGACCGCCGGCCCCGGGCCCCCAGGTCTCGTACGACCGGCCGCTCCCCCGCGCCGGCACCGTCACCCGCGCCACCGTCGCCCGGTGGATCGTCGGCCACCTCGGCGACCCGGAGACCTTCCGCCGCCTCGTGCACCTCGCCGACGACTGACCCGGCCGCCGACGCGCAGCCGGAGCAGTACGGCGTCGGCTCAGGCCCCGGCCGTCCCGGGAGGACCGCCGGTACGGCCCCGGCTCACCCCTCCTGCGGCGGGCGGCGGCGCATGGCGAGCAGCAGCAGGACCACCGCCGACAGCACGGCGGACACCCGCAGCACGGTCGGGGCCGACGACCAGCTGATCTCGCCCAGCGGCGAGCCCGTCTGGAGGCCGCCGCCCTGGCCCCCGCCCTGCTTGGCCCGCTGCATGGAGTAGAGGGTGGTCGCGCTCATCGTGATCAGCGGAATGCCGAGGACCACGAACTTGCGCATCAGCTCGGAGATCCGGCGGGACAGGTACCCGAGGCCCCAGCCGGCCAGCATCGCCGGGAAGAACCCGGAGACCGCCCCGCCGACCAGCAGGAGGCAGGAGAGCAGGATCAGCGGGGAGGGCTTGCGGGCGGACGCATCCTTCTCCGCCACCTTGCCCCTGCCCCTGCCCCTGACCTTGCCCCCGGCCTTCCCGGCCGGGGCCTGGGGCGGCACGGGGGGAGCGGCCGGGGCCGGGGCCGGCCTGAGCAGGCCCCGGCGCGGCTTCTTCCTCAGGTCCGCGGGCTTCGCCGGCTCCGCCACGGGCGCGGCCGCCGCCTCCTCCTCGGCCGTGCGCTGCTCGGGGATCGGCTTCGGCGCGGGCCGCGGCCCGTCCGAGAAGTCGAAGAGCGTCATCGTCCACGGGCCGGTGCTCGACACCGTCGGCGGCGGGATCGCGTCCGACCGCTCCTCGACGGCGGCCAGGTCCGGCAGGTCCAGCGGCACCGACGGAATGCCGGCCGCGCTCGGCGCCGGCGGGTCGTACACGCTGTCGGGGTCACGTTCCGGGGCGGGGGCGGACGGCGCCCCCGGGGCGCCGCCGGACGCGGCCCCGCCCGGGCCGGCGTCCGGGCCGACGTCCGGGCCGACGTCCGAACGGTCGGCCGAACGGTCCGCCGAACCGCCGCCGGAACGCTCGCTCCACGGCCCGCTCTTGCGCCACCACTCGCCGTCCGTCACACCGACCACCCCGCCTCGCCCGTACCGGCCGCCACCGAACCGCCCTCGGCGTGACGCTACCCACCCCGCCCCCGCCCGCGCGAGTACGTCCGCGCGCCCGGCGGTGCGCCGGAGGTACGGCGGCCGAGGGACACCGCGCCGTCCGCTCGCCCGACTAACCTAGGTCGAATGACCACACAGCAGGGCCCCCAACGCCGGGGCAGGTCCGCCACCGGCCCGCGCACCCTCGCCGAGGAGCTGCGCTCCCGTCCCGACGACGCGCTCGCCGCCCTGCTCCGCTCCCGCCCCGACCTGCTGAACCCCGTCCCCGGGGACCTCACCCAGCTGTCCGCCCGGCTCTCCTCGCGCGCCTCCGCGCTGCGCGCCCTGGAACGGCTCGACCGCTTCACCCTCCAGGTCGCCGAGGCGCTGGCCACCGCCCCGGACGGCACCTCGCTGAGCACCGTCCGCACCCTGCTGACCGGCCCGGCGAAGGTCAAGCCGCACCCCGGCGCGACCCCGCTCACCCCGGCCGACCGGGCCGCCGTCGCCACCGCCCTGCCACGCGCGATCGCCACCCTGCGCGACCGGGCGCTGCTCTGGGGCCCGGACAACGGGCTGCGGCTGGTCCTCGCCGTCCGCGAGGCGCTCGCCCCGACCGCCACCAACCCGGGCCGCACCGGACTCGGCCCCACCCTCGCCGACGCCACCGTCGGCATGTCCCCGGCCCGGCTGCAGCAGCTGCTCGCCTCGGCCGGGCAACCCGCCACCCCGGACCCGGTCAGCGCGATCGCCGCGCTCACCGCGCTGCTCACCGACCGCACCCGCTGCGCCGCGCTGCTCGCCACCGCGCCCGAGGCCGCGCTGCGGCTGCTGGAACGGCTGGTCTGGGGCCCGCCCACCGGCACCGTCCCGGACGCCACCCGTCCGGTCACCGCCGAGGACGCCCAGAGCCCGGTCGAGTGGCTGCTCGCCCGCGGCCTGCTGCTGCCCACCAGTCCCGGCAGCGTCGTCCTGCCCCGCGAACTCGCGCTGCACCTGCGCGGCGGCCGCACCCACCGCACCATCGAACCGGTCCAGCCCGAGCCGGTGCCCGCCGCCGCCCCGCGCGACCCAGGGGCCGTGGACGGCGCCGCGGCCGGCCAGGCGCACACCGCGGTCAAGACCGTCGAGGAGCTGCTGGACGGCTGGGCCCTCACCCCGCCGCTGACCCTGCGCGCCGGCGGCCTCGGCGTCCGCGACCTCAAGCGCACCGCCCAGGCCCTGGAGACCACCGAGCAGCAGACCGCCTTCTGGCTCGAGCTCGCCTACACCGCGGGGCTGCTGGCCCCCGACGGCGAGGTGGACGAACGCTGGGCCCCCACCCCGGCATACGACGCCTGGCTGCACCTGGACACCGCCGAGCGCTGGTCCGTACTGGCCACCGCCTGGCTCGCCGCCACCCGCGTCCCCGCCCTCACCGGCACCCCGGACGGCCGGGGCAAGCCGCGCGCCGCCCTCGGCCCCGAACTCGACCGCACCCTCGCCCCGTCCGTCCGCCGCGCCGCCCTCGCCCTGCTCGCCGAACTCCCGCCCGGCACCCCGGCCACCGCCGAGGAACTGCTCCCCACCCTGCGCTGGCAGCGCCCGCTGCGCGGCGGCCCCACCGGCCCGGACGGCCGCGAACTGCGCGACGAGCTCACCGCCTGGACCCTCGACGAGGCCGAACTCCTCGGCATCACCGGCCGCGGCGCCCTGGCCGCCCCCGGCCGCGCACTGCTGACCGCCGAGTCCGACCCGGCCGAGGTGCTCGCCCCGCTGCTCCCGCAGCCGCTGGACCACGTGATCCTCCAGCCGGACCTCACCGCGATCGCCCCCGGCCCGCTGCTCACCCCGCTCGCCCAGGCCCTCGCCCTGTGCGCCGACATCGAGTCCAAGGGCGGCGCCACCGTCTACCGCTTCACCCCGGCCTCGGTCCGCCGCGCCCTCGACGCCGGCCGCACCGCCACCGACCTGCGGACCTTCCTGGAGCAGCACAGCCGCACACCCGTCCCGCAGCCGCTCGCCTACCTGATCGACGACGTCGCCCGCCGGCACGGCGTCCTGCGGGTCGGCGCCGCCTCCTCCTACCTGCGCTGCGACGACCCGTCACTGCTCGGCGAGGTGCTCGCGGACCGCCGCTCCGCCGAGCTGCGGCTCCGGCTGCTCGCCCCCACCGTCCTCGCCGCCCAGGCCGCCCCGGACGTCCTGCTCGCCGCCCTGCGCACCATGGGCTACGCCCCGGCCGCCGAGTCCGCCGAAGGCGACGTGCTGATCACCCGTCCGGACAGCCACCGCACCCCGCCCCGGACCGCCCCCGTGCCCGTCCCCGACGGGCCGCCCGCCCCCGACGACACCCTGCTCGCGGCCGCCATCAAGGCCATCCGGGCCGGCGACCGCGCCGCCACCGCCACCCGCCGCGATCCCACCCCCGACCCGCGCCACCTCCCCCGCACCGCCGCCGCGGAGACCCTGGCCGCCCTCCAGACGGCCGTCCTGCTCGGCGAACGCATGTGGATCGGCTACCTCAACGCCGAGGGCATCGCCAGCCAGCGGATCATCGACCCGGTCAAGGTCGAAGGCGGCTTCGTCACCGCCTTCGACCACCACGCCGACGAACTCCGCACCTTCGCCCTGCACCGCATCACCGGCGTCGCGGAACTCGACGAGTGACCCCCGGGGCGCTCAGTGCCCCTGCTGCGCCTCCTTCATCTTCTCCTGCACGGCCTTGTCCGCCAGGCTGCCGATCTGCCCCTGCCCGACCGGCATCGCACCCCCGGTGACGGTGTCCGCCAACAGGAACCCGGGCGCCGCGAGCAGCCCGCCGGGCCCCTCCCCGATGCCCGCGAGGGCATGCGCCGAACCGGCCGAGGACGCGGTGGCCGCGAAGGCCGAGCCCATCAGGGCGAGGGCGGTGAGAACACGCTTCGACTTCTTCATGACCAGCTCAACGAGCGAGCACGCACCGTGGTCACTCCGAGCGGCCTCCCGCGCAGCCCCCGCGATGCGCGACACTGGAGGGTCTGCGTCAATCCACCCTGTCAGCCAGTGGAGGGCTCCCCCGCGTGAACGACGGACCGCTCATCGTCCAGAGCGACAAAACTCTTCTCCTGGAGATCGACCACCCCAAGGCCGCCGACTGCCGTCGCGCCATCGCGCCGTTCGCCGAGTTGGAGCGGGCGCCCGAGCACGTGCACACGTACCGGGTGACGCCGCTCGGGCTGTGGAACGCGCGGGCGGCCGGGCACGACGCCGAGCAGGTGGTGGACGCCCTGGTGACGTACTCGCGCTACCCGGTGCCGCACGCGCTGCTGGTGGACGTGGCGGACACCATGGGCCGGTACGGGCGGCTCCAGCTGGTCAAGCACCCGACCCACGGGCTGGTGCTCACCACCACCGACCGGCCGGTGCTGGAGGAGGTGCTGCGCTCCAAGAAGATCGTCCCGCTGGTCGGCGCCCGGGTCGACCCGGACACCGTGGTGGTCCACCCCTCCGAGCGCGGGCAGATCAAGCAGGTGCTGCTCAAGCTCGGCTGGCCCGCCGAGGACTTCGCCGGGTACGTCGACGGCGAGGCGCACCCGATCCACCTGGAGGAGGACGGCTGGCAGCTGCGCCCGTACCAGGAGCAGGCCGTCGAGGGCTTCTGGCACGGCGGCTCGGGCGTGGTCGTGCTGCCCTGCGGCGCCGGCAAGACGCTGGTCGGCGCGGCGGCGATGGCGCACGCCAAGTCGACCACGCTGATCCTGGTCACCAACACCGTCTCGGCCCGCCAGTGGAAGCACGAGCTGGTCAAGCGCACCTCGCTCACCGAGGACGAGATCGGCGAGTACAGCGGGACGCGGAAGGAGATCCGCCCGGTCACCATCGCCACCTACCAGGTGATGACGACCAAGCGGAAGGGCGTCTACGCCCACCTGGAGCTGTTCGACGCCCGCAACTGGGGGCTGGTGGTCTACGACGAAGTGCACCTGCTGCCCGCGCCCGTGTTCAAGTTCACCGCCGACCTCCAGGCCCGCCGCCGGCTCGGCCTGACCGCCACGCTGGTGCGCGAGGACGGCCGCGAGGGCGACGTGTTCAGCCTGATCGGCCCCAAGCGCTTCGACGCGCCGTGGAAGGAGATCGAGGCGCAGGGCTACATCGCGCCGGCCGACTGCTGTGAGGTGCGGGTCACCCTGACCGACTCCGAGCGGCTCGCCTACGCGACCGCCGAGCCGGAGGAGCGCTACCGCTTCTGTGCCACCACGGCGACCAAGCGGCGGGTGGTGGAGGCACTGGTCAGGAAGCACGAGAAGGACCAGACGCTGATCATCGGCCAGTACATCGACCAGTTGGACGAGCTCGGCGAGGCCCTGGACGCCCCGGTGATCAAGGGCGAGACCAGCAACGCCCAGCGCGAGAAGCTCTTCGACGCCTTCCGGAACAAGGAGATCGGCGTCCTGGTGGTCTCCAAGGTCGCGAACTTCTCGATCGACCTGCCCGAGGCCACCGTCGCCATCCAGGTCTCCGGGACCTTCGGTTCCCGCCAGGAGGAGGCCCAGCGCCTCGGCCGGGTGCTGCGCCCCAAGGCGGACGGCCACGCGGCGCACTTCTACTCGGTGGTCGCCCGGGACACCGTGGACCAGGACTTCGCCGCCCACCGGCAGCGCTTCCTGGCCGAGCAGGGCTACGCGTACCGGATCATCGACGCGGACGACGTGCTGTAGGGCGCGTCAGTACCGGGCGTTTCAGTACCGGACACCGTCGCGCCCGAGGAAGATCACGCGCGCGGCGGTGTCCAGGGCGATGCCGACGTTGCGGACGGCGGTGCTGAGCGGGCTGCGGTGACGCCCGGAGGCGGCGGTGGCGCCGGACGGGCCGGATCGGGGGGTTCGGTTCGTGGTGCTCATGTCTTCAACGGTAGGCACCCGGACGGCCGTCGGCATCACTCCAAAGGCCGTATCCGCAGGTGCGCGGGTCGTCCTGCGGGTGTACGGCGGACCCCGGGGCCGGGGTAGGGCGAACCCCGAGGCCCGCACGGCCGGAACCCGGGAGGGGCGCGCCCCGAACCCCGGGACCGGCGCGCCCCGAACCCCGGGGCCGGTGCGGCCGGAACCCCGGGAGGAGCACGGCTGGAACCCCGGGACGGACGGGTCTAAGATCGTCCGTCTGCCCCCTCCCGAACCGTGGTACCTGCTGAAGTCCCGCAGGCAGCCGGGGGAGGTGCCGACCGCACGGCAACCGGTCGGCGTGCCCACCGTGAGCTCCTACGATCCGCTGCACCCGCCACCGGGGCAGCCGGGAAGGTTCGCTGTGCCCGCCACCCCCACCACCGACCCCCTCCAGCGCGAACGCGACCACCTGGCCGCGTCCCGGGCCGCGCTGCGCGCCATGCGCGAGGACGTCGAGTCGCTCGACATCCGCGACGTGACCGGCAGCTGGGTCACCACCCTCGTCCTGCAGAACCAGATCGAGGCCAGGATCGCCGCACTGGCCGACCTCTCGCACACCCCGCTGTTCTTCGGCCGCCTCGACTACCTCCACGCGATCAGCGAGGAGCTGAGCGAGGGCAGCGGCGGCGAGAGCTTCTACATCGGCCGCCGGCACGTCCACGACACCGACGGCGACCCGATGGTGATCGACTGGCGCGCGCCGGTCTCCCAGCCGTTCTACCGGGCCAGCCGCACCGAGCCGATGGACGTCGAGCGCCGCCGCCGCTTCGGCTACACCGGCGGCGAGCTCACCGCCTACGAGGACGAGCACCTCACCGACCCGGCCGAGACGGAGCAGACCTCCGCCCTGCTGGCCGCCGAGATCGAGAAGCCCCGCGTCGGCCCGATGCGCGACATCGTCGCCACCATCCAGCCCGAGCAGGACGAGATCGTCCGCTCCGACATCACGGGCACCATCTGCGTCCAGGGGGCGCCCGGCACCGGGAAGACCGCCGTCGGCCTGCACCGCGTCGCCTACCTGCTGTACGCGCACCGCGAGCGCCTGGCCCGTACCGGCACCCTGGTGATCGGCCCGAACAACGCCTTCCTCTCCTACATCGAGCAGGTGCTCCCTGCCCTCGGCGAGCTGGACGTCGCCCAGGCCACCGTGCAGCAGCTGGTCGGACACGTCGAGGTGCGGGGCGAGGACACCCCGGAGGCGGCCCGGCTGAAGGGCGACGCCCGGATGGCCGAGGTGCTGCGCCGGGCCGTGCGCTCGGGCATCTCGCTGCCCACCGAGCCCTGCGTGGTGGTCCGCGGCTCCCGCCGCTGGCGCGTGCCGGTGTACGAACTGGTCGAGATCATCGAGGAGTTGAAGGGCCGCGAGGTCCGTTACGGCGCGTCCAGGGACGCCCTGCCGCAGCGCATCGCGCACGCCGTGCTGCTGAAGATGGAGCAGGGCGGCGAGGCCCCGGACGACCGGGTGCAGGACGCGGTGGCCCGCAACAGCGCCGTCAAGGCGGTGGTCAAGGAGTGTTGGCCGGCCGTCGACCCGGCGAAGCTGGTCCTGCGACTGCTCTCCGAGCCGGAGTTCCTGGCCGAGTGCGCCGAGGGCGTGCTGACGCCCGAGGAGCAGCGGGCGGTGCTGTGGCCCAAGCCCGGCCGCTCGGTGAAGACGGCCCGCTGGACGGCGGCCGACGCCGTCCTGGTGGACGAGGCGACCGACCTGGTGCAGCGCACCCCCTCGCTCGGGCACGTGGTGCTGGACGAGGCCCAGGACCTCTCCCCGATGCAGTACCGCGCGGTCGGCCGCCGCTGCACCACCGGCTCGGCGACCGTCCTCGGCGACCTCGCCCAGGGCACCACCCCGTGGGCGACGGCGAGTTGGCCGGAGGCGCTGCGCCACCTGGGCAAGCCGGAGGCGCACATCGAGGAGCTGACCAAGGGCTTCCGGGTGCCGGAGGAGGTCATCGCGTACGCCTCCCGGCTGCTCCCCGCGATCGCCCCCGGCCTGGCCCCGGCCTCCTCGGTCCGCGAGGCGCCCGGCTCGCTGACGATCCGTCCGATCGCGGACGGGGACGGGGACGGCACGGAGGCGGTCCTCGCGGCCTGCCGGGAGGCGCTGGAGCACGAGGGCTCGACCGGCCTGATCGTCGCCGACGCCCGCATCCCGCGGTTCGCCGAGGCGCTCACGGCGGCCGGCCTGCCGTACCTCTCCCCCGGCACCGAGACCAGCGCGGAGGCCCGGCTCACCCTCGTCCCCGCCTCGCTGGCCAAGGGTCTGGAGTACGACTACGTGGTGCTGGACGAGCCGGCCGCGGTGATCGCCGGGGAGCCGGACGAGCGGACCGGACTGCGGCGGCTGTACGTGGCGCTGACCCGTGCCGTCTCCGGGCTGACGGTGCTGCACGGCGAGCCGCTGCCTGAGCAGTTGCGGTAGCGGCTCGCCCACCCGGAGGGGCCGACCCGCGGACCGGCCCCTCCGGGCACGCGCTCAGGCGTCGATCAGCGCCCGCCACTCGGCGACCTTGGCCGCGTCCACCGGCGTCCGCCAGCCGTCGACCCGCACCGCGCCGCCGACGTGGAAGGCGTCGAAGCCCTCCGCCCGCAGCTCCTTCAGGTGCTCGGCCCGCAGACCGCCGCCGATCAGGATCCGCTGCCGGTACCCGGGCTCGCCGGCCCGGGCCAGCTCGGCCGACAGCACCTCGCGCCCGGCGTCCACCCCGGCGGCCGCGCCGGAGGTGAGGAAGGTGTCCAGGCCGGGCAGCCCGCCGACGGCGGCCCGCAGGGCGGCCCGGTCGGTGCTGTGGTCGATCGCCCGGTGGAAGGTCCAGCGGCAGCCGGCGATCGCCTCGGCGACGGCGGTGGTGGCGGCCAGGTCGACGGCGCCGTCGGCGTCGAGGAAGCCGAGGACGAACTCCTCGGCGCCCTCGGCCCGCAGCGCGGCGGCCCGGGCGCACAGCTCGTCCACGTCGCCGGGGGCGAAGCCGTCCCGGATCCGCAGCATGACCCGCAGCGGGATGCCGACGGCGGCCCGGATCCGGCCGAAGTCCTCGACGGACGGGGTGAGCCCGTCGGCGGCCATGTCGGTGACCAGTTCGAGCCGGTCGGCGCCGCCCGACTCGGCGGCCTGGGCGTCCTGGGGCGTCAGCGCGATGACTTCGAAAATTGGTCTAGACATATTCGACAGACTGCCACATCCGGCGGAGCCCGGCGACCCCCGGTGACCCCCAGGGGCCCGATCCGGTCACACCGGAACGCCCCCGGAGCTGCCCGGTCCCGCCGCCCCGCCCCACCAGCCCTCAGTCACCGCCGTCACGCCGCTCCGTGGACCGCCCCGTGGACCGCCCCGACCGCCGCGCGCCGCCCGGACCGGTGCACCACCACCGCCACCAGCACCAGCAGCGCCACCGTCGGCGCCGCCACCGGAAGCAGGTGCGAGATACCCCGGGACTCGCGCCAGATGTTGAACAGGCAGCCCGGCCCGGTCAGCACCAGCACCGCCACCCCCGCGGCCGCCGGGGCCGCCCGCCCGCGCAGCCCGGCGAAGGTCAGCAGCAGCGGGAGGACCAGCATCGCCACGACCCACGGCAGGTCCAGCGGGAAGGTGGCGTCGTCCCAGTTCTGGGCCGTCTCCAGCAGCCCGCCCACGGCCGCCGACACCAGCACCAGCCCACCGGCGCGCCAGGTCGGCCGGGCCAGCAGGTCGGTCGGCGCCGCGGCCAGCAGCAGCGCGGCCAGCACCAGCGGCAGCGAGGCCATCCCGATGTAGCCGCTCCACCACGCGTCGAAGGAGGAGACCCACACGGCCTCCACCAGCTCGTACAGCCCCACCGCGCCCAGGACCAGCGCGCTGCCCCGCACCGCCGTCCACCGCCCGAGGAGCGCCGCCACCAGGAGCAGCGCGGCGGCCACCGGCCGGGAGAGCAGCTCGGCGTAGGTGCCGTACGAGCCGTCCCAGGAGAGCCGGTTGGCGACCCGGCCCGCGGTGGCCGCCCAGGCCACCAGTGTCGCGCCGGCCACCGCGCCGGCGAGCATCGGCGCGACCAGCGCCAACAGCCGCCCGGCCGGCGAGGCCCCGGTCAGCCCGAGCCGCACCCGCAGCCCGTACACCGCCAGGCCGAGGAGCTCCCGGGTGACCGCCAGGCGGCCGCCCTCCGCCGTCGTGTCGGCGAACACCTCGGCCAGTTCCTCGCCGCGCTCGCGGCGGTACCGCTCCGGGTAGAACCGGAGCGCGGTCCGCAGCGCCACCGAGGGCCCCGCGCCGATCGCCGGTGCGCTCATGAGAAGCCTCCCCCCGCCGCGGGCCGCCCCTGCGACCCGGCCCCGCCCGGCAGCACCGACCGGATCTTGGCCAGTCGGCGCTCGGCCTCGGTGGCGACCGCCCGCAGCCGCTCCGCCTCGGCGGCCAGCGCGTCCCGGCCGGCCCCGGTCAGCGCGTAGCTGCGCCGAGCCCGACCGTCCACCACCTCCTCGGCGGCGACCTCGATCAGGCCCTGGCCGAGCAGCCGGTCGAGCGCCCCGTAGAGCGTGCCGGTGCGCATCTTGACCCGGCCGTCCGAGATCGCGGCGACCTCCTGGATCAGCGCGTAACCGTGTCTCGGCGCGTCGGCCAGGGCGGTGAGCAGCAGCAGCGTGGGCTCCTGCATGGAGCGTTCTGTCATACGACTACATATATCGCCAACCTACCTATAGGTCCAGGGCCGGGCCCGTCCGCCACAATGTGCCCATGCCGACCGAGGACCTGCTCGCCGCCTGGACCGCCCTGCTGCACCGCTGCGGCGCCGCCGTCGACCCCGAGCCGTACGGCCGGGAGCTGCTGCGCCGCTGGTCGGAGCCGCAGCGCAGGTACCACACCGTCGCGCACCTGCGCGCGGTGCTGCGGCACGTCGACGAGCTGGCCGGGCACGCCGCCGACCCGGAGGCCGTCCGCCTCGCGGCCTGGTTCCACGACGCCGTCTACCGGCCGGACCGCACCGAGAACGAGGAGCGCAGCGCCGCCCTCGCCGTCCGCGCGCTGACCGCCGCCGGGCTGCCCGCCGAGCGGGTCGCCGAGGTCGAGCGCCTCGTGCTGCTCACCGTCGGCCACGACCCCGCCCCCGGCGACCGCAACGGCGAGGTGCTCTGCGACGCGGACCTCGCCGTCCTCGGCGGCACCCCCGAGGCGTACGCGGCGTACGCGGCCGCCGTCCGCGAGGAGTACGGCTTCGTCCCCGCACCGGACTTCACGGCCGGCCGGGCCGCCGTACTGCGCCACCTGCTCGCCCTGCTCGACCTGCCCGGGCTCTACCGCACGCCCGCCGCCCGCGAGCGCTTCACGGCGGCCGCCCACGCCAACCTGACGGCCGAGCTCGGCGCCCTCTGACACGAGCCCGCCCGCGCGCCCGCACGCGCGGGCAGCAGCCGGCTCCCCCCGCACGCGCGCGCCCGTCAGCCGCGCCGCGCGGCCTAGGAGAGCTCCCCCACCGGAGCCACCACCGCGCCCTGCTTGCCGCACACCCAGTGCGGCTCCGGCCCCAACTCGGGCTCCACGCTCAGCGCGTGCGGATCCCCGTCGGCCGCGCAGTCGGTGCACAGCGGCCAGCGGCCGTACGCCTCCAGGAGCGCGTCCTGGACGTCCTGGGCGACCAGTCCGAGCACGTAGTCGGTGCCGTCGGGCCACTGCTCCAGCCACCAGCGGCGGTGCGTCACGGCCTGCTCCACCAGCGAGACGACGGCGGCGTCCGCCACGTCCCGCGCGGTGAGGTCGGCCAGGATCAGTGCCCGCGCGTTGTGCAGGGCGGTCTCGATGTCGTCGGCAGCCATCCGTCCATCCTCTCCTCAACTCCCCCGAACGCCGAAACGCCGTGTGGGCGGCCCCCCGAAGGGAGCCGCCCACACGGACGAGGAACCAGCCGATCCGATCGGAGCGATCAGGATCAGAAGTCCATGTCACCGCCCGGCATGCCGCCGCCGGCGGCCGCGGCGGCCTTCTCCGGCTTGTCGGCGATGACGGCCTCGGTGGTGAGGAACAGCGCCGCGATGGAGGCGGCGTTCTGCAGCGCGGAGCGGGTGACCTTGGCCGGGTCGATGATGCCCTCGGCGACCAGGTCGACGTACTCGTTGGTGGCGGCGTTCAGGCCGTGACCGGCGGGGAGGTTGCGCACCTTCTCCACCACGACGCCACCCTCCAGGCCGGCGTTGGTCGCGATCTGCTTGATCGGGGCCTCCAGCGCGACCTTGACGATGTTGGCACCGGTGGCCTCGTCGCCGTCCAGCTCCAGCTTGTCGAAGGCGACACCGGCCTGCAGCAGGGCGACGCCACCACCGGCGACGATGCCCTCCTCGACGGCGGCCTTGGCGTTGCGGACGGCGTCCTCGATGCGGTGCTTGCGCTCCTTGAGCTCCACCTCGGTGGCCGCGCCGGCCTTGATGACGGCCACGCCGCCGGCCAGCTTGGCGAGGCGCTCCTGGAGCTTCTCGCGGTCGTAGTCCGAGTCGCTGTTCTCGATCTCGGCGCGGATCTGGTTCACGCGGCCCGCGACCTGCTCGCTGTCGCCGCCACCGTCGACGATGGTGGTCTCGTCCTTGGTGATGACCACCTTGCGGGCGGTGCCCAGCAGGTCGATGCCGGCGCTCTCCAGCTTCAGGCCGACCTCCTCGGAGATGACGGTGCCACCGGTGAGGATGGCGATGTCGCCGAGCATGGCCTTGCGGCGGTCACCGAAGCCCGGGGCCTTGACGGCGACGGACTTGAAGGTGCCACGGATCTTGTTCACGACCAGGGTCGACAGGGCCTCGCCCTCGACGTCCTCGGCGATGATGACCAGCGGCTTGCCGCTCTGCATGACCTTCTCCAGCAGCGGGAGCAGGTCCTTGACCGAGCCGATCTTGGAGTTGGCGATGAGGATGTACGGGTCCTCGAACGTCGCCTCCATGCGCTCCAGGTCGGTGGCGAAGTAGGCGGAGATGTAGCCCTTGTCGAAGCGCATGCCCTCGGTGAGCTCGAGCTCCAGGCCGAAGGTGTTGCTCTCCTCGACGGTGATGACGCCTTCCTTGCCGACCTTGTCCATGGCCTCGGCGATCAGCTCGCCGATCTGGGTGTCGGCGGCGGAGATGGAGGCGGTGGAGGCGATCTGCTCCTTGGTCTCCACGTCCTTGGCCTGGGCCAGCAGCTGGTCGGAGACGGCCGCGACGGCCTTCTCGATGCCGCGCTTCAGGGCCATCGGGTTGGCGCCGGCGGCGACGTTGCGCAGACCCTCGCGAACCAGGGCCTGGGCGAGCACGGTGGCGGTGGTGGTGCCGTCACCCGCGACGTCGTCCGTCTTCTTGGCGACCTCCTTGACGAGCTCGGCACCGATCTTCTCGTACGGGTCCTCGAGCTCGATCTCCTTGGCGATGGAGACACCGTCGTTGGTGATCGTGGGGGCGCCCCACTTCTTCTCCAGCACGACGTTGCGACCCTTGGGGCCGAGCGTGACCTTCACTGCGTCGGCGAGCTGGTTCATGCCACGCTCAAGGCCGCGGCGAGCTTCCTCATCAAAGGCGATGATCTTGGCCATCAGAAGTGGTCCTCCGGGACACGGTCGACTGCTCGGACCAAGGGGTGCCCGCGACGGACGGCCCTGGTGCGCGGAGGTCCATTCCCCTGCCGCTCCCGGGGGCCTCACCGACCCGGTCCGCTGTCACTCTCACACTGTGAGTGCTAACGCCAATGATTAGCACTCCGGGTGGTCGAGTGCAAGCCCAATCGGCAATCCGCGAGCCGCCGCGGGAGCCGCCCGGGAACGCCGACGGGCCCGTGCGACACACGTCGCACGGGCCCGTCGAGAAGCGAGAGGTCACCAGCCGTGGGGCCGCGCCGAGCTCCTGGAGCCGGAAGGGGTCAGACCGCCGCGCGGACCATGTCCGCCTGCGGGCCCTTCTGTCCCTGGGAGATCTCGAACTCGACCCGCTGGCCCTCCTCGAGGGTGCGGTAGCCGTCCATCTGGATCGCGCTGTAGTGGACGAAGACGTCCGCACCACCGTCGACCGCGATGAAGCCGTAGCCCTTCTCCGCGTTGAACCACTTGACGGTGCCCTGAGCCATTCCGAACTCCCCTAGTGCTGTGCTGGCCCTTCGCGCGCCCGCAGGTCGCGGGCCCGGGTTGGTTGAAGGCCGGCCCGGGGAACCCCCCCTGGGCGCAGCCGTGCACGCCGCAACCCTCCGCACAGGACGCCAGGCGGCCTCCGACGAGCGGGTGATTGCGTCGACCGCCGCTGAATGTATCCGGATCGACGCCCTCTGCAACAGGCCCAACCACCGGTAATTCCGGTACGGCGTCAAGGGACAGGACGGACCGAATCGGGATGTTCTCGGCATTTCACGCCGGACATAGCGGACGAATTACCCAAATGCCTGCGGTAATTCTGACATCTGCCTGACATGTTTCACGGGCCGGTCTCATCGGCCGGACGCCCCGGGCCGAGCACTGCGGGGCCGAACGAGCACTGCGGGGCCGAAAGGGAAACCCTGTTCCCAGCCGAGCGACACTCTACTCCGACTCGACCCGGAAATATTCCCGCAGGAATGCGAGCGGTCGCCCGCGCATACGGACAGCGGAATTCCGTACGCGCGGGCGACCGCGGGTTCTCTTGCGGGCTCAGCAGCCGCCGGCCACCGCCGGGATGATCGAGATGCTGGCGCCGTCCTCGATCCCGGTCGCCAGGCCCTCGGCGAAGCGCACGTCGTCGTCGTTCACGTACACGTTCACGAAGCGGCGCAGCTTGCCCGTGTCGTCCAGGATGCGGGCCGAGATGCCCGCGTGGTTCTTCTCCAGGTCGGCGACGACCTCGGCCAGGGTGGCGCCCTCGGCGGTCACCTCGGCGGCGCCGGAGGTGTAGGTGCGCAGGATGGTGGGGATGCGGACGTTGGCGCTCATGACTTCTCCTTGCGGGGGCGGGTGGTTCAGGCGGACACGAGGCCGGCGGCGCGGAACGAGTCCAGCGTCGGGCGGATGACGGCGGTCATCCCGGCCTCGGAGACGGCGTCCAGGGTCTTCAGGCCGTCGCCGGTGTTGATCGCGACGGTCTCCTTCGACGGGTCCAGCTGCCCGGTCTCGACCAGCTTCTTCAGCACGCCGACGGTCACCCCGCCCGCGGTCTCGGCGAAGATCCCCTCGGTCCGCGCCAGCAGCCGGATCGCCGCCACGACCTCGGCGTCCGTGACGTCCTCCACCGCGCCACCGGTGCGGCGGGCGATGTCCAGCACGTACGGGCCGTCGGCCGGGTTGCCGATCGCCAGCGACTTGGCGATGGTGTCCGGCTTGACCGGCTTGATCACGTCCCGGCCGGCCTTGAACGCGGCCGACACCGGCGAGCAGCCCTCGGCCTGGGCACCGAAGATCCGGTACGGCCGGTCCTCGACCAGGCCCAGCCTGATCAGCTCCTGGAGACCCTTGTCGATCTTCGTCAGCTGCGAGCCCGAGGCGATCGGGATCACGATCTGCTCCGGCAGCCGCCAGCCGAGCTGCTCGCAGATCTCGTACGCCAGCGTCTTGGACCCCTCGCCGTAGTACGGCCGCAGGTTCACGTTGACGAAGCCCCAGCCCTCGCCGGCCGGATCGCCGATCAGCTCCGAACAGAAGCGGTTCACGTCGTCGTAGTTGCCCTCGATGCCGACCAGCTCACCGCCGTACACCCCGGCCATGACGACCTTGCCCTGCTCCAGGTCGTGCGGGATGAACACGCAGGACCGGAACCCGGCCCTGGCCGCCGCCGCACCCACCGCGCCGGCCAGGTTGCCGGTGGAGGAGCAGGACAGCGTGGTGTAGCCGAACGCCCGGGCCGCCTCGATCGCGCACGCGACCACCCGGTCCTTGAAGGAGTGCGTCGGGTTCCCGGAGTCGTCCTTGACGTGCAGCTGGGCGGTGAACCCGAGCTCCCGGCCCAGGTTGTCCGCCTTCACCAGCGGGGTCCACCCCGGGTTCAGGTTCGGCTTCGAGGCCACGTCCGCCGGAACGGGCAGCAGCGGCGCGTACCGCCAGATCGACGCCGGACCGGCCTCGATCCGCTTGCGCAGCTCCTCGGCGCCCTCGCTGCCGAACTCGTAGGCGATCTCCAGCGGGCCGAAGCACTCCAGGCAGGCGAAGCTGGGGCCGAGCGGGAAACGGGTGCCACACTCGCGACAGGACAGCGCGGTGGCGGGGCCGAGGTCGACGGAAACTGGTGCGGCGGTGTCGATAGCCATGATGGCGAGGCCTCTCTCCTCATCTTCCCCGTGGCGCGGTCGCGCACGGGCCGGAATTGGCACCTGTCCCGCCGGGGCCTGTCGACGACAGCCGCGCGAGAAGGTTGCCGGGACGTCAACGGGCCGTTCCCTCAGTCCCTCTGGATGAGCTTGTGAAATTGTGGTGCTGCTCAACGGCGACCCCGGCGTGCGAAGGTCCGACCGCTGTACGAAGACTGTATCCGAAGGCGCCAATCCTGAACGGGACCGTCCGCCACGCGAGATGACAGATTCCACCGACCCCGCCGAGGAGACCTCCGTGCCCCCCGAACCGACTCCCGAGCTCCTCCCGCAGGCGGCGTCCTGGCTCCACCGCCGCTCCTGGAGCGCGGCCGACCGGCCGGTCCGCACCCTCCTCGACGCCAAGGAACGCACCGGCCGCACCGTCAGCGTGGTCCTCCCCGCCCTGGACGAGGAGGCCACCGTCGGCGACATCGTCCGCACCGTCCGCCGCGAGCTGATGGAACGCCTCCCGCTCGTCGACGAACTCGTCGTCGTCGACTCCGGCTCCACCGACGCCACCGCCGCCGTCGCCGCCGAGGCCGGCGCCCGGGTGGAACACCGCGACCGGATCCTCCCCCGGCTGCCCGCCGTCCCCGGCAAGGGCGAGGTGCTCTGGCGCTCCCTGCTGGTCACCCACGGCGACATCGTCTGCTTCGTCGACGCCGACCTGCGCGAGTTCGACCCGGCCTTCGTCTCCGGCATCGTCGGCCCGCTGCTCACCGACGAGTCCATCCAGCTGGTCAAGGCCATGTACGACCGCCCGCTGGAGTCGGACGGCGCCGTCCTGCCCGCCGGCGGCGGCCGGGTCACCGAACTCGTCGCCCGCCCCCTGCTCAACCTCCACTGGCCGGAACTCGCCGGCTTCGTCCAGCCCCTCGGCGGCGAGTACGCGGCCCGCCGCTCACTGCTCGAACGGCTGCCCTTCCCCACCGGCTACGGCGTCGAACTCGGCCTGCTGGTCGACGCCCTGGAAGTGGCCGGCCTCGACGCCCTGGCCCAGGTGGACGTCGGCGTCCGGCACCACCGCCACCAGGACGGCCAGGCCCTCGGCCGGATGGCCGCCACCATCTACCGGACCGCCCTGGAACGGCTCGACCGCACCCACCGCCTCAAGGCCTCGGCCGACCTCGTCCACCCCCACCTCACCCAGTTCACCCGCGACCCGGAAACCCGCGCCTTCACCGCGCACACCCACCCGGTGACCGCCCTGGAACGCCCCCCGATGCACACCGTGCCGGAATACGCCACCCGTCATTAGGGGCCTGTCCTCGAACCCGCGTCCGCGGGGTGACGCCGGGGTTCGAAGACAGGCCCCACGGGTTTGCCACGCCGAGCCCCCGGCAAGATGCCAACCATGGGCGATCTCACGACCAACCGTTCGAACGCGACCGGCACCGCCCCCGTCCTGGTGGCCTCCAACCGGGGACCGGTGTCCTTCAGCACCGCCGACGACGGCACGCTGACCCTGCGGCGGGGCGGCGGCGGCCTGGTCTCCGGCCTCTCCGCCATCGAGGACCCGAACGCCGTCTGGGTCTGCGCCGCCCTCGACGACTCCGACCGCAGAGCCGCCGCCGGGGCCCCGCACGGCCGCCTCGACCTGGCCGGCCACGCGGTCGGCGGCCAGGCCGTGCGGATGCTGGACCTGGACCCGCAGACCTTCGCCCGCGCCTACAACGGCGTCGCCAACTCCACCCTCTGGTTCGTCCACCACCTGCTCTACGCGACCCCCACCGCCCCCGTCTTCGACGCCGGCTTCCGCACCGAGTGGGCCGCCTACCAGGCCTACAACGAGGCCTTCGCCGAAGCCCTGGCCGCCGAAGCCGCCCCGAACGCCGCGGTGCTCGTCCAGGACTACCACCTCTCCCTGGTCCCGGCCCTGCTCCGGGAGGCCCGCCCCGACCTGCGGATCGGCCACTTCTCGCACACCCCCTGGGCCCCGCCCGAGTACTACCGGCTGCTGCCCGACGACGTCGCCCGGGCCGTCCTCACCGGCATCCTGGGCGCCGACCGGGCCGGCTTCCTCACCGAGCGCTGGGCCCGCGCCTTCGCCGCCTGCTGCGCGGACCTCCTCGGCGCCGGCGTCGACCACGACGCGCTCTCCGTCACGCTCGACGGCCGCACCACCCGCCTCGGCGTGCACGCCCTCGGCGCCGACGCCGACTTCCTGCGCGAGCGCGCCCACCGCCCCGACGTCGACGAACGCCTCGCCGCCCTCCGCGCGGCCGTCGGCGACCGCCGCACCATCGTCCGGGTCGACCGCACCGAGCTGAGCAAGAACATCGTCCGCGGCCTGCTGGCCTACCGGCACCTGCTCCGCACCCGCCCGCAGTGGCACGACCGGGTGGTGCACATCGCCTTCGCCTACCCGTCCCGCACCGACCTCGCCGAGTACCGCGACTACACGGCCCGGGTCCGGGAGCTCGCCGAGGCCGTCAACGCCGAATTCGCCACCCCCACCTGGCAACCGCTGATCCTGCACGTCGACGACGACTTCCCGCGCTCCCTCGCCGCCTACCGGCTGGCCGACGTCGCCCTGGTCAACCCCATCCGCGACGGCATGAACCTGGTCGCCAAGGAGGTCCCCGTGGTCTCCGACCGCGGCTGCGCCCTCGTCCTCTCCCGCGAGGCCGGCGCCCACGCCGAACTCAAGGACGACGCCCTCACCGTCAACCCCTACGACGTCATCGCCACCGCCGACGCCCTCCACGCCGGCCTCACCATGAGCCCGGAGGAGCGCGCCGACCGCACCAAGCGCCTGGCGGCGGCGGCCACCGCACTCCCCCCGCAGCAGTGGTTCCTGGACCAGCTCAACGCGCTGTGAGCGCGTCCCCCAACGCCCCCAACAGCTCCACCACACCCTCCGGCCCGGCGACCACCAGGTCCGCCCGGTCGGCCAGCTCCCGCACCGGCGCGTCCCCCACCGCGCCGGCGCACACCAGCACCCCCGCGACACCCTCGCCGCGCAGCTTCTCCACCGCGGCGAAGGCCGCCACGTCCCCCAGGTCGTCCCCCGCGTAGAGCACCGAACGGGCCCTCCGCTCCCGCAGGAAGCCGGTCAGCGCCGCCCCCTTGTCCACCCCCGGCGGCCGCAGCTCCAGCACCAGCCGCCCGGGCTCCACCACCAGCCCGTACTCGGCCGCCAACTCCCCCACCGGCGCCCGCAACAGCTCCAACGCCTCCTGCGGCGCCGCCGTCCGCCGGGTGTGCACGGCCACCGCCCGCCCCTTGTCCTCCACCCACGTCCCCCCGGGCGCCCCCACCCGCTCCAGCACCCCCGGCAACTCCTCCCGCACCCGCGCCACCCCCGGATGCGCCTCCGGCGCCGACAGCTCCCCGCCCTCCCACCGCTCGGCCCCGTAGTGCCCCAGCACCACCACCCCCGGCAGCCCCGCGAACCCCCCGTACTCCACCGCCACCCCGGCCGGCCGCCCCGTCACCACCACCACGCCGCCCACCACCGGAGCCAGCCGCCGCAACGCCCCCACCACCCCCGGATGCGCCCGCGCCCGCTCCGGATCCGCCACGATCGGCGCCAACGTCCCGTCGAAGTCCAACCCGATCACGGCATCCCCGGGCGCCGCCAGGACGGCCCGCACCCCGTCCCGCCCAGCCCCGGTCGCCGGCACGAACATCTCTTCAAAGCCCATACCGGAGCCCCTACCCCGGAGCACCCCGCTCCGCACTCCCCCGGCCCGCGGGCGCGCGGGAGCCCCCACCCTCCCGAGAGCCCCCCGTCGATCAGCGAGCCGATCAGCGAGCCCCCCGCCGAGCCTCCCGCACCCGCCGCAGCCGATTCACCAACACCGGCGCGTGCGCCAGCGCCTCCTCCCGGTCCAGCAGAGCGTTCAGCACCTGGTAGTACCGCGTGGAGGAGAGCCCCAGCTCCTCCCGGATCGCCCGCTCCTTGGCTCCCGCCGTACGCCACTGCCGCCCCTCCAGCGCCAGCACCGCCCGTTCCCGCTCACTCAGCTCGCCCACCGCGCACACCTCCGCCCGCCACTACGGAGTGTCATTCTCCCGCGCGACCCCGACACACAGTGCTCGCCCCACCGCCACCCCGGCCGCACTAACGTCACTCCCATGACCACGCCCAGCTTCGCCCTGCACATCCCGACCGCCGACCTCGACCCCGACCCGCTGGACCCCTCCCAGATCGTCTCCGGCACCCCCGAGGTCACCGGCAGGGTGCTCTCCGAGTCCGCCGACGGCCGCCACCTGCGCGGCCTCTGGCAGATCACCCCCGGCGTGGTCACCGACGTCGAGGCCGACGAGATGTTCGTGGTGCTCAGCGGCCGGGCCACCATCGAGATCGAGGGCGGCCCGACCCTGGAGGTCGGCCCCGGCGACTGCGCGGTCCTGCGCGAGGGCGACCGCACCACCTGGACGGTCCACGAGACCCTCCGCAAGGCCTACGCCATCACGCTCCCGTAGGAGCCGGACGACCCCGCCCGGGCCGGGGGCCGGCCCCCGGCCCCCGGCCCCTACTTGCGGACCGCCGCCGCCTCCTTCACGGCCGCGTCCTGCAGCCCCCCGAGCACCTGCTTCGGATCCCCCGTCACCGCCTGCCCGATCCCCGCCTTGATCCGGTCGCTGACCTCGCCCCAGGCCGGGTCCCCGAACGGGTAGAAGCTCGCGTTGGTCAGCCCGACCGCGAACTGCTTGAGGTCCTCGTGCTTCGGGTCCGTCGACATCTGCGCGAACGCGTCCTGGGTGACCGGCAGGAGGTTGTACTGCTCGTCGAACTTCAGCTGGTTGTCCTTGTCGTAGACGAACGACAGGAACTTCTTGATCTCGTTCTTGTGCCCGTTCGCCTTGAACGCCATCATCCAGTCCGCGACCCCGAGGCTCCCCGTGCGCCCGAGCCCGTCCCGCTTCGGGATCGGCGCCGTCCCGAACTCGACCTTCCCGGCGGTCGCCATCCGCAGCAGCGTCGGATGCCCGTTCAGCATCGCCACCTTCCCCGCGGCGAAGTCCTGGAACACCGGGGTGCGGTTCATCTTGCCGGGGTCCGGGTACGTCAGCCCGGTGGCCACCAGGTTGCTCTTCAGCCAGCTGAAGGTCGCCTGGTTCTGGGAGCTGTCGATGGTGTAGTTGCCGACGTCGTCGGAGATGCTGCCGCCGCCGCTCAGCGTCCACAGCATCGACTCGGCCGGCGCCTCCTCCGGTCCCAGCGGCAACCCGTACGGGGTCACCCCCGGCACCTTGGCCTTGATCTTCTCCGCGTCCTGCCGCAGCTCGTTCCAGGTGGCCGGCGGCTGGGCGATCCCGGCCTGCCGGAACATCGCCTTGTTGTAGAAGAGCACCCGCGACGAGGAGACGAACGGGATCCCGTACTGCGTCCCGAGCACCTGCCCGGCGTGCGCGAAGGTCTCCAGGAACCTGGCCTGGGTCTCCACCGAAAGCACGTCGGACGCCGGGTAGAGCCGCTCCGCCGCCACCTGGTCGGCGAAGCCGCCGGTCTGCAGCAGGTCCGGCGACTTGCCGGCCGCGATCATGTCCTCGACCTTCTTGCCGATCTCGGTCCAGCTGTCCACCTCGACGCTGACCTTGATCCCGGGGTTGGCCGCCTCGAAGTCCCTGGCGACCGCGTCCCAGTAGTGCTGGGAGTTGGTCTCGGGGCTCTCCCCGTAGTCGGCCGCGACCAGCTTGAGGGTGACGGGCCCGTCGTCCTTCCCGGCGCAGGCACTGGCCGCGATGAGGACCAGTGTTCCGGCCAGCACACCGCCGAGCACACGGGTGGGAACGTGGACGCGCCTGTTCAACGCGGGTACCGCCTTCGGGGGGATGAATCGGCCGGAACGGGGGATTCCGGCAGGGGACGCGCCACACTGCCAAACCCGCCGACCGCCGGTCCACACCACCGACCGGGCCCGCCCGAGTAGTTATCGAAGTGCTCTGAGTCATTGCACAATGCGCAACAAAACCCCCGCGCACCCCGGTCCGCACCCGCTCCGGCACCCGGCCCCGCGCCCCGGCGCAAAGCCCCGCACACCTGCGCAGCTGCGACAAAGCTCACCCAGTATGGACCAGACCAATCCGACAACTGGACTAGACCTCTTCGACCCGCCCAAGGGAAACTGTCCTCCGTGAAGCACGTCATCGCACTCGATGTAGGCGGCACCGGCATGAAGGCCGCGCTGCTCGCCCAGGACGGCTCCGTGCTGTTCGAAGCACGCCGACCGACCGGGCGGGAGCACGGCACCGACGCCGTCGTCACCGCCATCCTCGACTTCGCCACCGACCTGGCGGACGAGGGCCGCAGCCGCTTCGGCGTCGCCCCGCTCGCGGCCGGTGTCGCCGTCCCGGGCACGATCGACGAGAAGAACGGCATCGCGGTCTACTCCGCCAACCTCGGCTGGCGCGACCTCCCGCTGCGCAAGCTGCTCGGCGAGCGCCTGGCCGGGCCGCAGGGCGGCGCGATGCCGGTGGCCCTCGGCCACGACGTGCGTTCCGGCGGCCTGGCCGAGGGCCGGATCGGAGCCGGCCGGGGCGTCGACCGCTTCCTGTTCATCGCCCTCGGCACCGGCATCGCCGGCGCCATCGGCATCGACGGCCGGATCGAGGCCGGCGCGCACGGCTACGGCGGCGAGATCGGCCACGTCGTGGTCCGCCCCGGCGGCCCGCTGTGCGGCTGCGGCGCCCGCGGCTGCCTGGAGACGCTGGCCTCCGCCTCCGCCGTCTCCCGCGCCTGGGCCGAGGCCAGCGGTGACCCCGACGCCGACGCGGCATCCTGCGCCGCCGCGGTGGACGCCGGGGACGACCGTGCCGTCGCGGTCTGGCAGCGGGCCGTCGACGCCCTGGCGGACGGCATCGTCCTGGCCCAGAGCCTGCTCGACCCGTCGACGGTGATCGTCGGCGGCGGGCTGGCCGAGGCCGCCGACACGCTCTTCACCCCACTGCGCGCGGCGGTCGCCGAGCGACTGACCTTCCAGATGCCCCCGAAGGTCGTGCCCGCCATGCTCAAAGACACCGCCGCATCCCTGGGCGCTGGCCTGCTCGCCTGGGATCTGCTCACCTTGGAGGTGACCGCGTGACCACCGCGGACCGTGACCGTACTGCCCTGGCCGGCGCCCGACTGGTCCTGCCCGGCGGCGTCGTCGAGGGCGGCCGCCTCACCGTCGACGGCGAGCGCATCGCCGCCATCGGGAACGAGGCGGGTGGCGGCGACAGCGAGCCCGGCGACCTCGACCTGACCGGGTACACCGTCGTGCCCGGCTTCGTCGACCTGCACGTCCACGGCGGCGGCGGTGCCTCGTACACCTCCGGCATCGCCGAGGAGGCGCTGCTGGCCGCCCGCACCCACCTGGAGCACGGCACCACCACCACGGTGGCCTCCACCGTCACCGGCGAGATCGACGACCTCGCCCGCCAGGCCCACGTCCTGTCCGAACTCGTCGAGGACGGCGTCCTGGCCGGCATCCACTTCGAGGGGCCGTTCATCTCGCCGGGCCGCTGCGGCGCCCACCGCCCCGACCTGCTGCGGGACCCCGACCCGGCGCTGGTGCGCAAGCTGGTCGACGCCGCCCGCGGCCACGCCAGGATGGTCACCCTGGCCCCCGAACTGCCCGGCGGCCTGGACTCGGTGCGGATGCTCGCCGACCTCGGCGTGATCGCCGCCGTCGGCCACACCGACTCCGACTACGCCACCACCCTGGAGGCGATCGAGGCCGGCGCCACCGTCGCCACCCACCTGTTCAACGCCATGCCCGGCATCGCCCACCGCGCCCCCGGCCCGATCGTGGCGCTGCTGGAGGACGAGCGGGTCACCGTCGAACTGATCAACGACGGCGTGCACCTGCACCCCTCCGTCCTCGACCTCGCCTACGGCACCGCCGGCGCGCAGAGGGTCGCCCTGATCACCGACGCCATGGGCGCGGCCGGCATGGGCGACGGCCTCTACCCGCTCGGACCGCTCCAGGTCGACGTCAAGGACGGCGTGGCCCGGCTGGTCGAGGGCGGCGCGATCGCCGGCTCCACCCTCACCCTGGACGTGGCGTTCAAGCGCTCGGTCACCGTCAACGGGCTGAGCCTGAACCAGACCGTCGAGTCGCTGTCCGCCACCCCGGCCCGGCTGATCGGCCTGAGCGACTCGATCGGCTCACTGGAGGCCGGCAAGCTCGCCGACCTGGTCGTGGTCGACTCCGAGAGCTACGACCTGGTCGCCGTGATGCGCCGCGGCCGGTGGGTCCTCGGCGGCGAGCGGTTCCGGCCCGTGAAGGCCGACTGACCGGAGCCCGCCGACACGACGGCCGCCCGCCCCCGGGAGGGGACGGGCGGCCGTGTCGCGTCCGGGGCGGGGTCAGCCGCTCGGCTCGATGGTGATCTGGTCGATCAGGACCGGCCCGGAGGGCACCGTGAAGGTCACCGAGTTCGTCCCGGCCTGGAACTGCGGGAGTATCCAGGTGGAGAACCAGGCGGAGGTCTGGTCCTTGGGGGGCGCCCCGTAGATCTTGTAGGTCACCCCGCTCGGCCAGTCCTTGCCGTTCACCACGGCGCTGCCCTTGATGTCGGCGCCCGTGTAGTTGTAGTGCACGGACAGCTTGTACGTCCCGGCCGTGGCGATCTCGCCGGTCCAGGTCACCGAGCCGCCCGGCTGCAGCGTCAGGTAACTGCCGTCGGCCGACTTGGCGCCCTTGACGCTGTTGCCCACCGGCGCGTTCTGCGCCTGGAACTGGCCGGCGTCCACGTTCGTCGGGCCGGTGATCGCGGCGGTGCTCGCCGACGGGGCGGCGCTCGCGGACGTGGCCGTCGGAGCCGGGGTGGTGGGGGCCGGCGGTGCGGAGGTCGCGACGCCGCCCTTGCCGCCCTTGTCGTCCGGGTCCCCGGTGGAGAGCGCTATGCCGGCCCCGATCGCTATCGCCGCGACCACGGCCACCGCGCCGATCACCGCGCCCTTGCTGCGGCCGCTGCTGCGGGGCTCCTCCCCCGGCTGCGGCCGGGAGTGCTCCGCGTAGCGGGTCTGCTGGGCGGGCACGGCACCGTACTCGGGCTGCTGCGGCTGGCCGGGCTGGCCGCCGTAAGGGGCCTGCGGCTGGCCGCCCGGGTACCCCTGCGGCTGACCGCCCTGCGGGCCGTACGGCTGCTGCTGAGCCCGCGGCGGGTAGCCGTACTGCGCGCGCCCGACCTCCATCGGACGGCTGTACGGCGTGCGCGGGACCCCCTGCTGCGGCTCGGCCGGCTGCCCGGTGGAACCGTCGGCCGGGCGGTAGAGGTAGCCGAACGGGTCGTCGTCCTGCGGGGCACCGCCCCCCTGGCCCTCGGGCACTCCGTTGCTGCCGGCGGTCGTCACGGTGGTCTGCTCCCCCATCCGGTGCACCGCCGGCTGCGGGCGGCACAGATCATGGACGCTGTCGTACCGGGAACCCTACCTGCCGTACGTGACAGCGGGAAAAGACCCCTTGACAACTCACCGGTAACCTGGCGGGACCGGAGCCCGCGCCCGCCGTGCTCGGCGCCCGCTCAGCCCGCGCGCCGGTGCGAGCGCTCGCCGCGCGCCCCGCGCACCGCCCCGCCCCGGGCCCGCTTCTCGTCGTACATCCGCTCGTCCGCGGTGTGCAGCACCTCCTCGATGCTCATCCCGCAGCCGGCCCAGCCGACCCCGAGGCTCACCCCCACCCGCATCGCCCGGCCGTCGATCCGCATCGGCGGGATGATGGCGCCCCGCAGCCGGTGGGCGAGGTCCTTGGCCTCCTCGCGGCCGATCCCGTCGGCCAGCACCACGAACTCGTCACCGCCGAGCCGGGCCACCGTGTCGCCGTCCCGGACCGCCTGGCTCAGCCGCTGGGCGACCTCGACCAGCACCGCGTCACCCGCGTTGTGGCCGAACCGGTCGTTGATCGACTTGAAGCCGTCCAGGTCGCAGAAGATCACCGCGAGCCCCTTCTCCACCGCCGCCGCGCCGCCGGAGCGGAACGGCACCGACCAGGCCTCGCCGCCCGGCCCGTACTCGGCGGGGACCACCGCGTGCACGTGCTCCCCGTAGCCCGGGCCGATCCCGCCCGGTACGCCCTCGTACGTCCCGTAGCCGTGCACCGCCCCGGCGTACGGGTCCGCCCCCTGCGCCCCGGCGTACTCCCTGTGCACGGCGTAGGAGTCGGCCGGGTAGCCGTACGGCTGGGGATAGGCCACCTCGACCTGGCCGGCGGCGGCGCCGACCGGCTGCGGCTGGGCGCAGAGCCGGCGGGCCAGCCTGGCCTTGAGCTCGGCGCCGTTCGGCAGCCCGGTGAGCGCGTCGTGGCTGGCCCGGTGGGCGAGCTGGAACTCGTGCCGCTTGCGGTCCTCGATGTCCTCGACGTGGGTGAGCAGGAAGCTCGGGCCCTCGGCCGCGTCCGCGACGATCGAGTTGCGCAGGCAGACCCACTGGTAGCCGCCGTCCCGCCGGGACAGCCGCAGCTCGGCGCGGCCGCTCTCGGCGCTGGTGCGCTCCAGCAGCGCCCGGTCCTCGGGGTGCACGAGGTCGGCGAAGCTCTGCTGGCGCAGCACCGCCCGGGGCCGGCCGAGCAGCCGGCAGAGCGCGTCGTTGACCCTGGTCAGCTGGCCGCGCCCGGCACCGTGCAGCTCGGTGATCGCCATCCCGCTGGGCGCGTACTCGAACGCCTGGCGGAAGCTCTCCTCGCTGGCCCGCAGCGCCTGCTGCTCCTTCTCCAGACGGGCCAGCGCGCGCTGCATCTCGGCCCGCAGCCGGGCGTTGCCGATCGCGATGGAGGCCTGCAGCGAGAACATCTCCAGCGCCTCGCGGGTCCACGCCCCGGGCCGCTTGCCGCTGCGCGGCCGGTCCACCGAGAGGACGCCGAGGAGGTCGCCACCGGCGCTGTACATCGGGGCGAGCAGCCCGTCGGCGGGGTGCCAGTCGTTGGCGTACACCGGCAGCGGACCGTCCCCGATCCAGCGCGGGATGTCGCTGGCGACGGCCCAGCCGCGGTCGTACGGCAGGAAGCGCAGGGTGCCCCAGTGGTCACTGACGCCGAGCAGCCGGTCCCAGGACTCCCGGGAGCCGACCTGGCCGAGCAGGACGGAGGGGCCGCCCATCGGGCTCTCCTCCAGCTCCCAGACGGCCGCCACCACCAGGTCGCCGTCCGGCCGGACCAGGCTGACCGCGGCGGCGTCGAAGCCGAGCCCGTGCACCGCGCCTTCGACAACGGCCTGGAGCGTGCCAGCGAGGCTGCGGGCAGCGTTGAGGTCCGCCACGACCCGGTGCAAGGTGCGGAGGGTCGCGAGACGGACGTACGGCTCCGACTCGGCTTCCATGCGGGGGCTCCCCGGCTGCTTCGGATAGTTCTTGATTGGTTATCGTCCGATTGCCAGAAGAACTGAATCACAGGGAGCACAGCGCTCGGCACGCTCGGTCAGCAATAGGCCATCACTTGTGACTTAAATCACACGACACTAATGCGCCCTTAATCAGCTCATCTGACCCATAGCGGGACATAAAGCGCCATCGGAACATTTCTGGTGGTCGACCGCATTGGCCGCGGGCTGAAGCCCAGTGCGCCCGCCACTGCGGCCGCTTCACTCCTGCGGGTGAGTTCGGCCACCGAGCGCAACCCCTCGGCCTGACCTCCGGTCCTACGACCAAGGCCCGATGCCGTTTCTCCCAGGTGACGACTACCGTGCGGTACGTGTACCCGTCCCCGCAGCCCGAAGCTGCCCCCCACGCCACGCCCGACGAGTTCCGGGCTGCCCTCTCCCAGCTCGCCGCCGGCGTGAGCCTGGTGACCGTCCACGACCCGGAGGACGGCGAGGACGCCGGCATGACCGCCACGTCCTTCCTCTCGGTGTCGCTGGAGCCGCCGCTGGTGCTGATCTCGGTCCGCGAGGACTCCCGGATGGACGACGTGCTCTCCCGGGCGGACACCTGGGCGGTCTCGGTGCTGGCCGAGGGGCAGAAGACGCTCGGCTCCCGGTTCGCCATGAAGGGCCGGCTCAGCGACCGGCTGCTGTTCGCGGACACCCCGCACCACCGCGGCCCGCACACCGACGCCCCGCTGATCGCCGGGGCGCTGGCCACCGTCGAGTGCCGCACCGAACAGCGGATACCGGCCGGGGACCACACCCTGCTGCTCGGCCGCGTCCTGGAGGCCGTGGTGCCCGACCCCGGCGGCCGCCCGCTGCTCTACTTCCGCGGCGGCTACCGCGCCCTCGGCTAGGGCTAGGGCGCGTCCGCTCGGCTACGGCCCGTCCGCCCAGGGCGCGTCTACTCGCCGCCCCGCGGCGCCCGACGGCCCTGCTTCAGCTCGGAGCGGTGCCGCTTGTTGTACAACCGCCGCTCGACCATCCCCCGGCTCGGCCTGGTCGCCCGCCGGGTCTTCGGCGGCGGTGCGCACGCCTCGCTCAGCAGCGCCGACAGCCGGGCCGCGGCCGCCTCCCGGTTGCGCCACTGCGAGCGGAACTCCGAGGCCTGGACCACCAGCACCCGGCCGTCCACCAGCCGACCGGCCAGCCGCTCCAGTGCGCGCTCGCGCCAGACCTCGGGCAGCGCCTTGGTCGACGCCAGGTCGAAGCGCAGCTCGGCCTTGGAGTCGGAGGTGTTGACGTGCTGGCCGCCGGGGCCTGAGGAACGCGAGAAGCGCCAGACGAGCTCGGCGTCGGGGACGACCACCGACCCCCGTACGCGGATGGGCTCGGACATGCGTCCATCATCCCGTGCCCGGCCCACCCGGTCACGCCGTTATTCGCCCCCGCCCCTCCGGCTCCGGGCGGCGCGGCCCGCGGGCCCCGTCGCCCGTCCGGCCCCGGTTCCCCCCGTGCGTCCGGAGCCCCGACAATGGCGTACGTGATCGAGCTCGGCTACTCCCTCTCCAACCGTTTCCCCGACCCCCCGCAGACGGACTACCGCACCGCGTCCGTGCACGCCCTGCGGTACGACCTGTTCTGCGGCGACGTCTACCTGGACGGCGAGGGCTCGGAGCTGTCCACCGCCTGGGGCTGGGTGCCGGTGCTCGACTTCGCGTGGGCGCTGTGCGACATCGCCGAGCTGCTGGACCGTGACCCGGACGGCGTCCGGGCCGCCCGGGTGCAGACCGCCGACCTCGACTTCACCCAGAACACCGAGCTGCTGCGCTTCGCCCGCCGCTTCAACTGGGTGGAGGTCACCGCCACCTGGCTGCCGGACGAGCCGCCGGTGGTCGTCCGGCACGGCGAACTGCGGCGCGAGGCCCGGGACTTCCTCCAGGACACCCTGGCCGACCTCTTCGACATGCACCCCGGTCTGGCCGACAACCCGAACATCTGGACGCTGCAGGGACGGTTCCGCCGGATCTGACACCGGCTTTGCCGGGGCTTTGCCAGCCGATTGGCGCCCACGAAGAATTCACGGGCTCTGCGGAACCAAGCCCCCGGACTATTGCGTTGTCCCGGGAAATAGCGAACGAGAGCAACGAAGGGACTGCAATCGTCATGCCAGTGAGCCTCTCCAAGGGTGGCAACGTCTCGCTGACCAAGGAGGCCCCCGGCCTGTCCGCGGTCTCCGTCGGCCTGGGTTGGGACGTCCGCACCACGACCGGCGCCGAGTTCGACCTCGACGCCAGCGCGATCGTCCTGAACGCGGACGGCAAGGTGCTGTCCAACGCCCACTTCGTCTTCTTCAACAACACCAGCACGCCGGACAACACCGTCGTGCACACCGGTGACAACCGCACCGGCGAGGGTGCGGGCGACGACGAGTCGATCAACGTCAACCTGGCCGGCCTGCCGGCCGAGGCCGTCAAGATCACCTTCCCGGTCACCATCTACGACGGCGTCGCCCGCGGCCAGAACTTCGGCCAGGTCCGCAACGCCTACATCCGCGTGGTGAACGCGGCCGGCGGCTCCGAGATCGCCCGCTACGACCTCTCCGAGGACGCCGCCACCGAGACCGCGATGATCTTCGGCGAGCTCTACCGCAACGGCGGGGAGTGGAAGTTCCGCGCCGTCGGCCAGGGCTACGCCTCCGGCCTGGCGGGCATCGCCCAGGACTTCGGCGTCCAGATCTGACGCACCCGCGGAAAACACCGCGGCGCGGGAAGTCGGTCCGTCCGACCTCCCGCGCCGCGGTTCTCGTTTCCGGGGCCCGGCGGGCCCGGCGCCCTCAGCGCGAGGCGCGCAGCTCCGGCAGCTGGATCAGCTCGGTCTCGTCCTCCGGCGTCAGGTCCACCACGGCCGGCGCGCCCTGCTCCGGCCGCTCGGCCGGCTCCGCCGCCCTGGCGTCGGCCTCGGCCTTCGCGGCCACCGCCTCGTCGCCCACCACGTCCGCCAGGTCGGCGCGCTCCCCCAGCTCGGCGACGCTGCCCACGGCCGGCGCCGGAGCCGCCGGGCGCGCCGGGGCGGCCGAGCCGCGGCCGAAGAAGCTGAAGCCCTGCCCGCGCGCCTGCCCGGACTGGGCCGGCCGCGGCCGCTGCCGCTCGGCCGGCGCGGGCGCCGCGGCGGGCGCGGCGGGCGCGGCCGGCGTCCCGCCGAGCTGACCCACCGTCGCGGTCAGCGCCGGACGCACCGGCGACTGGGCCGCCGGAGCCTGCTCCGGCGTGGGCACCGAGGGCGCCACCGGAGCCGGTACGGCCACCGGGGCGGGCACCGCGGTCGGCGCCGGCGCCGTACGCGCCCGCAGAGCCACCTCCGCACCCGCCGTCCGCGCCCGCTGGGCCTCCTGCTCCGCCGCACGGCGCTCCAGCTGCCGCAGCACGGCCGCCGCCCGCACGTACGCCGCCGGGCTGGCCGGGTACTTCGGACGGCTCGCGGCGAGCGCCCGCTGGGCCGCCTCGGCCTCCTTGAGCGCCTGCTCGGCCACCGTCACGGCCCGCTCGCGCAGCAGCCGGGCGATCTCGGTCTCGGCCTTCGCCAGCCGCGACTTCTCCGCCGTCAGCCGCCGCCCGAACCGGGTGGCCCGCTCCTCGGCGACCTCCGCCGCGTACTCGGCCTCGGCCAGCTGCTCCTCGAACCGCTCCTCGGCGCGCAGCCGCTGCGCCGAGGACATCTCGGCGGCCGCCCGGGCCGCCTTGTCCCGCTGGCGCAGCAGCAGCGCGAAGCCGAGCGTCGCGATCACCGCCGCGACGCCCACCGAGCGCACCAGGACGGTGTCCTGACTGAAAAGCAGCGCGGCCAGCGCGGCGACCAGCAGCACGCCGGCGGCGGTGGGGGGAAAGACCCGGCCGAGGACGGAGGAATGACGGTGGCGTCCGCGAGACATGTCCAAGAAACTAGCGTGCGAATTGGGGGCGTGTCAGCCCAGGGTCCCCTTCCGCCCTTGACAGGGGGCGGTTTTTACCGCACGTGCCCGGATTCTCACCCAAGATCACGAAGAAAGCCCTGCTCAACGAGGCCCCGGCGGTCTCAGCGGTGCGACGCCGCCGGACCGCCCGGGTCGTCGTGGTTCTCCGGCAGCTTGCACACGTGCTGGATCCAGAGCGCCGCCGCGATCACCGCGGCCCCCGCCAGCACCGCGAGCCCGGCCGTCACGGCCTGGTCCTTGCGGGCCGGCACGTCCAGCTCGCCCAGCAGGTAGATCCCGGCCCCCGCGTAGATCCCGGTGACCACCGACGACACCAGCGCGCTGGCCTGCCCCAGCACCACCGCCCTGGCCGCCAGCAGCGGGTCGACCCCCTTCGCCCCGGGCTGCCGCTCGCGCACCGCCTTCAGCCGGGCCCGCAGCGACAGCGCGGTCGCCAGCAGGATCACGGCCACCGCCGCCAGCACCACCGGCGCCGCGGCCGGAACGGCCGGCAGCGTGTCCACGGAGGCCCACAGCTTGGAGCCGGCCCAGGACAGCGCCGTCGTGGCGGCGGTGATGCCGATCAGCAGACGGAGGCGAAGCAGCTTCACGCGGAGGAGGTCCTTCCCGGGTACCAGAACCGGCCGACCGCCCGGCGGCCCGGCGCGGCGACGCCAAGCCACCGTACCGGGCCCGGCCGGGCGGACACCCGCGCCGACGACGGTCACCTACTCGTACGGCCGGGCCCCCGGTCGAGTTCCCCGGGCGACGGCCCCGGCCGCCGGCCCCCGCGGGGCTCCCCCGGCCCCGCGGCGGCCCTGTTACGGCCTCACTCCGGCAGCGTCAGCCGGATGTCGTCGCGGCGCTTCACGCCCTGCGCGTCGGGGCCGCCCAGTGCCGTCAGCAGCGCGTCCACCCGCCCGTGCCCGGGCACCTCGGCCTCCGGCTGGGCGTCCAGCCAGGGGGCGAGCACGAAGGCCCGCTCGTGCGAGCGCGGGTGCGGCAGCAGCAGCTGCGGGTCGTCGCTCAGCACGCCCTCGTAGGCCAGGATGTCGACGTCCAGGGTGCGCGGGCCCCAGTGGACGGTCCGCACCCGCCCGAAGGCGTCCTCGATGGCGTTGCCGCGCTCCAGCAGGTCCCGCGGGGGCAGTGAGGTCCGCAGCACCACGACCGCGTTGTAGTAGTTCGGCTGCTCCTCGGGCCCGCCGACGGCCTCGGTCTCGTACACCGCGGAGACGGCCTTGATCTTCAGCCCCGGGGTGTCGGCGAGCGCGTCGACGGCACCCTGGAGGGTGTCCAGCCGGTTGCCCAGGTTGCTGCCGAGCGCGATCACCGCGCACCGCTGGCTGTGCAGCGTGGTGTCGGCGGAGTCCACCCGGCTCTCCAGGTCGAACGCGTTCGGCGTGTCGCTGCTGTTCATCGAAGAAATCCCTCTGCATCGGATACCGGGCGCGCGGTGGGGGTCATGCGCGGCCCCGGTGGATGGTCACGGTCACGTCGTCGAACGGCACGGTGATCGGGGCGTCCGGCTTGTGCACGGTGACCTCGACCTCCTCGACCGCATCGTGCTTCAGGCACTGGTCGGCGATGCGCTGGGCCAGCGTCTCGATCAGGTCGACCGGCTCCCCGGCGATGATCGCGGTGACCTCCTCCGCCACCAGGCCGTAGTGCGCGGTGCGGGTGAGGTCGTCTCCGGCCGCGGCGGGGCGGGTGTCCAGGTAGAGCACGAGGTCGACCACGAAGGTCTGCCCCTCGACGCGCTCGCGCTCGAAGACGCCGTGGTGGCCCCGGGCTCGCAGCCCCCGCAGGGTGACGCGGTCCAGCAAACGAATCACTGCTCCCAGTCGGACGGGCCCCACCCGGAGAAAGGCATGGACGGGCAGGGCGAAGGCGGGCAGCACGCCCGCCACTCCGTTTCGAATCTACCCGCGAGCACGGACAACGCCTGACCGTCCTACCCGGCACGAACCGACGCCACGCGCGCCGATATGGCGATTGACGTGAACGTTCGGTGACCACTCGGAAATTCCCGGCGACTTCTCGGCAGCGCATTTCCGCGGCCGCCGGAATCAGCTCTCCTCGTCGTCGTCCCCGCTGGTCAGAACGGGTGAACCGTGATGCGACCAGAGCTTCCACCCGGCCGGGGTGCGACGGAACAGATTCGTCGACACGACCTTTCCGCCGACCAGTGGCCCGAGTTCCCCCTCCTCTTCCGACTCACCGCCGGACAGGATGTTCTCGGTGCACGTGACAAGGGCCACATCCCCGTTCACCTCGGCCTCGACATCGGTCAGGAAGAACTGGATGTACTCCGTGTTCATCATGATCAGCATGTACGAACGGGTCACCTGGGCGCGGCCGCGCAGGACCGGCCAGCCCGGGTGCACGCACACCACCCCGCCCTTGTCGTCGGCGTCGGCGGCGCCCAGCCAGGCGTCCTCGACCGCTTCCAGGTCCCCCCGTTCCAACGCCTCGTAGAGCCCCCGGTTCGCCGCGAGCACGGCCTCCACGTCCGCCTCGCGAGCCCGCCCGGCCGTACCGCCGCTCAACCTGCCGTCACCCGTCACAGACCCTCCCTCACACCGACCGCGCCGCGTGCTGCCAGGCCGCGACGACCCGGACGGCATCCGCCGTGCCGGACACGTCGTGCACCCGCACCGCCCAGGCTCCGGCCCGGGCGGACAGCACCGACACCGCGGCCGTCGCGTCGTCGCGCTCCCGGGCCGGGCGCAGTTCCCCGGTTGCCGGGTCGGCGAGCAGCGTACCCAGGAACCGCTTGCGCGAAGCCGCCACGAGCACGGGACGGCCGAGCGCGGTGAGCGCGTCCAGCCGGCCGAGCAGCGCCCAGTTGTGCTCGGAGGTCTTGGCGAAGCCGAGCCCCGGGTCGAGGATCACCTGGTCCTCCTTGACCCCGGCGGCCAGCAGCGCGTCCACCCGGTCGGTCAGTTCGGTCACCACGTCCCGGACCACGTCGTCGTAGACGGCCAGCCGGTCCATGTCGGCGGACTGCCCGCGCCAGTGCATCACCACGAAGGGGGCGCCGGTCTCGGCGACCACCCGGGCCATCGCCGGGTCGGCGAGCCCGCCGGAGACGTCGTTGACGATCACGGCGCCGGCCTCGACGGCCCGCTCGGCGACCGAGGCGCGCATGGTGTCCACGGAGACCATCACCCCGGCGTCGGAGAGCTCGCGCACCACCGGGATCACCCGGCGCAGCTCCTCCTCCTCGGGCACCCGCTGCGAGCCCGGACGGGTGGACTCGCCGCCGACGTCCACCAGGTCGGCGCCGCGGGCCCGCAGCGCGAGGCCGTGCGCGATCGCCTTGGCCGGGTCGTGCCACATCCCGCCGTCCGAGAAGGAGTCGGGCGTGACGTTGACAACGCCCATCACGGCACAGCGCTCCAGTCGCGGCAGGCCGGCCGGCAGGGAGAAAGACGGCGAATCGTTCATGCTTCCCATTATCGAACGGGGCCCCCGCCGAAGGTTCTCGGCGGGGGCCCCGTTCCGTACCGGCGGGCCCCGGAGGGCGGCGGCGGGCCTCAGGCGACCTCGGTGACCTCACGGGTCGACGGGACCGGCATCAGCCCCTCGCGCTGGCGCTTGCGGCCGAAACGCGGCATGCCGAGGGTGATGAAGGCCTCCGCCTGCATCGCGGCGAAGCCGATCCGCGGCAGGTCCCGGGTGCTCGGGAAGACCAGGAAGCGCGGCTCCCACTCGGGCTGGAACTTGGCGTTGAACTTGTACAGCGACTCGATCTGGAACCAGCGCGACAGGAACACCAGCAGTCCGCGCCAGGCGCGCAGCACCGGACCGGCGCCGATCCGCTCGCCGCGGGCCAGCGCCGAGCGGAACATCGCGAAGTTGAGCGACACCCGGCGCACGCCCATCGCGGGCACCGCCTGCAGCGCGGCGACGATCAGCAGTTCGTTCAGGCCGGGGTCGGCGGCGCGGTCGCGGCGCATCAGCTCCAGCGAGATGCCGTCCGGCCCCCAGGGCACGAAGTGCAGCACGGCCTTCAGGTCGTCGCCCTCCTCCCCCTCCTCCGGGGCCTTGTGGGCGGTGACCACCACGCAGTCGTCGTCCAGCGGGTCGCCGAAGCGGCCGAGGGCCATCGAGAAGCCGCGTTCGGTGTCGGTGCCGCGCCAGCGGGCGGCGGCGTCGGCGATCCGGTACTTCTCCTCCGCCGTGAGCTCGGAGACCCGGCGCACCCGGCAGGAGTAACCGTTGCGCTCGATCCGCTTGACCATCTGGCGCACGTTGCGCATGGCCCGGCCGGAGAGCGAGAAGGTGGCGGTGTCCACGATCGCTTCGTCACCCAGCTCCAGCGCGTCCAGGCCCGCCTCGCGGGTCCAGACCTCGCCCCCGACCTCACTGCAGCCCATCACCGCCGGCACCCAGGCGTGCTCGCGGGCCTCGGCCATGAACACCTTGATCGCGCCGGGCCAGGCCTCGACGTCGCCGACCGGGTCGCCGGAGGCCAGCATCACGCCGGAGACCACCCGGTAGGAGATCGCCGCCTTGCCGGTGGGCGAGAACAGCACGCTCTTGTCGCGGCGCAGCGCGAAGTAGCCGAGCGAGTCGCGCTCGCCGTGCCGCTTGAGCAGCTCGCGGACCTTGTCCTCGTCCTCCGCGGTCAGCTCGGGCTTCGGCTTGCCCGGACGCAGCGCCAGGTAGGCGGTGGTGAAGGCGGTCAGCAGGCCGAGTCCGCCGAGCAGGTACGCGACCAGGTCGGACATCCGGATGTTGTTGTACCGGACCGGGCCCTCGAAGCCGAACAGTCCGTACCCGACGTGCTGCAGGTGCTCGGTCAGGCCGGGGTGGCCGATCTCGTACTTGGTCCGGGTGCTCACGATCAGCAGGCCGAGCAGCACGCTGAGGGCGCCCATGACGATCAGGTTGACCAGCGCCCGCCAGCGGGTGCGCGGGTCGGCCTTGGCGTAGAACTCGCGCTGGTGGACCAGCATCACGACGAGGACCACCAGCGAGACGACCGCCGGGCCGATCTGGTGCCAGCGCACGATGTGCAGTGCGGCGCTGACCGGCAGCAGCACGCAGACCGCCCGCCAGGCCCGCCGCTTGCGCCGGCGCAGCGCGTGCGCCAGCGGCACCAGCAGGATCCCGACCATCAGCGTGCCGACCGCCGCCAGGCTGGTGGTGCCGCCCGGCAGCTGCCCGGCGAAGGTGTGCACCCTGGTGTGCCGGAGCTTGGGGAACACCGCGCTGGCTATGTCCATGAGCCCGATCAGCAGACAGGCGTAGCCGACCGCTCCGGGGAGCCAGGCCCTCGGGACGGCGGCCGCCTGGGTGCGCAGCGTCTGCAGGCCGCGGCGACGGCGGGACGGCTGCTCGGGGCTCGGCTCAACGGACACGGGAACGCTCATGGAAGCTCAGCGTAGAGGCTGCGGTGCGGTGTCCGGTCACTCCGGAGGAGGACGCGTGATGGACCTTCATGCCTATTCCTTCATCAGGCAATGCGCATACCAAGGACCCGGAAACGGTCGGTAAACCGGGGCCGTGGTCGCGCTGCGGGTTGAGCCGGCGGCGGGAGCCCGGAGCCCGCCGCAGCGTGGCGCGACGGAGCCCTCCGGGACGCGTTACGTACGGTGGACGCCGCATTCTAGGGCGCCGGTTGCCCCGCGGTTCCCCCCGCCCCACCCGGCCCGCCCGAGCGCCCGGACAGCCTAGCCGCAGTGGCCGGACCTGACGGACCGCCAGACGATGAAGCCTGCACCGACAGCGTCCCACCGGAAGGCCGACGGCATGGAACTGACCAGCGAAGCGCTGGTGAACTCGCTGCTCGCACTCGGCGTTGCGGCCATCGTCGCGACCCTGTGGCTCTGGCCGCGACTGGCACCCCAGCGCCCACTGCAGGTACTCGGCCGGATCGGACTGCTGACGGTCGTTCAAGCCTCCGTCCTGGCCGTGCTCGCGCTGTCGGTGAACAACTCCTTCGGGTTCTACACCTCCTGGGACGACCTGCTCAGCCCGGGCGGCGCCAAGCTCGCGCTGACCAGCAACGAGAACCACAAGGGCGGCACCCCGGTCGCCGACGCACTGGTCGTGCCCACCACCGAGGGCGGCCTGGAGGCCGTCACCAACCTGCCGAAGGGCCCGCCCGAGGAGGTCGGCAAGATCGAGTCGATCCGGGTCAACGGCAAGGAGACGGGCTTCTCCGACCAGATGTTCGTCTACCTGCCGCCCGCGTACTTCGACCAGAAGCTCGCCCTGGTCCGCTTCCCCGTCCTGCTGGCCATCGCCGGCTACCCGGGCACCACGCTGAACCTGCTGCAGGAACTCCCCCTCGCCCAGACCGCGATCGAGCTGCAGCGCACCGGCAAGATGCCGCCGACCATCCTGGTGCTGGCCCGCCCCGCGGTCGTCCCCGCCCGCGACACCGAGTGCGTGGACGTCCCCGGCGGGCCGCGCACCGAGACCTGGTTCGTCAAGGACGTCCCCGAGGCCGTCCGCAGCGCCTACCGGGTCGGCCGCACGGCCGGCTCCTGGGGCACCTTCGGCTACTCCACCGGCGGCAGCTGCGCGCTGCGCCTGGCGATGCGCTTCCCGAACGTCTACGGCAACGCGGCGAGCCTGCACGGCGACTTCACCGTGCGCCAGGACAACTACACCGGCGGCGACCTCTTCAACGGCGACACGAAGCTGGCCCAGCAGCACGACCTCGGCTGGCGGCTGCAGAACCTGCCGGTCCCGACGCTCAACCTGCTGGCCGTCTCCACCCGCACGGAGAGCGACTACCCGCAGACCGTCCAGTTCGTCGACCAGGCCACCAAGGCCGCGGCGGCCAACCCGCAGTTCACCATCGAGTCGCTCTACCTGAACGACGGCGGGCACAACTTCGAGAGCTGGACCAGGGAGCTGCCGGCCACCCTCGAATGGTTGGGCGCGCACCTGGGCTAGGCCGCACCCGAGCCGGGCGCGCACCCGGACTGGGACAGCTGAGTGATTACCCGACGGTCGGCCCGGGGCGGCCGGCGGCCCGGGGGAACGTATCGCGACCGCCCGTCGGCCCCCGCCGGGCGCCGCCCCGGACCCGCGCAGGAGGCACCGTGCTGAGCACCCGCTCGCTCTTCGACGAGATCTACCGGAACGACCAGGCGTACCAGCTGTTCTGCAGCATCGCGGCCGGTGGCGAGGACCAGGGCGGCTGGGAGAACGAGCGGATCGCCGCGCTCACCCGGGACCCGGTCCTCGCCCCGAAGGTCGCCCGGCACGGTGCCGACGAGCGCAAGCACGGCCGGATCTTCGACGGGCTGCTGCACAAGCGCGGCCTGCCCAGGGTGCCCGTGCCGGAGGAGGCGGACTACTGCATGCTGCTGGAGCGCCAGGGCATCGGCCTCTCGCACGAGCGGCTGAACAGCGACGTCCCGCTGACCGACCGCGAGATCATCACCTACCTCGCCCACAGCCGGGTCACCGAGCAGCGCGCCGCCGAGCAGATGCGCCGACTGGTGAGGGTGTACGAGCACAACCCCGACCTCGGCCGGGCGATGCGGATGATCTCCGCCGACGAGGACAACCACCTCGCCTACTGCCACGAGGAGCTGCTGCGGCTGGCCTCCGAGGGCCACGGCCCGTACATCCGGCACACCCTGGAGACCAGCGCCCGCGGCGAGATCCGCACCCACCGGGACGTCGGCCTCGCCGTCACCGCCCGGATGGCCGGGATCCTGCGCTGGCCGCGCCGGCAGCTCGCCCTGGTCACCCTCGGGGTGCAGGCGCTCTACCTGTACGACCGCGCCTACGGCTGGCGCCGGATGGTCACACTGCGGATGCCCGAGCGCCGCAACGCCCTGGGCACCCCGGCCCCGCCGCACGCGGAACACGAGGTGCTCTGAGCGGACCCCCGCCGACCGCCCTAGCGGCCGATGATGAGGCTCATCGCCTCGGCCCGGGTGGCAGGGTCGCGCAGCTGGCCGCGCACGCAGGAGGTGATGGTCTTGGCGCCGGGCTTGCGGATGCCGCGCATCGACATGCACATGTGCTCGCACTCGACCACGACGATGGCCCCGCGCGGCTCCAGGATCCGCATCAGCGCGTCGGCGACCTGACTGGTCAGCCGTTCCTGCACCTGCGGCCGGCGGGAGTAGACGTCGACCAGCCGGGCGAGCTTGGACAGCCCGGTGATCTTGCCGCTGGTGGACGGGATGTACCCGACGTGGGCCACACCGCGGAACGGCACCAGGTGGTGCTCGCAGACCGAGGTCAGCTCGATGTCCTTGACCAGCACCATCTCGTCGTGGCCGAGGTCGAAGGTGGTGGTGAGGACGTCCTCGGGCTCCTGCCACAGGCCCGCGAATATCTCCTTGTAGGCACGCGCGACCCGGGCCGGGGTCTCCAGCAGGCCCTCGCGGTCCGGGTCCTCGCCGACGGCGAGCAGCAGCTCGCGGATGGCGTTCTCGGCCCGCTTCTGGTCGAAGGTACCGACGGCGGGCGGACCGTCGAACGTCACCGGGTCGATCATGCGGGCCTCGCTTACGTATGGGAAGAGCTCTGGCGGAACAGCACGGATGCCGCGCCTCCAGGGTACAAACCCTGGTGACGCGGCATCCATTCCCTGCGGAGTGGGGGTCAGCCCTCGGTCGGCGGCTCGGCCGGCAGCGGCGGGAGCTTCACGACGTCCACCGGAGCGCTCTCCACGGAGGCGGCGCCGTTGGTGAGCGCCAGCTCCTTCGGGGACTGCACCGGAGGCCGGGTGGACGGCGTGCGGCGGGCGGAGCCCGTCCAGGCCGGCCGGGCCGGGCGCTTGACGATCGGGGCGAAGATCTCGGCGATCTGCTCCTTGTTCAGGGTCTCCTTCTCCAGGAGCTCCAGAACCAGGTTGTCGAGCACGTCGCGGTTCTCGACCAGGATCTCCCAGGCCTCGTTGTGCGCCGTGTCGATGAGCTTCTTGACCTCCTCGTCCACCAGCCCGGCGACCTCTTCCGAGTAGTCGCGCTGGTGGCCCATCTCGCGGCCCAGGAACGGCTCCGAGTTGTCCGAGCCGAACTTGATCGCGCCGAGGCGCTCGGTCATGCCGTACTGGGTGACCATGGCCCGGGCCGTCGCGGTGGCCTTCTCGATGTCGTTCGAGGCACCGGTGGTCGGGTCGTGGAAGACCAGCTCCTCCGCCGCGCGCCCGCCCATCATGTAGGCGAGCTGGTCGAGCATCTCGTTGCGGGTGGTGGAGTACTTGTCCTCGTCCGGCAGCACCATGGTGTAGCCGAGGGCCCGGCCGCGGGACAGGATGGTGATCTTGTGCACCGGGTCGCTGTACTGGCAGGCCGCCGCGACCAGGGCGTGGCCGCCCTCGTGGTACGCGGTGATCTTCTTCTCCTTGTCGGACATGATCCGCGTGCGCTTCTGCGGACCGGCCACGACGCGGTCGATCGCCTCGTCCAGGATGCCGTTGTCGATCAGCTTCTTGTCCGAGCGGGCGGTCAGCAGCGCCGCCTCGTTGAGGACGTTCGACAGGTCGGCACCGGTGAAGCCGGGGGTGCGCTTGGCGACGGCCGACAGGTCGACGTCGGGCGCGATCGGCTTGCCCTTCTGGTGCACCTTGAGGATGTCCAGCCGGCCCTGGAGGTCGGGGCGCTCCACCGCGATCTGGCGGTCGAAGCGGCCCGGGCGCAGCAGCGCCGGGTCCAGGATGTCGGGGCGGTTGGTCGCGGCGATCAGGATCACGCCGCCCTTGACGTCGAAGCCGTCCATCTCGACCAGCAGCTGGTTGAGGGTCTGCTCGCGCTCGTCGTGGCCGCCGCCGAGGCCCGCGCCGCGGTGCCGGCCGACGGCGTCGATCTCGTCGACGAAGACGATCGCCGGGGCGTTCGCCTTGGCCTGCTCGAAGAGGTCGCGGACGCGGCTGGCGCCGACGCCGACGAACATCTCGACGAAGTCCGAGCCGGAGATGGAGTAGAACGGCACGCCGGCCTCGCCCGCGACGGCGCGCGCCAGCAGGGTCTTGCCGGTACCGGGCGGGCCGTAGAGCAGCACGCCCTTGGGGATCTTAGCGCCGACGGCCTGGAACTTGGCCGGCTCCTGGAGGAACTCCTTGATCTCGTGGAGCTCCTCGACCGCCTCGTCCGCGCCGGCGACGTCGGCGAAGGTGGTCTTGGGGGTGTCCTTGGTGAGCAGCTTGGCCTTGGACTTGCCGAACTGCATGACCCGGGAGCCGCCGCCCTGCATCTGGTTCATCAGGAACAGGAAGACCAGGACGATGATCACGATCGGGAGCATCGACAGCAGCAGGCTGACGAAGGTGCTCTGCTTCTCCGGGCTGATGGTGTAGCCCTCGGCGAGCGTGCTCTGGTCCTTGTCGTTGACCTGGGCCTGGAGCTTGTCGGCGATGGCGACGCCCTGGTCGCCGATGTACGAGGCCTGGAACTTGGTACCGGACGGGGTCTTGCCCGTGCCGGAGCTGGGCAGCGTTGCGCCGTCCTTCAGCTGGATCTTGATCGTGTTCGAGTCACCGGTGGTGATCTGCGCCGACTTGACGTTGTGCGCGTCGATCGCCGCGACGACCTGACCGGTGTCCACCGTCTTGTAGCCGTTCGAGTCCGAAACGACCTGCATCAGTACGATGACGGCGAGGACGGCCAGCACGATCCACATGATCGGCGCACGGAAGTATCGCTTGACGTCCATCCATGCGGGGCGTTGCCGCCCCGTCCCTCCTGCCACTCAACGGCGCCGGGAGGCTGTTGGGCCGCGGCGCATCCGATTGGTGCTCATGTGAAGAGCGGTTTATTGGACCGTACCGCAGTCGAACCCACCCATGGCGGGAGCACGGCGACACGGCTTTGGTTCTTTGTCCCCCCGGGACAACGGGCGGGAACGGCCTACTGTTCCCGCCCGTAGCCCGAACGGGGCCTCAGCCGCCGTAGACGTGCGGGGCGAGGGTCCCGATGAACGGGAGGTTGCGCAGCTTCTCCGCGTAGTCCAGGCCGTAGCCGACCACGAACTCGTTGGGGATGTCGAAGCCGACGTACTTCACGTCGATCTCGACCTTGGCCGCGTCCGGCTTGCGGAGCAGGGTGCAGACCTCCAGCGAGGCCGGGCCGCGCGAGCCCAGGTTGCCCAGCAGCCAGGACAGCGTCAGGCCGGAGTCGATGATGTCCTCGACGATCAGGACGTCACGGCCGGCGATGTCGGTGTCCAGGTCCTTCAGGATCCGCACCACACCGGAGGACTTGGTGCCCATTCCGTACGAGGAGACGGCCATCCAGTCCATGGTGACCTGCGAGTGCAGGGCCCGGGCGAGGTCGGCCATGACCATCACGGCCCCCTTGAGGACGCCGACGATCAGCAGGTCCTTGCCTGCGTAGTCCCGGTCGATGCGCTCGGCCAGCTCCAGGAGCTTGGCGTCGATCTCGTCCTTGCTGATGAGCACCTTCGCGAGGTCAGCGCCCATGTCGTTCTGGTCCACCGGGGATACGTCCTCAAACGTTCGGGGTCTTTGTGGCCGGCGGCCGGCTCCCCCGGGGCATGCCTCGCCCGTCAGTCGCCCTGCCGCCGAAAGACCAGCGTGCCACACCTGCGGGTGGCCTCGACGCCCCCGGGTAGGTGCAGCGGGCCCTGTCCGCGCCATCCGGTGACCAGCAGGTCGATCGTCTCCAGGTGCCGGGCGAAGAGGTCCCCGGCCGGACAGCCCGCCCGCAGCGCGGCCCGGCGCAGCACCCGGCGGCGCACCGCGGGCGGCAGTTCGGCCAGTTTCACGGCGTCCAGGGCCCCGTCGCCCGTACGGAGGTCGCGTTCTGCCAGGGAGGCCCACTGGTCGAGGGCGTCGGCGTCGTCGCGGAACAGCCGGGCGGTACGGGCCAGCGCCTCGACCACTCCACCGCCCAGGTGCTTCTCCAGGACGGGCAGCACCTCGTGGCGGACGCGGGAGCGGGTGTAGGCGGGATCACAGTTGTGCGGGTCGTCCCAGACCGGGATCGACTGGGCGGCGCAGGCCTGTCGGGTGGCCGCCCGGTCCAGCTCCAGCAGCGGGCGGCGGTAGCGGCCCTTGTGGGCGGGCATCCCGGCCAGCGAGCGCGCGCCGGAACCGCGGGCCAGGCCCAGCAGCACGGTCTCGGCCTGGTCGTCCCTGGTGTGGCCGAGCAGCACCGCGATCGCACCGTGGCGGTCGGCGGCCTCGTCCAGGGCGGCGTAGCGGGCGTCCCGGGCCGCGGCCTCCGGGCCGCCGGTGCGGCCGACCCGCACCGGGACCGCCTCCACCGGATCGAGGCCGAGCGTGCGCAGCCGGTCGGCCACCTGGGCGGCGCGCTCGGCGGAGCCGGCCTGGAGGCCGTGGTCGACGGTGACGGCGCCGACCCGCAGACCGATCTTGGGGGCCTCGAAGGCGGCGGCGATGGCCAGCGCCATCGAGTCCGCGCCGCCGCTGACGGCGACCAGGACCAGCGGCGAGCCGGGCGCGGCCGGGGTCCGGGGCAGCCCGGAGGGATGGCGCGCGGCGTTGCCGATCAGGGTGGTGCCGACCGAGGCGCCCACCAGCGGCGCCCCGGCCGGGCGGTCGCGGGGCTCGCGCGCGGGCGCGGTGAAGGTGGAACCGGCCTCGGCGGCGAGGTCGGTGAGCGTACGGCGAACGGCCAGGCGTATCGCGGCGACGGCGGGGTGAGGGCCCACGGCGGAAGACTCCTCGACGGAGGGGGGACAGGACTCGCGGCGGACGCGGCGGGGACCGCGCACCGGCATGAACGCCCGGTTACGGGGCGCTCACAGATGGTGGCAGATAGTGGCCACCCACTACGCCACCCGCGCGCCCGCCGGCACCACCGTCCCACGTTCGGGTGAATGAAGAAACGGTTCTTCATCCGTCGTACGGCCGATTGGACCACTCGTACGAGCGGGTTTGAGCGGCGCGCGCCGCTTGCCGTCCGGCTCCCGGCGCGCCCGCGTCACGACCGCGCGCTCAGCGGGCCACCCGGGCCACCCAGGCGGCCGGATCGTGGATCTCCTCCTTGGTCGGCAGGGTGTTCGGGGAGGTCCACACCCGGTTGAACCCCTCCATGCCGACCTGCTCCACCACCCCGCGCACGAACACCGCGCCGTCCTGGTACTGGCGCAGCTTGGCGTCCATGCCGAGCAGCCGCCGCAGCACCAGGTCGAGCCGGTTGGCACCGCGGTCCCGGCGCTGCTGGAACTTCTCCCGGATCTCGGCGACCGTCGGCACCACGGCCGGGCCGACGCCGTCCATCACCACGTCCGCGTGGCCCTCCAGCAGCGACATCACGGCCGTCAGCCGGCCGAGGATCTCGCGCTGCGCGGGCGACTGGACGACCTCCAGCAGGTTCCTGGACGAGGCACCCTCCCGGTCTCCGCCGCCCGGCAGGCCACCGAGCGAACCCGCCGCGTCCCGCAGCCGCTCCAGCAGGGCACCCGGGTCGATGTCCGTCTCGGCGAGGAAGGACTGCACCTCGGACTGGATGTGGTCGCGCAGCCACGGCACCGCGGTGAACTGCGTCCGGTGCGTCTCCTCGTGCAGGCAGACCCAGAGCCGGAAGTCGGACGGGTCGACGTCCAGCTCCCGCTCGACGTGCACGATGTTCGGCGCCACCAGCAGCAGCCGGCCCGGCCCGGGGCCGTCCGGCCCCAGCCGCGGCTTGTCGAACAGCGCGGCCGGGCTGTCCGGCGCCTCCAGCGGGGCCTCGGCCGGGGCGAAGGTCTCGTACTGGCCCAGCACCTTGGTGGACAGGAACGCCAGCAGCGCCCCGACCTCGATCCCGGTGGCCTTCTCGCCCACCGCCCCGAACATCCCGGCCGCCGCGCTGTTCGCCCGGCGGGCCCGGAGCTTCTCCACCAGCGGCTGGACGACCGTCCGGAAGCCCGCCACGTTCGCCCGGATCCACCCGGGGCGGTCCACCACCAGCACCGGCGTCGCCACGGCCTGGGACAGGCTGGACGAGCGCATGCCGGTGAACGCCCGCACGTGCTCCTCCGCCGCCAGGGCGTGCCGGCGCAACTCGGCGACCACCGCCGCCGCTTCTTCCCGGCTCACTTCCGGACCCGGCCGCACCAACCTGGTCGCGGTTGCGACCGCGAGGTTCCAGTCGACCATGTCAGCACCGCCACTCGCGCTCGTCATGCCCTCACCGTACGTGCTCCCCACCGCCAACGGCAGCCACCCGCCGCCAACACCTCTCCACCGAGGGCCCCGGCGCACCGCCCCGGCCACGGCCGGGCACCGGCGGGACCTCCCCGCGCCCGACGGAGCACCCGACGGAGCGCCCGACGAGGTGCCCCGACGGAGCGCCCGGCGAACGGGGGCTGACGGCCGCCCGCCCGTGGCACCGCCGCCGGACGTCGGGGTCAGTGGCAACCGCAGGCGGTGAGGCGGGCGGCCACCCGGTCCATGGCGGCGCGGGCGGTGTCGGCGGGGGCGGTGGTGCGGGTCATGACGGCGAAGGCGAGCAGCCGGCCGTCGGCGTCGACGGCGGTGCCCGCGAGGGTGTTGACGCCGCTGAGGGTGCCGGTCTTGGCACGGATCAGGCCGGCCGCGTCGGCGGCGCCGGACCCGGAGCCGTAGCGCTTGTTGAGGGTGCCGGTGAAGCCGGCGACCGGGAGGCCGGTGAGCACCGGGCGCAGGGTGGGGTGCTGTTCGGAGGCGGCCAGCACGAGCAGTCGGACCAGGACGGCGGGCGGGATCGCGTTGCCCGGGTGCAGGCCGCTGCCGTCGTTGAGGACCGCGTTGCCCATCGGCACGCCGAGCCGGGTGAGCTCCTGGGCGACGGCGGCCGCGGCGCCCTCGAAGCTCGCCGGCTGGTGGGCGGCGATGGCGACCTGACGGGCGATCGCCTCGGCGAGCTGGTTGTCGGAGGTGGTCAGCAGGCGTTCGACCAGACGGGAGACCGTCGGCGACCGGACGTCGGCGAGGGGTATCGCGCCGGAGGGGGCCGGGGCGGCGGCGGGCGCGACCTTGCCCGTCACGGCGACGCCCCGGGCCCTGAGCAGCGCGGCGAAGGCCTCGGCGGCCGCGGCAGCCGGGTCGGCGACCCGGTCCGGCGCGTCCTCCCGGCTCTTCGGGTCCACCCTGCCCTCGTCCACCATCAGCGGGACCACCAGGGCGATGTTCTGCGCGTCGTGGTTGCGGTGCTGCGGGCTGCCCGCGTACAGCGACAGGTCGTAGTCCAGCCGGACCGACGTGACGCCGATGTTCTTGAGGCCGTCGGCGGTCTGCTGGGCGAGGAGGTCCAGCGAGGCGGGGGCGGTGTCGGCGTCGGCCGGCTGCCCGCCGATCTGCACCTGGTCGGCGGGCAGCGCGGTGAGCGTCGGGTCTCCGCCGCCGACCAGGGTGATCGCGGACGGGTCCGCGCCCCGGACCACCCGGGTGTGCAGCCGGGTGTCGCCCGGGATGAGGGACAGGGCCGCGACCGCGGTGGCCAGCTTGGTGGTGGAGGCGGGGGTGGCCGGGGTGTTCTCCCCTGAGCCGTACAGGAGTTGGCCGGTGCCGGCGTCCGCGACGGCGACGGTGACCTCGCCGAGGCTCCGGTCGGCGAGGGCGGCGGCGAGCGCCTGCTGGAGGCCCTGGGCGGTGGGGACGGCGGCACCGGCACCACCCTCGACGGCGGCCAGGACGGCGCCCGGCGCGGGGGCCTGGCCTGTGCCAGGCGCATCGCTGCCGGCGGCGGTGGGCGAGGTGGCGCCCGGTTGCGCGGCCCGGCGGGCGGGCGTGGTGCTCGGACCCGCGCTCGGACTGTCGCCCGGCCGGGACTTGCCGCCCTTCCCGTGGTCGTCCTTCTTCCCGTCGCGGCCGCCCTGCCCGTCGTGGTCCCCGTCCTCGCCCTGCCCGGCGCTGTGCCCGCCCGGCGACGGGGACGGCTGCGCGTACGCGCCGCCCGAGGTCAGGACCGTACCGACGACCAGCAGCGCCGCCCCGAACAGCCCCGCGGCCGTCCCCCCGCGGCGGCGCGCCGCTCCTCCCCCTGCTCGCACCGACCGGCCCCTTTCCCGAGCACTCACTCCCGTAGGAGACACTTGGATTCTGTCAGTCCCTACCTTGGAGGAACCGTTGGAGTTCGACGTCCTTATCGAAATCCCGAAGGGCTCTCGTAACAAGTACGAGGTCGACCACGAGACCGGCCGTCTGCGGCTCGACCGGATGCTCTTCACCTCGACCCGCTACCCGGCCGACTACGGCTACGTCGAGGGCACGCTCGGCGAGGACGGCGACCCGCTGGACGCCCTGGTCATCCTGGACGAGCCGACCTTCCCGGGCTGCCTGATCAAGTGCCGTGCCATCGGCATGTTCCACATGACCGACGAGGCCGGCGGCGACGACAAGCTGCTCTGCGTCCCGGCGACCGACCCGCGCTGGGAGCACCTGCGCGACATCCACCACGTGTCGGAGTTCGACCGCCTGGAGATCCAGCACTTCTTCGAGGTCTACAAGGACCTGGAGCCGGGCAAGTCCGTCGAGGGCGCCAACTGGGTCGGCCGCGCCGAGGCCGAGGCCGAGGTCACCGCTTCGATCAAGCGTCTGGCGGAGCAGGGCGGCCACTGAGCCGTCGTTCCGATCTCATTCGATCGAGGGCGGTTCGAGGTAGATCGGGACAGACAGGGGCCGGGGGGGGGGGGGGGGGGGGGGGAGGGGGGAGAGGGGGGGGGGGGAGGAGGGGGGGGGGGGGGGGGGGAGGGGGGGGGGGGGGGGGGGGGGGGGGGGAGGGGGGGGGGGGGGGGGGGGGGGGAGGAGGGGACGTCGTGGGGGGGGGGGGGGGGAGAA
>NZ_JBVILX010000015.1:0-41061 GCF_055580145.1 Kitasatospora sp. NPDC032121 | reverse complement strand
CGCCCCCTCCGTCCCCCTCCCCCCCCCCCCCCCCCCACCGGCTCCCCCCCCCCCCCCCCCCCCCCCCCCCCCCCCCCCCCCCCCCCCCCCCCCCCCCCCCCCCGGCCCCTGTCATGTCCGAACCCGGCCGGCGCCGGGGAGGTCAGTCCTCCAGCCGGAAGCCGACCTTGATGCACACCTGGTAGTGCTTGATCCGGCCGTCCTCCAGGTGGCCCCGGACCTGCGAGACCTCGAACCAGTCGAGGTTGCGCAGCGTCCGGGAGGCCCGCTCCACCCCGTTGCGGATCGCGGCGTCGACGCTCTCGGTCGAGGACCCGACGATCTCGGTCACCCGGTACACATGGTCGGTCATGGCGGACTCCTCAGCTGTGCGACGGCCCCCGGTCCACCGTGCACCGGCCCGGGTTCGCCCGCACCCCGACGGCCGCCGGGGCGAGGGGCTCCGGAGGGCCGTCCGCACCCCGCCGGGCAGGGACCCTAGAAGGCCGCCCGCACCTCGCCGACCGGCACGCCGCCGCCGAGCAGCGGAGCCGCGCCTATCCGCTCGACGGTCCCGTCCGCCCCGGCCACCCCGGCCACCCCGAGCCGGCGCAGCGCGGCAGCCAACACCGGGCCACGGGCGCGCTCGGCGCCGTCCTCGATCTTGAAGGCCAGCGCCCGCCCGTCCGGCAGCGCGACCACCTGGACGGCCTCGGCGCCCATCTTGGACAGCGCGCCCGGCACCGCCCGCATCAGCCAGGTGTCGGCCCGGCGGGTGCCGGCCACGTACTCGGGGTGGGCGCGCATCGCGTCGGCGACGCGGCGCGGCCCGGTGCCCTCGGCGGCCAGCACGAGGCCGCGGTAGCCGCGCGCCAGGCCGGTCAGCGAAACGGCCAGCAGCGGCGCGCCGCAGCCGTCCACCCCGGCGTGCACGGCGGTCTCGCCGGTGGCCTCCTCCAGGGCCTCGCGGGCCAGGAGCTGGATCGGGTGGACCGGGTCGAGGTAGCTCGCGGTGTCCCAGCCGTTGGCGGTGCAGGCGGCCAGCCAGCCGGCGTGCTTGCCGGAGCAGTCCATCAGGATCGGGGCGCGCCCGCGGCCCGCGGCGAGCAGCAGCTCCGCCTCGGTCTCGTCCAGCGGGAGGTCGGCCGGGGTGCGCAGCGCCGACTCGTCGAGCCCGGCGGAGCCGAGGATGCTCCGCACACCATCGAGGTGAAACGATTCTGCAGAGTGACTGGAGGCCGCCAGCGCCAGCAGCTCGCCGCCGATCGCGAGCCCGGCCCGCAGCGTGGCCACCGCCTGGAACGGCTTGGCGGTCGATCGCGGGAAGACCGGGGCGTCCGGGTCGCCGAGCGCGAACTCGACCGAGCCGTCGGCCGCGAGCAGCACCAGGGAGCCACGGTGGCGGCCCTCGACGAAACCGGAGCGCACGACCTCGGCGAGAACGGGCGCGGTGACGGGCAGGGACATGACGGATGAGCCTTCCGGGGGCGAGGGTGGGCCGGGAGCGAGCCGGGTCCCACCGCCCGCGGTGACTCACCCGGTCAGAGCGGCCCACCAGCGAGTAGGTCGTCGACCCGTGCCTCCCCATCACGGTACCTGCGGGTGATCTCGGCATTGCAACCGTCGGCCGTGCGCAGCAGCCGCTGGCGCCGTCCGGACACCTCGCGCTCGTGCGCCCGCAGCCGCTCCAGGGCGGCCAGCAGCTCCTCGGCCGGGTGCGCGGCCAGGTCGGCGAGCTGGACGTCGCCCATCAGCGCGTCCGCCTCCAGCCGGGACTCCTCGGTGCGCGGCGGGCCGAGGGTGACGTGCCGGGCCGAGCGCCGCACGGTGGAGGGCGCGTCGGTCAGGATGGCCGGCAGCCGGTCCAGCAGGTCGCCGGGGACGAGGTCGGGGCCGGACGGGCCGGCCGTACGGACCGGGCCCACCCCGGGCCGCCGGTCGAGTTCCGCGCGCAGGATGTCCATCCGCCCGTGCAGCAGCCGCCGCAGGTAGGACAGGTCGGCCTCCTGCTCCAGGGTCTCCCGGCGCAGCACCCGCAGCTGCTCCAGGCCCAGCCGCTCCAGGTCGGGCTCGTCCTCCGCGCCCGCCGCCGGACCGTACGGGCCCCCCGGGTCCCGCACCACCGGCCCGAACCGGTCCCGCGCCGCGCCGCTCGCGTCCATCACCCAACCACCTGACGTCGTCCGATCCCGCCCGCTCGCGGCACCCCGTCCCTGCCGCCGGTCCGGCCCGGCCCCCGACGGGCCGGGCGTCCCGTCCACCGGCACCCCCGGGAACCCCGGGAGGGTCCGGTCCCCGGCCGCGACCGCCCACCGGGCGGCACCGCCAGACGCCTGACCTACCGGCTCGACCGCCCGGCCGAACCCGGCCCGGCGCGGCGGACCTCCTGGCGCCCCGGACCCTTCGTACGGTCCACCAGCGTGCCACCCCTCCCGGCGCGCGCGCACCGCCCGTGCACCCGAACGGCCCCCTGGCGAACGGGGGTGGCTGATATGACCGGTCCTTTTCGCAGGAAGAGCGGCGCCCGATTCAGCGCAGGCGCGCACTCCAGGGCGTGCACGACCTTTACGCGCGCCCCTGGTGTGCGCCCTGAGTAGGCCGCTGGGGCGGACGGGAAGGGTGCGGCGGGCACCCGGGGCACGGGCCGACGCACGGCGGCGGACGCCTCTCGGGGGCCCTCCCAGGGGCCCTGCGGCGCTCCGGCACAATGGCGGCATGCGAGCAGTGGTGCAGCGAGTGACCGAGGCCCGGGTGACCGTGGCCGGTGAGACCGTCGGCGCGATCGAAGGGCCCGGGCTCTGCGTCCTGGTCGGCGTCACCCACGACGACACCCCCGCCAAGGCCGCCCAACTGGCCCGCAAGCTCTGGACGCTGCGGCTGCTGCCCGCGAACGACGAGGGCGTCGAGCAGAGTTGCTCCGACCTCGGCGCCCCGCTGCTGGTGATCAGCCAGTTCACGCTCTACGGCGACGCCCGCAAGGGCCGCCGCCCCACCTGGAACGCCGCCGCCCCCGGCCCGGTCGCCGAGCCGCTGGTGGACGAGGTGGTGGCGCAGCTGCGCGCGCTGGGCGCCAAGGTGGAGACGGGCCGGTTCGGCGCCGACATGCGGGTGGCGCTGGTGAACGACGGCCCGTTCACCGTCCTCGTCGAGGTCTGACCGCGTCGGGCCGGGCGGCCCCGGCCGCGCGGCGGTCTACTGGGGGACGATCACGTCCTGGGTGCCCGGCACCGTCCCGGCCAGCAGCACGGCGTCCACCGGGACGTTCCGCTTGACGATCGCCAGCGCGATCGGCCCCAGCTCGTGGTGCCGGGCCGAGGAGGTCACGAAGCCCAGCGCCCGCCCGTCCGGGTCGGTGGCCAGCCGCACCTCGGTGCCGTGCGGGGGCAGCGTCTCCTCGGTGCCGTCCAGGTGCAGGAAGACCAGCCGGCGCGGCGGGCGGCCCAGGTTGTGCACCCGGGCGACGGTCTCCTGGCCGCGGTAGCAGCCCTTCTGGAGGTGGACGGCGGTGCGCAGCCAGTCCACCTCGTGCGGAATGGTCCGGTGGTCGGTCTCGAAGCCCAGCCGGGGCCGGTGGCCCTCGATCCGCAGCGCCTCGTACGCCCAGACCCCGGCCGCCGGGCCGTACCCGGCGGTGAGCCGCTCCAGCTCGCCGCGCGGCACGAACAGGTCACGCCCGTACGGGAGTTCGCGGACGGCGGCGGCACCCTCGACGGCGGCGGTGGAGCCGGCCGGCAGGTGGACCACGGCGTACTCGGCGGTCGCGTCGGCGACCTCCACCCGGTAGAAGAACCTCATGCTGTCCAGGTAGGCCACCAGCGCCTCCTGGGTGCCCGGCTCGACGTGCGCCCAGGTGGTGGTGCCGTCGTCCACCAGGTAGAGCGCGTGCTCGACGTGCCCGTTCGGGGAGAGCACCAGCGCCTCGGCGGCCTGCTGCGGCGGCAGCTCGCTGACGTGCTGGGTGAGCAGCAGGTGCAGCCAGGAGAGCCGGTCCTGGCCGGTCACGGTGACCACGCCGCGGTGCGAGAGGTCCACGAAGCCCGCGCCCTGCGCCAGGTTGCGTTGCTCGCGGAAGATGTCGCCGTAGTGGGCGGCGACGCCTTCGTCTGCCCCCTCGGCGGGGACGGCTCCGGACAGGGAAAGCAGCGGGCTCTTCACACCGGTCATACCGGCCAGCTTACGACCGCCCCTCGGCGAGCTTGGCGGTGCAGTCCGCGCAGCGGCCGAAGATCGCGAAGTGCTTGAGGTCGGTGTCGAAGCCGTACCGCTCGCGCAGGCTGTCGACCAGCGGCTGGGCGATCTCGGTGCCGGTCTCGGTGACCTGCTCGCAGTCCCGGCAGACCAGGTGCAGGTGGTGGTGGCGGCCGGCCAGGTGGTAGGTCGGGGCGCCGTGGCCGAGGTGGGCGTGCGAGACCAGGCCCAGTTCCTCCAGCAGCTCCAGGGTCCGGTAGACGGTGGAGATGTTGACGCCGCTGGCCGTCCGGCGGACGTGGCAGAGGATGTCGTCGGGGGTGGCGTGGTCGAGTTCGTCGACGGCCTCCAGCACGAGCTGGCGCTGCGGGGTCAGTCGGTACCCGCGTTCGCGCAGGTCGGCCTTCCAGTCGCCGGATAGCTGCCAGTCGGTGGTGCCGGTGTCCGCCACGGTACTGTCCCTGCCAATGGTCGGGGGTCCTGGATGCAAGTGTAGGGACCGGCCGCGGGCCGGTCCCTACCTCGTGCACCGAAGTGCCGGTCGTGCGACCGGCCTACTTGAAGAACGCGATGCCGTCGTCCGGCAGGTCGTTGATGTCCTTGATCAGCTGGGCGGGGCTGAGCACCTTCTTCAGCTGCGCGGACATGTACGGGCGCAGCGGCACGTTCGGGGCGGCCTTCTCGCCGACCCAGAGCAGCTCGCCGTTGACGAAGCCGTACAGCCGCTTGCCGCCCGAGTACTCCGGGGAGCCCTCGATCCGGGCGACGGCGTCGGTGGAGACGTCGACCTGGGGCTTGCCGTCGGCCAGCTCGCCGTACCAGATCTCGACCGTGCCGTCGTCGCGGACGGAGGAGATCTCGATCCCCCGGGCGCCGCTGGTGCCGTCGTGGTTGCTGGTGATGCGCCAGAACGCGTGCTCGTTCTCCAGCGGACGGACCTTCTCGCCCTCCTCGTTCAGCACCCAGGTGCGGGAGCGGAACTCCAGGAAGGGGCGGCCGTCGTGGCGGATCACGATCTCCTGGCCGAAGTTGCACTTCTCCGCGCCGGGGAAGTCGAAGACTCCCGCGCCCTCCCAGGTGCCGAGGAGGAAGGCGAGCGGGACGACGTCCCTGTGGAGGTCAGAGGGGATCTCGATCATGTTCCTGGTCGCTGTTCTCGTCGGTGTGGGACTGCCTCAACCGTACGGCAGGCTCAGCGCTGGCCCTGGTACAGCTTCATCACCGAGAAGATGGCGAACCAGGTGATCAGCACGGCCATGAGGGCCAGCAGACCGTCGAAGAAGATTTCCAGACCGGACACGGGGGGCTCCCAGGCGGCGACAGTGTGGTGGATTTTGCTCCGCTCACTCTATCCGCCGGGTTCCGGGCGGTCGCGGTGAGCCCCACCACGTCGCGGCTCGCGCCGCCTCCCCGCCGTGTTCCCGCCGTCTCCCCGGCGCTGCCCAAGCTTTGCCCAAGGGTTCCGGGGATGCCGGACGGCGGGGGTGGCGGGCGATCTATGGTGGCGCCATGTCGAAGAAACTGGTCATCAAGGTCACCGCAGGGGCGGACGCGCCGGAGCGGTGCTCGCAGGCGTTCACGGTGGCGGCGGTGGCCGTCGCCAGCGGGATCGAGGTCTCGCTCTGGCTGACCGGGGAATCCTCCTGGTTCGCACTGCCGGGCCGGGCGGCGGAGTTCGAGCTGCCGCACGCGGCGCCGCTGCCGGACCTGCTGGAGTCGATCCTGGCGGCCGGCTCGGTGACGCTGTGCACCCAGTGCGCGACCCGGCGCGGGATCGAGCAGAAGGACACCGTCGAGGGCGTCCGCATCGCGGGCGCGCAGGTCTTCGTCAGCGAGATCATGGCGGACGGCGTCCAGGCGCTCGTGTACTGACGCCCGCCGGGCCCTACGGGCGTCGCTCGTGGTCGGGGCGGTCCCGGTCGTGACCGGGTTCGTCCCACTTCGGGTCGTCCCAGCGCGGGTCGTCCCACCAGTCGTCGTCCGGGTCCCGCTTGTTGGCGAACACCGCGGCGACGGGCGGGATGACCATCGCGACCACGCACATGCCGATCGCCGCGCCGACCGAGAAGAACCGCACCACGCCCCAGGCCATGACGAACAGGCCCAGGCACACGCCCATCATGGCGAAGTAGTAGCGACGCCGCCGCTTTGCCCGCACCCCTCCACGGTACGGCCGAGGGCCCCTGCGCGGCAGGGGCCCTCGGGGTGCTCCGGATTCGTTCCGACCGGGGTCAGACCGCGATCGCGACCTCGACGGCGGTGCCCTGGGAGGCCACCACCTGGCGGTCCACGGTCTGGCCCGGCACCAGCGCGCGCAGGGTCCACTTGCCCGGGCGGGCGAAGAACCGGAACTGGCCGGTCGCCGAGGTGGGCACCTCGGCCGTGAACTCGTTGTTCTCGTCCAGCAGCCGGACGTAGCCGTTGACCGGCTCACCGTCGCGGGTCACCGAACCCTGGATGATCGTCTCGTTCGCCACGTCAACTCCTGCCAGGTCCGGGCCGCCGGCCTTCGCACCGCACATGTCTGTGTTTTCCCTTCTGACTTACGGGTCGAGCCGGGGCTCAGTTGCTGCCGAGCTCGATCGGCACGCCGACCAGGCTGCCGTACTCGGTCCACGAGCCGTCGTAGTTCCTGACGTTCTCCTGGCCGAGCAGCTCGTGCAGCACGAACCAGGTGAGCGCGGAGCGCTCGCCGATGCGGCAGTAGGCGATGGTGTCCTTCGCCAGGTCGATGCCCTCGGCCTCGTACAGCGCCTTGAGCTCGTCGTCGCTCTTGAAGGTGCCGTCGTCGTTGGCGTTCTTGGCCCACGGGATGTTGCGGGCGCTCGGCACGTGGCCGGGGCGCTGCGACTGCTCCTGCGGGAGGTGCGCCGGGGCGAGCAGCTTGCCGGAGAACTCGTCGGGCGAGCGGACGTCGACCAGGTTCAGGTTGCCGATGGCGGCGATCACGTCGTCGCGGAAGGCGCGGATCGAGGAGTCGGCGGCCTGCGCCGTGTACGAGGTGGCGGGGCGGGCCGGCACCTCGGCGACCAGGTCGCGGGAGTCCAGCTCCCACTTCTTGCGGCCGCCGTCCAGCAGGCGGACGTCGCCGTGGCCGTACAGCTTGAAGTACCAGTAGGCGTACGAGGCGAACCAGTTGTTGTTGCCGCCGTACAGGACGACGGTGTCGTCGTTGGCGATGCCCTTGGCGCTGAGCAGCGCCTCGAAGCCGGCCTGGTCGATGAAGTCACGGCGGACCGGGTCCTGGAGGTCCTGCTTCCAGTCGATCCGGACGGCGTTGCGGATGTGGTTCTTGTCGTACGCGGAGGTGTCCTCGTCGACCTCGACGATGACGACCTTCGGGTCGTCCAGGTGGGCCTGGACCCAGTCGGCGTCGACCAGGACGTCGCTGCGGCTCATGGTGGTGATCTCCATCCGAGGGCGGTTGTGCGGAAGGTGCTGCTCAGGAGGGGTGCTGCAGGGGCCCGGGCAGGCACGGTCCGAAAATCCGTCCGAATACTGGGACGAGAGGGCGGACCGGTGCGGCCGGGCGGTGAACTGCGGAATACCTCGGGGACCACCCGCTCACAGAGCCGGGCACGGTCACCGGGAAGATCGGCGGCGGGCGTCAACTGCCCTGCCGGAGCGCCGAGTCAGCGCATTCGACACAGACAGGCGGCCACGCGGCACAGGTCTACCGCCCGCCGCTTCGTGAGGTCCGTCTGTCGCTTCATGCCGACGATGCTAGGGACACCGGAGGCCCGCTGTCATCAACGTATCGAATAATGGGATCGAAACGACCGGATGATGGGATTCACCCTCGGCGCGGCCCGCCGGGGCCCCGCCGGAGGCCCTCCGACGGCGTGCGCGGGCCGGAAACGACACCGCTCCGCGGTCCGCGCTGGACAGCGCGTCTCGCGGAGCGGAACGATTCGGCAGCGCCCGGCACGGGCCGGGATCAGCCCAGGAGCTTGACGTCCTTGCCGTCGAAGGTCAGCTGGAGGCCCTCCGCCAGCGGCGTCACACCGCCGCTCCCGCCCTCCTGGTCGGCCAGCTTCAGGCCGGCCGGCAGCGAGTCCAGGGTGAAGCTCATCGGCTCGATCTGCTGGCCGGTGGCACCGGCCACCATCCCCGCGAGCGAGCTCAGCCGGAAGCCGTCCACCGTCACGGTGTTGCCCTTGTTGTGCACGGTGCCCTCGCCGATCGCGATCGGCCCCAGCGCGGCCTTGACCTTGCCCGGGCCCGCGTAGGACAGACTCAGCCGGGAGCTGCCGCCCACCGGCAGCTTGGTCCCGTGCAGCAGCTCGGAGGCGGGCGGCAGCAGCTGCGCGAGGTCCTGGTAGGAGATCACCCCGCTGCCGGTGCCGCTGTCCACCGTGGCACTGCTCATGCTGTCGCTCACCTTGACCCCGGAGAGCCGCGCCTTGAAGGAGTGCAGCGCCACCCGGTGGCTGCCGTCGCCGACGGTCAGGCCGTCCGAGGAGATCCGGACGTCGTCCAGCTTCTTCGACACCACCTGGGTGAGGAACGGGAAGCCCTCGATCGAGACGTCCGGGCGCTGGCTCATCCGGCCGCTCTTCACGATCCGGTCGGCGGCCTCGTCCTCGGCCACGCCGACCGCGATCCGGTCGGCGCCCAGCAGCAGGCCGGAGAGCACCACCAGGCCGATCGTGGCCTTCAGCCATCCGCGCATCGTGTCCCCCGTCGTCGCCGGTCGCTGTGGTCGTTCGTCGGTCGTCGTCAGTCGTCGTTCCACGGCGGTCGCAGGACACGTCCGCCCTAGCACGACCGTACGACGTCCGGCCCCGGAACATGGTTCCGGGGCCGGAATCCGACCTGGGGCGGAGCGGAAGGGTCAGGCCAGCAGCTCGGTGGCGATCCAGATCAGCGGCGCCGCCACCGCCAACGGCAGCGCCACGCCCGCCGTCATGTGCACGAAACGGGACGGGAAGTCGTACGCCGCGACCCGGCGACCGACCAGCGCGCCCAGCCCGGCCAGCGCGCCGAGCGCCACCGGCGCCCCGACCAGCAGGCCCAGCGCCACCGCCGCGGCCAGGCCCAGCACCGGGCCCAGCTGCTTCGGCCCGGGCAGCGGCGCCGCGGCCAGCAGGGTGGCCAGCGCCACCGCACCCACCGCTGCGGGCACCCAGTCGGCCAGCAGCAGCGTGGTGCACAGTGCCGTCACCACGGTGGCCGAGCCGAGCACGGTCAGCGCGTAGAAGCGCTCCTTCGGGTCCGACGGGCGGAACGTCTGCAGCACCAGGACGAGCAGGAAGAACCCGCCCAGGGTGCCGACCACGGCCGCCACGCCACCGTCGGAGTCCGCCAGCAGCACCGCCGCGTCCGCCGTGAAGCCGGCCAGCGCGGCGAGCAGGATGCCCTGCCGGGCCGGCCACATGCCGTTCAGCCGGAACCAGCCGGCCGCCGTCAGCAGCTGGAGCAGCGCCACCACCAGGGCCAGCGCGACCTGGCCGAGCGCGGCGCCGCCGGCCAGCAGGGCCGCCGCTCCGGCGGTGATCAGCGCCGGCTGCAGGCCCGGGTCGATGATCGGCGAGCCGGTCCGGCCGCGCGGGCCGGCGGGCGGGACGGCCTGCGCCGGCCCGGCCTGCGGCGGGGCGGCCGCGTACCCCGGCGCGCCCTGGCCCTGCGGGCCGGGGAGGCCGGGGAGGGGCGGACGCTTGAGCGTCATGGTCGGCGGGTCGAAGGCCTCCGCCGACTGCGGCACGGGGGCCGGCTGCGGCGCCGGGGCCGCGTGCCTGGCCCGCGGCCTCGGCGGCTGCTGGAGCTGGATCGTCGGGTCCGGCTGGGGCTGCACCGGCTGCACCGGCTGCCGCCGCCGCGGGTGCTGCGGGGGCTGCTGCTGGTGCTGCGGAGCCTGCTGCGGGTGCTGCGGGTGCTGCGGGTGCTGCGGGTGCTGCGGGTGCTGCTGCTGAGGGTGCCGCGGGGCCTGCTGCTGGTGCTGCGGGGGCTGCTGCTGGTGCCGCGGCGGCGCGACCGGCATCGAACCGGACACCACCACCGGCGGCAGCAGCGCCGTCGCCTCGGCGTCGTCGAACGCCGGCACCGGCGGCAGCAGGGTGGTCGCGGCCGCGTCGTCGAACGCCGGCACGAGCGGCAGCACCGCGGTCGCCGCGTCGTCCACCGGGTAGCCGTACGGCGGCTGCGGGTCGGGCTGCTGCGGCGGGAAGTACGGCTGCTGTCCCTGGGGCGGGTACGGCCGCTGCTGCGGGTGGGGCTGCTGCGGCCAGTCGCCGGAGCCGCCGCGGTTCGGGTTGTTCATGTCCGTCACGCCGCTCAGCCTCCCGCGAACGGCGGGAGGACCTCTACCGTCCCACCCTCGGTCAGGGCGACGGCCGCGTGGTCGCGACCGCCCACCTGGGCCCCGTCGACCAGGTACGAGCAGTGCCCGAGCAGCCGGACGAGCTTCGGCCGGTCGGCGTGCCGCTCCTTGGCCGCCGCCAGCGCCTGCGCCAGGGTCGCCGCCTCGTACGGCTCCTCGGCCAGCCCGGCCTCGGACTTCGCCGCCGCCCAGTAGCGGATCGTCCCGCGCACCCGGGCGCCGCTCGCGGGCTCGGTGGTCGCGCCCATCGGGCCACCCCTTCTCGTCGTCCTCGCCCGGCCCCGGTGCCCCGGTCCGGCTCGCCATCGCGACGGCCGCCCGATCACCCGAACGATGGACCCGAACAGCGCCTCCGATGTGCGTCCCATGATGGCGTGTCCGCCACCACGAGCGGCAATCGCCCTGGCCGGACGGCCGGGCGGCACCCGGCGGCCGCCCACCGGACCGTCGCCGGGGGCGCGGGACCGGCGTTCGACGCTGTGTCCAGCCTCACCCGGCGCACGCCCGATTTGGGCGAACCGCCGGATTCGGGCACTCCCGACCGAGGGGGCGGTCGGCTATCCTCGACCACCAAGAGGGATCCGGGCAGAGTCGCCCCCGGGTCCTTTTGTGCTTCCAGGACGCCAGTACGGACGTTCTTGCGATTCGTCGGTCCACCCCCGGCGCACCGCACGGACGCCCCGCCTGACGCGGCACAACGACGTGCCCCGGCCGGCCGGGGCATCGCCACCCGGCACCGGGCCGCCACCCGGCACCGGACAGACCGGAGGGTTCGCGGTGAGGAACAGGGCAGAAACGGTGCGCCAGGGGTTGCGGGACCCCCGGCCGACCCGCCGTCGCGCCCTGTACGCCGTCCGCACCCCCGGTTCGCCGCGGCCGACCGTCGTCCCCTCCTCCCCTCCAGCACGTGCGCCATCCGGCTGTGGCGGCAGCCGTAACGCGACCGCGACGACCCGGAAAGGGGACCACCGGGCATGAGTTCTCTCCTCCTCCTCACCAATGCGCTGCAACCCTCCGCAGAGGTGCTGCCCGCCCTCGGACTGCTGCTCCACAACGTCCGGGTGGCGCCCGCCGAGGGCGCGGCCCTGGTCGACACCCCCAGCGCGGACGTCATCCTGGTCGACGGCCGACGCGACCTGCCGCAGATCCGCAGCCTCTGCCAGCTGCTGCGCTCCACCGGCATCGGCTGCCCGCTGATCCTGGTGGTCACCGAGGGCGGCCTGGCCGCCGTCACCGCCGAGTGGGGCATCGACGACGTCCTGCTGGACACCGCCGGCCCGGCCGAGGTCGAGGCCCGGCTGAGGCTCGCCCTCGGCCGCCTCCAGGTCGTCACCGACGACAGCCCGATGGAGATCCGCAACGGCGACCTCTCGGTCGACGAGGCCACCTACTCCGCCAAGCTCAAGGGCCGGGCGCTCGACCTCACCTTCAAGGAGTTCGAGCTGCTCAAGTACCTCGCCCAGCACCCCGGCCGGGTGTTCACCCGGGCGCAGCTGCTCCAGGAGGTCTGGGGCTACGACTACTTCGGCGGCACCCGGACGGTGGACGTGCACGTCCGGCGGCTGCGCGCCAAGCTCGGCGTCGAGCACGAGCAGCTGATCGGCACCGTGCGCAACGTCGGCTACCGCTTCGTCGTCCCGGAGAAGCCCGAGAAGGGCGAACGGCCGGAGCTCGCCCAGCGGCCCGCCCCCCTGGACGCCTGAGGCACGGGTCCGTCCGGCACCCGTCCGGGGCCGGACGGACCGCCGACCGCCCGGCTTGTCCGGTTCCTCCCGGAGCCGCCCGCCGGCCTGCCGGACAAGGCCTCAGGTCCCACTGCCGCCCCGGGGGGCCACACGCGTAGACTCCCCCCCGTGGCCAAAGTGACGCGCGACGATGTAGCCCGGCTGGCTGGTACCTCGACCGCGGTCGTCAGCTACGTCATCAACAACGGGCCGCGCCCGGTCGCGCCCGCGACCCGGGAGAAGGTCCTCGCGGCGATCGAGCAGCTCGGCTACCGGCCGAACAGCGTCGCCCAGGCGATGGCCTCCCGGCGCACCAACCTGATCGGCATGGTCGTCCCGGACGCCCGCCAGCCCTTCTTCGCTGAGATGGCGCACGCCGTGGAACGGGCCGCCTCCGAGCGCGGCAAGCTCGTGCTGATCGGCAACTCCGACTACGTGGACGACCGCGAGGTGCACTACGTCCGCGCCTTCCTCGGGATGCGCGTCTCCGGCCTGATCCTGGTCAGCCAGGGCCCCTCGCAGCGCGCCGCCGAGGAGTTCGCCGCCATGGAGGGCGCCAAGGTGGTGCTGCTGCACCGCCGGCCCGAGGCGATCGACGACGTCGCGGTGGTCACCGACGACGTGGCGGGCGCCGAGGCGATCGTGCGCCACCTGCTGGAGGTGCACGGACACCCGTACGTGGCCTGCTTCGGCGGCCCGGTCGAGTCCCCCGCCCCCGGCGACCCGGTCATCGACCACGTCGAGGGCTGGCAGCGCGCCATGGACGCCCACGGCATCCCCACCGAACCGCACCTGATCGACGCGCCCTTCCACCGCTACGGCGCCTACGAGGTCGCGCTCGGCGTGCTCCGCTCGCCGGACCGGCCGCGGGCGATCTTCTGCTCCACCGACGACCAGGCGATCGGCGTGCTGCGGGCCGCCCGCGAGGTCGGCCTGCGGGTCCCGGAGGACCTCGCGGTGGCCGGCTTCGACGACGTGCCCGAGGCCGCGCTCGCCGACCCGCCGCTGACCACCGTCGCCTCCGACCGCGACGCGATGGCCCGGGCCGCCGTGGACCTGGTGCTGGACGACTCGCTGATGGTGCCGGGATCAGACACCGAGCGGGTCCGCACCTTCCCGTCCCGGCTGGTCATCCGCCGCTCCTGCGGCTGCGACGGCACCACCCCCGGCCGATCCGCACCGGAGTAGCCGGTTCCGCTCGACAGGCGGCCTGACCAGGCTTTATGAGAACCCAACGGGCTTCTCTCCCCGTTCTGAGCCGGTTCTCATCCACTCCTCATGCACCGGGCCGAGCTTGGTCTGCATGAGCGAACAGCAGCAGCACCCCAGCGAGCAGTACGACCCGTACCAGCCCCACCGGCCGTACGACCCGTACCGGGCGCACGAGCCCCGGGTGATCGAGGGCACCGTGCTCGGCGCCGGCCCCGCCACGGACGCCCCCGGCACCACCGCCGGGTACAGCTACCGCGAGGACCACTCCGACGGCGGCTTCGACGGACCGCCGCCGCCCCCGCCGATCCCGCCCGAGCCGCCCACGATCCTCGGCCCCGGCTCCCCCGAGGGCCCCGGCCACCACGGCGGCCGGGCCCGGCGCGGACTGCTGCGCGGCCGGCTCGCCATGGTCACCGCCGTCGCCGCGATCGCCGCCGTCCTCGGCGGGGTCACCGGCGGGCTGGTCGCCGCCGACCGGCAGAGCTCCGACAGCCGCGTCGGCACCATTGCCAGCCCGGTCTCCGCCCGCTCCGACGGCAGCGCCGACGTGGCCGCCATCGCCGCCGCCGTCTCGCCCAGCACTGTCCAGATCACCGTCAAGACCGGCAACGGCACCGCCACCGGCACCGGCGTCGTCCTGGACACCGACGGCCGGATCCTCACCAACTACCACGTGATCGACACCGCCGCGGCCGGCGGCGGCCGGATCACCGTCACCTTCAAGGACGGCTCCACCGCCCAGGCCACCGTGACCGGCACCGACAAGGCCCTCGACGTCGCCGTGATCACCGCGACCGGCGCGAAGAACCTCACCCCCGCCGTCCTCGGCGACTCCGCCACGGTGGCCATCGGCGACCCGGTGGTCGCCATCGGCAACCCCGACGGCCTCACCGGCACCGTCACCTCCGGCATCATCAGCGCCGAGAACCGCGACGTCACCGTCCAGCTCGACGAGGGCAGCACCAGCAACAACGGCGGCTTCGGCCTGCCCTTCCTGCCCGGCATGCGCGGCACCGCCCCGCAGTCCACCGGCGGCAGCACCACCACCTACAAGGCCTTCCAGACCGACGCCGCGCTCAACCCCGGCAACTCCGGCGGCCCGCTGATCAACGCCAACGGCCAGGTCATCGCCATCAACTCGGCGATGTACGCGCCCGGCAGCTCCGGCGCCTCCGGCAACGGCTCGGCCGGCAGCGTCGGCCTCGGCTTCGCCATCCCGATCAACGACATCAAGCAGGTCCTGCCGAAGCTCGCAGCCGGACAGAGCCTGTGAGCCACACTCCCTGAGACGGACAATTGCTCCCAGCAGGCCCTCCAGCCGACGAGAACCCGACGAGAAAGGGCACCCGCCCATGACCCCGTCCGCCGACGACCGCACCACCGCCGAGGCCGCCCACCCCTCCGCCCGGCTCCTCGTGGTCGACGACGAACCCGCCCTCCGGGACGCCCTGGAGAGCAGCCTCGCCTTCGAGGGGTACGAGGTCGCCACCGCCACCGACGGCTACGAAGCCCTGGAGTCCGTCGAACGCGACCGGCCCGACCTCGTCCTGCTGGACATCATGATGCCCCGGATGGACGGCCTCACCGCCGTCCGCCGGATGCGCTCGCGCGGCGACACCGTCCCGGTGCTGATGCTGACCGCCCGCGACGCCGTCGGCGACCGCGTCACCGGCCTCGACGTCGGCGCCGACGACTACCTCGCCAAGCCCTTCGAACTCGACGAACTCCTCGCCCGCGTCCGCGCCCTGCTGCGCCGCAACGCCCTCGCCGCCGAGGCCGCCGCCCGCGCCGCCGTCGAGGACGAGAGCGAGGTGCTCGCCTTCGCCGACCTGCGGATGAACACCGCCACCCGCGAGGTCACCCGGGCCGGCAAGCCGATCGAGCTCACCCGCACCGAGTTCATGCTGCTGGAGATGTTCCTCTCCCACCCGCGCCAGGTCCTCACCCGCGAACAGATCCTCAAGGCGGTCTGGGGCTTCGACTTCGAGCCCTCCTCCAACTCCCTGGACGTGTACGTGATGTACCTGCGCCGCAAGACCGAGCAGGGCGGCATGCCCCGCCTGATCCAGACCGTGCGCGGCGTCGGCTACGCGCTGCGCCCGGCCTCCGGCACGAGCGCGTGAACAACGTCCCGCCCCCTCCGCTGGCCCCTCCGCCGGCTCCGCCCCGCACGCCGGGGCTCCGGCACCGTCTGGTCCACTGGTACCGCTCCCGCTCGCTGCGCGGCCGCCTCACCTTCCTGAGCGCGGCCGCGGTGGCGGTGGCCATCGCGCTCTCGGCGCTGGCGTGCTGGTTCATCGTGCAGAAACAGCTGTACGGGCAGGTGCGGACGGACCTCCTCAGCGCACCGATGCCCCCCGCCCCCCGAGTACTCCTGAGCTGCTACCCGACCGCGGACCAGGCCCTGGCGGAACAGCCGACGAGCCTCACCCCGGAGAACGGCGGCGCGGTGGCCCGGGACACCCAGTACGTGGTGGCCGGCCCGACCGCCGTCTGCCTGCCGCCGAACGCGAGCAAGGCCATAGTCGTCCAGCCCGGCGACCTGACCGGGTTCAAGCTCCAGAACGGCCAGTCGATCATCCGCGACGGCCGGTTCACCGATGGCACCCCCGCGGTCGTCCGGATCTCCCCGACCCACGGATCACGCCCGGCACTCATGATGGTGGCCACCTCCACCCAGCCGATCGAGGAGTCCCTCCAGGGCCTCGCCATCCTCCTCGGCTCGGTCTCCGCCGGCGGCATCCTGCTCGCCGCCATCGCCGGCCGCCTGGTCGCACGCTCCGCCCTGAAGCCCGTCGACCGGCTCACCGACGCCGTCGAACACATCGCCAGGACCGAGGAGGTCGGCACCACCATCCCGGTTCGCGGGGACGACGAGATCGCCCGCCTCTCCACCTCCTTCAACTCCATGAGCACCGCCCTCGCCAACTCCCGCGAGCGGCAGACCCGGCTGATAGCCGACGCCGGACACGAACTGCGCACCCCCCTGACCTCCCTGCGCACCAACGTCGACCTGCTGATCCGCAGCAACGACACCGGCCGCCCGCTGCCCGCCGCGACCAAGACCAAGCTGCTCGGCAACATGAAGGCGCAGATGCAGGAACTCACCGTCCTGATCGGCGACCTGCTCCAGCTCTCCCGCCCGGACACCCCGAAGAGCGGTCCGGCACCGACCGTGGTCGCCCTGCACGAGATCACCGGACGGGCCGTCGAACGGGCCGAGCTGCGCGGCCCGGGGCTGGTCTTCGAGACCGACACCGAGCCCTGGTACGTGCACGGCGACGCGGCCGGGCTGGAACGGGCCGTGATCAACCTGCTGGACAACGCGGTCAAGTACAGCCCGCCCGGCGGCACCATCGACGTCCGGCTGCACCAGGGCGTCCTGACCGTCCGCGACCACGGCCCCGGCATCCCACCGGACGAGCTCCAGTACGTCTTCGACCGGTTCTGGCGCTCGCCGTCCTCGCGCCAGCTGCCCGGCTCCGGCCTCGGGCTCTCGATCGTCGCCCAGAGCGTCCGGGAGGCCGGCGGCGAGGTCACCCTCGGCCCCGCCACCGACGGCGGCCCGGGCGCGCTGGCCACCGTCCGCCTGCCCGGCGGCCCCGCCCCGGAATGACGGAAGGGCGGGTGGGGGCGCCCCGACAGCGCTCCCACCCGCCCCATGGCCGGCTCACGGTCAGTCGATGGTGCTGCCCGGGCCGATGACCTTGATCCGGTCCTGCGCCGGGGCCTGGAGCGGCGCGGCCGCCGAGCTGTGGGCACCCAGGTAGGCGGTGAAGACGTCCAGGTCCGAGGCGCCGACCAGCTTGTCGGTGCCGGCCGCGAAGGCGGGGAAGCCGTCACCGCCGCCGGCCAGGAACTCGTTGGCCGCGACGCGGTACGTGGCGGCCGGGTCGACCGGGGCGCCGTTCAGCCGGACCGAGTCCAGGACCACGCGGTCCGCACCGGTCTTGCGCATGTCCAGGGTGTAGTGCAGGTTCGAGGACACCTGGAGGATCTTCGGCGCGGCGGCATTGGAGCCGCTCACCTGCTGCTGGAGCAGCTGGATCAGCTGGGCGCCGGTCAGCGTCTTGACCTGCATCATGTTGGTGAACGGCTGGACGGTGAACGCCTCGCCGTAGGTCACCACGCCGTCGCCCTCGCCGCCCGAGGCCTTGTAGACCAGGTCGGAGCGGATGCCGCCGGGGTTCATGAAGGCGACCTGCGCGCCGCCCTTGTCGGCCGGGGCCAGCCCGGCGAGCTGCGCGTCGGCGATCACGTCACCGAGCGGCTTCTCCGGGTCGCCGTTGCCGCGGCCGTTGATGTCCGAGGCGATGTAGCCGATCGGACGGTTGGCGATCGGGGCGGCCAGCTTGGAGTAGTGGCCGACCAGCGCCGTCATGTCGGGCGCCTTCTCGACCGTGCGGCGCACCACGTGGTTCTCGGCCTTGACCGAGGGACGCACGATCTCGCCGGTGGTCTTGTCCAGCTTCATGTCGATCTCGGTGAACAGCCGGCCGAAGGAGGCGGCGCTGGTCACCGAGCGCGGGACGCCGTTGGGGTCGGGGATGCTGCAGGCGTACGCGTTGTGTGTGTGGCCGGTGACGATGGCGCCGACCGCAGGGTCGATCTTCTTCGCGATGTCGACGATCGGGCCCGAGATGCCCTGGCCGGCCGCGCCGCAGTCGTAGTTGTAGACGCCGCTGGCCGGGTAACCGCCCTCGTGGATCAGCGCGACGATCGAGTTGACGCCCTTGGCCTTGAGCTCGGCGGCGTACTTGTTGATCGTGGTGACCTCGTTGGCGAACTTCAGCCCCTTGATGCCCTCGGCGGTCACGATGTTCGGCGTGCCCTCCAGGGTGACGCCGATGAAGCCGACCTTCACGCCCTGGGACTTGGTGATCCAGTACGGGGCCAGCAGCGGCTTGCCGGACTTCTCGTCGGTGACGTTGGCCGACAGGAAGTTGAAGTTGGCGCCCTTGAAGGTGCGGCCGGGCTCGTAGCAGCCGTCGGTCGGGTGGCAGCCGCCGTCCTGCATGCGCCGCAGCTCCTGCGCGCCCTCGTCGAACTCGTGGTTGCCCACGGAGGTGACGTCCAGGCCGAGCTTGTCCATCGCCTCGATGGTCGGCTCGTCGTGGAAGAGCGCCGAGGTCAGCGGGCTGGCGCCGATGATGTCGCCGGCGGCGACGGTGATCGAGTCGTCGGCCGGGATGCGCGCCTTGCGCAGCTCGGTGGCCAGGTACTCGATGCCGCCGGCCGGGGTGGCGACCTCCTTGCCGGTGGCCGGGTCGATCTCCTTGATCGTGCCGGACGAGCCGGCCGGGGGCTCCAGGTTGCCGTGGAAGTCGTTGATCGCCAGCAGCTGGAGGTTGACGGTCTTGTGGCGCTTGGCGTCGGCGTCGGCGGCCTGGGCGGCCGTCGGCACGACCACCGTGCCGAACAGACCTGCGGCGGCGACGACGGCGAGCGCCGTCCGTCGGGATCTGACGGTGAGCATGAAGGGTTCCCCTGCACCTTGGAAGGAGCACCGGCTGTGGACAGCATCGGCGTTCGGGCATGTGTTGCGACTGCGAAGCCTATGGTCAACGCGCGTAGCTGTCAGGACGTCGAACGTAACGAGAGGATTACCTACTGACGAACCATCGCCGTCCGAGGGGCGCGGAGCCCGCGGAGACGGCCGCCGCGCGGGCCCTCCCGAGGGGCCCTCAGACCCCCGGCTCGGCCGCCAACTGCCGCTCCGCGCGGTCCCGTTCGGCCACCGCGTCCTCCGTCATCGCGCGGTCCGTGTAGACCAGCGGACGCTCGGCCTCGGTGACGATGTGCTTGACCACCTGGACGTTGCCGTTGACGTCCCAGACCGCGATGCCCGGCGACAGGGTCGGAATGATCTCCACCGCCCAGCGCGGCAGGCCCAGCACCCGGCCGGTCGCCCGCGCCTCCTCGGCCTTCTGCATGTAGATCGTCCGGGTCGAGGCCATCTTCAGGATCGCCGAGGCCTCCTTGGCCGCCGCGCCGTCCACCACGTCGGACAGGTGGTGGACCACCGCGACGAAGGACAGGCCCAGCCGGCGGCCGAACTTCAGCAGCCGCTGGAACAGCTGGGCCACGAAGGGGCTGTTGATGATGTGCCAGGCCTCCTCGACCAGGAAGATGCGCTTCTTCCGATCCGGCCTGATCCAGGTGTGCTCCAGCCACACCCCGACGATCGCCATCAGGATCGGCATCGCGATCGAGTTGCGGTCGATGTGCGAGAGGTCGAAGACGATCAGCGGCGCGTCAAGGTCGATGCCCTCGGTGGTCGACCCGTCGAACATGCCGCGCAGGTCGCCGTCGACCAGCCGGTCCAGCACCAGCGCCACGTCCAGGCCCCAGGACTGCACCTCTTCCACCGCCACGCCCAGCGACTCCACCGAGGACAGGTCGGGGTTGCGCAGCGTGTCGATGATGTCGTCCAGCACCGGCTGGCGATCCTTCACCGCGGCCACCACGTGGGCGTGCGCGGCCTTCAGCGCGAAGCCCGCGCGCTCCTCCAACCCGCGCCCCATCGCCACCTCGACGATCGTGCGCAGCAGCGACAGCTGGCCGGTCTGGGTGATCGCCGGGTCCAGCGGGTTGAGCTTCACCCCGCCGTCCCTGGCCGCCATCGGGTCCAGCCGGATCGACTTTATGCCCAGCGCGTCGGCGATCAGGTTCCACTCGCCCACGCCGTCCTCGCCCTGCGCGTCCAGCACCACGACCTGGCGGTCGCGGAACCTCAGCTGCCGCAGCACGTACGTCTTCTCCAGCGCCGACTTGCCGTTGCCGGACTCACCGAGCACCAGCCAGTGCGGGGCGGGCAGCTGCTGCCCGTACAGCTGGAACGGGTCGTAGACGTACCCCTTGCCGCTGTACACCTCGCGACCGATGATCACACCGGAGTCGCCCAGGCCCGGAGCCGCCGTGGGCAGGTAGACGGCCTGCGCCTGGCCGGTGGAGGTGCGCACCGGCAGGCGGGTGGTCTCCACCTTGCCGAACATCAGGCTGGTGAACGCATCGGTGAGGTTGCCGAGCGCCATGGGCGGCCTCCTGACGGGTCAGCGGTGGACGAGGGTGCGGGTGTACGGGGGGCGTGCGGCCGTGCTCAGCGGCGGATGCCGGTGGCGAACGGAAGCGTGTTGACGAAGGCCCGGTGGTGCTCGCGGTCGCACCACTCCAGCTTGAGGTAGCTCTTGCCGGCCGAGGCCCGGATGGTCCGCTTGTCGCGGGCCAGCGCGTCGGGGTTGCGCGAGGAGACCGTGATGTAGCCGACCAGGTTCACCCCGGCCGCGCCGGAGGCCAGGTCGTCACCGCGCTGGTCCACCCGGCCGGTGTGGGCCAGGTCGCGCGGGTCGACCGTGCGGTTCATCTTGGCCGCACGGCTGGCCTCGGCCTCGTCGTTGGTCTTCTCGGTCAGCATCCGCTCGATCGCGACGTCCGTGGGCTCCAGGTCCATCGTCACCGCGACCGTCCGGATCACGTCCGGAGTGTGCACCAGCAGCGGCGCCAGGAAGTTGACGCCCACCGGGGTGAGCGGCCACTCCTTGATCCACGCGGTGGCGTGGCACCACGGCTCCCGGGTCGCCGACTCGCGGGTCTTCGCCTGCAGGTACTGCGGCTGGGTCGCGTCCAGCTCGGCCGGCCAGGCGTTGCGCCGGGACATCGCCTGGATGTGGTCGATCGGGTGGTCCGGGTCGTACATCGAGTGCAGCAGCGAGGAGAGCCGGGCCTGACCCAGCGGCTGACGCACCCGGATGTCCGCCTCGGCCAGCCGGGCGCAGATGTCGGTCAGCTCGCGCGCCATCACGGCCGCCAGCCCCTCGTCGTCCCGCGCCCGCCGCCCGGTGGCCGTCCGGCCCATCGCGTGCGCCTCGGCGGCCAGGTCCCGGGTGTAGTGCATGCAGGCCACCAGGTACGCCCGGTGCTGCTCCGAGGAGGTCGACACCATCGACTGCAACTGGTCGTACGAGTCCTGCAGCCAGCGCGGCGACGACGGGTCGCCGCGCCGCTCGACGTCCTTGGCGTGCGCGTCCGGATCGGCCGGCAGGGTCCGGGCCAGGATCTGCAGCCGCGTCACGAAGCCGTCCCCGTTGGCGACGTGCTTCAACAGCGTCCCGAACCGGTCGACCAGGGCCTCCTGGTCCTCCGAGTCACGCAGGCCGACGCCCGGACCCTCGATCTCGATCGCGGCCGTCACCGTCCGACGCTCCAGGTGCATCAGCACCCCGACCTCGTCCGGCCCGAACGGCGCCGTCAGCCAGCGCAGCCGCCCCACCCCCGGCGGCGGGCCGACCTCCACCTCCCGGCCGTCCAGCCGGGTGCCGGCGTCCATCACGTCCGAGCGCCACACCGCCCGCCCACTGCGGACCGTCCGGCGGTAGGTGCGGTTGATCTCCACCCACTTGTAGAACGTCCGCTTGCGGTACGGCACGTACACCGCCGCGATGGCGAGCGCCGGCAGACCGACCAACCCGCCGATCCGCAGCGGCAGGATCGGCATCAACAGGCCCCAGAGCATGCCGAGGAAGGCCCCGAGGATGATCAGCATGATCTCGCCGGACTCCCGGTTCCGGCCGATCGGCGCGTTCGGGCGGGCCTTGCCGATCAGGTAGGTACGGCGCTGGTGCACGTACGGCTGGGCGTACTGGGCACCGTACTGGCCCAGCGGTTCGCTGCTCACTTACCCGTCACCCTCCCTTCGCTGGATTGCTGTCGCGGATCGGAACCGAAGCCTGCGGGGGCCCGCCCTGCGGCGGTGGCGTAGGCGTCCGGCCGGCGTGGGCGGCGATGCCCGGCGCGACCGAACCGCCGCCCGCACCCCCGCCGCCACCCGTGCCCGCCGCCTGCGGACCACGGTCGCCGTGGGTCGTGATGCCCTGCTTCATCAGGTTCGCGGTGCCGTTGATCATCGCCGAACCGGCCTGCACCGCGTTGGCCCGGGCCCCGCGCATGTTCAGCATCTCGTCGCCGAAGCCCGGCACGAAGCGGTAGACCGCGGCACTCGCGAAGATCGACAGGAACAGGATCGCCAGCCCCGACAACACCCGGGCGAAGTCGTCGTCGGCCCCGGACCCGGTCGCCACCGCGCCCGCCAGCCCCAGGATGACCACGATGATCGGCTTCGCCAGGTCCACCGCCAGCATCACCCCCGCCCAGCGCCGCACGTGCTTCCACAACTGCCGGTCCACCAGCCCCGCGTACACCGCCGTACCCAACAGCGCGCCGACGTACAGCATCGCCGCCCGTATCAGCAGCTCGATCCAGAGCACCGCCGCCGCCAGCACCGCGACCAACGACACGATCACCAGGATCAGCGGACCACCACCCACGTCGCCCTTCTCCAGCGTGTCGGCGAACCCCCCCAGGTACGACCCGGTGTCCGTCTTCGTCCCGACCGCGATCGCCTTGGTCAGCCCGTCCGTCACACTCACCACGGTGAACAGGATCAACGGCGTGAACGCGGACGCCACCACCGTCAGCCACAGGAAGCCGATCGCCTCCGAGAACGCCGTCGTCAGCGGCGCCCCCCGCACCGCCCGCTTCGTCACCGCCAGCAGCCACAGCACCAACGTGATCACCGTCGACACGGCGAACACCACGGCGTACTGCTGCAGGAACGACGCATTGGTGAAGTCCACCTGCGTCGTCCCGTCGATCGCCCCCGACAACTTCCGCACCACCCACGCCGCGGCCTGCGCACAACTCTTGGCCAACGACCCGAGCGGATCGGTCACAGTCCCGACGGTGCCACTCCCGGGAAGAGAGCCACCAGGCTTGGAGGCGCAGTAGACGTCGCTACCGGGCAGGGGAAGGACATCGCAGTTGTTGCTGGCTGAAGGACTCGGGCTTGGCTCAGCCATGGCGCGGGACGCCATACCGATGGCTGCGGCCTGGAACAGAACAAGGGCCGTTACGATCCGGCCGAAGCGAGGAAGCCGCTTCCCGTTCGCACTGTCAACGCGCATAGCGGAACCCTCCGAACTGCTCTGCTGATCCGGCGATCTCATCCGCTGTGGCCGCTTGCTGGTCGCCCGGCAGCGGGGCCGGGCCTGACTTTCGAGTGAAGTCGGTGAGCTTCCAATCGCTGCCGGTCCAGTGCAGCGAGAGCGTGAGGGTGAACCAGTTGGTGGTCACCGGCTGGACGGAGCGCTCGCCGGCGAGGCCGGTGAGGCCGGTGCACCACACCTCGACCTTGGCGTCGCCCTCGTTGTAGCCCGTCGACTTGGCGCCGACCGGGACGGTGCGGCTGACGAAGGTGAGGCCCTTGGGTGCGCGGCCCTGGGAGTCGAGGCCGTAGCGGGTGACGGTGTCGCCGCCGAAGCCCTGGTCCAGTCGGCTCTGGAGCCCCGCCAGTGCGCCCGGGTCGGCGATGGTGGCGACGATGCCGTGGCGGCTGTCGGTGCGGAACATGTCCGCGGAGCCGATCGCCACCGCGTAGTTGGTGGCGGCCGACTGGGCGCCGGGCTCGGTGTGCGGGTAGCCGGTCGGGATGCCGTTGACGGTGGTGCCGACGGGCTGGTCGCCGCTGGGGGCGGGGCCGGCACCGGCGTCGGCGCGGTCGGCGGAGGAGCTGCCGCCTGCGGTGCCGGATGTGACGCGGTTGGCGATGGCGACGGCCACCACGAGCAGGGTGACGACGACCAGGACGGCCAGCAGGGCGCGCAGCGGTCGGGTCTGACGGGGGTTCGGCTGGGCGGAGGACTGTTCGCCGACCGGCAGGCGCGTGCGGGTGCGCGGCTGGTCGTCGGACAACGGCACGGCGGCCCTCCAAGTGCGGGGAGCCGGGTCGGCTCCGGGGGGCCTCCGCCCGGGGGCGGGCGCGGGCGGAGGGCGGGGACGGGGATGGACTCCTGGCGGGCCGGCCGTCGGAGGGGGTCCGGACGGGCCCCGGCCTCAGGCAGGTCGGACTACTGCTGCCTGTTCGTCAGATCGCCATGCCGTAGACAATGGTGAACAGAGTGCCGAGTGATCCGATGATGAACACGCCGGTCAGGCCGGCGACGATCAGCCCCTTGCCCTGTTCGGCGCCGAAGCTGTCGCGCATCGCGGTCGCTCCGATCCGCTGCTTGGCCGCACCCCAGACCGCGAGGCCGAGGCAGATGAGGATGGCGACGGCCATGATGACCTCGACCATCACCCGCGCCTCCGACCCGAGGCTCGCGAACGGACCCCAGTCCGGCGCGATTCCGCCGATGATGGTGTCGATGTTCGGCTTCTTGGGGGGGTCCTCGGCCAGGTGGCCGACCGCATTGGTGTGCACGCTGCTCAGGTTCATTTCCATCTCACCGCCCGATCAGGCAAATTCAAGGGCCCGGACCCGGCCCGCGCGAAGGGTCGGTACCTATTCTTGGCCAGATCTGATGTCGACTTGGCTACTTCTCGCAAATTGGTCGTGAGGCATCGGGCACGTACGCGAGGATGTACACCGTACGAAGGATAGCGCTCACTGTTCGTATCTCTGATGATTGCGGTGAGCAACGCCTTCCGGGACACTTCGACTGACGATTCGTCGGGATGGTGCTGATGGTACTCCGGAAGGCCGGTACGGCCGCCGCCGCTGCGGGAGTTGTCGCGTTCGGGTTCATCGGGCTGGTGACGATGGGGACTTTTGCGGCAAGTGGGACGCCGCAACAGTCGGCGAATCGTTCCGCCTTGTCCCCCGGAACGGTCCCCGCGGCCTACCAGGATCCGATCCAGCGGTGGGGCTCGCTCTGCCCGGAGATCTCCCCGCCGATGCTCGCGGCGCAGTTGTACCAGGAGAGCGGTTTCGACCCCAGGGCGCGGTCCGGGGTCGGGGCGCAGGGAATGGCGCAGTTCATGCCGGGCACCTGGCCCAGTTACGCCACCGACGGCAACGGGGACGGCAAGACGGACGTCTGGGATCCGCTGGACGCGATCGCCTCGGCGGCGACCTACGACTGCGCGATCGCCAAGGAGGTCGCGAAGGTGCCCGGCGACCCGCAGGCCAACGTGCTGGCCGCCTACAACGCCGGCGAGGGCGCTGTCATCAAGTACAACGGGGTCCCGCCGTACAAGGAGACCCAGGGCTACGTGCGGAACATCCAGGCGATGGCCCGCAGCTTCGCCGCGCCGGCCTCGCCGACCGCTCCGCTTGAGGTGTCCCCGCAGTCGTCGGCCGCGATCTACTTCGCGCAGACCAAGCTCGGCACCCCGTACCTGTGGGGCGGTGAGGGCCTGCCCTCGCAGAACGGGCGGTTCGACTGCTCGGGCCTGACCCAGGCCGCGTTCGCCAGCGTGGGCATCACCCTGCCCCGGGTGGCCAACGACCAGTGGTACGCCGGGCCGCACCCGTCGCGCGATCAGCTGCGGCCGGGCGACCTGGTGTTCTGGGCGACGGACCTGAGCGATCCGCGGAGCATCCACCACGTCGGGATCTACGTCGGCGGCGGGTACATGATCAACGCGCCGCACACCGGCGCGGTGATCCGCTACGACAAGATCGACACCCGGGAGTACATCGGCGCGACCCGGGTCACCTCGGACGGCGCCCAGGCGCTGCCGACCCGCAACAACGACGGCGCGGTCAACGCCCCGAGCCGGCCGGGCGGGACGGAGCCCACCGCCCCGGCGGGGAAGCAGGGCGGCGCGCAGGGCGGCGCCACCGCGGCTCCGGCGGCCCCCACCCGGTCGGCGGTCGCGGCGCCGCCCGCGCCGGCCGGGCCGAGCCCCGCCGGGTCGGGACGATAGGCCCGGTGCGGCGGGGACGGCCGGGACCTGTGTGCGCACTGTGGACGCTGAGTCAAGTTTCGATAACCGCGCGTTTCCGTGGAACGCTGTGCCCCGGAAATGACGTTTCCTCCGGTGGCCCCTCGTCAGCACCCCGCATCGGGCGGGCCCCGGCCACGACGACCAGGTGCAGCGGACCAGAAGGAGGTGCGGCGTGTCGACGCCGCTTGCCGACACGACCAACCCCGACCTCGATCTGCTCTACGCCGTCAACGGCCTGGCCAAGCGCTCCCCGCAGTGGCTGGACCACCTGGTCTCGTGGATCGGCGAGTACGGCATCCTGATCGGCCTGGCGATGCTCGGTCTGGTGGCCTGGCTCCAGGCCAGGCGCCGTCCGGACGCGCCGGTGGCGATGGCCGGGCTGCTCTGGGTGCCGCTCTCGGTGGCCGTCGCCGAGCTGGCCAACCTCCCGATCGCCGCGATCGTGAACCGCCCGCGCCCCTTCGTCGACCATCCGGGGCTGCTGGTGCTGGTGGACGGCAAGGCCGGCACCCACTCCTTCGTCAGCGACCACTCGACCATGACCATGGCCGTCGCGGTGGCGCTGTTCCTGGTGAACCGCAGGCTCGGCTGGATCGCCGGCGGGCTGGCGCTCCTCCAGGGCTTCTGCCGGATGTTCATGGGCGTCCACTACCCGACCGACGTGATCGGCGGTTTCGCGCTCGCGGTCGCCGTGGTGCTGCTGTTGGCGCCGATCGCGATGGCGGTGCTGGTGCCGTTCTGCCACGCGCTGAGCCGGACGGCGGTCGCCCCGCTGATCCGGGCGCCCGAGCGCGGCGGAGCGGCCCGCGGCGGGGGAGCCGCGCGCGGCCGTCGGCGCGGTCGCGGGGCGGTGCGGACCGGGGAGCAGCCGCCGGAGTCCGACCTCGCGGCCTGACCTCGCGCCCGCCCCCTCCTGCGGCCCCGCGGGGGTGCCGGGGTCCGGCTCCGGATCAGTCCGGCTCCGCACCGTTCGCCGCATCGTTCCCGGCACCGTTCCCGGCGAGGTGGTCGGCTCCCTCGCGGCGGGCCAGGTCGCGGGAGCGGCGGGCCGGGGCGTACCAGCCACAGCTGCAGGTCGCGAAGGCGAAGGAGCCGCGCTCGCTGATCACGAGGCGGTGTTCGGGCATCCGGGCGGCGCCGGGGGCGACCGGCAGCTCACTGTGCACGTGGCTCACCGTAACGCGCCACGGGCCCCGTCGCGAAGCCCCCGTCACACCGGCCCCCGTAACCCTTTGCCTCCCAACTCGTTTGCCCGGAAAGAGCTCTGCCCACCCGGTGGTGGCCGGCGGGGCTGTCGGGCCCGAGGGGGTTGTCGCGAGGATGAAGATGACCGACCAGCAGCGCACCGGACGGTCGGCACGCCGTCCGGGTCCGCGCCTGCGCGCGGCGGCCGGGGCCGCCCTGCTCGCCGCCGCCCTGGCGGCGGGGGCCGCCGGCTGCTCCGGCGGCTCCGTCGACGGCTCCTCCGACCAGCAGTCGGGCGCCCCCGACCAGCTCGCCGCGGACGCGCTGACGGCGGTGCGCAACGCCGCCGACATCACCGGTCGCACCGGTTCCGCGCACACCGCGACGGAGCTGGTCACCGAGTCCGCCGAGAAGAAGGCCTCGTTCAGCGGCACCGGCGGCTACGACTACGTCAAGCGGATCGGCCGGCTGGAGGTCCAGGTGCCACCGGGCGCGGCGACCACCGGGAAGATCGTCGAGGTGGTCCTGCCGGGCACCGTCTACCTCCAGAACAGCGGCGCCAAGGTCCCCGAGGGCAAGTGGGTCAAGCTGGACGTGCGCCAGCTGCCGGACGGCAACCTGGTCAGCAGCGGCGCCACCGACCCGGCCTCGGCGGCGGGGGCGCTGCGCGGGGCGCAGAAGGCGGAGGCGGTGGGCACCGAGACCGTCGACGGGGTCGCGCTGCACCACTACCGGGGCACCCTGGACCTGGCGAAGGCGGCCGACGCGACCGGCGGCCGCGGCGGTGACGGCCTGCGGATGGGCGGGCAGACCTTCACCGTCAAGGAGGTCCCGTACGACGCCTGGCTGGACGACCAGGGCCGGCTGCGCAAGGTGGTCGAGGTGTTCACCTTCGCCGGGGTGGCCGGGTCGAAGGAGCCCAAGGACCAGGTGAAGGTGACGTCGACGACCTCGCTGACGGACTTCGGCAAGCCGGTCGAGGCGGCCGAGCCCTCGGCCTCGGACATCTACCAGATGAAGCCCACGGAGAGCCCGAAGTAGGGCGGGTCGGACACGCCCCGGGTCGCCGGGGCAGCGCTCCGGCGTCGGGGCGAGACGGGGTGCCACCGGGGCGGGTGGCCGTCCGGGGAGCGGCGGCCACCCGTTTCGGCGGCGCCGAGATGGCCCGTCCGTGCCATGTGGACGGGCCCCGAAGTGCCTAGGCTGGACTCCGGGTGGCTGCCGCCCGGGCTGGCGAGGCACTGAAGGGGTGGTGCAGGTGGTGTCGTCCACGGGTGGCCGCAGCGGCGGCCACGACGACGCGGCCCTCGACGAGATCGATCTGGCCGGCGAGCTGATGATCGCCGCGACGGCCAGTTCCGGCGACCGGCTGCCGACCGAGCGGATCGACGAGGTGCTGCTGGACCGGGCCGAGCCCGGGCGGGCCGACCGGGAGGCCGACGGCTAGCGGGCGCCCGGGGGCGAAGCGCCCCCGGGGCCGCGCTCAGCTGCGCAGCAGGCGGCTGATCGCGGCGGTGGCCTCCGCGACCTTGGCGTCGAGCTCGGTGCCGCCCTCCTCGGCGGCCGCGGCGACGCAGTGCCGCAGGTGCTCCTCCAGCAGGGAGAGCGCGAAGGACTGCAGCGCCTTGGTGCTGGCCGAGACCTGGGTGAGCACGTCGATGCAGTAGACGTCCTCGTCGACCATGCGCTGCAGGCCGCGGATCTGGCCCTCGATCCGGCGCAGCCGCTTGAGGTGGGCGTCCTTCTGCGCGCTGTAGCCGTGCGGGCCGTGGTGCCCCGTCGGAGCGTGGTCGGCGTGCGGGTCGGTCCCCTGCGCCTGCTCCGGCTCGGTGCGCGCTTGCGTCGTGGTCATCGGCCCCGCCTTCGTCTCAGTGCCTGGTGGCTGCGTCGGCCACCAGTGTCCAACACCGGGGCCTTCCGTGGTGTTCCGACGGCCGACCCGGCATGTGCCACGGGGCCCGGGAGGGGGTGCCCGCCGGTTGGCCCGTCTGGGCGTCGACCCCGTCTTCCGTGCGCACGACGGGGACAATCCGGTCGAGGTTCCGTCAGACTGAGGGTTCGAGTCCACGTGTGGTGGTGCGGCCCGGACAGCCGGTGCGACCGTCGAACGGAAGGGGAGGTTCCGGCTCCTGCCCCGACACCCCGCTTGCGTGATTGCGCTTGGTTGCACCTAGCATCGTTCAGTCCCTACCCCGCACATCGGAGATTTCCGTGCGTTTTAGCCTGACCCCGAAGGAGACGAGCTTCTACGACATGTTCGCCGCCGCGGCGGAGAACCTCGTCGTCGGATCGAAGCTCCTTTTGGAGCTGCTGGGATCAGACGTGTCGGCCCGTGCGGAGATCGTCGAGCGCATGCGCGCCGCCGAACACGCCGGGGACGACACCACCCATGCCGTCTTCCACCAGCTGAACTCGTCCTTCATCACGCCCTTCGACCGCGAGGACATCTACAGCCTCGCCTCGTCGCTGGACGACATCATGGACTTCATGGAGGAGGCCGTCGACCTGGTCGTCCTCTACGACATCCAGACCCTGCCGAAGGGCATCGAGCAGCAGATCGAGGTGCTGGCGCGCGCCGCGGAACTCACCGCCGAGGCGATGCCGAACCTGCGCAGCATGTCCAACCTGACGGAGTACTGGATCGAGGTCAACCGGCTGGAGAACCAGGCCGACCAGATCCACCGCAAGCTGCTCGCCCACCTGTTCTCCGGTCAGTACGACGCCATCGAGGTCCTCAAGCTCAAGCAGATCGTGGACGTCCTTGAGGAGGCGGCGGACGCGTTCGAGCACGTCGCCAACACGGTGGAGACCATCGCCGTCAAGGAGTCCTGACCCTCGTGGACATGGCAGCACTCATCGCCGTCGTCGGCGTTGCGTTCTTCTTCACGTACACCAACGGCTTCCACGACTCGGCGAACGCGATCGCCACCTCGGTCTCCACCCGGGCGCTCACCCCGCGGGCGGCGCTGGCGATGGCCGCGGTGATGAACCTGGCCGGCGCGTTCCTCGGCAGCGGCGTGGCGCACACCGTCTCCAAGGGGATCATCGAGACCCCCACCGGTGACCAGGGGATGGTGATCCTGTTCGCGGCCCTGGTCGGGGCGATCGCCTGGAACCTGGTCACCTGGTACTTCGGCCTCCCGTCCTCCTCCTCGCACGCTCTGTTCGGCGGCATGGTGGGCGCGGCGCTGGCCGGCGGCGTCGACGTGATCTGGGGCGGCGTCCTCGACAAGATCATCATCCCGATGATCGTCTCGCCGGTGGTCGGCCTGGTCGGCGGCTTCCTGGTGATGCTGGCGATCCTGTGGATCTTCCGCCGGGCCAACCCGCACCGGGCGAAGCGCAACTTCCGGGTCGCCCAGACCGCCTCGGCCGCCGCGATGGCCCTGGCGCACGGCCTCCAGGACGCCCAGAAGACCATGGGCATCGTGGTCCTGGCCCTGACCATCTCCGGCCACCAGTCCGGCAACGGGATTCCGGTCTGGGTGAAGATCTCCTGCGCGACCATGCTCTCGCTGGGCACCTACGCGGGTGGCTGGCGGATCATGCGCACGCTCGGCCGCAAGATCATCGAGCTGGACCCGCCGCAGGGCTTCGCGGCCGAGGCCACCTCCGCGACGGTCATGTACATCACGTCGTTCGTCTTCAAGGCGCCGATCTCCACCACCCACGTGATCACCGCGGCGATCATGGGCGCGGGGGCCACCAAGCGGATCCGCGCGGTGCGCTGGGGCGTCGCGAAGAACATCGTGCTCGGCTGGTTCATCACGATGCCGGCGGCCGCCATCGTCGCAGCGCTGGTGTACTGGTTCGTCCACCTGTTCTGGGGCTGACACCCCGGCAGGACGCGTGAACGGACAGGGCCCGCCCCCACATCTCGGGGGCGGGCCCTTTTCCATGTCCCGCGGCGGCACCGCCATGCAGCACCACGGGACAGCTCGGGTCCGTCGCGCTCCCCGTTGCCGGGGGCGCGACGGGGTCCGGTCTAGCCGAAGCGGCCGGAGATGTAGTCCTCGGTCGCCTGGACCTGCGGGTTGGAGAAGATCCGCTGGGTGTCGTCCAGCTCGATCAGCTTGCCCGGCTGGCCGACGCCGGCCAGGTTGAAGAAGGCGGTGCGGTCGCTGACGCGGGCCGCCTGCTGCATGTTGTGGGTCACGATGACGATGGTGAACTGCTCCTTCAGCTCGCCGATCAGGTCCTCGATGGCGAGGGTGGAGATCGGGTCGAGTGCGGAGCAGGGCTCGTCCATCAGCAGGACCTGGGGCTCGACCGCGATGGCACGGGCGATGCACAGGCGCTGCTGCTGACCGCCGGAGAGGCCGGCCCCCGGCTTGTTCAGCCGGTTGTGGACCTCCTTCCAGAGGTTGGCGCCCTTCAGCGAGCGCTCCACCACCTCGTCCAGCACGGACTTCTTCTTCACGCCGGCGAGCCGCAGGCCCGCGACCACGTTGTCGTAGATCGACATGGTCGGGAACGGGTTCGGGCGCTGGAAGACCATGCCGATCGAGCGGCGCACGGCGACCGGGTCGACGTTGGAGGCGTACAGGTTCTCGTCGTCCAGGAGGACCTTGCCCTCGACCCGGGCGCCGGGGATCACCTCGTGCATCCGGTTGAGGGTCCGCAGGAAGGTGGACTTGCCGCAGCCGGAGGGGCCGATGAAGGCGGTCACCGAGCGGGGTTCGATGCTCATCGAGATGTCCTCGATGGCCTTGGTGGAGCCGTAGTAGGCCGACAGTCCGCTGACGTCGATGCGCTTGGCCATGATCGTTGCTTCTCTCGTCTGTCTCGTACGTCAGTCGGTCGCTCAGTGCCCGCCCTTGGGCGAGCGCCAGCGTGCGATGCCCCGGGCGATGAGGTTGAGCCCCATCACGAAGGCGATCAGCACCAGCGCCGCACCCCAGGCACGGGCGTAGCCGAAGTCGTTGTTGACCTGCGAGTACTGCGTCCAGATGTACATCGGCAGGGACTGCTGCGGCCCGTCGAACGGGTTGCTGTTGATGTAGTCGGCGCCGAACACCAGCATCATCACCGGGGCGGTCTCGCCCGTGATGCGGGCGACCGCGAGCATCACACCGGTGGTGATGCCGCCGATCGCGGTGGGGAGGACGATCCGCAGGATGGTCTTCCACTTCGGCACGCCGAGCGCGTAGGAGGCCTCGCGCAGCTCGTTCGGGACGAGCTTCAGCATCTCCTCGGTGGACCGGACCACGACCGGGATCATCAGGATCGCCAGCGCGAGGCTGCCCGAGAAACCGGAGTAGCCGAAGCCCAGGGCGAGGTTCCAGAGCGAGAGGACGAACAGACCCGCGACGATCGACGGGATGCCCGTCATGACGTCGACGAAGAAGGTGACCGCCTTGGCGAGCTTGCCGCGGCCGTACTCGACCAGGTAGACGGCGGTCAGCAGACCGATCGGGGCGGCCATCGCGGTGGCCAGGCCGACCTGCTCCAGGGTGCCGATCAGCGCGTGGTAGATGCCACCGCCGGGACCGGACTGGATCACGCCCTTCATCGAGTGGCTCAGGAAGTTCCCGTTGATCACCTCGATGCCCTGCTGGACGGTGTAGACCGTCAGGGCGACCAGCGGGATGACCGCCAGGATGAAGGCGACCCAGACCACCGAGGTGGCGACCCTGTCCTTGGCCTGCCGGCGGCCCTCGACCCGGGCCGCGAGGCCGTAGGTGATCAGGACGAAGAGCAGGGCCGAGATCAGGCCCCACTGGATGTGGCTGGTCAGTCCGGCGACCGCGCCGATCCCGCAGCCGAGGGCGATCGAGCCGCCGGCGATGGCGGCCGGGGCCCACTTGGGCAGGCGGTTGGCGGTCAGCGGACGGGCGACGGGCCGGGCGTCCTCGATGACGACGGTGGCGGTCATGCGTTGGCCCCCGAGTACTCCTTGCGGCGGGCGATGATCATTCGCGCGGCGCCGTTCACCAGCAGGGTGATGACGAACAGGACGAGGCCGGAGGCCATCAGCGCGTCGCGGCCGTTGGTGCCGGCCTCGTTGAACTTCAGCGCGATGTTCTGGGCGAAGGTTCCGCCGCCGGCGTCCAGGATGTGCAGCGACAGGACGTTGCTGGCGGAGAGCACGATCGCGACCGCGATGGTCTCGCCGAGCGCGCGGCCGAGGCCGAGCATCGAGGCCGAGATGATGCCGGGGCGGCCGAACGGCAGCACCGCGGTGCGGATCATCTCCCAGCGGGTCGCGCCGAGCGCGAGCGCCGCCTCCTCGTGCATCCGCGGCACCTGGCGGAACACCTCGCGGGAGACCGCGGTGATGATCGGCAGGATCATGATCGCCAGCAGGATGCCGACGGTGAACAGGTTGCGCGGGGTGCCGGTCCGGGTCTGGTCGAAGATGTACGTCCAGCCCAGGTACTCGTTGAGCCAGCTGGTCAGGCCGTCCAGGTGCGGCACCAGGAAGAGCGCGCCCCACAGGCCGTAGACGACGCTGGGGACGGCGGCGAGCAGGTCGACCAGGTAGGCGAACGGCTGGGCGATCCGGCGCGGCGCGTAGTGCGAGATGAACAGCGCGATCCCGATGGCGACCGGGACGGCGATGGCCATCGCGATGACGGCGCTGACGATGGTGCCGAAGGCCAGGACGGCGATGCCGAAGACGGGCTTCGGGGCGTCCGGCGTCCACTCGAAGGTGGTGAGGAAGTTGCCCTCGTTGGTGCTCAGGGCCAGCGCCGACCGCCAGGTCAGGAACGCGGCGATCGCGGCCATGATGACCAGCAGCAGGATGCCCGAGCCCCGGGCGAGGTTCATGAAGATCTTGTCGCCGACCCGGCTGTCGCGCGGCCGGCGTTCCCTGCCTCGCGGGGCGGCAGGGGAGGATGAAGTCATTGGTCTACTCCGGTCTGGTGGCGCCGCCCCGGAAGGGGGACGGCACCATGGCGGCGGTGCCCCGGACGTGGTGCTGGGTGTGGTGCGTTCCGGTGGGGGCGGCCCCGGCCCCCCTCGCTCACGGGGCCGCCCCACCGGGGGTCCTGTCGGGTCAGGCCAGGGTGGCGATGACGCCGTTGACCTTGTCGGTCACGGCCTTCGGCAGCGGGACGTAGCCCTTCTCGCCGATGGCCTTCTGGCCCGCGTCGCTGGCCGTGTAGGTCAGGAAGGACTTCAGGGTGTCGAGGGTGTCGGCCTTGTTGCCCTTGTCGCAGACGATCTCGTACGTGACCAGGACCAGCGGGTAGGAACCCTCTTCCTTGGTCGCGTAGTCGAGCTTCAGCGCGAGGTCGCTGCCGGTGCCGGCGGCCTGGGCCTTGCCGATGGTGGTGGCGGCGGCCTCGGCGGTGGCCTCGACCGGCTTGGAGGCGCCGGTGTTGATCGCGGCGCTCTTCAGGCTGTTGGTCTGGGCGTAGGCCAGCTCGACGTAGCTGATCGAGTTCTTGACCTGCTTGACCTGGGCCGAGACGCCGGCGCTGCCGTTGGCCGACTGGCCGCCCTTGCCCGCCCAGGCCTTGCCGGCCGGGTAGGACCAGGCGCCGCCGCCGGCGGCGGCGAAGTACTTGGTCAGGTTCTCGGTGGTGCCGGCGTCGTCCGAGCGGTGGAAGGTCTGGATGTCCGCGTCCGGCAGCTTGGCGCCCGGGTTCAGGGCGGCGATCGCCGGGTCGTTCCACTTGGTGATCTGCGAGTCGAAGATCTTGGCGGCGGTCGGGCCGTCCAGGACCAGCTTGTCGACGCCGTCGACGTTGTAGACCAGCGAGATCAGACCGCCGACCATCGGCAGGTCGATGCCCTGGCCGCCGGTGCAGACCGCCTTGGAGGCGTCGACCTCGGCCGGCTTGAGGGCCGAGTCGGAGCCGGCGAACTGGATCTTGCCCTGGTTGAACTGCTGGATGCCGGCACCGGAGCCGCCACCCTGGTAGTTGATCGTGGTACCGGAGCAGGCGGCGGCGAAGCTGGTCTTCCAGACGTCCATCGCGGCGCCCTGGGCGGTCGAACCGGCGGAGATCAGCGAACCGGGCTTGCCACAATTGATCGCGCCGGCGGCCGCGGCGGAGCCGCTGGAGCCGCCGGAGGCGGTCGTGTTGTTGTTGTCGTCCGACCCGCAGGCAGCGAGCGACAGCGAGCTGACGAGCGCCATGGCACCGATCGCGAGGGCCTTGGAGCGGCCGTTCCGCTGGAGCTTCACAGGGGTGTCCCTTTCTGTGGCAATGCCCTCTGCGCAGGCCGTACGCGTACGGCCCAGCGCGGGTTTTGCTGTGGTCCGGGGCCCGTTCGGCCCTCCGGTGGTCCCGAAGTTAGGCCGGGTAAGTGACACGACAGCCGGTCGCAAGTGAACGGAGAGTGAACCTCGAAGGGATGACAGGAAACTACGTCAGGTAGTAACGGTTGCGTCACGGCAAGGGCGCGGGGAGATCACTTCCACCGTTCCTTCACCGCTGCGGCCCCTCCGTCCGCACCGGCTCCGCCCCCAGGACCGCCAGCAGGGCGTCGACCAGCTCCCGGTCGTGGTCGTGGGTGAGCCGGGCACGGGCCTTCCCGGCCGGCAGCCACTCCAGCCGGTCCACCTCCCGGTTGGGCCGGAACGACCCGCTCGACGGCACCGCCGCCCAGTAGCGGACCTCCTTCGGACGGCCCTGCACCCGGTAGTGCCGGGTGGGCAGCTCCGGGCCCAGCAGGCAGCCGAACCCGGTCTCCTCCCGGACCTCGCGCAGCGCCGCCTCGACCACGCCCTCGCCGGGTTCGAGCTTGCCCTTCGGCAGGCTCCAGTCGTCGTACTTGGGCCGGTGGATCACCGCGATCCTCGGCCGCCCCAGCCGGCCGCTCTTCTTCGGCCGCCCCGGCAGCCACAGCACCGCACCCGCCGCCAGCACCACCGGGGCGTGCTCCGCCCCGCTCCCGGCCCGGGCCGCCGCCCGTCCGGTGCCCGGGCGCTCCCCCACCTCAGACCGTCCCGGGCACGCCCGGGTGCCCCCAGGCTTCGGCCGGCACGAGCTCCAGCCAGCCGTCCGGGCCGGGCGGCAGGTCGGGCCAGCGGCGGCCGACGGCGTACCGCGCCGACTCCACCTCCAGCCGCTGGTCGGCGTGCACCACGCCCAGCACGTACGCGGTCGCCGGGGTGATCCGCGGGGTGCGCGCCGCGGTGGCGGCGGTGACGGCGGCGTCCGCCGCCTCCTGCTGCCGGGCCAGCACCAGGTCCAGCTCGTCCAGCTCGGAGGACGAGCGGCCGCACACCTCCAGCGCGTACCGGGCCCGCTTCACCAGGATCCGCAGCCGGGACCAGGGCGCGTCGTCGGCCGCCAGCGCGGTGTCCGCGTCCGTCGCCCCGCGGGACGCGGGCACCGTGCCCAGCCGGCGCAGCCCGTCCCCGCCGTACGGCGTCGCGGCCCGATGCAGCGGCAGCTGCTGGGCGCCCGTGAACAGCGCGGCGAACGCGGCGGCGGCCTGCGGCAGCAGCACCGCCGGGGCCCGGCCGCCCGCCGGCTCCAGCAGCGGCGCCTCGCCGACCAGCAGGGTCATCCGGTCCGCCAGCGCGTGCAGCCGGGCGGAGCGGAGCTCCTGGAGCACCGTGGAGTGCGCCCTGGTCCGGGCCAGGGTCAGCTGCCGGTCCAGCAGCGCCCGCGCCTTGGGGGCGCCGGCGTGGCCGGCCAGCATGCCCGTCCCGTCCGGACCGGTGGCGCTCAGCGAGTCCAGCGCGCCCAGCAGCCGGGCCGAGCGGCGGACGTAACCGGGCTCCAGCGCGAGCAGGTTGAGCAGCCAGCGCAGCTCGGTGCGCGACTCCTGCGCCCAGGTCTGCTCGAAGAGCGAACCGAAGGTGTGCAGCAGCCCGCCGACCCGCCGGACGGCCCGCAGCAGGTCCGAGGTGCCGGCCGACGGGACGATCGAGGCCGTCCCGGGTCTGGCGCCGACCTCGCCCACCGCCAGCGGCAGCGCGCGCAGGAAGGCGCCGGCCTGGGCGGTGAGGTGGCGGGAAAGGATGTCCCCGGCGGTCGCTGTGGAGGCCGCCTGGGCCGTCATCGGCGCTTCGGTCATGGCGTGGTAGATCCCCGTTCCCCCGGGGTGGTCCCGGAGCTGGTGGCCGACCGCCGGGGCGACTGTGCCCTCTCGTGGGCCACTGCCCCGGCGGCTTCGCATCAGTGGACGCGTCAGCGCGAGGTGGCGGCCCGGCGGCGCTGGCGCGAGTCGATCAGCAGGTCCTGGACGTGTCGCAGCGGCCGGCCCTCGGCGTCCTGGGAGTGGCGGGCCCACGCGCCGTCCGGCCCCAGGTGCCAGGACTCCGTCTCGTCCGACACCCCGAGGTCGATCAGCCCGGACAACTCGGCACGGTGCGCCGGATCGGTGATCCGCAGCAGTGCCTCGATCCGGCGGTCCAGATTGCGGTGCATCATGTCGGCGCTGCCGATCCAGACCTCGGGATCGCCGTTGTTGCCGAACACGAAGACCCGGGAGTGCTCCAGGAAGCGGCCCAGGATGCTGCGGACCCGGATGTTCTCGCTCAGCCCCGGCACGCCCGGGCGGATCGCGCAGATCCCGCGCACCCAGACGTCCACCGGCACCCCGGCCTGGGAGGCCCGGTACAGCGCGTCGATCACGGCCTCGTCGACGATCGAGTTGACCTTGAGCTTCACGTAGGCCGGGCGGCCGTCCCTGTGGTGCGCGATCTCGTTGTGGATCCGCGAGACCAGCCCGTCGCGCAGACCGCGCGGGGCGGTCAGCAGACGGCGGTAGGACTCGCGGCGCGAGTAGCCGGAGAGCCGGTTGAACAGGTCCGAGAGGTCCGCGCCGACCTGCGGGTCGGAGGTGAGCAGGCCGAGGTCCTCGTACAGCCGGGCCGTCTTCGGGTGGTAGTTGCCGGTGCCGACGTGCGAGTAGCGGCGCAGGGTGTCGCCCTCCTGCCGGACCACCAGCGAGAGCTTGCAGTGCGTCTTCAGCCCGACCAGGCCGTACACCACGTGACAGCCGGCCTCCTCCAGCTTGCGGGCCCACTTGATGTTGGCCTGCTCGTCGAAGCGCGCCTTGATCTCGACCAGCACCAGCACCTGCTTGCCGGACTCGGCCGCGTCGATCAGCGCGTCGACGATCGGCGAGTCGCCGGAGGTGCGGTACAGGGTCTGCTTGATCGCCAGCACGTCCGGGTCGGCGGCGGCCTGCTCCAGGAAGGCCTGCACCGAGGTGGAGAAGCTGTCGTACGGGTGGTGCAGCAGGACGTCGCGCTCGCGCATCGCGGCGAAGATGTCCGGCTGGGAGGCCGACTCGACGTCGGTCAGCCCGCGGGCCGTGCCGGCCACGAACTTCGGGTACTTGAGCTCCGGGCGGTCCAGGTCGGCGATCCCGAACAGCCCGGTCAGGTCCAGCGGCCCGGGCAGCGGGAAGACCTCCGCCTCGGTGATGTTCAGCTCCCGCACCAGCAGGTCCAGGATGTACGGGTCGATCGACTCCTCGACCTCCAGCCGGACCGGCGGGCCGAAGCGCCGCCGCATCAGCTCCTTCTCCAGGGCCTTGAGGATGTTCTCGGTGTCGTCCTCCTCCACCTCCAGGTCCTCGTTGCGGGTGACGCGGAAGGCGTGGTGGGCCAGCACCTCCATCCCCGGGAAGAGCTCCTCCAGGTGCGCGCCCATGACGTCCTCCAGCGGGACGTACCGCTGGGGCGAGGCCTCCAGGAAGCGGGCCAGCGACTGCGGCACCTTGACGCGCGCGAAGTGCTTGTGCCCGGAGACCGGGTTGCGCACCACGACGGCCAGGTTGAGCGAGAGCCCCGATATGTACGGGAAGGGGTGCGCCGGGTCGACGGCCAGCGGGGTCAGCACCGGGAAGATCTTCTGGCGGAACAGCGTGTGCAGCCGGGCCTGCTCCTTCTCGGCCAGCTCCGACCAGCGGACCACCTCGATGCCCTCGGTGGCGAGGTCCGGCAGCACCTCCTGCTGGAACGCGGCGGCGTGGCGGGCCATCAGCTCGCGCGAGCGGGTCCAGATCAGGTCCAGCACCTCGCGCGGCTGGAGGCCTGACGCGCTGCGCTGGGCGACGCCGGTGGCGATCCGGCGCTTGAGGCCGGCCACCCGGACCATGAAGAACTCGTCCAGGTTGCTGGCGAAGATCGCCAGGAACTTCGCCCGCTCCAGCAGCGGGATGCCCGGATCCTCGGCCAGCTCCAGGACCCGCTCGTTGAACGCGAGCCAACTGCGCTCGCGGTCCAGGAAGCGGCCCTGAGGCAACGCTTCGAACTCCTCTTCGTCCGTGGCCGGCAGCTCCGGCGGAACACCCAGCGCACCGGACATCCGGGCCGTAGGCGACAGCGGGGCAGAGACGGGGCGGGGGATGCTCATGAGCTCCAGCTCCTCCAGCAGCAGGACTGCGTCCGGACGCGAATGGCTCTGCGGGCCGTCGCCCTCGCCCCGGGCCGACCCCGGGGACAGCACCCACCCTCCCGGTGCGGTCCGTACAGGACCGGCCGGCGCGTGGCGGTCGACTCTGCACGAGCGAGACACTACGGACTTCATCCTGTGATCTTCGCGGCAGCAATTGAATCCACGGTAAACACCGCATGGCCGGGAGGAAAGCTGAGTCGGTCGGGGCAAGAGGCGTCGCCGTCCCGTCGCTCGCCCGCGACCGCTCAGGGGGCCGTCCCCAGCGCTCAGGACGGCCGGTTCGCCCGGTACCGGGCTCGGTACATGAGGTCCACCTCGTGAACGGCGAACCCCAATCGTTCGTATACCCGCACGGCGGCCGGATTGTCAGCGTCGACATAGAGGAGAACGGTGTGCAGCCCGCGCTCGCCCGGACCGGTGCCGGTCAGGTGGCGCAGGCCCGCCGCGGTCAGCGCCCGGCCGAGGCCGCTGCCCTGCTCGGCCGGGTCCACCCCGACCACGTACACCTCGCCGAGCTCGGGCTCGGTGGCGCTCGCCGGGTGCACCTTCGTCCAGTGGAAGCCGACCACCTTGCCCTCACGGGTGGCGAGGAAGAAGCCGGCCGGGTCGAACCAGGGCTCGGCGATCCGCTCGGCCAGGTCCTGCTCGGTCCAGGAGCCCTGCTCCGGGTGGTGGGCGAAGGCCAGGGCGTTCAGCCGCAGCCACTCGGCGTCGTCCTCCCCGGGACGGAAGGTGCGGAGCTCGATGCCCTCGGGGACGGCCACCTCCTCGGTCTGCCGGCCGGTGCGACGCATCTGCCGCAGCTCGCGGACCAGTTCGGCGCCGTACACCTCGGCCAGGTGCCGGGCCGCCGGGTGGCCGCCGTGCACCCAGAAGTCCACCGCGTCGTGCCCCGCCCGGTGGGCCCGCGCCAGAACGGTGTCCACCAGGGGGCGGGCCAGGCCTCGGCCGCGGACGGCCGGGTCGACCACCAGCTCGGCGGCGGGGTTCGCGGCGGGGTTCTCCGGTACTTCGAGCTGGCCGTAGCCGAGGACGGCTGAGTGCTTCTCCTCGGTCCCGGTCCCGGTCCCGGTCCCGGCCTCGGTGTGAGTCTGGGTCTGGGTCTCAGTCTCGGTCTCGGTCTCGACGAGGTGGATGACGCCCGGGCGCGGAGTCTCCGCGTTCCGCAGCCGGAGCCGGCCCTGCTCGGACACGGCGGCCCTACCGTCCACCGCCTGGGCCTCCGCCAGAACACGCAGAGCACCGTCGCGCTGCTCGGGCCGGAGCACATCGTTCGCCATGACCGCTGTCTGATCGTCCATGCACCGACGATACGTCACCGGAAATGCGAAAAGCCCCCGATCCGAATGGATCAGGGGCTTTTCAGAAGAATTGTTCGGCGGCGTCCTACTCTCCCACAGGGTCCCCCCTGCAGTAC
>NZ_JBVILX010000014.1:143248-241421 GCF_055580145.1 Kitasatospora sp. NPDC032121 | reverse complement strand
ACGGTCGCGGGGCGTGGCTTGGCGGTAGGCCGTTCACCGGCGGGACAGGTGCCGGTGTGGCTTGATGCAGCAATTGTTGCCAGGCGGGGCCGGTCACCGACAAGACCCCCTCGCTACGACCTGCCGTCGTAGCCATGGGCGGACGGCACTGGTCCGAGGAGTGGACGCCCGGAGCGCGCCGGCCCCCGCCGACCCCTCGCGGCCTGCGCAAACACCCTCCCGCCACTCGCCCAAATAGTCCCAAAGTGGCGCAAAACGGACTCCACTATCCGTCGTCGTACACCGCATTCCCGTGTGAGCGCACTCACCACACCGACCCCGGCAACATCACCGACCGGCCCACCGCCACCACGCTGAGTCAACACCGGGCGGCCGCCATTGAGACCGCCACCACACCCGGCCGGCACGACGGCAGCCGGGCACCGGTGCGAAGCCGTCGCAGAACCGCGGCGGGGGCGGAGCCCTGTCCAGGGGGTGGAATTCCGCGCGCGGTGGACGGCGCGCGCGGCACCGTGGACGGCATGATTCTGCAACCGGAGACCGACGACCTCGCCGCCTACCTCACGGCGGACGAAGTGATCGACCACAGGCACCCGGAGCTGCGGCGGGCGGCCGCCGGGCTGGCCACGCCGGAGGCGGCGTTCCACTACGTCCGCGACCAGGTGGCGCACTCCGCGGACGCTGGCTCGTACAGCGGGGCGTTCCGCGCCTCCGAGGTGCTGGCCGCGCGCAATGCGATCTGCCACGGCAAGTCCATCCTGCTGGCCGCACTGCTGCGGGCGCAGGGCGTGCCGACCGGCCTGTGCTACCAACGACTGGAGGACGGCGAGGGCGGATTCGTGCTGCACGCCCTCAACGCCGTGCACCTGGACGGCCGCTGGTCCCGCCTGGACGCCCGGGGCAACCGCGAGGGGGTGGACGCGCAGTTCGACCTCAGTCGGGAACGGCTGGCCTGGCCGGTCCGGCCGGAGCGGGGCGAGCGCGACTACCCCGTGGTCTTCGTCGCACCGCCCGCCTCGCTGGTCCGGGCGCTCGCCCGGGCAGTGCCGGGCCGGTTCGGTTACGACTACCTGCCGGCCGAACTTCCGGGTGACGCGTCGGCCGGCCTCGGGTGAAGCGGGCGACCGCCACACATGAGCAGACACGAGGGGCCGCCCCGACCGGCGCCGTACGGAGCTACGGAGCCGGCGGGTAGGGGTTGCCGACGGGATCGCCGTCCGGAGGCACGTGTCCGTGCAGGGGCAGGATCGCCGGATGCGTGCCCAGCCGAATTCCGTACCGGCGCCGAAGGCGGTTCATCTCCAGCAGGGCTATCCCCGTGACCGTCACCGGCGCGCCAAGGATGAAGACGACGCCCAGAGCGAGGCCGAGGCCGTGCAGGTCACCGGAGAGCAGGTCCGGGACCGCCATCAGCCACGTCGTCACGGTGGCGAGCAGAGGCGGCAGACAGCGGTGCACTCCTGCGGTGCCGAAGAAGTTGTCGGACACGCAAAGACCCCCGGCGCCCACGAACCAGGTGAGCCAGAGCGCCGCCATGAGGCACAGCAGCATACGGAGCGGGGAAGCACCGTTCGCCAGCGTCCACGTCAGCACCATCACCACGACCGAACCGATGAACAGCAGCAGCAGTTTGAGCGAGTTCACCAGCGGGGCGCGCAGCTGGCGGACGGTTCCGGTACGCCGCCACACGTAGAGCATCACACCGACCGTCAGCGGCGTGATCAACAGGAGGACGAGACTCGCCGTCAGCACCTTCTCCAGCATCCCGTCGAAGGAGAAACCGCCCTCCACGAAGCTGTAGACACCGATCGCCGCGACCACGCCGCAGATGACCCGGACGCGTTTGAGGGAATCCACGGCGGGATCGACCGACTCGGGCACCCACGCCGGGTGGAAGACCGCCTTCGCCACGTTCTTGGGATTGCGGAACGACCTCACGGTCAGCCTGTCGCTGAGCCAACGCTCACGCCCGCCGGTCAATTGCCGTCCCCCTGCTTCTCGGTCTGCCAAGATCGCCGGAGAGTCTATGGGAGGGGCACGGCGCGCCGATCTCCGTCCCCCGGCTGGGCGGCCGGATACCGACGGGCCGGTTGCCGACCTGGCGGAGGGCGGCGGTGCACTGGCCGGCCCTGTTCGTCTGCGCGGCCCTGGGCGCGCTGGCGGCGGGCGTGGTGCTCCTCGTCCGGAGCGGTGCGCTGCTCCTGCGCTGGCGGGCCGGCCGGACGCAGCGGGGTGGCTTCATACGCGAGCCGTGGTTCTGGCTCAACTTCGGTGGCCGATAAACAGAGAGTGACGATCGGGCGGTGCGGTGGGCGTCGCCGACTTGCCCGAAATCCGCCTGCGATCGGGCTGCCGTAGTCGACGGTGCGGGACTGTGGACGATCTGGTGCCCCGGCTGGAGGAGCAGCTGTTTCCGTCGATCGCGGGTGCCGCGGTGGGGTCGGTGCCTTCGCGGCGACCGTAGATGTCGCCCGTCTTGTCGACGCGGACGGTCAGGCCGGCTTCTTCCAACCAGGCGCCGACGCGGCGACGTCCTGCCGCGTCGGCGTCGGTCGGCGCGAGGCGGTTCACGCCGCGCAGGCCCGTGCGCTCGTCGCTGTAGGCGCCGATCTCGGCGAGATCCATCAGGGACTGTCGGGGACGGGGCTGTTCACGTGCCTTCTCCTGGGGCTGGTCGGAAACGGTGGCGTGGGCGGGGAGTTGAGGTCTTGCGGGCTCAGTGGCCGGTAACGGTGCGCGGATTGGCTGCCGTGCCCTCGGTGCTGAGCAGCACGACCACTGAGGACGGGCCCAGCCCCAGCGCGGTGCGGCATGCCTCGGCGCCCGCCCCGGTGAGCGCGGTGCGCAGACCGGCGAGGGCGGCGGCGCCGCAAGGACCCGAGGCGACGCCACCCGCTGCGAGATCGGCTGCCGCGCGGGCACTGTCGCGGTCCGCGACGGCGACAGCGGCGTCCAGCCCGCCGTGGAGGTAGGGCCACGCGATGCTGGACGGGGTACCGCAGTTCAACCCGGCCATGGTGGTGTCCCCGGTGGTGACGCTGACGGGTTCACCGCGGGTGAGACTCTCCAGCACGCAGGCCGCGGCCTCGGGCTCCACCGACAGCAGCGCCGGCGCCTGCCCGGACGGGCGGCTGCGGTAGTGGGTGATCACGGCCTGCGCCAGGGCCCCCACCCCCACCGGGATGGACACCAGGTCGGGGCCTTCGGCGATTCCCTGCCCCGCCAGTTGTTCGTCGATCTCGGCGCAGAGGGTGGAGTAGCCCTCGACGATCCACCCCGGGATCTGTTCGTAGCCCGGCCAGGCGGTGTCCTGGACCAGGACCGCGTCGGGCCCCGCAGCCGCCTCGGCCGCCATCCGCACGGCCTCGTCGTAGGTGCCCGGGACCTCAGTGACCTTGGCTTGTTCGGCGACGATGGCGGCGACGGCCTGCGGATGAACGCCCTGCGCGACGAAGACGTGGGCGTCCTGCCCGAGCAGTCGCGCCGTGCGGGCCACCGCCCGGCCGTGGTTGCCGTCGGTTGCGGTCACCAAGGTGACCGCCCCTGGCTGCACGCCGCTTGCTGCTCGCGTGGCGAGGACCCGGTGGATCGCCCAGGACGCTCCGAGCGCCTTGAACGCAGGCAGGCCGAGCCGGTGCGACTCATCCTTGACGAACACCCGGCCGACCGCGAACTCATGGGCCAGTGAGGGAATTTCGGTCAACTGGGTGGGCGCGTAGTCGGGCAGCGCGGCGTGGAAGCCCCGCACCTCGGCGGGGGCGGGATCGCACCGCCAGGCACGGGCGCCGGGCCGCGTGAACCACGGAACGGCGGGCGGGAAGAGGAAGTTCTCAGACATGAGTTCATGATCAGCCGCCTCCTCTCATCGGTCCAGCAGATCTTTCCGACCTATACTCATCAGGAAAACTGACCATTCGGCCACCAGCTACGCCGGCGCCGGAGAGCGGATGCCCATGTTCGACCTGCACCGACTGCGCCTGCTGCGGGAACTCAAGCACCGCGGCACCCTGGCGGCCGTCGCCGCAGCCCTGTCCTACGCCCCTTCCTCCGTCTCCCAGCAGCTCTCCCAGCTGGAAGCCGAGGTCGGCGTCCCGCTCCTGGAACCGGTCGGACGCCGGGTGCGCCTCACCGAGCAGGCCGAGATCCTCGTCGCCCACACCGAAGCGGTCCTCGAACGCCTGGAGCGCGCGGAGGCGGACATCGCCGCCTCCCTGACCGAACTGACGGGCACCCTGCGCATCGCCTCGTTCCAGACGGCCGCCCTCGCCCTGGTCCCGGCCGCGCTCGGCCTGCTCCGCGACCAGCACCCCCACCTCCGGGTCCACCTCACCCATATGGAACCCGAACCAGCGCTTGCCGCTCTACAGGCCCGCGATTTCGACCTCGTCCTCGCCGAGGAGTACCCCGGCAACCCCAACCCCCGGTCCGCGGAACTCCACCAGGAACACCTCCTGGACGATCCGCTGCACCTCGCCCTGCCAAGCCCCGGCACGAGCACGGACAGCGACGGCCCCCTGGCGGCGCTGCGCTCGCTGGCCGACCACCCCTGGGCGATGGAGCCCGCAGGCACCCCCGCCCGGTACTGGGCCATGACGCTTTGCCGCGACGCCGGCTTCGAACCCGACGTCCGGTTCGAGACGACCGACGTCCTGCTCCACCTCCGCCTCGTCGAGCAGAAGCACGCCGCTGCCTTCCTCCCCGACCTTGTCTGGAGCGGTCAACCCCCCACCGTCACCCTGCGCAAGCTCCCTCACGGCCAGCACTCTCGCCGCATCTTCACCGTCGTACGGCACGGCCATAGCCAACACCCCGCAATCCTGGCCTGCCGGGACGCCCTCCACCGGGTGGCCGCGGCCGGTCCGCTGCCACCGGACTCCCGATAGATCGAGCGTCGGTCCGGCACGGGCGCTGTCTCCCCCGGCTCGCTCGACCGGATCGGTCATGCTGCTCCGTACAGGGCGGCGCGGCCGATGCTGCCGGGGCCGAAGCGCTTGCGGGCGCGGTCAGCGACGGCTTCGACCGAGCGAACGCGTCGTGCACAGCCCCGCTCGACCCCGAGTGGCCGTCCAGTTCCCCTTCAGAGTGCAGACTTCACGGTCGCCGAGCCCCCGATCCCCACGCCCGCCCCCGGCACCGCCCTGCTGGACAACCTGTACTGGTCCGTCGACCCGTACCACCGCGAGACGATGGACGACGTGCCCGGCGGCTTCGCCCTCGACGCCCCGCTCGAAGGCCGCACCATCGGCCGGGTGATCGACTCCCGCACCCCGCACTACCGCGAGGGCGACCTCGTCTTCCACCGCCACGGCCGGCGCACCCACTCGACCGTCACCCCCGACGAGTCCCGCCGCCTCCCGCACTTCGACGGCGTCCCGTTGAGCACCCACCTGAGCCTGCTCGGCGGCACCGGCCTCACCTATCTGGCACCCGCTCAGCAGCAGCGGGCGGACGGACGGACGGAACTGTAGGCGGCGAGCTGGAGCCGCTGGGTAGCCTGCCGCCGGCCGTCCCGGCCGCCCTCCTCCTCGCTCCGGTGTGATCGGGGTGCCGGAGGTGGCCCTGTCCTCAGTCCGCGCGCTGCGGTGAGTGCGGGTGAGGTGACGCCTTCGGTTACGCCTGGTTCCCGGTGGTCTGCGGTGCGGTGTAGAGGATGGTGCGGGGCTGTACGGTCAGGTGCCGCGGTGCGGTGGGCAGGTCGTGCTGGAGGGTGATCCGGTAGCGGATGGCCGTGTCACTGCCGGGGGTGAGGATGCGGCCGGTGAGCGGGATCCGGGTGTAGAGGGTGCCGGTCTGCGAGTCCAGGACCGCGGGCTCCCAGTGCCGGGTTGCGTCGTCGAACCACTCCAGGCGGATGTCGTCGCTCTGGAGGTAGGGGCCGTGTTCAGGGGAGAGGACGAGGATCTGCTGGGCCTGGGCGAGGCGGGTGTCGCCGGCGTAGCGGACGGTGAACTCGTGCGGGCGGTGGTCGGCGGCGATCCGCTGGGCGGGCAGCGAGGCGATCCGCAGGCCGGTGTCGGCGGTGGCGGCCGATGACGACGACGGGTGCGAGGGCGCGGCCGCCGCGAGGATGGGGGCGGGGGCGGGGGCGGCCATGGCCTGGCCGGAGACGCCGAGGGCGGCGGCGCCGGCGAGGAGGAGGGAGATCGTCGCGGTGGCGGCCCGTCGCATGGTCGTGCGGTTCATGTTTCTTCCTTCGGGGTTATCGGATGCCTGGCTGCGTTCGGCACAGGCCGGAGGAGGGGGCACTCCGTCGATCGGTGAACGATGTTGAATCTTCAACCAACACGAACCACCGTATTGCCCGCGAATTCGAGCGTCAAGTGATGGAGCGAAGTCGATGAAGTGAAGTAATCGTGATGAGCCAGGGCGAGCTCGAACGAATTCGAGCCGGGCGCTTCACGAGGGGCGGGGCCCGGGCGTGGTCAGGGCGGGTCGGTTCGCGCGTTCCAGGTCGGCGAGCAGGCGTTCGATGTCGGTGATCAGCGATCCGTAGACGTGCCAGGCGCCCGGTTCGGCCAGCGTGCCGTGCCTGATCTCTTCGGTCATCGTCCTGTGCCAGGTCGTGGCGTCGTCGATCGCGCGGCGCAGCGGTCCGCAGAAGCTGTCGAGACCGGGGCCGGCGGCATGCCCGGGGACGGCGAACGACTCCATCGCCCGTTCCGCCGTTTCCAGGGTCGCCGCGTACCGGTCGAGGAAGAGTCGGTTCAGGTCGTGGCCGGTGGGCCGGTCGTCGACGGTGTCGGCCAGTGTCCGTGCGATGCCCCGGACCTGGAAGGAGACCCGGTGCAGGGCGCGCAGCGCCTTGCTGCGGTCCGTCGGCTCCTGTTGTCCGTGGACGATGCACCGCGTGTTCCAGCGCAGGCTCTCCTGGCTCTGGCGTAGGTCCTCCTCTGCCTGGAGTACCAGGTCGTCGAGGTGTCTGCCCCGCTCGAGCCACAGGTGGGCGCGGTCGGTGTGCTGCCGTTCACGCAGTCCGCGGCCCATGTCGCCGAGCAGTTCCCCCATGGCCGCGGCGAGTTCGCGTACCGAGGCGTCGGAGGCGCCGAGGTGCACGGGCGGAAGGATGAGGGCGTTGACCGCGATGCCGGCGGCCGCGCCGGTGAGGGCGGCCAGGGTCAGGGTGATGACGTGGCCCACGGGGAAGGCCGTCGCCGCTGCCAGGGTGAGCGTCGCCGTCGAGGCGATCTGCAGGCGACTGTCGGAGCCCCGGCGGCCTCCGGCGACCAGTGCGATGGCCGGGATCGCGGCGATGCTTCCCGCGGCCGGGCCGAGCAGCCACACGACGACCACGGCCAGTGACAGCCCCGCGGCCCGGGCGGCTACGCTGCGCAGCGCCTGTGTCACCGATCGGTAGATGGTCGGGGCGTTGACCATGGCCAGGGCGGTGGCCACGGCGAGGTACTGCTGTTGCCCGGGGAGCCACCACGACGCGGCCTGCCAGGCGAGGAGGGCCGCCATGAGTCCCTTGACACTGCGGGTGAGGGCGGTGGTCGACCATTCCGGGAGCGACAACCAGGGCGCGCGCGGCAACCGCAGGGCGCGGCTTGGTGCCTCCCGCCACCGGACGATGGCGGCCGGACGCGGCACGAAGGCCGGGGCTCTCATCTCTGTCCTCCTACTCCGTCTGCTGCTCACTTGTTGCGGCGGTGTGCCCCGTGTTGCGGCGGTGTGCCCCGCCGGGTCGGTCGGGCCACTGGAGGGAAGCGGCCGGGGCCGGGGCCTCAGGCAGTGCCCGGCAGCAGCCGCGACAGTTCGGCGTCCAGGTCGTGTCCGTAGGCTTCCCGGCCGGCGGGTACCAGCCGGTAGGTGCGCTCCAGCCACTCGGCCACCACGTGGAGCGGGGCCCGGAGCCAGGCGGTCCCCTCCCGCGAGGAGAGGGCGAGGTTCAGTACCTCCTCATGGCCGACCGCTCCGACCGCTCCCGGCCAGACCTGTACGTCCCCTTGCCCGCTGGGCCTGCGCAGGCCCTGCGCCAACAGGTCGCGGGCGAAGACCCAGGGGACCCGGCCGTCCTCGTCGGTGTGGAAGACGATGCGTACGGCGAGCGGGTCGTGGGAGCGGTAGGACAGGAGGGTCGGCAATGTGACCGGTTCTCCCGAGGGGAGCCGGAGTTCCATGTCGAGCATTTGATCTGCACAGCCGTTCACGGCATGACTCCCTGTGTGGGTGGCGTCCCCCTGAACGGCGGATGCGAGCGCCCCGGCCGTGGGCGCCGCCGCCCGGCCGGACGCCGGTGTCCGGCCGGGCGGCGGCGCGAGAGGGCGGCTGGGAGCCGCGGTGTGCCGGCACCGAACTGGGCGCGCTCCCCCGCCCCGAGTCGTCGCAGGTCAGCGGAAGACGTGCGGGTTGAACCCGTACACGTTGATGACCTGGATGATCTGCCATCCGTTGTCCCACTGGTAGAACCGGTGGCCGTCGTAGCGGTACCGGTGGCCGTGGTCATTGCTGTACCAGTAGCCGCCCTGGCGCTCCCAGGAGCGGTGGCCGTCCCAGCGGCTCGTGTGCCCGCCGCCGTAGCGGTCGAAGCGGTCGAAATGGTCGCCCTCGTAATCGCGGACCTGGAAGGCCGCCGGGGAGACGGAGACGGTGGTGTCGTGGTGGACGGCCTGAACCGGTGCGGCCGAGGCGGTGCCGCCGGCGAGCAGCAGCCCACCGAGCGTCGCGGCGAGCGCGGCGGCCGCGGTGGCGGCCCGGCGTCCGACGGACTTGTTCATGATCTTTCCTCCTTGATCGGCCCGGAGCCGTGGGGTGATGGCCCCGGGCGGCGCCCCGCTGTGGTGGGGCAAGAACGACGCTACCGGGAAACATGTTGAAATTTGTACATTTTTCCTGTGGGGTATGTCATGTCCATCGGGGAGGCGGGGCGGGGAATACGGGCGGGGAATCACGGACGGGGCCCGAGCCACGGCCGGTCGGGCTGGGCGCCGATCTCGCCATGCTCAACGGCTCCGACCTCGCCCACGCCCTCGTCGCCGAATCCGGCGTCGGCGTGACGCCATCCGCTACCTCGACGGCGGTCCGACCCCGGCCGCGGTGCCACTCCCGGGCCGCGGACCTGGCCACAGTCATCTGGGAAGCCCGACGCCTGACCACCACCCAGCTCCAGGACATCGAACTCCCCTCCCGCCACCTCGCCGACCGCTGACCCCCTCCGCCACCAGACCTCCCAGCCCGGCCGAAGCCAACGGGGAGCAAGCGGACCCGGCCGTTGGGGTTGGCGGCGCCGCGCCGGTACGCGGTCCGTTCCGGCCGGGACGGCTGCGGCGGCTCGACGGCGTCGGCCTGGTCGTCGTTGTCGTCGGGCCGGACGGGGCGCTGAGAGGTGCTCACGGGCCTCTCCCGGTGGTCGTGGTCGGGCTGCCTTCGAGGGATATCCGGCGCTCCCGACAGCCGCCAAGCCCGTTGTCGGCCCGCGCGCCGCACCCTCTCCAACCACCCCTGATCCGGCCCCGCCGCCACCCCCGACCAGCGAGCGGCCGGCACCAGCCGGACGCGAGAAAAGGGAAAGCCCACCGCAGGTGCAACAACCCGAACCGACCAACCGACAACGCCGCACCCCTCGAGGAGCTGGCGCAGTGCGGACCGTCCGCCCCCATCTGGCACCCGCTCAGCTCCCGGGGCGGTCGGACGTGCGGGTGGACGGAACTGTAGGAGGCGAGCGGGAGCCGCAGGGTAACCCGCCGGCCGTCCCGGCCGCCTCCCCCTCGCCCCTCCTCCCGGCCGGTGGCGCCGCCGAAGCGGGGCCGCCGGGCTACCGCGCAGCGGACCACCCGTCACGCCGTCGGCGCGCAGCCGGTACGCGGACCATCGATGTGACGGTCAGCGGTCCCAGCGGGGTCTCGCCGAGCGTGGTGAAGCCGAAGTGGCGGTACAGGGGGACGTTCGCCGGGTCCGCCGTGGTCAGGTGGACTGCTCCCGGCGTCGTCGTCAGGACGTGGTCCAGGAGGGTGCGGCCCGCTCCACGGCCGGTGAGGTCCGGGCGGACTCCGACGAACTCCAGGGTCCAGGCCCCCGTGGGGGCCCCGCCCTCGGTGGCGTCCAGATATCGCAGGGTCCGGCCGAGGGCGTGCGGCCCGCTGCTCAGCAGGGTCCGGGCCGCCCAGAGCGCGCGGGCGCCAGCGGACGGGGTCGCGCCCGGCGGGGTCAGGACGGCTGCCGCCAGGAGCCGTCCGTCGGTGTCCACCAGAGCCGTACGACGGGCCCCGGCGAGGCCGGCGTGGGTGCGCAGGGTGGCGCGGAACCAGCGAGCGCGGGCGGAGTGCGCGCCGCCGCAGATCCAGGAGACGGCCGGCTCCCGGGCGAACGCGGCGGCCAGCAGATCGGCGCAGGCGGCCGGGTCGGGGTCGGTGTCGATCCGGCGGGAGGCCGCGGCAGCGAGGTCCTCAGGCATCCCGACCCCGCTCCAGGGGCGCCTCGGGCACGAGGTGGCAGACGAGCAGTTTGAGGAAGAACAGTGGTGCAAACCAGGCAAGCGTGGCCGGCGCCGGCAGCCAGAACAGGTTGACCAGGACGGCTGCCATCAACACCGCCATCGCCACGGGCCGTTTGAGGTGGACGGGCGCGAACTCCACCGCCACCGCCCCGCCGAGGAGCAGCGCGGCATTCGCCGAGGTCCAGGCGAGGTCGCCGGAGAGGACGTACAGCCCCATCGCGGCGAGGTGGATCAGGTGCGCCGAGACGAACAGCAGCCGGGCGCGCCGCGCCGCCGGGTCGGCCCGGTGGTACCAACGCTTCGCGGCGTTGGTGGCGTTGGTCAGGACCCCGCCGATCAGGTCGAGCCCGGCCAGGGCGACCACGACGAGTTGCCCTGTCGACCAGTCGCGTGCGGCTCCCGAGTTCCACAGTCCGGCGGCCAGCAGCAGGGCACAGCCGAGGAGGCCGATGGTCTCCACCGCGGACTCGGAGCGGGACTTGCCCGGACCCATGAACCGTTCCAGGCGGCCGGCGAGGCCGGACGGGGTGGCCGGTATCTCCCAGGAGATCCTCAGGTCAGTGCGCATCGTTCGGCTCCTGTCCGGGGGCCGCGGTCGCCGCTGCACCCCACAGGCCGCGCAGGAGGGTCCACAGCTGGTCCGGGGGGGCACCCTCCGGGAGGCCTTCGAGGGATCCGCTCGTCATCAGGGCCACGGCCCAGGCGTCCGCGGCCCGGACGACGGCGGCGGTCGCCGACACCATCAGTACGTGGTCCACGTCGGTACGGATCATCCCGAGCCGACGGCCGTCCGTGACCAGGGCGCCGAACCAGTCGAGCCACAGGCTTCCGTCGCTGCGCCCGATGGCAGCGTCGGCGAGGGCCAGGTCCTCGGGGTGGTCCCTCAGGTGGGCGGCGAGGGCGGCGGATCCAGCGGTGAACCGGGCGCCGAAGTCCTCCTCGTCGTGGGCCGGCTCCCAGGGTCCGAGGGCGTCCAGCAGTCGGTCGAGGACTCCGTCGAGGACGGCGGTGAGCAGGTCCTCCCGGCCGTCGAAGTAGTGGTAGGCGGCGGTCTTGGAGACTTCTGCCGCCTCGATGATCTTGTTGTAGGAGGCGCCTTCGGCGCCGTGCTCGGCGAAGTGCCGACGCGCGACTCCCAGGATGTGCTCCCGGCGTTCGGCGGGCAGGCGGTCGAAACGAGGAAGAGGCATGAACGCATGATACGCACCAGCGGGGTGTACCGCTAGTGCACCCCAATGGTTCATGGGGGCGGGCCGCCTGGGTACTGAGGCTGAACTCGCGATATCGCGGGTTACTCAGGCCAGCCTGATGGTCAGGCCGGGCGGTGACGACTTCGCCGAAGTGGCGCTCGCCTACATGGTCGCGACGACGAGGCGTTGCAGGGGCAGGCCGTAGCCGGCGGCGAGGAGCAGGGCGGTGTCGTCGGTCTGCACTGCGGTGCCGCGGGGGCCGCCGGCGGGCAGGAGTGGGGCGAGGGATTCGAGGACGGGAAGGGTCTGGGCGGCGCCGCGGCGCGCGCGGGTGTCGGGTGAGGTCTCCCCCAGGAGGTCGGCCGGGCGCAGGCGGCGCTCCACGGCCGGGCCGGCCGTCGGGGCGGTGCTCGGGTGGCCGTGGTCATCGGTGGCCTGCCTGTACGCGTGCGGCGCCGCCACCGTCCGCGGACGCCTCGGGGGTCTCTTCGGGGTGCGGCACCGGCTGCAGGGCGGTGGCGTCGGCGATCACCCAGGCCGTGTCCTTGTCCTCGCCCCACCGGGCGTGGGCGATCCGGGGCAGGCCGGGACCGGGCCGGCGCCGGGCGGTGACCAGCGCGGAGCACCACGCCCCACCGGTGCGCAGCCAGGCCAGGCGCCAGCACTGGGATCGGTGGCAGGTGGGCCGGTGACTTCGCGCGGGACGATGACGGCGTCGTACCAGCGGCCATGGTGGGGTGCGCCGGCCGGTACGGGACCGATCAGCACGGTGTCCTGCCGCGGCCGCCGCGCGGGCGAGATCGCCAGCAGCGGTGCAAGGTGGTCCAGCACTCGGTCCGCGGCTGACTTCGAGATGCCGAACAACGGCGCGATCTGCCGCGACGTCAGATTGGTCCGCCAGTACGTGGCTACCAGCAGCACCCGGTCCTCCAGGCAGAGCCGCCACGGCCGGCCGCACTGGATGTCACCGCCGCGACGGCGGACCAGTGCGACCAGCTTGCGGAACTGCGGCTCGTGCAACCCCGAGAACGGCTCGATCCACATCGGATCACTCGCCGAGATCACCCCACCCCTGCCGCGACCAAGGCGGAAGCAAGGCGGCAGTTACGAGGCAATCTCTAGGGCTTCACATCAAGACGCACAAGGGCACCGATTTCCACGAGCTGGTCCGGCAACGCCAAGTCCGATATGCCCATGACCGTGCTGGTCGGCCGGTGCTCCCCGAAGTACTCGGCATGAAGGCGTGCTGCCGCTTCGAAATTCTCCCGAAGATTCCTCACCAGTACCGTGGTTTCCACGATCTGGCTCCGTTCAGCTCCGAACTTCCTCAGCACCAGGTCAAGGTTCTCCAGCGTGGTTCGAACCTGCAGTTCGAAGTCGCCGGCACCTACGAAGTCTCCGTTCCGGTCATGGGACAACTGACCTGACACATATACGGTTTCACCTACCTGAATGGCCTGACTGTAACCGTACAGCGATTCCCACGGCATACCGAACCCGTATGCCTTCACCTGAGAACTCACGAATCACTCCTTCGATACAGCACACGGTGCTGCCAGTTGCAGATGGGAGCCTTACGGACAGAAGTTACAGGTCCTCTGAAATTTTAATTGCCCGGCCGCGAACTCGAATTATTCTCTGCACGCACAGACGGGGGCGGTGAACGCAGCCAAGCCCTCCTCGAGGGTCCAAGCTGTCCGGTGAGGACCGGGTCACCGCCCGCAACCGGCCGGTTCCCAGCTGGGCCAGCCGCCGGCGAACGGCCCTGCGCGGTCGTCCAGCATGCCGATCGCCGGCCCGCGGGCCCGCTCAAGCTGACGGTCCGCATAGCGGACAACATCAGTCCGCGAGGAAGCCCGTGCCGATGGAGACCTCGGTGTGGATACCCCGGCAGCCTGAGGCCGACGTCCTGCTCACCCGCAGCCCACTGGCGCTGCTGGTGGGCGCACTACTGGACCGGCAGATCGCGGCCGAGTGGGCGTTCACCGGCCCCCTCGTCATCGCCCGGCGCGTGGGAACGGGACACCCACCAGCGCGAGCGGAAGAACCGTCAGGAGCAGGCCGTCGCCGCCTGTCAGCCTGGAGCCGACCACCGTGCGCGGGAGGACCTCGCGACGCGGCGCGGCTCGCCTGCGCCCTGGGCTGAACCGCAACCGGACAGCGCGGGGGCCGTGCGGAACCGGACCGGCCGGCCGATGCTTCGCGATCGGGCCGGCACCGCTCACCGGTCTTCCGCCGTCGTGGAGGGGGATCCGTCAGGGGTGCCTCCACCGGGTGCGGTGCCCCAGTGGCGTTCAACCCATCCGCCGATCAGGTCCAGGACGTGGGCGCTCACCGGCTGCCGGACGGCGCGCCGGTAGCCCTTGGGGCCCAAGGATCGCGGGTCCGGGCGGAAGAGGTGGCTGAGGTCGGCCAGGACGTGCCCTTCGAAGGGACCGTGTACCAGGCGGCCGATGGCGTCCACGTCCTCCGGTGGGACCTGCAGATCGGCGCCGCCCGTGACCGCGAGGAGCGGAACCGTGATCCGGGCGAGGTCCGGCACGGGATCGTGGGCGATGAAGTCACGCGTCCACAGGGCGTTCACCCGTTGTCCTTGGAGGCGCAGCTCGGCGCCGTCGGAGGCGGTGATCCTCTCAAGGTTCCTACGCTGGAGGCGGTGGACGTCCGTGCGCATCACCCGCAGGAGGAGTGTGACCGGCAGTGGCAGCCTGGTGGCCAGCTGCTCCGCCTGCCAGGCGAGGACGTCGGCACCGGGGCGTGCGGCGGCGGAGAGCAGGACCGCTCCGGCCACTTGGTCGTCGGCGGCGAGCCGTGCCGCGTACCAGGCGCCCTCGCTGTGTCCGATGACCAGGAGGGGCAGTCCGGCGGCCCGGTCGGCGAGCCAGGCGAGCGCCGCCTGGGCATCGGCGAGCCCGTCGCCCATCCCGCTTCGCAGGAAGTCCCCGCCGCTGCCTCCGACGCCGCGTTTGTCGTAGCGCAGTGTCGATACCCGGGCCTCGGTCAGGGCGTCCGCAACGGCACGGGTGACCCCGGTCCTGAGCATCGGCCCACCGGGCAGCCGTACGTCCGAATCGCGGTTCACCTTGCCGGATCCAGGGATCAACAGCGCGGCGGCGACGGAGTCGGCTGCCTCGGTGAACGTCCCGGCCAGTGAACAGTCGTTGCTGCTGATGCGTACTGCCTCAGCTGTCATGGTCCCCTCCGTTGTTTCCTCGTGGCCGCCGATGCCGTCACCGTGGGCAACGGCGTGAAGCCGCGCGGGCGGAGTCAGCTCGTCAGGGCGTGCTCGACGAGCGCCACTGTCGCCCGCGGGTCGCTGACCTGGATCACGAGGCGGGCGTACCGCTCGTCGGCCAGTTGGATGACCACCGCCTTCGCCGGGTCGCGGACGTCCCAGAAGATCCGTTCGCCGTCGATGTGGAAGGTGCCGGCGGTCACGACGCCCGGAACGTGGGTGCCGGGCGCCCGCATCCCCTTGGGCTCCTTGGCGATCCCGGGATCCTCGGTGGCGCCGCGCACGTGTGCCAGCGGAATGGTCAGACGGCTCTTGAGCGCCCAGAGTTTGTCCAGTCCCTCGATCTCCACGATCAGGTTGCCGCCGTCGACGCTGACATGTGCCATGGTGTGTCCTTTGCAGTGGGTGGGTGCCTCAGGAGCGGCCGAGGTGCTGCGCGAGAGCGGCGCCGGCGCGGATGTCGTCCCCGTCGGCCGTCCCGGACCTGGACCGGGTGCGCAGCCCGATGAGCAGGGCGGTGGCCGCCAGGGGGAGGGTGGGGGCGTCGTCGTCCCCGCCCGCGGGGGCCGCTGTGGCGACTGCGCGGTCCAGGGCGGCGAACGCCTCGCCGACCAGTCGCGCCACCTCGGCGTCCACCGGTGCCCGTTCGACTGCCGCCAGCAGGAGCAGGTCGAGGTCCGTTCCGGTGACCGCGTCAGCGAGGACCTGCTGCGTCGCCTCCGCGCGGCCGCCCGTTTCGGCGATCCGTGCAGCCAGCCCGGCGACTTGATGGTCCACCATCCACTGCAGCGCGGTCAGGTAGAGCCCGCGTTTGCTCCCGAACGTCTTGTACAGGCTGTTCCGGTGCACACCGAGGTGTGAGACCAGGTCGTCCACGGATGTGCCGTCATAGGTCCGGACGGCGAACAGCTTCGCCGCCGACCGGACCACGTCGGCCTCATCGAATCCTCTCGGTCGTCCCATGGGAGGACCGTATTCAATTCAGGAACAGTTGGTCAAGAACGATCGTTCCTTTTCTGTCCGGGCGTCGCGCAGGCGGGCCGGTCCAGCAGCGGCGCGCACAGGCCGCACGGCAGCACGGTCCGAAGGCCGTGGATGATCACGGTCCGTGGGGCGTCGTGATCTGACGAACGGCCAGTGGGAGCGGCTGGAGCCGTTGCTGCCGGTGGGCAGGAAGCCGGGCCGGCCGCGGACCTGGGCCCGTCGGCAGCTGATCGACGGGATACGGTGGCGAACCCGGACCGGCGCGCCGTGCAACAGGCCCTGGAAGGATGCGGCCCGAGTGGCCTGCCGGTCCCTGGGTGAGGCTGCACGGAGCGGCGCCCGATGCCCGATCAGCGCTCCCTGGGGAAGGCGGCACGCAGTGCGGAGCCGCGGGTCAGGAACGCGACTCGGATGACGGGCAGCATGCAGACGACCTGCATCACGGCGTACCACGGCGGACAGACACCCGGGACCAGGTCGACGCCGATGATCGCGATCGGCATGATGACGGTGAGAGCCCTCACGCGCTCGAAGGCCCGTCGAGATCCCCGGGAAGCGGATCCGGTCATCCGGTAGATCAGCACGGCGACTACGGGCAGCAGAACTGCCCGGACCCACATGAACGTGTTCACCGTGTGACCGCTGACCGATACCGCGATGACCGCGAAGAGGGCGGCGGCGCTCAGTGCGCCGTAGATTTTGATGCTGCTCTTCGCCGTGTCGAAGGCCCCTTGGGTGCGGGGGGTGTTGAGGAGTGCTGCCTCGGCCGTGGAGTGCGCGTCGGTTTCCATGCTCACGACGCTATGAAGTGCTTGGCTGACGCGGTATCCGTCTGGACACACAGGCGGGTGGGGGTAGGCCCACTCCCTGCCTGAACAGGGAAGTAGCGGGCTCCGCGCGGTGCACAGTGGGAGCACCGAACGGTAAGCGAAGGATGGGTCATGAGGCAGCTGGGTTCGTGGGTGGCGCGCGTCGGCGTGGGTTTCGTGCGGGGATGCGTCGTCGCGGTCGTCAGCATGCTGGTCCCGGCCGTGTGGGCCGCCGCCGTGGCGCTGGGGATCTGGTGGGGGGCGGGAAACCCGTGGTCGTGGGTAGCGCCGCTCGTGCTGGTGTGTGCGGGGACGCTCGCGTTGTCCCGCCCGGTCTGCCGGATGGTCCGCTTCCTCGTCGCGAGGTGGACCGCCACCGTCATCCCCGCCGGATACCGGCAGGCCGGAGCGGTGACGCGGATGTCCACCGGCTACTGGTGGAACGGCTTCTCCTACGAGCGCACCCGCCGGGACGCCCTCCTGGACCAGAAGTGGCGGCTCCGGTGGAAGGACCCCGCCAACTGGCGCGACCTGCGGTTCACGGGGATCGTGCCGCTCACCGCGGGCGTGGTCGCCGCCCTACCGCCGGCCGGGGTGGCCGCGGCGGTCCTCGGGCTCGGCCGGCCGGGGCTCGCCACGCGCCTCGTCGGGGCGCTCGGCCTGGTCGTGGCTGTCGCCTCCGCCCCGTACGCCTGGCGGCTCGTCGAGCCGGTGGCCGTCCGCTTCCTGCGTCCGTCGCCCGCGATGGTGCTGGCGGACCGGGTGGACGAGTTGACCGCCCAGCGCGCGGACTCGACGATCGCGCAGGCTGCCGAGATCCGCCGGATCGAAAGGGACCTGCACGACGGGGCGCAGGCCCGCCTGGTTGCACTCGGGCTCTCCCTGGCGACCGCGGAGAAGCTGATGGAGACCGACCCGGAACGGGCCAAGGCGCTGATGCGGGACGCGCGGGTCGGCGCCACCGCCTCGCTGGCCGAGCTCCGCGAGCTGATCCGCGGGATCAGTCCACCCGTGCTGAACGAGCGCGGGCTCGTCGACGCAGTGCGCGCCCTCGCTCTGGACATCCCGCTCGACGTGGCCGTCAGCTCTGACGCCCGGCTGACCCTGGATGCGCCGATCGAGTCGGCCGTCTACTTCGGCGTCGCCGAACTGCTGACCAACGCGGTCCGGCATGCCCACGCGTCGCGGGCGCGCGTCTGCCTCGCCAGGGACGAGGCCGACCTCGTTGTCGAGGTTGAGGACGACGGCCGGGGCGGGGCCGACGAGCGACCCGGCGGCGGGCTCGCCGGTCTGCGCCGCCGCCTCGCGGTCTTCGACGGCACCCTGGAGATCACCAGCCCACCGGGCGGCCCGACCTGTGTCAGGATGGCGCTGCCATGCGAATCGTTGTAGCCGAAGACCTCTACCTCCTGCGCGACGGGATGGTCCGCCTGATCGAGGCGTACGGGCACCAGGTGGTGGCGACAGCGACCACCGGACCCGAAACGCTCGACGCGCTGCGGACGTGGCGCCCGGATGTGTCCGTCATCGACGTCCGCATGCCACCGGACCAGTCGGACGAGGGCCTGCGGGCGGCCCTCACCGCCCGCAGCGAGATGCCCGGCCTGCCGGTCCTGATCCTCTCCCAGCACGTCGAGCAGTTGTACGCCCGCGAGCTCCTGGCCGACGGCTCCGGCGGCGTCGGCTATCTCCTCAAGGAGAGCGTGTTCGACGCCGACCAGTTCATCGGTGCCCTGGAACGCGTCGCGGGCGGCGGGACCGCCATGGACCCGGCCGTCATCGCGAAGCTGCTGACCAACAGTTCCCCGACCCGGGGACTCAAGCGGCTCACCGAACGCGAGTACTCCGTGCTGGCCCTGATGGCCGAGGGGCTGTCCAACCAGGCCATCGGCCGCCGGCTCTTCCTCAGCGAGAGCGCCATCAGCAAGTACACCACCTCCTTGTTCGGCAAGCTGGGCATCTCCGACGATGACGACACCAACCGCCGCGTCCGCGCCGTCCTCACCTACCTGAACAAGCCCTAGCTCGATCCAGCCGCTGGCAGCTCACCGGTACCCACTCGTACTCGTCGTCCGCGTTCCGGTCCGGCCTCCCAGTCGTCGACGTCGAGCAGGTCGTCGGCCTCGTGCTCCGTCAGACCCGCATAATGCCGGCCCGGCCGCGGTCAGGAACGCCGTCAGCCAGGCGCGCTGGTCGATCAACTCGCGCATGGCGTGGGAGACGTGGGTGTTCAGACGGTCCCAGACCAGCACGATCGGCGCCTTGACGAGGTGGTGGACACCGTCGACCAGGGCGATGCAGTCGCGCTCGCCCATGCTGCGGCGCTGACCCCTGCCCGCGGGGTGGGTGCGCAGGCGGTGGCACAGCCTGGTGCGCGAGCCCGGCCGCATGGCGATCGGTCCCGCCACGGACAGGCGCCCCGAGCGGCGGCCGCTGACGGTCGCTGTTTCGCCGTGTCGCCGGTTCAACGGTGCGTTCGCGTCGGTCATGGTGTCGTCAGGCCGTACGGGACGCGTGGTGCCGCGTACCGGTGACGACGAGCGAAACGTTCTGCCCACCGAAGCCGAAGGAGTTGCTGAGCACGGCCTCCTGGGGGACGTCTCGTCGCTCTGCGACGACATCGAGATCGATGTCGGGATCGACGCCGGCCTCGGTGAGGTTGCGGGTCGGTGGGATGACACCGTGCTCCACACTGAGGACGGCGATGAGTGCTTCGATCGCGCCGGCTGCGCCGAAGAGATGACCGAGCGCGGCCTTGGGGGCTGTCACGGTGGCGTGGCCGAAGACCTCCCTGATCGCGCGTGCCTCGGCGACGTCGCCGACCGGGGTTCCGGTGGCGTGGGCGTTGATGTGGCTGATCCGCTCGGGAGCCAGACCGGCTTGCGCGAGGGCCTTGCGCATGGCGGAGATCTGACCGGAGCCGTCGGGAGCGGGCGCCGTGATGTGGTGGGCGTCGGCGGCGATGCCGGCGCCCGCGAGCACCGCGTGGACGCGCGCGCCTCGGGCGCCGGCATGCTCGGCGCTTTCGAGCACCATGACGGCGGCGCCTTCGCTGAGGACGAATCCGCTGCGGTCCGCGGCGAACGGCCGTGACGCTGAGGCGGGTTCGGCGGTGTGCCTCGACAGTGCTTGTGCCTGGGCGAAGCCGGCGACGGTGATCGGGGTGGTCGCGGCCTCGGTCCCGCCCGCGATGACCACGTCCGCCTCGCCGGCACGGATGAGCCTGGCCCCCAGAGCGATCGCCTCGGCACCGGAAGAGCACGCCGAGACAGGCGTGTAGACCCCGGCCCGTGCGCCGTATTCGATGCTGATCAGCGCAGCCGCCGCATTGGGCATGAGCATCGGGACCGTACGCGGCGAGACGCGCCGGGTCCCGGCCGCTTCCAGTACGTCGTCCTCCTTCAGCAGCGTCCCTATCCCGCCGATGCCCGTGCCGATCGCCGAGGCGAGCCGGTCCGGGTCCACCTCTGGAGCGCCGGCGTCGGCCCAGGCTTCGGCCGCCGCGATGAGGGCCGCCTGCTGCGAGCGGTCGAGCCGCCTGGCCTGTACCGGCAGCAGCAACTCGGCGGGGTCGATCGCCATCGTCCCCGCGACGGCGTCGGGAAGACGGACGTCCTCGTGGCCGGGCAGGACGCACCCGCGGATGCCCGATTCGCCGGCAAGCAGGGCCTCCCAGGTGGACGCCACGTCTGCCCCGAGTGGTGTGATCGCGCCGAGTCCGGTCACGACGACTTCAGTCCGGTGCATGCCCCTCAACCTTTCTTGTATGCGATACAAGTGAACACTCCTGTTGTATCACATACAATTTCGCTGTGGAGAAGAAGCGAACCGAAGACCGATCGACGTCGGCTCGGTCGCGTGACCGCGGTCGCGCGACGAGGCGCCGGCTGATCGAGGCAACCGCACGGCTCTGCAAGGAACGGCCCGGCGCTGAAGTGAGCGTCGCGGAGATCGCGAACGCGGCAGGCGTCTTCCCCAATCAGGTCACCTACCACTTCGGCTCCAAGGACTCCCTCCTCGTGCACGCCGCCTTTCTCGGCTTGCTGCACGACGCCCGACGGATCGAACGCATCGGTCGCCAAGCCCCCGATGCGGCGACGTTTCGGCGCAACATCGCCCGCGCCGTACTGGCCATGCCCTCGCTCCCGTCAGTCACGCGAGCGCTCGCCGCCGGGATCTCCAAGCCCGAACTCGCCTCCGTGGTCGACCAGCACCTCCAGTTGCTGTTCCGGCAATCCGAGCGTTTCGTGAGCCAGCTCATCGACAGTCGCGGCTGGAGGACCCGTCGACCGCTCAACGTGGAAGCCAGGACGTTCTGGAGCACCGCGCTCGGCGCAGTGCTGCTCGTCCGCGCCGGGGCACACGGCACCGTCGCCGACCTCGACCTCGCCGGAGCACTGACCATCCACGACGAACCCGATCCCGATTAGCCCAGTCGAACAGGCCGGCGACAACGTGCGCGGCGACGGAGCTGTAGGCGGCGGGCGGGAACGGCGAAGCCGGGGCGGCCCGAGCGCGGGCCGCCCCGGCTTCGCCTGCGGCTGTAGGGCGGATTGCAGGTCAGCTGCCTGCCGTGGGCTCCTGAGCGCGCTGGGAGCTGCGGAGTTGTTCGTTGATCCGCAGGGCTTCTTCGAGTTGGTCTTCGAGGATGACGATGCGGCAGGCGGCTTCGATGGGGGTGCCCTGGTCGACGAGGTCGCGGGCGCGCATGGCGATGCGCAGTTGGTAGCGGGAGTAGCGGCGGTGTCCACCGTCGGAGCGCAGTGGGGTGATGAGGCGGCGCTCGCCGAGGGCTCGAAGGAAGCCGGGGGTGGTGCCGGTCATCTCGGCGGCGCGGCCCATGGTGTAGGCGGGGTAGTCGTCGTCGTCGAGCTTGTCGGGTGTGTCGGGGCTGGCCGTTGTAGTCACTGCACCTCTCTGGTTCTCGAGGAGAACGCGTCGAGGGGCCCCGGGGCCGTGTCGGCTCCAGGGCCCCGAAGGGGAACAACACCATCTACCGGCCTGGGCCGGTCCTGTTACTTCCGCACTGCCCCAAAAAAGCGGTGTGCGGGGATCGCGTATGCGTGACCGGAAACCACCGTCCTTGGGTTGGGGTCTGCGGTGTCCGCCCGGGCGAGTGTTCACGGGCCGGGCGATCCTGATGGCGCTTGCGCCCTCCATTCATCCTCTGTACTGAACTGTCACTTTTCGTACTGCTGGTACTGCACTCACTCGGCACGCGCGCCCGCAGTCTGGGCGCCTTTGCCGAGGTCCTGCCTGTCTTGCGACTGCTGGTACTCAACTCACTGAACTGCGTACTACCGGTACTGCTGGTGGCGGCCCCCGATACCTGCGGGCCACCCGGTCCGGCAGCCAGTCCCGTCGCCGTCCTGCGCTTGCCTGGCTTCGGAACTCCGCTGCCGGACCGAACTGCGAACCTCTGTCCAACAACCCCGGCCAGTTCGTGTCTGGCCGGTATCGCCGACTGCTGTCTACGAGAGAAACGCTAGACCCAGCCGCGAGCATTGTCTACTCCGGCGCACATAGATTTTGGGGCGACCACGAGTGAGGTATTCTCCCGCCACGGTCACGTCGACCTGCTCTGCATCGACGGGCTCGGCTACATGGAACTCGACCGCCACGGCGCCGAGTTGCCGTTTCAGGTCCTCACCGAGCGGGAGGAGAAGAGCAGCGTCGCCATCGCCTCCAACGAGTCGCTCGCGAGGCAACAGGAGGAACGAAGCCACCCTGGTCGACGACCGAGACGGCGAGCAGCGACGGCGACCGAGACGGCCGGGTCACACCCGGCGCTCCTTCGCCGGGTAGGGCTTCGCGTGGAGCACGCCCCGTATCGGCGGTGCGCCTTCCACCTCCCTGCCGGACGGCGCCTGAGCTGCTGCCAGCGGGATGCCAGCGGTCTGCCAGCGTGGTGCGGAACTGTCGCGGGTGCCGGGCGGTGTGCGCCGCAACCGACGAGCGCCCACGACTGCCCGGACCGTCGACGAAAGGGCACCCGCGTGACTCGCACCTCCTCCCCTCCCACCGGCCCGGCCGCAGGACCGCGCCGGCCCAGGGCCTCCCGCACCGCGGACCGGCGGGAGGCAGTCTCCTGGCGGCTCATCGCCGGTGCCGCCGCGGCCACGGTGCTGGCCGCGGTGTGCCCGGCGACCGCGGTGGCCGCGCCGGACCCTGTCCCGGTGCCGCGAATCGCGTGGGCGGCTTGCGCGGACGGCTTCGAGTGTGCGACCGCCCGCGTCCCGCTGGATCACCACGACCCGCGCGGCGCCGGGATCGACCTTGCTGTCATCCGGCACCCGGCGCAGGACCGGGCTCACCGGATCGGCTCGCTGTTCTACAACCCCGGCGGCCCGGCCGTGGCCGGCACGGTGGCGTTGCCCATGATGCTCGGCCAGTTCCCCGAGGAGGTGCGCCGGCGGTTCGACATCGTCAGCTTCGATCCGCGCGGCACTGGTGGCAGCGCTCCGGTCCAGTGCTTCGACGACCCGGCGGACGAGCAGGCCCTGCTGGCGGGCACGGCCGCCGGCTACCCCGAGGGCACGGACCAGCAGAACGCCTGGGCCGACGCCTACCAGCGCCTCGCCCGGCAGTGCGCGGCCCGCAACCCCGCCTTGCTGCCGCACATCTCCACCGCGAACGTGGCCCGGGACATGGACCTGCTCCGCCGCGCGGTCGGCGACCGGCAGCTCAGCTACCTGGGCACCTCGTACGGCAGCTACCTCGGCGCCACCTACGCCAACCTGTTCCCCGGCCGGGTGCGCGCCATGGTCCTCGACAGCGCCCCGGACCCGGTGGCCTGGTCGACCGGCCACGGAGACCAGGCCACCACCACGGGCGGCCTGCTGCGCAACGGCAACGACGTGGCCGCCGCCCGCGTCCTGGACGCCTTCCTCGACCAGTGCGGCCAGGCCGGCCCCCGGACCTGCGCCTTCTCCGCCGGGACGGCTGCCGCGACCCGGGCCAGGTACGGCGAGCTGCTCCAGCGGCTGCGCACCCGGCCGGCCGTGGTCGACGGGGCGACCGTCACCGCCGGCTCGGCCGTGGAGGAGACGATCACCTCCCTGTATGCCACCAACCCCGTGGCGAAGCTGCCCACCGGCTGGAGCCGGCTCGGCACCAGGCTCCAGACGTTGTGGACCGCCACCGAGACCCCCTCCGCGCCGGGCACCCCGCTGCCGCCCGTCCCCCGCCAGTCGCCGGACCAGCCGCTGGCGGTGGTCTGCTCGGACAGCGCCGCCCCGCCCGCCGGGGCCGACTACCCCGCCCTGGCCGCGGACGCCCGGGCCCGCTCCGGCGAGGCCGGCCCGTACTTCGCCTGGGCCGACGAGCGCTGCGCCGGCTGGCCCGCCCGGGACCGCGACCGGTACGACGGCCCGTGGAACCGCCCGACCGCCCGGCCGGTCCTGGTGGTCGCCAACACCGGGGACCCGGCCATGCCGTACGAGGGGTCCCGCGCGATGGCCCGCTCGCTCGCCCGCGCGCGGCTGCTGACCGTCGACGGCTACGGCCACACCGTGCTGGCCAATCCCAGCGACTGCGCCGCCGAGCACGAGACCCGCTACCTGATCGACGGCGTGCTGCCCGTCCCCGGTACGGTCTGCGCCCCCACCAAGCCGCCGTTCAGCGGCTGATCGCAAGCCCGGCCGCGCCACCCACCCCCGGGGGCGCGGCCGACACACCCCCCGGGGGCTCGGTCAGCCCGTCTCCAGGGCCAGCGACTCCGGTCGCGACAGCGACCGGCCGCGTTCCCAGGCGGCCCGGAAGCCGGCCTCCCCGAGGGCCTCGACGCAGCCGTTCAGGACGGCCCGGAGCTCCGGATCGCCCGCGTCGTGGGTCCCGCGCAGGCCGTACGCCGCTCCCAGTGCCGCCGCCCCGCGTGCCGCCTCGCCGAGCGCGAGGCAGTATTCGGCGAACCCTTCCAGCACGTCCGCCCGCACTGGCTGGTCGCCGCTGTCCGCGGCCAGCTCCAGGGCCCGGCGGTGCAGCGGGCCGGCCGCGTGCGGCGCGCCGAGCCGCTGCCGGGTGCGGGCCAGGCTGGTGTGCAGCAGGGCGAGCAGGTGCAGGCGCGCGGGGGCGGCGAGGCCGGTCGCGGGCAGCTGCTCCAGGCGCCGCAGCGTCTCCTGCTGGCCGTGCAGCGCCGCCGCCAAGTCCCCTTCTTGCCGGGCGAGTTCGCCGAGCGCGTAGCGGGCGGCGGCCTGCAGGTGCGGGTCCTGGGCCCGTTCTGCCGCGGCCAGCGCGCGCTCCAGGTCGGCCCGGGCCGCGGTCGGCTCTCCGCAGCGCGCCCGCAGCCGGCCCGACAGCAGCAGGGACAGCGGCGCCTCGCCGGAGCCGCCCGTCTCGGTGTCCAGTTCGCCGGCCTCCGTCAGCGCCGCGAGGGCCTCCTCGGCGGCGCCGGTGACGGCCAGCAGCGCGGCCAGCGTGACCAGCGCCATGGCCGTCCCCCAGCGGTCGCCCACGGCGCGGAAGCCGTCGACCGAGGTCCGCAGGCAGTGCTCGGCGTGCGCGATCCGGCCCGCGCCCAGCTCGATCCGGCCGAGCACCAGATGGGCGGCGGCCCGCACCCACCGATCGGGGTGCTCGGCGTAGCGCTGCGCGGTCGCGCCCACGGCTTCCGGCGGTCCCGCCATGGCGAGCAGCAGCGCGGCGGCCAGGGCGACCGGGTGGTCGGCCTGCTGTGCCGTGACCAGCGCCGCGCCCATCGCCTCCGGTGGGATCGCGGACTCGCCGCTGTTCCGGAGCGGGGCGGTGAGCTGGGTCAGGATCACGCACCGGGCGTGCGCCTGTTCCAGACCGGGCGGCGGGGTGCAGCCGTGGGCGGCGAGAACGGCCGCCGTCCACTCACCGGCCTCACGCCCCTGGCCGCGCATCAGCCAGGGCCAGGCCCGGGCGGCCGCCAGCCGCAGTGCGTGCTCCGGTGGGCCGACGGCGACGGCCCGGCCCAGTGCCGCGTTCAGATTGCCCTCTTCCGCGTCCAGCCGGGCCAGCCAGCCGGTCTGGCCGTCCGTTCGCAGCCGGGGTTCGGCGTCCTCGGCGAGCTCGACGAAACAGCGCAGGTGGGCGGCGCCGGTTCGGTCGTCCTCGCCGGCCTCGGCGAGCCGTTGCGCGGTGTAGGCGCGGACCGTCTCCAGCAGCCGGTAGCGCACCGTGCCGGTCTCCCGGCCGACGGCCACCACCAGGGACTTGTCGACCAGGGACGCCAGCAGGTCCTCCACGGCCGTCGGGTCGGGCGCCGGCCCGCTCGGCCAGTTGTCGGCGCAGACCCGGTGCGCGTCGGGGAGGGTCGCTCCGCCGGCGAACACGGAGAGCCGTCGCAGCAGGGTGCGTTCGTCCTCGTCGAGCAGTTCCCAGCTCCAGTCGATGACGGCGCGCAGCGTGCGGTGCCGGTCGGGAGCGGTGCGTGAGCCGCGGTCCAGCAGCCGGAGCCGGTCGTGCAGTCGCGCCGCGACCTGCCCGGGGCTCAGGGCCCGCAGCCGGGCCGCCGCCAGTTCGAGGGCCAGCGGCAGGCCGTCCAGCTCGCGGCAGATCCGGACGACCGGCTCGACGGTGTCGTGGTCCGGGGTGAAGCCGGGGCAGGCTGCGGCTGCCCGTTGCGTGAAGAGGGCGACGGCCGGGTACGCGAGCGCTTCCTGGAGGGTGGAGCCGGGTTCGGGCACGGCGAGCGGTGGTACCGGCCAGAGCGCCTCGCCGGTGATTCCGAGCGGTTCGCGGCTGGTGGCCAGCACGGTGAGGCGGGGCGCGGCGGCCAGCAGGCGAAGGGTCAACCGGGCCGCGTCCTCGATCAGGTGCTCGCAGTTGTCCAGGACGAGCAGGACCTCACGGCCCTCCAGGGCCCGGATGATCCGGTCGACGGGTTCCCCGGCCTGATCGGCGGCGGGCAGGCCGCCGCCCAGCACGCCGGCCTCCGCCGGGCGGCAGACAGCGGTCAGCACGGCCTGCGTCACCGCGTCCGGCCCGTTGACGCCCGCGAGTTCGGCGAACCGTACGTCCGTCGCGGGCGGGGCGGCGCTCGCGGCCGCAAGGGCCAGCCGGGTCTTTCCGACCCCGCCCGGCCCGGTCAGCGTCACCAGGCGGAAGCGGTGCAGGCGTTCCTCGACCGCTGCCAGCGCCTCGTCGCGGCCGACCAGGGCGGTGAGCCGAAGGGGTAGTGCCGCCCGCCCGGCCGGGAACCCCGCGGGAGCCGGGGCCGGCCTGGGCGCCGGCGACTTCGCGCCGGACAGCACCTGAAAGTGGGCGTCCCGCAGTTCGGCCGACGGGTCCGCACCCAGTTCCTCGGCCAGCGCCCGCCGGGTGCGTTCGAACACCTCCAGCGCCGCCGCCTGCTGCCCGTCCGCGTGGAGCGCGCGCATCAGCCTGACGGCGGCCCGTTCGCGCAGCGGGTGGGTCACGCAGAGTCCGGTGAGCTCGGCGACCAGCCGCGGCAGCGCTTCGGTGCCGCCGAGGGCGAGCAGGGCGTCCGCCCGGTCCTCGACCGCCGCCGGCCGCAGCTCCGTCAGCCGGGCCGCCGGCGCGGAGGTGAACCTGGCGCTCGCGGCGTCCGCGAACGGTGCCCCGCGCCACAGTTCCAGTGCCCCGTCCAGCAGCACGACCGCCTCGGCGAACTGTCCCGCCGTCAGCGCGGCCCGCCCTGCGGCCACCCGCTGCTCGAAGTCCCAGGCGTCCACGCTCGCCCGGGGCAGATCCAGCAGATACCCGGCGGGGTGCGAGCCGACCACCGTCCGGTCACCCCCCAGCGCCCGGCGGAGCCGGGAAACCAGGGACTGCAGAGCGCCGACCGGCTCCTGCGGCGGCGTGTCCGCCCACACGTCGTCCACCAGACGCTCACGAGTGACCACGCGCCCAGGGTCAAGCGCCAGCCGGACCAGCAGCAGCCGAAGCCGCGCCCCGCCGACCTCCAAGGCCGCCCCGTCCCCGCCCCGCACAACCTGAAGCGGCCCCAGAACGTTGATCCGCACCCCGCCCGCCCCTCGCCCAGCACCAGCCAACATCCAAGATCATTATCCTGATGTCCCACCAGACCCGGACGGCAGGGCACGATCCGGGCGAGGCCTCATGGCCGCACCACCGGACGGCGTGCAGAGCGTCCCCTCCCGTGACGAACGCGTAGCGCATCCGGGCCCGCCCGACGGCGTGCTGGTCGGCGCCGAGGAGCGGCGGAAGACCAGCCGTCAACCTGGTGCGCCATTCATCGCGACACCGGGACCGTGGCACCACACCGCAATTCGGGACCCCCGTGCCCGATCCGCCGGGAACAGCGCCACCCCGGCCGGCCACTGCGCCCGACCCGACCGCGGGTGGCCCCGGAGTCGACGCCCGCCGTCTCCGCCCGGTCAGACGGAGCGCAGCGCCGCGCGGGCGTACTCCCAGAGCCGGTCGGCGGCGTCGGGGTCGAGGGCGTGGGCGGCCACGCCGCCGGGGCGGTCCTCGTCGCCGCGGACGACGGGTGCCTCCTGGCCGTCCTCGAAGTAGCGGCCCGTGACGCCGTCCAGCAGGGGTGAGGCGGCCAGCAGGACGGAGGTGGCGGCGCCCTGCTCCGGGGTCTTGTAGAAGGACGGCGGCGTGAGGTTCCCGGCGTCGTCCATCACGCCGAAGGCCCGCATGGTGTCGTCGTCGAGGTGCCGCTGGAGGCGGGTGAGGATGAAGCCGGGGTTGAGCGCGTTCGCGGTGATCCCGTCGCCGGCCCAGCGCCGGGCGCCGACCGCGAACAGCACGCCGGCGGTCTTGGAGCGCCCGTAGGCCGTCCAGGGGTCGTACGGGCGGTGCTCGAAGTGCGGGTCCTCGAAGTCGAAGGGCGCGCCGCGGTGGGCGCCCGAGCTGACGATCACGACGCGCGCGGCGCCGGAGGCCCGCAGGGCGGGGTGGAGGCCGGTGGCGAGGGCGAAGTGGCCCAGGTGGTTGGTGGCCAGTTGCATCTCCCAGCCGGCCGGGCCGAGCGTGCGCTCGGGCAGGGCCATGATTCCGGCGTTCGCCACGAGGATGTCCAGCGGCCCCGACCAGGAGCGGACGAACGCGCCGACGGAGGCCGGGTCGGACAGGTCGAGCGCCGCCGCGCGCACCGGGCCCGCTCCGGTGGCGGCCGACAGCTCCCGGAGGAGCGCCCGCGCGGACTGCGGGCGGCGGGTGGCGATGGTGACCTCGGCGCCCGCGGCGGACAGCGCCCGGACGGTCTCGGCGCCGAGCCCGGACGCCCCTCCGGTCACCACGGCCCGCCGGCCGGTCAGGTCGAGTCCTTCGACCACGTCCAGGGCGCGGGTGCCGGCCCCGAAGGGCGTGGCGAGCCGGGGCGGCTCGTGGCGGTGGGCGCGGGCGGGGGTCTGTGCGGGCGAGGAGTTCGTCGTCATACGGCCACGCTACGGCGCTCAAATCGGACGGACTATGGTTGTGAGTCCGTGATTCTTTCGCGAACGTCCGATCCTGGGAGGCGGCGCCGTGGACCCGCTGGACGACGTGCTGACCCTGCTGGAGACACGCGCCCACCTGTCGGCCGGGCTGGCGGCCGGGGGCCGGTGGGCCGTCCGGTTCGCCGCGCCGCAGGGCGTCAAGTTCAACGCGGTGCGGCGCGGCTCCTGCCTGCTGGAGGTCGACGGCCTCGACGCGCCCCTCGCGCTGGCGGAGGGCGACTGCTACCTCCTCGCCCGCCGGCGCCCCTTCACCCTGCGCAGCGACCACGAGGCCGAACCCGTCCCCGCCGCCCCGCTGTTCGCCCGGGCCCAGAACGGCGTCGCCACGGTGGGCGCCGGGGACGACACCCTCCTCCTCGGCGGCCGGTTCTCCTTCGGCCCCCGCGCGCAGGACCTGCTCCTCGACCGGCTGCCCCCGGTCGTCCACATCCCGGCCGACACCCCGCACGCCGAGACGGTGCGCTGGGCACTCGCCGCCATCGACGAGGAGCTGACCCACCGGCCGATGGCCTCCGCCCTCGTGGCGGAACACCTCGCCGTCGTCATGCTCGTCCACGTGCTGCGGCTGCACCTCGTCCGCGAGCCCCACGCGGTGTCGGGCTGGCTGGCCGGCCTCGCCGACCCGCTGGTCGCCACCGCACTGGCCGCCCTGCACCGGGAGCCCGCCCGCGCGTGGACCGTGGCCGACCTGGCGCACACGTGCGCGGTCTCCCGCTCCACCCTGGCCGCGCGCTTCAAGGCCGCCGTCGGCCAGGGGCCGCTGCAGTACCTCACCCGGTGGCGCATCGAACTCGCCGCCCGGCAGCTGCGCGGGAGCGACGACGGCCTCGCCGCCATCGCCCACGCCGTCGGCTACGGCTCCGAGAGCGCCCTGAGCGTCGCGTTCAAACGCACCCTGGGCGTCTCCCCCGGCGACTACCGCAGGCGTCCACCGGCGGCGTGAACCCGCTCCGAGCGCTCCGAAGGACAACGCCCGTACTCCGCGCGGTACGCGTTGACCCTCGCCAGAGCACGGACCCGGACTCCTGGCCACCACCAGCGACTTGACGCGGCTCCGCTAAAACCCGGGGTTCGAGGTATCGGAATTTGGCGCGCCGTCCCATAGCCTGACCGCGCAATCGAACACACGCGTCCCTTGTCTGACAGGTAGTCAGCAGTTGCTGACCCGTTTCCCTGGAGCCGCCATGAGTTCCGACCGTTACCACTGGGACCGCTCGCACCCGGGCCTGACGGCGCTGCGCGAGGCGATCGAGCCCGTGCGCCAGGAGGTCCTCCGCCACCCGGTCTACCGGGAGCTGAACTCCCTGGAGCGGGTCCGGACGTTCCAGGAGCGCCATGTGTTCGCGGTCTGGGACTTCATGTCGCTGCTCAAGTGCCTGCAGCGGCAGCTGACCTGCGTGGAGCTCCCGTGGCTACCGGGCGGACCGACCGCGAGTCGCCGGCTGATCAACGAGATCGTGCTGGTCGAGGAGAGCGACGAGCTCGGCGACGGCTACATCAGCCACTTCGAGCTCTACCTCGACGGCATGGCCCGGGCCGGGGCCGACACCGGCCCGGTGGACGGTTTCCTGCGGCTGCTCGGTACCGGGACCGGCGTCGCCGAGGCGGCGAAGGCGGCCGACATCCCTTCTGCGGCTGCCGAGTTCATGGCGGTCACCTGGGACATCATCGAGAACGCGCCGGTGCACTGCCAGGCCGCGGCCTTCGCGTTCGGCCGTGAGGACCTGATCCCGGAGATGTTCGAGCAGGTGATCCGGATCGAGGATGCGAACAACCGGCTGACCGTGTTCAAGGACTATCTGGCGCGGCACATCGAGGTGGACGGCGAGCAGCACACGCCGATGGCCATGCAGATGCTGATCGACCTGTGCGGTGACGACCGGGAACGCTGGACCCAGTGCGCTGACACCGTCCGCCGCGCGCTGTCGGCCCGGGTCGCGCTGTGGGACGGGATCCTCGCGGACTGCGGCGCCTGACGCACGGGCGGCTCGTTCCCGCCGGGCGGCTTTCATCGTCAGCTGCCCGGCGGCCAGGTCACCCGTTCACCACCGGCCGATGGATGCCGGGCCCGGCACCCCTCACGATGACGAAGTGGGCTGTGCCCGTACCGGGCCCGGTCATGTCGGCTTCGAGCCGACCCGGGCAGTCCGCTCCGGACCATCCGTCTCTCTTCCCCGGAGGCCGTAGTGGGGCACGCTGTCGGTGATGTGCTGGGCCTGGCCGCGGGTATCACGGTCAGCCCGCTGCCGATCGTGGCGATCATCCTCATCCTGGCCACCCCACGGGGTCGCCTCAACGGGCTGCTGTTCGCCCTGGGCTGGGTTGTGGGGCTCGCGGCGCTCGGGGGGCTCGTGCTGGCCGTCGGCGGCACAGGAGGAGCCTCGACCCACAGGAATCCGGCCACCTGGGTCGGAGCGCTCAAGCTCGCCCTGGGCGCACTCCTTGTCGTCTTCGGCGCTCGTCAGTGGCAGCGCCGCCCCAAAGACGCCTCCCAGGCGCAGCTCCCGAAGTGGATGGCGGCGATCGACGGCTTCACTCCGATCAAGATCTTTGGCCTGGCGCTGCTGTTCTCGGCGGGCAATGTCAAGAACGCGCCCCTGACCATCGCTGCCGGCGCCTCGATCAGTTCTTCGGGGCTCCCCGTGCCGCAGCAAGTCGGAACGCTCGTGATCTTCGTGGTCATCGCTTCTCTGGGAGTGCTTGCGCCACTCGTCGTCTACCTGGTCATGGGCGAGCGCGCCAAAGGCATCCTGGGGAGCTGGCGGGACTGGGCCGCGCAGCACAACATCGCCGTCCTGGCCGTCCTGTTCTTCGTGCTCGGCCTCAAGCTCCTGGGCGACGGCATCAGCATCCTCGCCACCTGAGGCTGCCGCGCCAGTGACCGTCGCCCTGCTCGATGTGCAGATGGATCGGCCCGCGGAGAACGGGACTGCGCCGGTACGGTGGCGGGTCGGCGACGAGCCTGGGGCGGTCGAGCCGGCGTGCCAGCTCGGTCAGCGCGATCTGGGTCTCCCGCCGGGCCAGTGGGCCGCCGAAGCACAGGTGGATACCGCTGCCGAATCCCAGGTGCTGGTTGTCACGCCGGTCGGGGTCGAAGCGGTCGGGCTCGTGGAAGCGGTTCGGATCGCGGTTGCCCGAGGCCAGCATCAGCGTGATCTGCGAGCCCTTGGGGATGACGGTGTCGGCGATGGTGATGTCGCTGTACGCCGCCCGCCAGGGGATGATGTGCACGGGCGGCTCGTACCGCAGCAACTCCTCGACCAGCGGTATGACGAGGTCGGGTTCGTCGCGCAGTCGCTGCAGCACCTGCGGGTGGCGCAGCAGCGTCAGCATGCCGTTGGTGATGAGGTTGACGGTGGTCTCGTGGCCGGCGATGAGCAGCAGGTTGGCGGTGGCGACGATCTCCTCGTCGGTCATCCGCCCGTCGGGGCCGTCATCGTTCGCCAGCCGGGCGAGCAGGTCTTCGCCGGGTCGCCCGTGGCGCTGGTCCACCAGCCCACCGATGTACTGGCGCAGGTCTTTGCGGGCCTGTGTGCCCTTTTCCAGTTTTTCCTTCGGGTCGGTCTTGGGGTTGTAGTCGATCGCGTTGATGACGTCGTCCGCCCAGAGGTGGAACCGCGGCTCGTCCTCGTATGGCACGCCGAGCAAACGACAGATGACGGTCACGGGGAACGGGTAGGCGAAGTCGTCGACGAGGTCGATCTGCTCTTTGCCCGCGAAGTCGTCGATCAGGCTGCCGACGATGCCGGTCAGGTCGCCCTCCATGCCGGTCACCAGTCCCGGGGTGTGCGGGGGGCCGAAATGGCGCATCGCCATGCGCCGCAGGCGGTCGTGCGCGGGTGGGTCGAGGCTGATGAACGCCGGGGTGGTCTGCTCTTCGGCTCCGGGCGTCGGGTGCGAGAGGTTGCGGGTGTCCGAGCTCAGGTGCGGGTCGTGCAGGATGTCGGCGATCTCGCGGTAAGTGCTGATGACGTAGCTGCCGTCCTCCTGCCGTGCCACGGGCGTTTTGCGCAGTTCGGCGTACAGCGGGTACGGGTCGGCTCGGGAGGAGTGGTCGAGGATCCGTTGCAGCGTGCTGGGCGTCTCGGTCGTGGTCATCTCGCTTTCCCTCCTAGCGATGCTGGTACGCGGCCGTGACGCGGCGCTCGCTCGGGTCGTGGCCGGTGACGACCACGGTGGCGCCCTGGGCGAGCAGAGTGGGGCCGGGAAAGTCGACGGGCACCGGTTTCTCGTCGGCGGGCTGGTCGGGGGCGGGGCAGGGAGGCGGGAAGGGCGCGGCCGTCTCGATGAGTGTTTGGTAGTGGTCCAACCATTTCGCGTTGTTGAAGCTCACTGCCGCGGTGACACGGCCCCGGTAGCCGTATGCGGCGACGAAGCGGCGGTCGGGCACCGATCCCTGGGTGACGACCACCTCGTCGGCGAAGGTCGGCACGCCGACGGACTTGATGTTGACCCCGAACTGGATCGACCAGAACCGCGGGATCGACAGGTGGGGCCAGCGGTCCGCCTGGCCGCTGACCATGTTGTGCGCCGCGACCTCGGCCTGCTCCACGGCGTTGGCCCAGTGCTCCAGCGAGATGAGCCGGTACTCGTAGACCGGGTTCGGGCAGCGTGCCACGTCTCCGGCGGCGAAGACGTCGTCGGTGACCAGGCCGTTGAGGTCGAGGGCGCGGCAGCCGGTGTCGCAGGCGATGCCCCAGACCCCCGCCGCCAGCCCCGAGCCCTGCAACCACTCGGTGTTGCGAATGCCCCCGAGTGCCACGACCGCCACGTCGGCGTCGATCGTGCTGCCGTCGTCGAAGTGAGCCCGGCGCAGCCGTCCCTGCGCGTCGCCCTCCAGCCCGGTGACCCTGACACCGCAGCGCAGGTCCACGCCGTGAGCGCGCTGCACGTCCGCGGCGACCTCACCGATCATGGCGCCGAGCGCGCCGACCAGCGGCGCCGGCGCGAGTTCGGCGACGGTCACCGGGATCTGCCTTTCCCGGCAGATGGAGGCGATCTCGGAGCCGGTGAATCCCGCGCCGATGACCAGTACCCGGGAGGGTCCGGCGGCGAGTGCCCGCCGCAGGGCCGCCGCGTGCTCGCGCGTTCGCACGACGAACACGCCGTCCAGAGCCGCCTCGCTCTCGACGAACCACGGCCGGGCCCGGACCCCGGTGGAGATCAGCACCCGGTCGAAGGGCACCTCACGGCCGTCGGCGAGACGCACGTGGTTGGTCGCCAGGTCCAGCCCGCTGGCGGGCACGCCCAACAGCCACTGCGCATCGATCTCGCGGCGGCGCGGCAGCGTGGTGTTCTCGGCCGGCACCCAGCCGGTCAGTACCTGCTTGGAGAGGGGAGGCCGGTCGTAGGGCTCGCCCGTCTCGTCGCCGATCATGGTCAGCGATCCGGTGAAACCCTCGCCGCGCAGCGCCTCCGCTGCCCGCAGTCCCGCCAGGGACGCCCCGACGACCACGATGCGGCCCTCGCGTTTGAAGGCTTGCAGGTTCTCGGCGCTGGTCATGACGGCGATGCCTCCGCCCGTGCGTCCCGTCCCTCCAACCGGTCGACCAGGATCGCCTGGACGGGGCAGGCCGCCGCGGCGCGCAGCACCTGGTCGCGTCGGGCGTCGTCGGGGTTCGGGTCGTACATCAGAGCTTCCTCGCCGTGCATCCGGAACGTGTCCGGAGCGAGGAAGGCGCACTGCGCATACCCTTCGCATCGGGAAAGATCAACGACAACTCGCATCCCGACCTCCACAGGGGCTGCAAGCTGCGGGCCCGGAAGCGTGCGCCATCTCGGCGCAGGGCGCGGCAAGGCCGAGGAGAAAAGGCGTCGGCCGTTGCCCACCTCCGCGGACTGCGGGGGTGCGCGCCGCGCCCGTCGGGTCGCCGCAGAAAGAATCCGGTTGTCGCCTACGAGGCGACGGGCGGGTAGTACCGCTCAGAGATCATGACCGTCCTGCTGAGTAGCCTATCCCGTGCGCATATCGCCCGCACGGTCATCGGCCTTGCCTCGGACCTCATGGACTACGTGGTGGGCACCACCCCTCTATGTGGACGGCGGCATGACCCTCTTCCCCGGCTTCGCCACCGGAGGCTGACCGCTGGGCGACCCCGGCCGACACGCGGGACCCCGGCCGGCCCTCAGTCGCGCTGCTGATCGAGGGCGTCGTCCAGGGTGGTGGCGGCCATGATCAGCGACAGATGCGTGAAAGCCTGTGGGAAGTTGCCCAACTGCTCGCCACTGGGACCGATCTCCTCGCCGAACAGGCCGACGTGGTTGGCGTAGGTCTGCATCTTCTCGAAGGCGTAGCGCGCGGGACGGATCCGCCCGGCGCGGGCAAGAGCGTCCACGTAGAGGAACGTGCAGAGGCTGAAAGTGCCTTCGGAGCCTCGCAGACCGTCCGGGGAGGCCGCAGGGTCGTAGCGATACACGAGGCTGTCCGAAACCAGCGTGCGCTCCATCGCGTCCAGCGTTGACAGCCAGCTCACCGTTTTGGGAGCCAGGAACCCGACACGCGGAATGAGCAGCAGCGAAGCGTCGAGGACGTCGCTTCCGTAGTGCTGCACGAGGGCCTGTTCCTCCTCGTTCCAGCCTCGCTCCATCACCTGTTCGAGGATCGCGTCGCGAGCCGCGGTCCAACGAGGAGCGTCGGCGGGCCGGCTGGTCTCTCTCGCCAGGCGCAGCCCCCGGTCGAAAGCAACCCACGTCATCACCCGGCTGAAGGTGAAGTCCTTGCGCCCGCCACGGGTCTCCCAGACGCCCTCGTCGGGGCGATCCCAGGAATCAGCCAGCCAGTCCAGCGTCCGGGCGACGTTCTTCCAGCCGTGATAGCTGCCTCCCATGGCAACCTCATGCGCCTCCGACAGGCCGTACAGTGCCTCCCCGTAGATGTCCAGCTGCAGCTGATCGGCGGCCGCGTTCCCCGCACGCACCGGATACGAACCCCGGTAGCCCTCGAAGTGCGGGAGAACCTCCTCCGACAGCTCGGGATCGCCGTCGACGCGGTACATGATCTGCAGCGGCTCGCCCTCGATGCCCTGCCGGGCCTGCAGGCGGTCGCTCAGCCAGTGCGCGAACTGCGCCGCCTCCTCGGCGAAGCCCAGATCGAGCAGGGCGCGCACGGACAGGGAGCCGTCGCGGACCCAGGTGTAGCGGTAGTCCCAGTTGCGTTCACCCCCGATCTGCTCGGGCAGACCCATGGTGGCCGCGGCGACAGGCGCGCCGGTGGGCGCATAGGTGAGCAGCTTGAGCGTGATGGCCGAGCGGTGCACCATGCCCGGCCACCGGCCGCGGTAGCTGGAGTGGCGCACCCAGCGCTGCCAGAAGTCCACCACGTCCCAGAACTGCTCCATCGCGCTTTCCGGGGTGACCGGCGGCGGGCTGTCGCCATCGGACCCTCCGACGGTGAACACCACCGCGGCCACCTCACCCGGCCCCAGGGTCACCGAACCCCGCATGTCCGTACCGTCCTGCTGCAGGGGGAAGGTGCTCTGCAGACAGGCGGTGACGTTCGGTGCCCGGAAGGTGGCGGTACCGTCCTGCACGTCGAGATCGTGGGTGGCCCGGCCGTAGTCGAAGCGCGGGCGGCACTCCAGTTCGAAGTGCACGGTTCCGCGTACCGCCCGCCCACCGCGGATCAGCACATGTCTGTCCGTCGGGGTGCCGGTGCGGTCCGGTGGCATGCAGTCGAAGACCTCGCCGACGCCGTCCGGCGACATGAACCGCGTGACCAGGACTGCGGTGTCGGGGTAGTAGAGCTGCTTGCAGGTGGCGTTCCGGTCGTCCGGCGCGAAGAGGAAGTACCCACCGCGGTCGTGATCGAGTAGGGCGGCGAAGACACTGGGCGAGTCGAACCGGGGAGCCGCGAACCAGTCGACGGCTCCCCGAGACGAGATCAGGGCAGCGGTCTGCAGGTCGCCAACGAGGCCGTGGTCGGCGATGGGCGGGTAACGGTCCATGATCATCTCGCTTCCCTGTGCCCCTGCTCCCACTGTCCGCCGTGTTCGCCGGGGCCGCCACGGAATGCGGGGAACGTGGAGGTGGCCCGGCACGAACGGCTGATCGCCGAGGGCGGCTGCCGACCGGAGTTGGACCACCACCCGGGCCGGAGTTCCGGTGGAGCGTGAGGCCGGTGTCGCGAGGGGCTGGCCGGATTCGAGCGGTGCCGTTCCGGTGGCCCGGCTCTCGGGGCGCGCGTGCTCCGGCTCCGCCCCGGGGATCGGCGGGGGCACCGCGTGACGGAGGAGCCGACGGCCCGGCGCGGCTCGCCGAGCTGGCCCGTTCGACAGGACCGCGAGGGCGGGCCTCCCCGACCGGGCCTCACACCGACGGCGTGCGGGCCGGATCCGGTCGGACCGGACGACCGTACGCATGCGGGCGAACCGGGCGCCGCACCGTCCCGCCGGGGGTGCGGCCGCGGGCGGGGCCGGGAACGGATTACCGGCCAATGTCCCGGCCGTCCGGCTCGGCGGCGCCCGCCGCGACCTAGACTCGGCCCACGGGGCGGCGCGAAGGCCGGAAGAGGCGGGGGTCGCAGCGATCCGAGCCGCGTGCCCACGGGGACCGCGCACTCCGCGGCATCCGCTCGGGACTGCCGGTCGCGGCCTTGGCCCGGTACGCCCGCCCTGTCGGGGTCCGCCCTCGTACGCTCAGTCCAACTCGCTCCAAAACGTGCCGAATTGACGACGCGTCACCATCATCATTTCGAGAACCGGGAGACCTCCATGTCCGAACAGCTGCAGGACGCCCTCGCGCTCGACGACCTCGACCTGGGCGAGCTGACCGTCACCGCGCTGCGTGACAGCATCGCGCTGCCGGAGGGTGGCGCCTCCAGCAGCCCCGCCTCCAGCTCCTGCAACTCCTCCTCCAACACCAGCATCGTCCACCCGCCGGCGACCAGCGTCCTCCACCCGTCGGCGTCGGCCGTCTGAGGATCGTGCGACTGAACCGCTGAACCACCCACGGGACCCGGCGCGTTCCGGTGCGGACGCGCCGGGTTCCTCCCCGTCCGCCCGCCCATCGGAGGTCCTCCGCCGTGCCCAACCGTGCCCCGGCCCCGGCCGCATCGGCACCCGCGCCACCGGTCACCGCGGCCTACGCGCTGGTGCGCGCCACGGTGCTGACCCGGGCCGCGCAGTCCGCCCCGTCCGGCCTCGTACGGGACCTGCTGGCCCGGCTCACCGCCGTGGAGGCCGCCGACGCCGCTCTGCGGCCCGCCCTCGGCGACGATCTGTACGCCAGCCGGGCCGAACACGGCGAGGAGTTCCACCGGCGGGTCGTGCTCCCGCTGCGCCGGGCCCTGCACAGCGGCCGTGCGCCGCGCCCCGCGCTGCTCGACCGGCTCGCGGACCTGCCCGTGCGGGTCCCCCGGCTCGCGGACTGGCTGGAGCTGAGACGGCGACACGCCCTGCTGCTGGCCGAGCTCACGGCGGCGGTGCCGCCGGCACTGGCGGCCGAACGGGCCGCGCTGGCCGAGGTGTGTCGCGAGCCCGCATTCCGGCGCGCCGTCGCCCTGGGCAGCGCCGACCTGCTGCGCGCGGTGGTCAACGCCTCGGAGGCGAACCCGGAACGGGGCGGCAGGGCACACAAGGAGGAGGCCGCCGTCCTGCGCCACGCGCTGCGGGCGACCGGCAAGACGAGCCCGCTGTCCTGGTTCACGGCGGTCGGCTGGGCCTCGGACGAGCTGCGCGGGAACGGGACGCAGAGCGCCCCGCGCGCGGTCGTCCGGGAGAACCGGGCCCTCGTCGCAGCGCTGGTCGACGCCCTGCTCGACGAACCCCGGCGCGGCCGGAGCCTGCCGCACCGGATGACCAGCGCCGCCCGCGTCGACGCCGGGCGGGCCCACTACCGGCGCACCCGGGCGGTGTTCGTCGGGGGCCGCTACCTCGTCGCCCGCGAGGACGAGGTCGAACTCGGCGCCCGGCCGGAACTGGCGGTGATGGCCTCCCTCACCGAGACCCCCGACCCACCGGGCCGACTCGCCGCACGGCTCGCCGAGGCCCTCGGGCGCCCCGGCGAGGACCCGGCGGTACGGCGCTTCGTCGACCGGCTCCTCGACGCCGGGCTCCTGGTGCCGACCGAGCCGGTGGACCCGCAGGGCCCGGAGCCGCTGCGACGGCTCGCCGACTGGCTCCATCAGTGGCCGCAGGACACCGAGTTGGCCCGCAGGGTGCGCAAACTCGCCGACGACACGGCCGCGTACCCGGCCGAGCCCGCCGAGCGCCGGCCGGCCGCGCTCCGCGCCCTGGCGGCCGACTGGCGCCAGGTGCTCGCCGACGCGGGCCGGCCCGTCCCCGAGGAGCCCGCATCGCTCAACGTCCTCAGCGAGGACGTCCACGCGCCCGCACCGCCGCAGCCGCGGCTGGGCGCCGCCGACCGCGCCGCGCTCGCCGAACTCACGGCAGTGGCCGAGCTGTTCGACCACGGCCACCTGACCCGCCGGGACGCCCGGGACCGCTTCGTGGCCCGGTACGGCGTCGGCGGCGTCTGCTCCACGCCGTGGGAGTTCGGCGACGACGCCGGCGACGTCTGGGCGGATGTCCGGGTTCCCGAGGAACTCGCTTCCCTGCGGAAGGAGTTCATCGACCTCCCCGAGGTGGACGGCGAGATCGTGCTACCGGCCGACCGGGTGCGCGCACTGGCCGAGCGGCTGCCCGACTGGACGGCCGCCCGGCCGCTCAGCTACTCCTGGTTCGTCCAACGGGAGCCGGCCGAGGGCCTGTTGTGCATCAACCACGTCTACTACGGCTGGGGGCGCTTCACCAGCCGCTTCCTCGACGCCACCGCCCCACAGGCCGCGGCCGAGGTCGCCCGGCAGATCCGCGCCGGGCTCGACGAGGGCGCGCGGGCCGCCCAGATCCGCCCGCTGGGCGGCTTCAACGCCAACCTGCACCCGCTGCTGGTCGCCGACGAGATCGGGCCCGACCGTCGCTGGTCCAGCCTCGCCGAGGCCGACCTCGACCTGGTCCACGACGTGGACACCGACCAGCTCAGGGTCCGCCTGCGCTCCACCGGCGAGTACCTCGACGTCCTCTACCTGGGCTTCCTCTCCCCGATCATGCTTCCGCGGCGGCTCGCGCCCCTCCTCTGCGACCACTCGAACGGCATCGTGGGCTTCCACCCGCTGCTGCCCCGCACGCCCCTGCCCGCCCCCGGCGGCACCGTCACCCACACGCCGCGGCTGCGCCACCGGCACGTCGTCCTCGCCCGCCGCCGCTGGCACCTCCCGTCCGAGGTCCTCGGCGCCCTGCGGGCCGAACTCGGCGCCGATCCCGGCCCGCACGGCGTCCCCGTCGCGACCGTCGCCCGCTGGCGCGCCCGCCTCGGCCTGCCCGAACAGCTCTTCCTCCACCCCGCGCCGGCCCCGGGCCCGGAGACCACGGCCTCCGAGGCCATCCTCATCCAGCTCCGCGCGCCCAAGCCCCAGCCCGTCGACCTCGGCAACCCGCTCCACCTCCGGCACCTGGGCCGGTGGCTCGGCCGCCACCCGGACGGCGTCCTGCTGGAGGAGGCCCTGCCCGCCATCGGCGGACGGGCGGAACCGACCCGGACGGTCGAACTCGTCACGGAGACCTACCGTCCGGCCCGCCGCCCGGCCACCGCCCCGCCCGCACCCCTGCCCGTCCCCCGCCCGCTCCACCGGCGCGGAGCCGAGGAGTCGCCCCATGAGTGAGCCGATGACGAACGATCCGACCGACCACCCCGCGGCCGCGACCGCTGTGGACGTGACCCTGTACCACTACCAGCCCGACAAGGCGCGCGCCCTTCGTGAGGCCGTCCTGCCGCTGGCGCGGCGTGCGGCGGCGGGCGGGCTGAACGCCCACGTCGAGCGGCACTGGCGGTTCGGGCCGCACCTGCGGTTGCGGCTGGAGGGACCGGCCGAGCGGGTGGCCGTCGTGGCGCGGGAGTCCGCCGAGGAGCTGCGGGCGTGGTCGGCCGCGCACCCGTCCGTCGCCGACCGCACGGAGGAGCAGCTGCTCGCCGAGGCCGTCGTCGCCGGGCGGGCCGAGCTGATCGCGCCGCCGTACGGCCCGCTGGTGCCGGACAACACCGTCCGGGTCACGCCCTCCGACCCGGCCGCGACCGCCTCCGTGCACGCGCTGCTCGGAGCCGAACCAGCCGCCCTGCGCGACGAGTTGATGCGGCTCGGGCTGCCCGCGATCACGTCGGCCTGTGAGTTCCTCGGGGAGCACGGCGACACGGCTCAGGCCCGGGTGCAGCTGGTGGTCACGGCACTGGCGGCGCACGCGAGCACGCACACGGACGGGCTGGTCGGCGGGCACTACTCCTTCCTCTCCCATCTGGAGGACTTCCTCGCCCACGAGGACCCGGACGGCCGGCTGCGCTCCGCCTTCGAGCAGCGCTGGGAGCGCGGCGGTCCCGCGGCCACGGAACTGGTCGGCCGCATCGCGGCCGGGGGTGCGCGCGGCTGGGAGCAGGACTGGGCGCACTGGTCGGCCACGGCCTGGAACCGGGCGGAGCGGCTGCTGGCGGCCGGTGCGGACCTGTCCGGCCGCGGCGAGGAGTACCGGGCCCGCGCGGCCGCCCTCGGCGACCGGGCCACCGCCGAACGCTGGGACTTCGAACTGCGCACCCGTTACAGCGAGTTCCACCGGATGGTGACGCGCAGCGATCCCACCGGGACGCTGTTCGACCGCGCCGACTACCTGGTCTACCGGACCAGTACCAACGCCCTGTACCGGCTCTTCGCGGTCTGCGGCGTCCGCCCGGTGGAACGCTATCTGGCCGCCCACCTCGTCGTGCGCAGCGTGCCCGAGCTCACCGGGCACCGGTGGCGGGACTACCTCGGCCAGATGATCGCCCGGGTCGAGGGGGCGGCGTGACGGCCGAACCGGTCACCGGGCGCACCCGGTTGCGTCCGGGCGTGGCGGTGACCCCGCTGCTGGAGGGGCTGCACCTGCGCGGGCGCGGCACCAGCCTCACCCTGGAGGGCAGCCGCTCGCTGCCGGCGCTGTGGGAAGTCCTGTCGACGCGGCTCGGCGCCGGTGCGCAGGCCGCGGCGGAGGCCGGGCGCCCGAGGACGGAGGCGGCGCTGGTGACCGTCACCGCCCACCTGCGTGAGCACGGCCTGCTGGTCGACCACCCCGACGGCGCGGAACCGCCGCCCTGGCCGGGCTCGGTGGCCGAACGCCCGGGGGACGCGGCGAGGGCGCTCGCCGCCGCGAGCCCGGTCGTGGCCTCGGCGGACCCGGACGGCGAACCGGCCCGCGCGGTGGCGCGCGCCCTGGCCCGGGGCGGGGCGGAACCGGTCGTCACCGGGGCCGCGCTGCCCGCCGGACAGGTGCTGGTCGTCGCGGGTGATCCACCCGTGGCGGTCGGCATGCAGTGCGAAGCGGACGGCGGTTTCGTCACCGCGCCCGCCGATCCGGACCGCACCCGCGCGGACCTCGCCGCGATCGCGGACCGCCTGCGCTCCGGCCCCGGCCCGAGCGGCGGTCCCGGCCCGAGCGGCGGTCCCGGCCCGAGCGGCGGCCCCGGCCCGAGCGGCGGCGGTTCCACGCCGAGGACGCTCCCGCTGCTGCTCGCCGCCGCGACGGCCCAGCGCCTGCTCTGCGCCGTCGCCGGGCTGCCGAACCCGGGCGACCCGGACGACGACCCCCGGCTGCTCGCCGGTCGGCCCTCCGTCCTCGTCGCCCGGGCCCGCCCGCCCCGCGCCGAGCACCACCCCTGGGCGGCGGCGCCCGGGCCCGCGGCCGAGCCGCCCGCGGACCTCGAAACGGCGCTGCGCCGCGCCGCCGCGCTCGGCGACCCGCTGCTCGGCGTGCTCGACGCTCCCTCCCCCGGCGAACTTCCGCAGTCGCCCGTCGCCCTGGCCGCCTGCCGCACACCGTCCGGGGCCCTGGTGGCCGGGGCCGCCCGCGCCGACCTCGCGCGGCTGGCGGGTGCCCTGCGATCCGCCGAACTCCACCTCGCGGCCGCCGATCCGGGAGTCGCGGCGACGGTCGGCGCCGACCCGGGGCACGCCCTCGGCCGGGCCCTGCGGCGCGCCGCCCTCGCCGTCCCCGGCGGCGGTGAGGCGCTGTCCGAGGCGGTGTGGCGGGAGCATCCCCAGGCCGCGCACTGGGTGGCGGCGCTGGCGCGGCGCCTCGGCCGTGACGCCGGCGTCACGGTCCGCCGACTCGCCGGTCACGCCTTCCTGGCCACCGTGGAAGGAGCCCGGGCCGTCGAGGCCGGGCCCGCCGACGCGGTGTCCGTCGCCGCCCTGGGCGCCCTCACCCGGCTGACGGTCCGTGGCCTCGGCCTGTCCGCCGCCCACCTCACCACTCCCAGCGGCGCCGTCGCCCCGCTGGCCGCCGCCGGGCAGCAGCTGCCCGCCTGGGTGGAGGAGGGCTGGACGATCCGCTGGCTCGCCGGACTCGCCGACCGGGAACCGGACCTGCGGGCCGCACTGGACCGCCTGACCGGCCTGCGCACCGCCCCCTGGAGGCCCGGCACCCGCGCCGCCCGCCCCCTGGCCGACGCCCTGGAGGGCTGCGGCTTCACCGTCGTCGTACCCGCGGGACACGACCGATGACCGACCTCCCCGTTCTCGACCCCGACCAGGCCCTGGCGCTCACGAGCGGCACCGCCGTCGTCCACCTCACCAGCTGGACCCTCGGCCTGGCCGAACGCCTCAGCCGCCACGCGCTGGCGCACCCCGTCCGCCTGGTGCCCGTGCGCGAGGACGGCGCGCTGACCGTCATCGGGCCCGTCCTCCACCGTGGTTCGCCCGCCTGCCTCAGCTGCACCGAGTACCAGCGCCTCGCCACCGCCGGCGGCCGGGTGCCCTGGCAGAGCCCGGTCCTGGCCCTCGCGGGCACCGGCACCCCGGCCTTCTCCGAGGCGGTGGTCGCCCTCGCGGCCGACCTGGCCGAGGCCGCCGCCGGGCCGGGCGGCGACGGGCCGGGCGGCGACGGGCCGGGCGGCGACGGGTCCCCCGAGGCCGCGAGCCACGCCACCGTCCACCTGGTCCACGGCGACCGCGCCACCTGGTCCACCCACCGGGTCCGCCCGGTCGGCGGCTGCCCCGTCTGCCACCCGCTGCCCGAGGACACGCCCGACGCCGCCCGCCTGCCCTCCGAGCCGCTCCCCCTACCCGACCCCGCGGTACTGCGCGGCGCCAACGGCCGTACGACCGCCGAGCGGCTGCGGGCCGAACTCCACGACGAACGCTTCGGCCCGGTCCGCAGCCTCTACCGCACCGAGGACTCGGCCTTCGCCCTCACCACCGCCCTGGTCACCGACGGCCGCCTGGAGGACGACGGCGGATACGGGCGGGCGGTGGACTTCCGCTCCAGCGAGCGCGTGGCCCTGTTCGAGAGCGTGGAGCGCCTCGCGGGGATGCGCCCGCTCGGCCGCCGCGGCACCCTGCGGTCCTCCTACGCCGACCTGGTGGCCGAGCACGGGCCCGGAGCCGTCCTCGACCCCGTCCGGCTCGGCCTGCCCGACCCCGGCGACCACCCCGCGCGCACCACCGTCCCGTACACCCCGGACCTGGTGCTCGACTGGGTGCACGGATGGTCCCTCACCCACGACCGCCCGATCGCCGTCCCCGAGCACCTCGCCTACTGGGACCCGCCGGGCCGCGACCGCCCCCGCGTGGCGCACGAGACCTCCAACGGCTGCGGGCTGGGCAACAGCCCTCAGGAAGCCGCGCTCTACGGCCTGTTCGAGGTCGCCGAACGCGACGCCTTCCTGATGGCCTGGTACGCGCGCACCCCACTGCCCGCCGTCGCCGTCCCCACCGAGGACCGGGAGACGGCCGACCTCGCCGACCGCGCCCACCTGCTCGGCTACCGGCTCACCCTGCTCGACGCCACCGACGACCTCGGCATCCCCGCCGTGATCGCCGTCTGCCGCTACCGGGGCACGCAGCCCGACGCCCCGCGCGTCCTGCTCGCCGCCGGCGCCCACCACGACCCGAGGACGGCGATCCGCTCCGCCGTCGCCGAGGTGGTCACCAACGTCCAGGACGCCCCCCGCCGCTCCACCGCCCCCGGCGGCGCACGCGACCCGCGGCGCCTGCGGGCGATGCTGGAGCGGCCGGAGCTGGTGGCCGTGCTGGACGACCACGTCGGCCTCAACACCCTGCCCGAGGCTCAGCCGCGCCTGGACTTCCTGTTCGCGGGCCCGCCCCCCGTGCCCTGGCAGGAGCGCTGGCCCGCCGCCCCCGAGCCGGTGAGCGACCTCACGGGACTGCTGGGGCGCACGGTCGACCGACTCGCCGGGGAGGGCCTGGAAGTGGTGGTGATCCGCCAGGACGAACCGGGGGTACGCGACCGGCTCGGACTGTACTGCGTCAAGGTGATCGTTCCCGGAACGCTCCCGATGACCTTCGGCGAGGCCAACCGGCGCACCCACGGCCTGCCGCGCCTGCTGGACGTCCCGTACCGCCTCGGCCGCACCCCGCGCCCGCTGCGCCACGACGAACTGCCGCTGCACCCGCACCCGTTCCCGTAGCCCCTCGGCCCGCCCCGTTCCGCCCCGATTCCCCCCTGCCGTCCGGGAAGGACGCGATGACGACCCGACAGCCACCGGCCGCCCCCTGGCACAGCCTGCACCTCACCCTGCCGCTGCCCGCACACGGGACCGACGCCTTCGTCACGGCGGACCTCGCGCCGCTGATGGACGAACTCGCGGGCGAGGACTGGTTCTTCATCCGCTACGGCGAGGGCGGGCCGCACCTGCGCGTGCGCTTCAGGGGGGCGCACGCGCACCCCGGCGCCCTGGCCGGCGAGCTCACCCGGCTCGCGTCCCTGCACACTCCGCCCGACGGCCCGTGGACGGCCCGCCACGGGGAGGTCACCGCCGTCCCGTACGAACCCGAGACCGAACGCTACGGCGGTCCCGCGCTGCTGCCGATCGCCGAGGAACTCTTCACCCGCTCCACCCGCACGGCCGTCCACGCCCTGCGCTCCCTCGACGCCTCCCCCGGCGCCCGGCTGCCCCTCGCCCTGGACCTGGCGCACACCACCGCCCACGCCCTGGGACTCGACGAGTTGGCCGCCGCCCGCTGGCTGCGGCGCCACTCCGCCTCCTGGCGCTGGGTGACGGACTTCCGGCCGCTGCCCGGGCTCGCGGTGCACAGCAAGGTGAACGCGGTGTTCGCCCGGCAGCGGCAGGCCCTCGCGCACAGGGCCGGAGCCCTGCGGAAGGCACTCGACGCCGGGACGGCCACGTCCTGGCTCACCGACTGGTCGGCCGCCGTCGCCGACGCCGACGCCCGGATGCGGGCCACCGCGCCGGACGGGGCCGAGGAGCGGCTGCGCTGGGTGTGGGCCTCACAGCTGCACATGCTGTTCAACCGCCTGGGGATCGGGCCCGACGAGGAGCGGGCCGTCTGCCGGCTCGCCGGCCGAACGCTCCTGGAGACCGACCGGCCCTTCACCTTCTTCCCCGACGACCGGCGCGCCCCGGACCTCCAGTACCTGGAGGACAGCAAGTTCCAGGTCGGACGCCCCGAGGACACCGCGCTGCCGGACGTGCCGCCCGCCGAGCCCCCGCGGCCGTGGCCCGGCGACCTGCCCCTGTCCGCCGACCCGCTGCCGACCGTCACCCTCGCCGACGCGCTGCGCACGCGCCGCTCCACGCGGGGCCGGCTGACCGGTCCGCTCACCGCCGGTCAACTGGGCGGCCTGCTCTGGTCCGCGTACGCGCCGGACGGCGGCTCGGGCCACCGCCCCTACCCCAGCGCGGGCGCCATGCACGCCGCCCGGGTCCGACTGGTCGCCCTCGCCGTCGACGGCCTGCCCTCCGGCACCTACCAGTGCGTGCCGGCGCTGCGCTCCCTGCGCCCGATCGGCCCGGCGCCCGATCCGGACCAGCTCCGAGCACTGTCCTACTACCTCACCCTCCCCGACTCGGACCCGCAGCACATCGCCGTCGACGAGGCCCCCGCCGTCCTCGCCCTGCACCTGGACCTCGCCCACCTGCGCCGCCGCTACGGCCTGCGTGCGCTGCGCCTCGGGCTCGTCGAGACCGGGCACCTGGCCCAGAACCTCCTCCTCACCGCCGCCGCCTTCGGCCTCGGCACCACCCCCCTCGGCGGCCTCTACGACGACCTCGCCCACGAACTCCTCGGCCTCGACGACCTGGACGAGCCGATCCAGTACCTGCTGCCGCTGGGCCGCCCGGCGACGGCCTGACGCGCTCTCGGGCGCGGCGTCGCCGTCGGGCGCCGCCCGGGCCGCACCGGGTCGCGTCGGCGGCGGCCTGGTTCTCGCCGACGGCGCCGCTACCTGCCCGACCCGTCCATCCCCGCCGGCGGCAACCGGCTCCACCAGCCCGACACCCCCGAAATCCTGCGCGGCCGGGCACCGTCCCAGGGCACCTGTCACGGCATCGCGACCGGGCGACCCGCTCCGGCTCGCCGACGGGGCCGGGGTGTCAGACGCCGGAAGCCGGACAGACGCCGAACCGACAGCAACCACATGTGGAAGGAGACCGGTGATGACTTCCAGCAAGCCCGCCCGGCACACGTCCATGGACGAGGGCCAGGCCAGTCGCTTCGACGGCGAACAGCACGGCTGGTCCGGCGACATCGACGCGCAGGAGCAGCAGCGCAACGACAGCGCGCACCGCTCCTTCCATCCCGAGAAGTACGCTCCGGAGCCCGGTGAGGGGCGCGAGCCCTCGAAGGAGGAGGAGCAGGGGGTGCCCGGGCAGACCGTGCAGAGCACAGGCCCGCGCGGTGAGGAGCAGGGCCCCTCGGAGCACCGGCGCGACCACGGGACCAAGGGCCCGTCCGGGCGTCCGGCCGGCGGCTATTCGCAGAAGGCCCGCACGGGTGTGGACCCGCAGGAACCCGGCCGGTCCGAAAGCGGCCGCTGACCGGCCGGTGCCTCGGGAACAGCCTCGGCGAGGTCCGTGACGGCCTGGGCCGCGATCCGGTGGGTGTCCGCGGGCAGCAGGTAGCGGTGCCCCCGAACAGCGCTTGGCAGGTTCGTCGCGGAGTGAGCCATGTGACCTTCCCCGTTGGCGTCGGTCATTCCGTGGTGGCCTCCGGGATCGGAAGCGGTGGTGCCGGTGCGGTCGGTTCAGCCGGTGACGGTCTCGGCGTGCCGGGTGAGCGCGTCCAGGAGTGCGCTCTGCTGCTCGGTCAGCTTGCCGTCGGTGCGGGCCCCCGCCTGCTTGCGCAGCCAGGTGCCGGGCCGGAACGTCGGGTCGGCTTCGCCGCCGGTGCGGTTGACGGGGCCGGTGAGGGTGCCGCCGGCGGCGAGGTAGGCGAGCAGGCGGCGGTAGGAGCGGTTCCAGTCCGGTTCGAGGCGCCACAGCTCGTCGAGGGCGTCGAGCTTGGCGACCTGGGCCGTGGTGAGGCCCGCGGCCTTGCGCTGGCGGCGCATCCACGCGCCCACGGCGTAGTCGTCCAGCTTCGCCGTGGCGGGGATCGCGAGGTGGCCGTGCTGGTGGTGGAACGCGGCGGCGTAGGCGTAGCCGCGTTCCCAGGCGTTGGCGTTCTTCGACCAGATCATGCCGAGCGCGTCCAGCTCGCTGACGCGGGCCGCATCCAGCAGGCCCTGGCCGTGGAGGTGGCGCTGGCGGGTGAGCCAGGAGATCAACTCGGCGTGCTTCGTCTTGTCGGTCGGGTCGAGGTGGCCGTGCTGGAGGTGGAACACGGCGGCGACCGCGTGCATGCGCTGCCACTCGAGCGCGCGCGGGTTGAACGCGCGCAGCTTCACCGTCTGCAGGATCCGCGCCGCGTGGCGGCGGGCATCGATCCGCAGCCAGTCCACCGGCGACTCCGCCACCGCCGGCGGCTCCCCCTGTCCGGCCTCTCCGGCCTCGGCGGCCGCGCCTTCCTCTTCCGGCGAGGCCGTGGTGGCGAGCAGGGCCGGCTGGGTCCGGTGGGCGCGCAGCTCGGTGATCCGGCCGACCACCCGGGCGTCGTGGGCCGCCAGGGCGCGCAGGACGCGCCAGATGGTGCGGAAGGAGCCGGCCTCGATCTCGGCGTCGGCCTCGGCCTTCACGGCCTCTCCGGCGTCGTGGACCTCGGCCGGGTCGGCGGCCGCCGTGTCGTCGCCGGCCTCCGGCGTCGGGAGGTACACCGGGATGACGACCCAGGACACCTTGCCCTGGCGGTAGGACTGGCGCAGCGCCCGGCCGACGGCCTGGACGATGTCGATGACCGAGGACTTCGGGTCCGCGAAGCACACCGCGTCCACGGCTCGGACGTCGATTCCTTCCGACAGGAGCCGAGCGTTGCAGAGGATCCCGCACTCCTCGCCGTCCTCGCCGGTGTGGGCCTTGAACTCGGTGAACGCGGCGCGGCGGTCCCTGAGCCGGTCGGTGCCGGCCACCGCCTTCGCCCAGATCCGCTCCGGACGGTCCTTGTCCTCCAGCAGCTGGGAGGCGTCCAGCAGGGTGTTCGCGAACTCCCGCGCCGCGGTTACCCGGGAGTGGAAGGTGATGACGCGCCGCAGGCCGAGGTCGGCGACGGCGCGCAGCACCGCGATCTGCAGGGCCAGGCGCAGGAGTTCCTCGTTGGTGCGCTGGGAGCGGAGGTCGGCGACGGCCGGGAGGTTGAGGAGGTCGCGCAGCTCTTCGTCGGTGACGACGGGGACCAGGACGCGGTAGTCGGCGAGGTAGCCGTGTTCGATGCCCTGGCCGAGGGTCCAGGTGAAGACGGTTCTGCCGTAGATCGTCTCGTCGTCCATGGAGCAGAGGGCGGGCAGCTTCTCCGCGCCCTCTCCGTCGGTGTCGGCGAGGTCGGCCAGGCCGTCCTTCGCGCGCCGGTCGTCCGCGATCCTGGGCGTGGCGGTGAAGTACAGCCGGCGCGCGGCGGGGACCTGGGCGTCGTCGTGGACGGCCGCCCAGGCCTTGCCCTCCGCGCCGGCGGTGCGGTGGGCCTCGTCGATGACGACCAGGTCCCAGGCCGGGAGGCCGAAGTCGCGGTGGGCCTGGACGATGCGCTCCAGGCTGGCGTAGGTCGCGTACACGGTGACCGGCTCGCCGGCCTTCTCGGCGGCGACCAGGTCGGCGATCCGGGCGGCCTGCGTGGTCACCCGGGCGTGGACGCGGCCGCCGGCCTCCGCGCTCTCCAGCGCCTCCTCCCGCGAGCAGGCCGCCACCGCCAGGCCCCGGCGCCCGCCCCGCAGGGACCAGGCTTCGGCGGTCTGCTCCAGCAGCTCGATCGTCGGCACCAGCACCAGCACCCGGCCCCGAGCGGCCAGACGCCGGGCGCAGCCGGCCGCGATGAGGGTCTTGCCGGAGCCGGTCGCCGCGATGACGGTCGCGCGGCCGCCGTCCTTCACCTCGCGCACCGCGGCGGCCACCGCGTCCTTCTGGAACCAGTGCAGCGGCAGCGGGTTCACGGCGGTGCCGAGCGGCCGGGCCGGGAGCGGCGGCTCGGGCTGGGCGCGCGGAGCGACCGGCACGGTCTGCTCGGCGGTGGCGGCGGTGGTCTCCACGGCGGTGGCTCTCCTTCGTGTGCCGGACGGGTGCTGGGGTCAGTGCTCGTCGGGGTAGGCGTAGCGATGGAGGGCGTCGATGAGGCTCTCCACAAGGCCGCCAAACGGCGTGATCGTCCACTCGCTGTCGAAGCCGCCCTCGGTGAGGAGGATGTCCGCCAGGGCGTCGGTCAGTTTCTGGGCCTCCTTCTCGCTCGGGCGAACAACCGGGTCAAGCACCACGCGGCACTGCTGAGCGGCGCGGCGCAGCACGGCGAGCATCTCGTCGGGGCCCGTGAACCAGTCGAGGCGGTCCTCGGCCGTCGCGGTGGCATGCCGGGCGGCTCGGGAGAGCAGCCGGTGTGCGGTGCTCGGGGAGATCCGCAGGTTCGAAGCGATCTGGCTGATGGTGTGGCCGCTGTCCTTCAGCGTGACGGCTTGGACGCGCAGCTCTTCTTGCCTGGTGGTGCCGGGGCGGCGGGTGTGTTCGGCGCTCATCGGCGCTCCTCGGGGATCCAGCCGCGGACTTCCAGGTAGGCGATGTCGGCGTCCTCGACGGCGCGGCCGGTCTCCACCAGCCACTCCTTCATGGCCTCGGTGACGTCGCCGTGGGCGTCGGCGACGCGCTGGGACCATTCGGCGGCGTCGAACCCGCCCGTGCTCGCGGAGCCGTAGGTGCGTTCCTCCGTGCCGTCGGAGCGGGGGACGAAGCCGCGGCGGATGCCGCCGGAGTCCTTCTCCGAGCCCGCGCTGTAGACGTACTGGTCGGCTTTCATCCGGACGGTGAAGGCGAGGCGGCCGCCGGCCTGGCCAGTGGCGTGGACCACGGGCGCGAGGTGGGAGGCGCCGGACTTGATGGCCTGCTTCCCGGCGCGGCCGGCCATGCTGCCGCCCGCCTCGCCCACGACGTCCTTACCGCGCACTCGGGCCTTCTGTCCGGTCTTGGTGCGGCGCCGCTCCATGTTCTCCTGGGCGACGGCGCCGAGTGTCTCGGTGTCGCGTTCGCCGCCGCGCACCGCGCGCACGACCTGGCGCAGCGCGTTCACGAACGCCGCGCCCTTGCCCTTGGTGAAGAACTGGGAGACGAGCGAGGCGTCGCGGCCGAGCATCCTGGCGACCTGGCGCTTGGTGTAGCCGTGGTCGATCAGCTCCTGGGTCAGCCTCGCGGCCTCGTTCGGGTTGTCCGGGTCGGCCGGGCTCACTGGTCAGCCCCCGTCTGTGCGAGTTCGGCGCGGCCCAGGCCGCGCAGCTTGAGGTACTGCTCCTGGCTGGTCGGGTGCTCGATGGGGCCGGTGAGGTGGCCCTTGAGGAGGTAGTCGCCGGGCTCGCCCCGGTAGGGCCAGGGCTGGCGCTCGGTCAGGGCGATGCCGTCGGTGCCGAAGTACACGACTGTGCCGGGCTTCGCGTGGAGGGCGCCGGCGTGGGCGATGACGTCCTTGCCCTGGCGGTACTTCATGTCCAGCAGCGCAGCGCGGGCGCCCGACCACACGTAGGCCGCCCACTCCGGGTGCGCGTACGGGTCGCGGGAGAAGCCGGCCTGTCGCTGCCAGGTCACCACCTCGCCGTCCTGCCCGAGGATCTCGACCCCGGCCGGGAGCGCCTCGCCGACCGGGGTGGTGCCGGAGACCAGGCGCGGGCGCTGGGCGAAGCCGCCCAGGCCGAACAGCAGCACCGACCGGACGGCGCGGGAGGCGAGGTAGGCGGCCTGCCGCTGCCGCTCGTCCGCGTGCAGCTTCGAGAGGTTGGTCAGGTCCGCCCAGGCCGCCTTCAGCCGTTTGCCCCACTCGTCCAGGGGCTTGCCGTCCTCGAAGAGCAGGCCGCCGAGGATCTCGATCCGCCACGGCGCGATGTGGTTGGACAGCGCGAGGTGGATCTCGGCGCCGCCCGCCCACGTGGTGAACGTCGCGCCGGGCTCGGACGGGTAGACCCAGGCGCGGTCACCGGTGACCGGGGCGGGGAGCAGGCCGACGTGGTTCCACCCGTCCGGGACGGTCACGCGTACGTTCCAGTGCGAGCAGGACATCAGGGCCTTGGTCTGCTCCTGCTCGGTCATCGCCGCGAACGCGGCCGCGGTGATGCGGCGTGGGGTGCCGACCGGGGACTTCCACAGGTGCTTGGCGTAGGCGAAGGTGCGGTCGTACTCCACCAGCGCGGGCAGCTGCTCCGGCACGCGCGGGGGAAGGATCAGCTCGGTGCGGCCCTGGCCGCCGGTCGCGTGCAGGAGGCTCCGGAGTTCCTCGCTGAGGACCGGGTAGCCGCCCGCCCACTTCCCGGTGGTGGGGATGGTGCGCGACCACAGGTCCCGGCCGGTCTGCGACGGGGAGCCCATCAACACGGCGTCGTCCCAGTGGCGGCGCAGCGCCTGCCACAGCAGCGCGAACGCCTGGCGGCAGGTGACGACGTCGGCGCCGTCCGGGTCGAACCACTCCCCCATGCTCCGGATCTCGGTCGTCCCGCTGTCCGGCGCGCTCGCGGGGGCGTAGCGGCCGACCGGCTGGCGCTGGTGGACGAAGTGTCCGGCCAGCTTGTCCCGGCCGGAGCCGACGGCGGTCGTCCACCGCTGCGACGGGGTGTTCAGCCAGGCGGCGACGGCGTCCTTGAGCGTGCTGTACCGCTCGGCGCCATCGTGCCAGGGGGCGCCGGCGGTGATGTAGATCCGCTCGGTGCCGGGCGCGGTGGTGAGGACGGCGTCCAGGATCTCGCCGGGGGTGCGGGCGCCGAGGTCGAGGCGCACCACGCGGTCGCGCACCGCGAGGTCGCCGGTCGCGGCGTCCAGGAACACCGTGGCGCGGGCCTGCTGGGTGAAGTTGGGGCGCTTGGAGACCAGCCCGGTGGTGACGGCCTCGAACCGGGCACCGGCCGGGCCTTCCGGGAGGGTGGGCAGCTCACGCGGCCCGGCAGCGACCGGAGCGACCGGAGCCGTCGGGACGACCGGCGCAGCGGCGGGCGCAGCCGGGACGGGCTGCTCGACGGCGGCCTGGTCCTCGACTTCGGTCGGCGCCTGGACCACCGGGGCGGCCGGGGCCGACTGCTCGACGACGGGGGCCGGGCGGGTCAGCACCGGGGCGACCGCAGCGGCGGGCTCAACGACCGGCTCGGCCACGGGCGCCGGGGCGGGCGCAGCGGCAGCGGCGGTGTCCTGGTCGTCGGCCTTGGCGGCGCGGACGGCGGCCGGGGTCGGGTCCAGCAGCGGCGCGATCCGCACGACGTCGCCCACCGACAGCCCGGAGGCCTTCGCGATGGCCGGCGCCTGGGCGCCCTCGTACCCCGCGAGCCCGGCGACCCGGCGCGCCCGCTGGGCGGTGAGCTTGTCCAGCTCCTTCTGCGCGGCCGCGACCTGCTTCTCGGCGGCCGTGATCCCGGTACGCAGCTCGCGCAGACCGGCGAGCTCGGCGGTGTACGTCTTGCGGTCCATCAGGGTGTCACTTCCCTTCGGTGGCGTCGGTGCTGGTGCCGGTGTCGAGGGGGCGGGCCTGTCGGGCGAGAGTGAGCCAGCCGTCCGGGCCCCGGGTGCCGTGGATGTCGGCCAGGCCCGCGAGCAGGAAGGCGTAGGCACCGCGCTTGGGGGCCCGCGGCTGAGCGGCGCCGTTCTCCCACTTGGCGAACGTCTCGCGCCGGGTCTTCAAGGCCTCGGCGACCTCGACCTGGGTCAGGCCGGCGGCCTTGCGCAGCCGTTCCCGCTCGGCCGGTTCCGGCAGGTCGCCGCCGTCCCGGGCCTTGGCCAGCAGCGCGTCCACTGCCGCGTAGATCTCGGACATCACACACCTCCTGACGAGACAGGCAGCATAGATCACCTCTTGATACGCATCACTTTTCGCCGCATGTCGGTAACACAATGACCTCATGGACTTCGCCGGACGCGCTGGAGCCGCGGCGCCTGCACGGCGCGTACCGTCCTGCGACAAATGATCTTGACTGTTCGCCAGATGATCTTGACGGGCGATAGGTTTCTGCCACTTGATCTTGATCGGTGGTGGGGACCCGGTGGCTGTTGCCGCGCTGGCGTACGACGATGCGGTGCTGTTGGCGTTCGAGTTGGACTTCGTCGACGCTGGTGAGCGTCGTCGGCTGCCTCTCGAGCAGGCTTGGAACCGGCGGTTCTAGTCCGCTGAGCCGGTACGCGAGTTCCGCTGGGCGAAGGACGGGCAGGGCTTCGCGGGCTGGTACTTCTCCGCGACGGTGGGCGACCACGTGGGCTACGAGTCGTGGCTGGAGCGGGATCGGCTGATCCTGCTGGACCGCGAGCCGACGGTCGTGGCGATCGCCTCGCAGCCGTTCTGGCTGCACTGGCACGACGGGAAACGGCGGCGCCGGCATGCGCCGGACTACTTCGTGCGGCTGGCCGACGGCCGGGGCCAGGTCGTGGACGTACGGGCCGGCGACCGGATCGAGCGGACGGACGCCGAGGCCTTCGACGCGACGGAGCGGGCTTGCCGGGCGGTCGGGTGGGAGTTCGTCCGCGTCGGCGAGCCGGATCCGGTGCTGATGGAGAACGTGCGCTGGCTGTCGCGCTACCGCCGGCGCCGCTGCGCGAACCCGGAGGTCACCGGGCGGCTGCTCGACGTGTTCGGCGAGCCGGCGCCGCTGCGGGCCGGGGCGGCGCGGGCGGGCGATCCGCTGGTGGTGCTGCCAGTGCTGTTCCACCTGCTCTGGACCGGCGACCTGGCCGCCGACCTGGCGAGCGCGCCGCTGTCGTCGACCACGCTGGTCAATGCCGAAAGGCGGGCGCGTTGAGCGGGATACAGCGGCCGGCCGGGATCGCGGTCGGCGCGTGGGTGCGCTTCGCCGGGCAGGTGCGGGCGGTCGTGGGCGTCACCTCGAAGACGGTGACTCTGACGGACATCGGCGGGGGGCCGGTGGAGGTGCCGGTCGCGGAACTGACGGGCGATCCGGACTTCGCCGTGGTCGACCTGCCGGTCCGCACGCCGCTGCCGGCCCAGTCGAGGCCACGTCGGCGAGTTCCTCAGGGTGGCCCGGCCGGAACCGTTCGTAGGCCTGCGCGATCGCGCCGAAGCTCTGCACGAGTAGACATGCCGAGCATCGTGGCCCAACCGGAGCAGACAGCTCGGGTAGCAACCAGCCGGCAGCCTCCGCACAACGTGCACACGGGGGCTGCCGGTGTTGTCAGCTTCCCCGACAGTGGAGCAGGCTGCGACGTCGGAGCGGGCGGGCGGTGAGGGTGCGCCGGCCGCCCGATCGGGATCGGCTCCGGGGGGGGCGTCACGGGCCTGGAGCAGAAATTCCCGATGGGCGCCGGCTCGGGGCGCATCGAGCGACCACGGCCCACCGACGCCACGCCACCCTGCTGGGGTACGGTGCGGTCAGTCGCGGTAGTCCACGTCGGTCGAGTTGGAAAGACTGCCTTGGAGCAGCGGGGTGGGGTTCAGCTGCCACTCCCCGGTCTGCGGGTTCAAGTGATACTCCTGCACCTGGTAGTGCAGCGTCTCCGGCACGCCTTCGAAGCCGAACTGCTCGTCCGCGCCGGCCATCTCCACCCTGAACCGCAGGACCCTCCCTTCTTCGAGCACCATGCGCTTGACGACGCTTTCAACGGTCCGCTCGAACTGCTGATTGAGGCTATTGCTCATCGGGACGAGATTGTGCGGTTCCGCGGGACCATGGAGATGGTGGTTGAGGAGGTGGCCGCGAACAGCGCCCAGGCCCCAGGCGCCGCCTTCCGGCTCGAACCCTGCTTGCCCGGTCGGGGGCCGCATGGTGAGTGGGTTGGCGTCCATGGCGATTCCCATCTCGACGTCGACCATCTCCCCGTCCTCGTCGACGTCGTGGAAGGCACCGCTCGTGAACGTTACGGCCGTAACGGGCATATGGGCGAGCGAGGAGGCGCCGTGGTGGCGTGTTTCCCACGCGCTGACGGCCTGGTGCGCCGTCTCCAAGACTACCTTGACCGCCTGTCCGTAGTCCCGGCTCCATGGGAATCGCAACTGGTTCCACATGGCGGCGAGTCCGGTGTCCTCCCCGTTCTCGTGGGCATGGTCGAAATCGAGTTGCTCGTCTTCCGATCCGGTACCCGTCTGGGTGCCGGTCGCCCTTCCCTTCTGGTCGATTCGAACCTCCTGCTGGTATCCGTCCTCCATGTGCGAGCCGTCGTCGTTGAGCTCGATGACGTGACAGACGATCGCTGCGGGAAGGGGGTCCGTCTGATCGCCTTCTACCCGTACCGAGTAGAAGAAGGTGCCACGATCGTTGTAGATCATCTTCTTGAGCGGTTCTTCGACCAGACGGCTGTGCACAGTGTTGAGCTTCTTCGAGAAGGGCGCGAGGTTCACCTGGGTGGCTGGTCCGTGGAGGTGGGCGTTGAGGAGGTGCCCTTCCACCGCTCCGCCGAGTCCGGCGTAGGTGCCCGCGGTCGCATCGGAACCGGCGGCACCCCTCAGGGTCAGCGGATTGGCCCGCATCCAGGTACCTCGGGGCACTCCCCTCACCACCTCGACCGGACCGAACCGGACGCTGCTCTCCGGAACGTTCTCGGCCTCGCCGAACTTGTTGCTGAGTGCCTGCTGCACCTCGCCCATGCCACTGCTCCAGCCGTCGGACAGCTTCTGGTAGGTCAGCAGGATCTGGTGGACGTCCACCGCAGTGAGGTGGTCCGGTTGCTGCGCGGCACTGTGCAGAGTGGCCCAGTCCCGCAGCGGAGAGGTGTCGTGCGGTGCGGGGTCATGGTCTCGCAGAAGTCCGATGCCCGGGGCCCGTTGCACGGCGACCGCATCGGGTTCGGGCGCACGCTGGACCTGGCCGCCGTGGTCCACTGCCGTGGCCTGGGCGGAGGTGGGACCGGCGGCGGCGTTCGCAGGGCCGGACATCACCCGTCGGGCGTTGGCTTCAGCCGCACGTTCGAAGCGGTCGGAGGGGTCGGAGACACGCAGTCCGTCGCCGTGGTCGGTGCCGGCGACGGAGCCTTGGCGCTGCTGGATGACGTGGGTGAGTTCGTGGGCGAGGGTGTGCCGGTCGCGGCCACCGTCACCGATGACGACGTGGTTGCCGCTGGTGTAGGCGCGGGCGCCCAGTTCGGCGGCGGAGGCCTTGGCGGCGCTGTCGTCGTGGATGCGCACATCGGTGAAGTCGGCGCCGAGACGAGTCTCCATGTCGGTGCGGGTGGCGGTGTCCATGGGACGGCCGCCGGTGCGCAGGACGTCGTGGACGGCGGAGCGCTGCACCGCCGGCTCGATGCCCGGCTGCTGGCGGCCGCAGCCGGCGCCGTGCTGGTGCTGCTGCTGGCTGTGGAGCAGGCCGGCTTGGCGCATCATCTGCCCGACGGCGGCATTGCCGATGGACGCCTGCAAGGCCAGGATCCCCTGTGGGGAGGCCACCCCCGGCACGGCGGAGCCCGACAGCGGCGCGGGAGTGCGTGCTACGGCCGGCTCAGGGGTGGCTTTGCGCCTGTTTTCCCGTTTGTGTGGCATTTGTGCCCCCTCGGGTCGCCGACGCCCCTACTGGTGGGGACGTGGTGGATGAACCGCAAGCCTCTTGGATATCGCGTGCAGGACGGTCGGGAACAGGGCCGTACGGACAGTCCTCGCCAACCCGACGGGCACAACGGGGGGACTAGCGGGCACCCACTGGGTTCGGTTTGGAGCGTGGGTGCGCGCTGGGGGTGCGGGCACATTCATGAGCGTGAGGCGCCGGCCCCGCCCGCACCGAGGTCACCGGAGGCTCAGCACATCCAGGGCGAGATAGGCGGCGGCGGTGTCGGTCAACTCACCGTGGCGGAGCACGCGGCTGCGGAACTCCGCCGGATCGAGGGTGACGACGTCGATGAACTCGGCGCGCTCAGGGGTCGGTTCGGCGACCTTGACGCAGCCCGCCGCGAAGGAGGCGAAGCGGCGGGCGTTGGCGTGGGCAGTCCGCCAGGGAGTCCCGCTGCAGCTTGTTCGCCGCGTCAGCCCTCGTTTGCGGATGGCCGCCGCCGCAGGGTAATCACCAGCGACGCAAACGCCCTCCTCTTCCCCTACGCCAACCGGTCAAGCGCTACCTGGCATAGCGGGCGGGACTCGGCAACTCCGATCGAGATCATTTGGCAAACAGTCAAGATCATCTGCCACAGGACAACGTCGCGTACGCCCTCGGATTCCGCGGGCATGACGGAGTGTCATCATCCGGTGACCGATTCGCCGGACAGGAGTCCGCCGGCGGAGCCGGACGAGGCCATGCCTGCTGCCGATGACCCGGTCTTCACGGAGGCCGAGGTGCTGTCGGATGCGGCCGGTCGGCGGCCGGAGGCGGCCGGTCGGTGGCCGGAGGCGGCCGGTCGGTGGCAAAGCGCAGGCAAAGTAGGATCGGTGCGCTCGGTCCCCCGGTTCTGTGAGGAGTGCCCTCGGATGGTGTTCAAGCGGCTTCTCGGCGCCCTGGGCGTCGGTGGACCCACCGTCGACACAGTGCTGTCCACCCCGGCCGTCCATCCCGGCGGCACCGTGCACGGCCAGGTCAACCTGGTCGGCGGCAGCCGGGACGCCGACATCAACGGCATCACGCTCTGCCTGGCCGCCCGGGTCGAGGTCGAGCACGAGGACGGCGAGAGCCACACCGTCAAGGAGTTCGCCCGGGCGCAGGTCTGCGGCCCGCTGCGGCTGGCCGCCGAGGAGCAGCGGGCCGTCCCGTTCGCCCTGCCCGTGCCGTGGGAGACACCGCTGACCGCGATCGGGGGTCACCACCTGGCGGGCATGGTGCTCGGGGTCCGCACCGACGTGGACATCGCCGGCCAACTGGACCGCGGGGACACCGATCCGCTCGCGGTGCAGCCGCTGCCGGTGCAGCAACGGGTGCTGGAGGCGCTGGAGGCGCTCGGTTTCCACTTCCAGCGGGCCGATCTGGAAGCCGGCCGGATCCACGGCACGGGCCAGACGCTGCCGTTCTACCAGGAGATCGAGTACAAGGCGGCGCCGCAGTTCGCCCGGCGTTGCAACGAGATCGAGCTGTCCTTCGTCACCGACCCGCACCGGGTCGAGGTGGTGCTGGAGTTCGACAAGCGCGGCATGTTCCGTGGCGGCGACTCGGTGCGCACGTTCGTGCTGGACCATGCGGCCGGGCAGCACGACCTGACGGGCACCGTGGACGGCTGGATCCGCGGCGTGCTGGGTCACTGACCGCGCGCCGCGGACCCGGTGTCCGGTTGGACCGGGGCGCCGGGTCATCGGTCATCGGTCGGCAAGGCGGCTGTGCGGCAGCCCGTCCGCCGCGATCGGCGCGGTCCCGGAGGTATCGTCGGGAGCGCTGGACATGATCGATGGGCAACGGAGGTGCTGCACATGGGAGTTGACGCCGACCGGCCGGCTTTCCTGCTGGTTCACGGGGCCTGGCACGGGGCTTGGTGCTGGGACCCGGTGCGCGAGGCGCTCGAGGGCGGCGGTTGGCGGTCACACGCCGTCGACCTGCCCAGTGCCAACTCCCCGGCCGGCCGGTCGGTCGGCATGCTGGATGACGCGCAGGCCATCCGGGACGGCCTGCGGCGCATCGGCGGACCGGTGGTGGTGGTCGCCCACTCCTACGGTGGGGTGCCTGCGACGGAGGCCATAGCGGATGCCGCCGACGTGGTTCGGGTGGTGTACGTGGCGGGGTTCCAACTGGACGCGGGCGAGAGCATGTTCACCTTTCTCGGCACGCCCCCGCCGGACGACGGCAGCGGCCAGGCCCCGCCCTACCCGGACGCGCGGCGCATTCTGTTCGCCGACGTTCCCGAAGCCGAGGCGGAGCGGGCCGTGGCCCGGCTGCGGCCGCAGAGCATCCGTTCCCTCACCGAGCCGGTGACCACGGCGGGATGGCGCACCGTACCCTCCAGCTACGTCGTCTGTGAGCACGACCAGGCGCTCGACCCGGCCCGGCAGCACGAGCTCACCACCCGGGCCGGCACCGTCCACCGGCTGGCGAGCGGCCACTCGCCGTTCCTCTCGATGCCCCGGCGACTCGCCGCCCTGCTGGGCCGGATCGCGGCCTCCGAGGGGGTGACCGCTGGCGGAGGGGTCCAGGCGCCAGCCGGATCCTGACCGACGGGGCAGCCGGCGTCCGGGCCGACGAGCACCCGCCCGTGCCCGGCCGCTCCGGCCGCGGCTCGTCCGGTTCTCCCCGGCCGTACGGGCGCCGGTTCGCCGACCGGGTACGGTCGGTACGGGGGCTGCGCGGTGTGCGGCGGCGTGCGGCCGGCGTGGGAAACGCCACACTTCCGGCCCTGGGCGTGCCGGTGCTCGCCGCCCGGGCGGCGGCCCAGGACACTGGTCGCCGTGACTGATGTGCGCGAGACCTTGGATTACCAGACCTTCGGACGGGCGGTGCGCGAACTCGCGCAGACGATCGCCGACGACGGCTACGAGCCCGACCTCGTCCTGAGCATCGCCCGCGGCGGGGTGTTCGTGGCGGGCGGTCTCGCCTACGCGCTGGACTGCAAGAACATCCACCTGGTGAACGTCGAGTTCTACACGGGCGTGGGCACGACTCTCGAAATGCCCGTCATGCTGGCGCCCGTTCCCGCCGCGATCGACTTCACCGACAAGAAGGTCCTGATCACCGACGATGTCGCCGACACCGGCAAGACATTGAGGCTGGTGCACGACTTCTGCCTCGACCATGTCGCCGAGGTCCGGTCGGCCGTCATCTACGAGAAGTCGCACTCCCTCGTGAAGTGCGAGTACGTGTGGAAGAGGACCGACGACTGGATCGAGTTCCCGTGGTCGACGCAGGGACCGGTCGTCAGGCGCGCCGGGCAGGTGCTCGACGCCTGATCGGAGGCGGCGGGCGCGGGGAGCACGCGGCATGACCGCCGCCCTCGGGCCGGGCGGCACCGTGATGTGAACGGGCCGGTCGCCGACGGGACTTCGGGCGCGGCTGCGACGGGCGGCCTGCCGGGCGGCGGTCGGGTGGCCGGGGCACGTTGCCGTGCCCCGGCCGGTGTCAACCGCTGTTCGGGCCGGCCGTCATCCGGTTCTCAGCAGACCGCGGTCCGGTCGTAGGTCCCGCCGACGGTGTGGAAGTACCTGCTCTGCCTGTTCGGGATCGACTGGCACGAGGTGTCCCGCCAGTAGTTGACGATGATCCGGACGTTCATCGTCCTGCCGCAGTTGTTGTACACATAGCCCGCGATCCCACCGCCGGCCATGTTCGTGACGCTGCTGCGGTCGATGCAGGCCGGCGCCGTGCCACCGGCGGCCAGCGGCGCCGAAGCGGCCTGGGCCGGCACGGCGCCGCCCAGGCCTGCCAGCACGAGGGCGGCCGAGCCCGCGAGGATCCGGGACTTCGTTGCTCGCATGGTGTTCCTTTCGACGCGGTCCGCGCCCTGGAGCCTCGGAAGTCGGTTCTCCGCGAGACATGGCTCCCGGGTGCGTCGCGCAATCAGGTTCGCCGCGCCCCCGGCCGGGCTCAACGTGATTCGGACCAGGCCGAACCACGGCGTTCCGGGGAGGTCGGTGGTGTTCGGGCCCCTCGGCGTCGTCGCCCGCGGCACTCACCCCGGTGGCACTCCAACTCCTCGGTGGCGTAGGGCGCGTAGCCGTCCAAGGCGGTCGTGTCGCAGGACATCGCGCTGCGCTGTGGCCCGGGGCGAATCCACGGCCTCCGGGGCCGGCAGGGCCGGAAGGTCCGAGGAGACGGGTGACGGGCGGGTGAAGGGCAAGCCGTTTCGGTGCGCCGGCGCGGGGGACTTTTCGGATAGTCGCGGCAGGCGCCGCTGGACGAGGCTGGGCCCTGCCCCCGGATGATGTGGAGACCACATGGCTCGACGACGTTCCCTGCCCCGGCTCGGCCTGGCCGTACCGGTCGTGCTGTCGCTGACCGCCTCGCTCGGGTTCCTCCCCGCGTCGGCCTCGGCGACGCCCCGAATACCCTCCGCCGCGCGGGCCGGGGACGCGCCCGCCCTGGCGTACGTCGTCAACACCGGGACCGACCGGCACACGATCGCGCAGGTGCGGCGGGCCGTCACCGCGGCCGGCGGCAGCATCGTCGTCACGTACGACGCGATCGGCGTGATCGTCGCCCACTCGGCGGACCCCGACTTCGGCAGGCGGATGCGCGCGGTGCGCGGAGTGGAGTCGGCGGGGGCCACCCGGACCGCGGCGCTGAGCGTGGTGGGCACGACCGAGGAGGGCGCGGTGCGCCGCCTCTCCGAGGCCGAGGCCGCGAGGATCGCGAAGGCGTCCGACGGCGGCGAGCCCCTCGAGGCCGAGCAGTGGGACCTGCGGGCGATCGGCGCGGACAGGGCCGCGAAGGTCAACCCCGGCAGCCGGGACGTCACGGTCGCGGTGATCGACACCGGCGTCGACGACACCCACCCCGACCTCGCCGCGAACTTCTCCCCCGCGCAGTCCGCGAACTGCGCCAGTGGCAGGGCCGACACCACGTACGGCTCCTGGCGGCCGGCGGACCCGGAGTACTTCCACGGCACGCACGTGGCGGGCACGATCGCCGCGGCCCGCAACGGCGTCGGCGTCGCGGGCGTGGCACCCGGCGTGAAGGTCTCCGGCATCACGGTCTCCCAGCCCACCGGCCGCCAGCTGATCTACGCCGAGAGCGTCGTCTGCGCCTTCGTGTTCGCCGCCGACCACGGTGTGCAGATCACCAACAACAGCTACTACGTGGACCCGTGGCAGTACAACTGCCTGGACGACCCCGACCAGAAGGCCGTCGTCGACGCGGTCGACCGCGCCCAGCTCTACGCGCAGCGCAAGGGCACCCTCAACGTCGCCGGGGCCGGCAACGCCAGGCACGACCTGGCCTCCGGGGGCTTCACCGACGCCGGCAGCCCCAACGACTCCACCCCCGTGAACCGGACGGTCGACCCGCACAGGTGCTGGGACCTGCCCGCGCAGCTGCCGGGCGTCGTCACGGTCAGCGCGACCGGCGCCAAGGGCGCGAAGGCGTACTACTCCAACTACGGCCTCGGTGTGATCGACGTCGCGGCGCCGGGCGGCGACCAGTACGTGGCCTCGGACACACCGTCGGGGTCGGGCGGCATCCTGTCGACGCTGCCGAACAACCAGTACGGCTACGAGCAGGGCACGTCCATGGCCACGCCGCACGTCGCCGGGGTGGCCGCGCTGCTGAAGTCCGCCCACCCGCAGGCGACCCCGGCCCAGTTGCAGGCGCTGCTCAAGGCCCAGGCCGACAATCCGGGGTGCCCGGCCGACCCGTACGACTGGAACGGCGACGGCGTCGTGGACGCCGTCTGCGCGGGTGGCGGGCGCGTCAACGGCTTCTACGGCTTCGGCGTCGTCGACGCGCTGCGCGCGGTCGAGTAGGCGCAGGGCGTACCCGGCCGGGGTGTCCCGGCCGGGTACCGCGAGCGCTCGCGGTCACGCACCGTAGCGGGTGGTGTGCCGGGGGCTTTCGGGGTCGGGGAACTGGACAACGTAGGATGGCCGAACTCCCGCGCTACGCGCGAAGAGTTCCATAAATGTTCTATTTGTCTGTTTTCTTCTCCCGCTTCACACGCACGGAGCCACCCTCATGGACAACCTGTCCACCGTCGACGTCGACGGCGCGATAGAGACCCGCGGTATCGAACCCGTTCCGGACCACGAGCGCCGGGGCAGAGTCCGCGAGCTCTTCCCGACCTGGGTCGCGGCGAACATCAGCGTCCTGCTGCTCACCATGGGTGCGGCCCTGGTGGTGTTCAACCGGTTGAACTTCTGGCAGGTCCTGGTCGTCGCCGCGTGCGCCGCACTCGCCTCCTTCGGCATGGTCGGCGTGCTGTCGGTCTCCGGGAAGTGGGGCGGGGCGCCGGGCGCGACGCTCTCGCGGGCCACCTTCGGGGTGCGCGGGAACCTGTTCCCCGGCGCGATCCTGTGGATCGCCCGGTTCGGCTGGGAGACGATCAACGCCGTCACCGGCGCGTACGCGGTGCTGACCGTCCTCGACCTGCTCTTCGGCGTCAAGAGCAACACCGCGCTGATCGTCATCACGCTCTTCGCCTTCGTCGCCTGCACCTTCCTGGTTTCCGGCATGGGCCGCAAGGCGCTGAACGTCTGCAACACCTGGTCGACGTACCTCTTCGGCGTCTTCAGCGTCCTGGTGCTGGGCTACCTGGTCGCGACCATCCACTGGAGCGAGGTCTTCGCCAAGCCCGCGGGCACCACCGCGATGATGATCGCCGGCATCGGGACCATCGCCGCCGGCGGCATCAGCTGGGTGCCCACCGGCCCGGACTTCACCCGCTACCTGCCGCACGCCGCCTCCGGCCGCAAGATCGCCGGCGTGACGGTCTCCGGCGCCGGCCTGGTGATGGTGCCGATGGTGCTGATGGGCGCCGTGATGGCGGTGGCCTCCCCCGGCCTGGCCGACGCCGCCGACCCGGTCTCCTTCCTCGGCGACCTGCTGCCGACCTGGCTGGCCGTGCCCTACCTGCTGACCGCGATCGTGGGCATGCTGCTGATCAACAGCCTGTCCATGTACTCGGCCGGCTTCACCGCCCAGACCATGGGCGTCAAGCTGCCGCGCGCCATGGCCGTCAGCATCAACGCCGTGATCTCGCTGGTCGGCGGCCTGCTGCTGATGCTGGTCGCCAAGAGCTTCCTGGGCTCCTTCATCACCTTCCTGATCCTGCTCGCCGTCTCCTTCTCGGCCTGGATCGGCGTCTACGCGGTGGACATGTTCCGTCGCCGCTCGCGTGCGGTGCGCTACGACGCCGCCGCGCTGATGGACACCACCAGCGGCAGCCGGTACTGGTACAAGGGCGGCTTCTGCTGGCAGGCGATGGTGTCCTGGGTCGTCGCGCTGCTGTTCGGCCTCGCCTTCACCAAGTGCGACTGGTTCGCCGGCCCGCTCTCCGGCACCTTCGTCGGCAAGTACGGGCTCGCCTGGGCGGCGACCATCGTGATCTCCGGCGTGATCATGGCCGTGCTCCCCACCCCCCGGGAGAACACCCCCGCCGCCGGCCGGCAGGGCGCCGACGCCCCGGCGGAGCGGACCGACCGGGTCACCGTCTGACCGCACGGCGCGCCCCGCACTCCCCCGCCCCGCCGGCTCGATCGAGCCGGCGGGGCGGTGTCGTTCCCGGGCCCGCCGGCAGCGGACGGACGGCGGGCGGTCAGCGGTCGAGGCGGCCGAAGTCGGAGTCGCAGGGCCAGCTGCAGAAGCCGGCGCGTTCGACCTCCTCGTAGAAGGGGGTGCCGTCGTCGCCGCGGTGCGCGGCCCGGTCGTGGTGGAGGTGCACGACGGGGTCGCGGTGGCGGTCCATCGGGCCGTAGCGTTCGGCGCGCCACACGAAGTCCTGGTCCTCGCCGCCCCAGCCGCAGAAGCGCTCGTCCATGCCGCCGATGCGGGTGAAGAGGTCCTCGCGCAGCCAGACGCAGCCGCCCGGCGGCCGGCGCAGGTGGACCCCGCGCAGCCGGTCCGGGCCGGGGTCGGGGGCCGCGTCGAGGCAGCGGGTGCGCACCGCCCGGGCGCTGGAGGCGGGGTCGAGGAAGAGCATGTCCTCGAACGGCCAGTGGGCCTGGGTGCCGGGCCGCTGGAAGCGCTCGACGGCCCGGGCGACGAAGTCGCGGTCGACGAGGATGTCGCCGTCCAGGACGCAGACCAGCTCGGCCGGCCTGGCACCGTGGACCACGCCGACGTTGACGGTCCAGGACTTGTTGAACCGGCCGGGGTCGGGCGCGAACAGGTAGGTGTCGCAGGCGTCGGCGAACAGCTCGCGCCAGCGCGGGCGTTCGTCGCTCTCGACCACCACGACGCGGTAGCGCTCGCGCGGGTGGGACTGGTCGGCGAGCGCGTTGAGGACGGCGGCCAGGTTGCGGACCCGGCCGGTGGCGTCGTCGGGGGCGCGGAAGGGGATGACCACCGCCGCGTCGACGGGGTGGGCGGCCCGGTGCGGCTTGCGGGCGAGCGCGGCCAGCAGCTCGGCGGTGTCGGGGGCCGCTGCGGGGGCCGGCGCCGCGGGCGGGCCCGGCTGGACGATCAGCCGGGACAGCGACTCGGTGCGGGCCGCGGCGGCGCGCAGCGCGTCGAGGGCCGCATCCGTGCCCTCGGGGCGGCGCAGCAGGTCGGTGAGGGCGGCGGTGAGGTGGGCGGCGGCGGTGGCGTCGGCGGGGTCGTCGGCGAGGCGGGCGGTGCTGGTGCGGACGCGGTCGTCGTCGATGGCGGTGAGCGCGTGCGCGGCGCCGTGGTGGGCGTCGGCGGACCAGTCCCAGTAGTCGGGGGCGACGGCGCGGGAGAGCGGGTCGTGGACGAGGATCAGGCTGCTGGTGGTCGCGGCTGCGAGGGCGTCGGGGGCGAAGGGGCGGGCGGCGGGCATGGCGGTGTCGTGTCTCCCCGGCGGTGTCGGGCTGGTGTGGTGGTGGACGTGGTCGGGGCGGCGGGCGGGGCGGGGTCAGTGGGCGTCGGCGGTGGGGGTCCAGCGCAGCGGGGTGAGGTCGGGGACGACCAGGTCGGCGTGGGTGAAGTCGCCCGCGCCGTGGGTGGTGGTGAGGGCGACGCAGCGCAGTCCGGCGCTCTTGGCGGCGCTGACGCCGGCCGGGGCGTCCTCGAAGGCGAGGCCGTCGGCGGGGTGGACGCCGAGGGCGCGGCAGGCGGCGAGGTAGCCCTGGGGGTCGGGCTTGCCGGCGCTGACGTCCTCGGCGGTGACGATGACCTGGAAGAGGTCGGCGCCGCCGACGTGGTCGAGCATCTCGGTGGCGTGGGCGCGCAGGCCGGAGGTGACGACGGCGAGGGGGACGCCGCGGGTGTGGAGGTCGGCGAGGAGTTCGGCGGCGCCGGGGACGGCGAAGGGCGGCGGGCTGTCGGGGCCCATGAGGTAGCCGCAGGCCTCGTCGAAGAGTTCGTCGACGCTGTGGCCGGGGAAGTGGTGGACGTGGTCGGCGAGGGCTTCCTTGCCGCGCCGGCCGACGAAGGTGGCGAGGACGGTGTCGTCGCAGGGCACGTGGTGGGTGGTGAACAGGCGGGTCCAGGCGGCGCGGCTGCGGTGTTCGGTGGCCACCAGGGTGCCGTCGAGGTCGAACAGGGCGGCCTTGGCGTGGAGGTGGTGGAGTTCGGTCATGGCGGGTCGTCCTCTGGGTCGGGTGTTCGTGGTGCGGTGGTGGTGTGCGGGGTTCAGCCGGTGGTGGGCGCGCCGGGGCGTTCCCCGGTGGTGAACACCGGGGCGGCCGGGTCGGTTGCGTCGGCCGGGTCGGGTGCGGCGGCAGGCTCCGGTGTGTCGGGTGTGTCGGCCGGGTCGGGTGCGGCGGCGACGGCGCGCAGGGCGGCGTAGCCGCAGAACGCGGTGATGAGGGCGAGTCCGGCGCTGGCGAGGGTGTAGGCGGTGGTGGGTCCGGCCCAGGTGCTGCGGCTGAGCCAGGGGTAGAGGGCGCCGAAGAGGGCGACGCCGGTGACGCCGACGACGGTGGAGAGGGTGTTGACGGTGCCGCTGAGCGTCGCGGCGTGGCGGGGCGGGACGGCGGTGGTGAGCAGGTTGAGCACGGAGGTGTTGGTGAGGCCGAGGCCGAAGCCGCCGATGCACAGGACGGCGGTGAGCGGCCAGATGGCGGTGCCCTCGCCGGCGGGGACGACGGGGGCGAGGGCGTAGGCGGTGGTGAGCAGGGTGCAGCCGATGAAGGGCAGTCGCCGGGTGAGGCGGTGTGGGGCGCGGCCGATGACGGGGCCGGCGAGGCCGAAGGCGAGGACCCAGCCGAGCGGGACGAGTCCGGCCTGCCAGGCCGGCAGGTGCAGGTGGTCCTGGAGGTGGAGGGAGAGCAGGTAGAGCATGGAGATGTAGGTGAGGGTGCAGCCGGAGGAGGTGGTGAGGGCCCAGCGGACGGTGGGGGTGGACAGGGGGCGCAGGTCGAGCGCGGGGGTGGCGCCGCGGGCGATGACGCGCTGTTCGGTGCGGACCAGTCGGACGGCGAGCGGGAGGGCGGCGGGCAACAGGAGCCAGATCCAGGCGGGTCGGGTGAGGCTGAGCGGGATGAGGACGGTGAGGGAGGCGGCGGCGAGCAGCAGGGTGCCGGGGATGTCGTTGTCGCCGCGGCGGGGGGTGGTGGCGGGTCGGTCGTGCGGGAGCAGGACGACGCCGAGCAGCAGGATGAGGGCGCCGATGGGCACGTTGAGCAGGAAGACGGCGCGCCAGCCGGTGCCGAGGATGTCGGCGGAGACGATGGTGCCGCCGAGGATCTGGCCGAGGGCGGCGCCGCCGGAGAGGGTGACGGCGTTCCAGCCGAGGGCGCGGGCGCGGGCGGGGCCGGTGTACCAGCGGTGGATGCCCATGAGGACCTGGGAGATCATCAGGGAGCAGGCGGCGCCTTGCAGGCAGCGTCCGGCGATGAGGACGGGGGCGCTGGTGGCGAGTCCGCAGGCGAGGGAGGCGAGGGTGAACAGGGCGAGGCCGGAGAGGTAGACGCGGCGTACGCCGAGGCGTTCGCCGAGTCGGGCGGCGGGGGCGAGGAGGACGGCGGAGCACAGCGCGTAGGCGGTGACCATCAGGGTGAGTGCGGAGCCGCTGACGTGGAGGTCGGCGCTGACGGCGGGTACGGCCAGGTTGACGATGGCCAGGTCGATGTTGGCCATCGACTGTCCGATCAGCAGGACCAGCAGCGCGGTGCCGCTGGGTCCGGTCCGCCGGCCGGCGGGTTGCCGGGTGGTGGCTTGCACGGTGTCTCCCCTTCGTCGCTCCCCCGGCGGGTGGGCCGGTTCGTCGGCCGGGGGGTGGTCCTGGTGGTGGAACACCGGCCGGGCCGGTCGGGTTGCGTCCGGTCCGGCCGGTGGTGGCGGGGGGTGGTGGCCTCGGGTCAGGCGGTGGTGGCGTCCAGGTCGAGGTCCTGGTAGGTGGCGGCCCAGGGGAGGCGGTCTTCCAGGGCGGCGGCGGCGCGGATGACGAGGGCGTCGTTGCGGCGGCGGGCGGCGAGTTGCAGGCCGACGGGAACGCCGTTGCGGGCGCGGCCGACGGGGACGGAGGCGGCGGGGCTGGCGATCAGGTTGAACGGGCTGGTGAGGGACCAGCCGACGAACGGGTCGACGCGCTGCCCGTGGACGGTGTCGGGGCCGACGGTGTCGCGGCCGGCGGAGTTGGGGATGCCGGTGACGGCGTTGACGGGGCTGACGATCAGGTCGTAGCGGTCGAAGAGGTTCTCGAAGGCGTAGAGGACGCGGGTGCGGTCGAGGTCTTCGAGGCGGAAGTCGACGGCGCTGAGGGATTCGCCGACGCGTACGGAGTCCAGGTAGGCCTGGTCGATGGAGCCGGCGTAGGTGCCGAGCAGGTCGAGGCCGTTGTCGCGGGAGATGGCGGCGGATTCGGCGTGGGCGACGGACAGGTAGCGGCGCCACATGGCGGTGAGGTCGGCGTGCGGCAGCGGCAGGGTGAAGTCGATCTCCTCGACGGTGGCGCCGGCGTCGCGCAGGGCGGGCAGGGCGGCGCGGACGAGGGCTTCGACCTCGGGTTCGACGGGGTAGCCGCCGAGGTCGGGGCTGTAGGCGACGGTGAGGCCGGTGAGGTCGCCGTGGAGGGCGTCGACGAGCTTGTCGGGGGCGGGGTAGGAGTACGGGTCGTACGGGTGCTCGCCGGACATCAGGTCGACGCCGAGGGCGGCGTCGGCGACGGTGCGGGCGAGGGTGGCGTAGCAGACCATCGGGTTGTAGCGGCGGAAGGCGTTGGGCTTGGCGGGGACGGCGACCCGGCCGAAGGTGGGCATCAGGGTGAAGACGCCGCAGAAGGCGGCGGGTACGCGCAGCGAGCCGCCGGCGTCGGAGCCCTGGGCGAGCGGGACCATGCCGGAGGCGACGGCGGCGGCGCTGCCGCCGGAGGAGCCGCCGGCGTTCATGGCGCGGTTGAAGGGCGTGGAGGCGGGGCCGAACAGGGCGCTGTCGGTGGTGGCCTTGAAGCCGAACTCGGGGGTGTTGGTCTTGCCGACGACGATCGCGCCGGCCTGTTCGAGGCGTTCAACGCAGAGGATGGTCTCCTGCGGGACGTCCTCGGCGAAGACCAGGGAGCCGCGGGCCATGCGGACGCCGGCGACGGGGTCGAGGTCCTTCACGCCGATGGGGACGCCGTGCAGCGGGCCGAGTTCGGCGCCGGAGGTGACGGCGCGTTCGGCGGCGGCGGCCTGTTCGAGGGCGCGTTCGCCGCAGACGGTCACGAAGGCGTTGACGGCGGGGTTGGTCTTCTCGATCCGTTCCAGTGCCGCCTGGACCGCCTCGACCGGGGAGATCTCCCGTCGGCGGATCGCCTCGGCGAGTCGGGTGGCGCTCAGTTCGGTGCTTTCGGTCATCTCACGCCTCGCACGGGGTTCGTCGGTTGGGCTCCAGGAGCCGGGCGTGAGGGGGAACACCGGGCCGGGCGTCCGGGTTGCACGGCGTCCGCGGCGGGGTGCGGGGCGGGGTGGGAGGCGGTGGTGCGGGGTGCGGGGCGGGTGGGTTCGGTGGGGTCGGTGGGGCCGGCGGGCCGTCGCGCGCGTGTACCCCGGTGTCGGGTACACGATCAACCACTTACCCCGCGCCCGATGCTCGGCTAGTCTCGCCACGGAATAGACAGGTCTAGACCTATCGGAGATCCGGTATGGCCGTCATGTCCCGTTCCCCCCTCGCCCGCCCCGGTGGCCCCGCCACCCCGTACCCGTACCCGGACCCGGACCCGGACCTGCTGCGGCTGCTGGGCGAGCACTTCACCCGGGCCGAGGCGCGGGACCGGGCGCTGGCGTACGTCCACGCGCTGCTGACCTCCCCCGGCCGGGGCAGCGCCGCGCAGATCGCCGCCCGGTCCGGCGCCGACAGCGCCTGGAGCACCCAGCGGCTGCTCACCCGCACGGTGTGGGACGCCGACCGGCTGCGCGACAGCATCCGCGCGCACGTGGTGCCGCTGCTCGGGGCGTCGGGCCCGTGCGCGGTGCTGAGCCGGCACGAGACGGCCCGGGCGGGCACCGGCGCGGTCGCGGTCGCCCCGGCCGGGGCGCGGGCCGCCAACCGGGACCGCAACATCCAGGCCGCGGCGCTGCTGTGCTACGTGTCGCGCAACCGGGCCGCGGTGATCGACCGCGAGCTGTACCTGCCCTCGCAGTGGACCGCCGACCCCGCGCGCTGCGCCCGGGCCGGCGTGCCGCCGGAACGGGTGCACCCGCGCAGCATGGCCGACCTCGGCCAGGAGATGCTGGAACGCGCCCTGGCGGCGGCGATGCCGATCGGCTGGGTGTTCGGCGGCCCGGACTTCGCCGATCCGCAGCTGCGCCAGTGGCTGTGCCGGCGGCGGCTGCCGTTCTGCGTCGAGCTTCCCCAACTCCCCTATCCGCAGAGCGAGTCGGACGCCTCGGCGGTGCGCGCGGAGCCGGGCAGGGAGGAGGCCTGGCAACTGCTGGGCCGTACCCTGGGCCCGGTGTACGGCCATCCGGCACCGGGTTTCCGGCTGACCCTGCTGGCCCGCCGGCTGCCGTCCGGGCACACCTCGCGCTTCCTGCTGCACGCGCCGACCACGGCGCCGGACGTCCCCGCCGCGCGGGCGATGGCGGCGGCGGGCGCGGCGGCCGCCCGGGCGGTCCACGAGGCCGACACCCGGGCCGGGTTGAGCAGCCACCAGGTGCGCACCTGGGTGGCCTGGTACCGGCACACCACGCTGGCGATGACGGCGGCCGTCCTGCACCTGGAGGCGGTGACGGCCCACCAGCCCGAAAGGGCCGACCGGAAGCGCAAGTACCGCTCCTTTTAACACCTGCTTGCCGCTCCGACTCAGGTGGTGTTCTAATCGTTTCGGCCGAGGGCGATGTGCGCACGCAAGAAATCGCGGGCCCGCCCTCGTTTTCCGTCAGCAGAACACATCCGATGCCGGGAGCGCAATTCCGCTCGGACGCCGCGGAGCCCCGGCGAATTCCCCCGCGAATTCGCCGAGGAAACGGGCGTTTCCCATCGGCCCGCACCGTCCGTTCATCCGCGTTGCCGTTCACCCGTGTTGCCGTTCATCCGTGTTGCCGTTCACCCGTGTTGCCGTTCATCCGTGCATGCACCGTGTTTCGATAAGCCATTCCTACCGGGGAGCCTGCGGAACGACATGCCCCATTTGACGAGTGTCACCAGCCAGACGGCTGAGGGAGAGGTCCGGCTGGCCCTGGCGGGCCTGCGTGCCCGGGCCCAGGAGCTGAACCGGATCGCGGAGGCCACGGCCCGGCTGCTGGCCTCCCCCGACGCCCTGTCCCCGGAGTTCCCCGAGTTCCGGGAGTTCGCCCGGGAGGCGGTGCCGCGCTGGCACTTCGCCATGCTCAACGACCACGAGCGCAACGACGCGCTGGCCACCGCCCTGGAGCGGATCGTCCCGCAGGACGGCACCGTGCTGGACATCGGCGCGGGCACCGGCCTGCTGGCCATGATGGCCGTCCGGGCCGGCGCCGCCCACGTCTACAGCTGCGAGGCGAACCCGCTGATGGCGGAGGTGGCCCGGCAGGTCCTGGCCGACGAGGGCTTCGCCGACCGGGTGACCGTGCTCGCCTGCCGCTCCGACGAGCTGGCGGTCGGCCGGGAACTGCCGCGCCGGGTCGACGCGGTGATCTCCGAGATCGTGGACTGCGGCCTGATCGGCGAGGGCATCCTGCCCTCGATCCGGCACGCGCGCCGCGAACTGCTCGCCCCGGACGGGGTGATGCTCCCCGAGCGGGCCCGCCTGCTGGGGGCGCTGGTGCAGAGCGAGAACGCGGTGAACCTGAACCGGGTGAACCGGGCCGGCGGCTTCGACGTGTCCCGGCTGAACGCCTTCGCCACACCGGGGCACTTCCCGATCCGGCTGCACACCTGGCCCCACCGCGTCCTGTCGGAGACGGTCGAACTGGCCTCCTTCGACTTCGCCGCGGACCCGCTCGGCCCCGGCGGCGGCAAACTCGCCCTCCCGGTGCGCGAGTCGGGCACCGTGCACGCCCTGGTCGCCTGGTTCGAGCTGGAACTCGGCGGCGGCGTGACCCTGCGCAACTCGCCCGACAACGTCGGCTCGCACTGGATGCAGGCGCTGCTGCCGCTGGCCCACCCCGTCGAGGCGCAGGCCGGCTCCACGCTGGAGCTCGACCTCGCCTGGAGCGACACCCGCCTCTTCCTCACCTGACCCACCCCCCCCCACCGCGCTCCCCCGCCTGACGCTCCGCCGCACCCGCGCTCCCCCGCACCCGTGCACGACCCCGCCCGGCCCGCCCCCACACCACCCGCGGAAGGCAGACCAGACATGTCGCACACACCCGTCCCCTACGAACCGTTCGAGCTGCACGGCGACGCGCTGCGCGAGGCGGTCCTGGCCTACGCCGCCAATCCGCTCTACAAGGACAACGAGGAGTGGGAGAACTCCGACCGCCCCTACCGCCGCCAGCTGCGCCCACAGGTGCTGCCCTACCTGGACTTCGACCGGGTGGCGGGCCGCGACCGGATCCTGGAGTACAGCAGCCTCGCCGCCCAGCGCCTGCTGACCAGCATCTACGAGGCCGACCTGGTGTTCTTCCCCAAGGCCGGCCTCGGCGACCAGGCGGAGGACCTGCGCCACTACTACAGCCCCGGCAACCGGGCCCGCGGCGAGCTGATCCGCCCCGCGCTGGAACGCTTCGCCTTCGGCTTCCTCGACCAGGAGGTGGAGGTCAGCGGCGACTGGACCACCGAGAGCCTGCTCGCCTACCTGGAGGACCTCGACGTCCACGCCCAGGGCGGGGCCTCCCCCGCCGAGAAGGCCGTCCGCGATTCCTCCGACCCGAAGCGCGCGGCCAGGATGTGGCTGATCCAGTTCGCCCCGGACTTCCTGTCCGAGGCCTCGCCGATGGCCCGGAACGTCCTCGGATATTACGGCGCCGAGCAGTCGGAATGGTTCAAGATCCTCATCGACGAATACGGCTACGGCGTTCACGACACCAAGCACAGCACCCTTTTCGAGGCCACCCTGGAATCCGTCGGACTCGGCTCCGACGTACACCGCTACTGGCAGTACTACCTGGTCTCCAGCCTCGCCCTGAACAACTACTTCCACTACCTCGGAAAGAACCACGAGCACTTCTTCCGCTACGTCGGCGCACTGTTCTACACCGAGAGCACCCTGGTGGACTTCTGCCGCCGCGCGGAGAACCTGCTCGCCGACGTGTTCGAGGGCACCGCGGACGCCCGCTACTTCTCCGAGCACGTCCACATCGACCAGCACCACGGCCGGATGGCGCTGGAGAAGCTGGTCAAGCCCCTCGTCGAGCGCCACGGCGAGCAGATCATCCCCGAAATCGTGCGCGGCATCGAGGAGTTCCGCCTGCTGAGCGCCATCGCCGACGACGACTTCGCCACCCAGATCGCCTGGATGGACGACGCGGACCGCTACAAGGACCTGCACGAGCCCGTCTACGCGGCCATCACCGAGGGCCGGATCACCCCGCCGGTCGCGGACATCGTCGAGCCCTTCGGCGAGCTGTCCAACACCCACAGCCACGAGGGCGACGAGCTCTGCCACATCGTCAGCGGCACGATGCGCTTCGTCAGCGGCTTCAACTCCTACCGGATCCTGGAGGCCGGCGAGGGCACCGTGATCCAGCGCAACCGCCTGCACGGCGCGATCATCGAGTCCGAGGAGTGCGTCTACCAGATCTTCTCCGTCGGGGACTACCGCGCATGCCTGTCGTGACGTTCAAGGCCGGCGGCGCGGACAACTGCGCCCGCGTCGCCGGCCTGCCCTACGTGTACATCCGCACCGAGGCGGGCGGATCGGTGCTGCCCGCCTCCTGCCCGCACCGGGGCGGCCCGCTGAACCTGGGCACCCCCGACCCCACCGGACGGCGGCTGGTGTGCCCGTGGCACGAGCGGGGCTCCTCGCTCAGCCGGCTGCGCCGCCAGGTGCCGGCCGTCCGCTCCGGCGACACCGTCACCGCGGTGCTGCCGGGACCGGCGGACGCCGCCGCCGAACTCTGTCACCTTCCGCTGTCCCCGGCCCTCGCCGCCGGAGCCTGAACCACCCCCGGGGGCCGCCCCCGGAGACAGGACGCTCCCGTGAACGCCCCGTCCTCCCCCCAGGTCGCCGTCATCGTCGACCCGTTCTCCTCCGGCGCCCAGTACGCGCCCCGGTTCGCCGAGTTCGGCATCCCCTCGGTCGCGGTCAGCTCGCTGCCCGAGGTGCCCGCGGCCTACGCGGACTCCTGGGACGCCACCCGCTACCGGCAGCTGCTCGCCTTCGACGGCGACCTCGAACGGCTGGTGGCGCAGCTGCGTCCGCTGTCACCGCGCTGCGTGCTGGCGGGAGCCGAGAGCGGCGTCGAGCTCACCGACCGGCTCACCGAGCGGCTGCTCCCGGAACAGGCCAACACCCCGCAGCTGTCGGCGGCGCGCCGCGACAAGGGCGCCATGGCGCAGGCGCTGCGCGCCGCCGGGGTCCCGACGATCCGCCAGATCTGCACCGACGACCCGGCGGCCGTCCGGGCCTGGATCGACCGGGAGGGCTTGGCCGGCCGCGACCTGGTGGTCAAGCCGCCCAAGAGCGGCAGCACCGACGGGGTCACCCGGGTGCCGGCCGGCGCGGACTGGCGGGTGCCGTTCGACGCCCAGCTGGGCCGGATCAACCAGTGGCACAACCTCAACGACCGGATGGTGGTGCAGGAGTACGCCCGGGGCACCGAGTTCGTGGTCGACACCTTCAGCCACCGGGGCCGGCACACCGTGGCCGACATCTGCCGCTACAGCAAGATCGACAACGGCGAGCAGATGGCCGTCTACGACAGCCTCACCTGGGTCTCCCCCGACGACCCCGCGGTGCCCGCGCTGACCCGCTACGCCGAGGCCGTGCTCGACGCGGTGGGCCTGCGGCACGGCGCCGCGCACATCGAGATCATGCTGACCGACGAGGGCCCGCGCCTCATCGAGATCAACTCCCGCCCGCACGGCGGCGGCCACCCCGCGTTCAACCTGACCGCCACCGGCGACAGCCAGGTGCACCGCGCGGTGCGCTGGTTCGCCCGCGAGGAGAGCGCCCCCAAGGGCTACCGGCTGCTGCGGCACATGACCGTGGTCTTCCTGATCGCCCGCCGCTCCGGCACGGTGTCCAACACCGCCGTCCTGGACGGGATCGCGGAGCTGGCGTCGTACCACCACTCGGCGGTCAGGCTCCGGGACGGCGACCACCTGGAGGTCACCCGCGACCTGCTGGGCACCCTCACCCTCGGCTTCGCGGTGCTCGCGCACCCGGATCCCGCGCAGGTCGAACGGGACGTGGCCGCCGTCCGGGCCATGGAGGCCGCCCTCGTCGTCACGCCGGACTCCGCCGACTCGCCCGGTTCCTCGGGCTCCCCGGGCTCGCCTGGCTCCTCGGGCTCGCCCGGCTCCTCGGGCTCCTCGGGCTCTGGCGGATCCGCCGGCGCCGCGCCGGCGGCGGCACCGGGCCACGCCGCCCGATGACCCCGGGCGCCCTCGCCGTCGCCGCCAGCCCGGCCTTCCTGGCCAGCTGCGCGGCGGTGGTGTGCAGCCCGGGCCCGGACAGCATGCTGGTGCTGCGCCTGGTCAGCCGCACCCGCCGCCGCCCGCCGGTGCTGGCCGCCGCCGCGGGCATGCTGCTCGCCGGCGCCGGGTACGCGGTGCTGGCGGTCACCGGCGCCATGGCGGTCGTGGCGCTTCGGCCCGGACTGCTCCACGCCTGGCAGGCGGCGGGCGCGCTCGTGCTGGCCGTGACGGGCGGCCGCGCCCTGTGGGAGGCCCTGCGCGCCCGCCCGGCCGGGGCGCGGACGGAGGAGGCTGAGGGGGCGGGCGTCGACCGGCTGCCGCGGCACCTGCTGCTCGGCTTCCTCTCCACGGCGGGCAACCCGAAGGTCGGCCTGTTCCTGACGGTGTTCCTCCCGCAGTTCCTGCCGGGCGGCAGCCCGTCGGCCGGGGCGCTGCCGCTGCTGGCGGCGGTGTACCTGTCGATCGGGGCGCTGTGGCTGCTGCTGCTCACCGAGGTGGGCGTGCGGCTCGTGACGGCGCGCGGGGCGAACGGCCGGGCCGCGTTCCCGCCGCTCGCGGAGCGGGTCGGCGGCGCGGTGGTGGGGCTGGTCCTGCTGGGCCTCGCCGCCGGGCTGCTCCTTCGATGACCTGCCGGGAGGATGTCCGGGTAGGTGTCCGGGAGGGTGTTTTCCGGGCGTCCGCGCGGCTTCCGGTCATGACGGACGGTCACGACGGACGGTGGCGAAGGACCGCGGCGAGGACGGGCAGGCCGGCGGGCTGAGGACGGGCCGGCTTCCGAGGGGCAGGTGGAGATGGACAGCCAGGGCGGCGGCGCGGATCGGCGGCCGGGGCCGGCCTCCGGGCCGCGGTGGCGGGCCCTCGGGGCAAGCCTGGACGGCGAGTTGGTGCTGCCCGGCGACGCCGGGTACGAGGCGGCGCGGCTGCCGCGCAACCTGCGGTACGCCGACCGGGCCCGCCCCGGGGCGGTCGCGTACTGCGCCGGGCCCGAGGACGTCGCCCGGTGCGTGCGGTTCGCCCGCCGGTACGGCCTGCGGCTCACGGTGCGCGGCGGCGGCCACTGCTACGGGGCCTGGTCCAGCCGGATGCCGCTGGTGGTCGACGTGTCCCGGCTGTCCGGCGTCCGGGTGGAGGACGGCGGCCACGCCGAGATCGGCGCGGGCACCCCGCTGATCACCGTCTACGAGGAACTGGCCCGGCACGGCGTGACGGTGCCCGCCGGCAGCTGCCCGACCGTCGCCCTGGCCGGGCTGGCCCTCGGCGGCGGCCACGGGGTGGTCAGCCGCGCGTACGGGCTGACCTGCGACAGCCTGGTCGGCGCCGAGGTGGTGCTCCCCGACGGCCGGACGGTGCGCTGCGACGAGCGGACCGAACCCGACCTGCTGTGGGCCCTGCGCGGCGCGGGCAACGGCAACTTCGGCGTGGTCACCTCGCTGCGGATGCGCACCCACCCGGCCGCCGACCTGACCGCGTTCCGGGCTTCCTGGCCCTACCGGGAGGCGGGCACCGTCCTGGAGCACTGGCAGGACCGGGCGTTCACCGCCCCCGACCGCCTCTGGTCGCACTTCCTGCTGGAGACCCGCCCGGGCGGCCCGGTCGCCGAGGTCGCCGGGTTCCTGCTCGGCGGCGGCGGGGAGGAGGAGGCCGAGCGGTGGCTGGACGGGCTGGTCGCCGCCGCCGGACCCGCCCGCGAACGGCAGGCCGTCCGCCGGTCGTACCTGGCCGCCGTACGGGCGAACGCCGGCGGCGAGGCCGTCATCGGGCGCCCGGACGAGCAGCGCGTCGCCTTCGCCGCGGCCTCGCACTTCTTCGACCGCGGGCTCGGCCCGCAGACCGTCCGGGAGACCCTCGCGGTGCTACGGCGCGTGCCCGACGGCGTGTGCGCCTCGATCTCCTTCAACGTCCTGGGCGGCGCCGTCAACCGGGTGCCCGCCGACGCCACCGCCTTCGTGCACCGCGACGCGCGCTTCCTGGCCCAGTGCTACGCCTGGTGGCCCGCCAGCGGCCCCTCCGACGCCGCCGAGGCCGCCAAGGACGCCAAGGCCACCGCGGACGCCGCCGACGCCGCCGTCCGCTGGGTCGGCGAGGCCCGCGAGGCGCTGCGCCCGTACGCCTCCGGCCACGCCTACCAGAACTACCGCGACCCGCGGCTGGCCGACTGGCGGCGGGCGTACTACGGCGCCAACCTGCCCCGGCTGGAACGGCTGCGGGCGCGCTACGACCCGGACCGGCTGCTGGACTTCCCGCAGGCCCTGTGAACGGGCGGCACCGGCTCCCCGGGGGCCTTCGCGAAGGTGAGGGGAGGTCAGGCCGGCAGGGGTCGGCAGCTGCGGCAGGCCCGGTAGCCGGCCGCCCGGGCGTCGGCGGCCGAGCCGAACGGCACCCGGTGCCGGTCGGTGATGCGGCGGGCGTCGGCGCAGGTCGGGTAGCAGAAGATCCGGGTGGTGTCGCTGCCCAGGAAGTGGGTGCCGTCCGCGGCGAACCGGTGCAGGCGCTCCCCGTCGATGCCCTCGTGCGCGCGCAGCCGCTCGACCAGGTCGGCGGGCAGGCCGCAGTCGAGGGGCCGGCCGTCCTCGTCGCCGAGCCGGTGCACCGGGATCAGCACCGGAACGGGGTTGGCGCGCACCGCCGCCAGCAGGTCCGCCTCGTCCGCCTCCGGCAGCCCCGCCTCGCGGCCCAGCCAGCGCGGGGGCCGCAGTTGACCGCGCGGGATGGCGCGCACCGCCTCCAGGACGCTGCGCTGCGCCTGCGGCAGGGAGCCGTAGTCGTAGCGCAGCATGCGGTCCCGCCCGGTGCGCAGCGCGCCGACGACGCCGGGCAGCGGTTTGCCGGCGGGCAGCGCGGTGCGGCCGGTGCGGCGCAGGTGGGCTTCCTCGAAGGCCTCCGCGCCGGGGTACCAGTCGACGGGTGCGGCCGCGACGACGGCGCCGCGTCCGTGGGCGACGAACAGGGCGGTGACCGGGCCGTCGACCACGGTGTACCGGTCGTACTCGCGGTCGGCGACGCCGGCGCGTTGCAGGATCCGGATCGCCAGGTCGGCGGGCATCGGTACGTGCAGGGCGTCGAGGCCGGGCACGGTGTGGCTGTCGCCGTCGTTGTCGGGCACGGTGTGGCCGCCGGGCGGTGGGATGTCCGTGGTCCGTGCGGTGGACGCCTTGGGCGTGGCCGTGCCGTTGACCGTGCGCCGTACCGCGTCGGGTGCCGCGTCGTGCGGGTCCCGGCCGTACGGGTCCCGGCCGTACGGGTCCCGGCCGTTCGGGGCCGCGTGCGGGTGTCCGCTCATCCTCTCACCTCCTCTACCGCCAGCCGGGGTTGGCTGCGCAGTGCGGCCAGCCCCCGTGACACCTGGGCCTTGACGGTGCCTACCGGGCATTCCACCAGCTCCGCGATCTCCGCGTAGCTCAGCTCTCCGACGTGCCGCAGGACCACCGGCAGCCGGTGGTGTTCGGGCAGTTCGGCGAGCGCGGCCACCAATCTCCCCCGTTCGTCCGCGTGCTCCGCCCGCTGTTCGGGTCCGGGTTTGCCGTCCACCAGGGGCAGTTCCCGGACGTCCACCCCTTCCGCGGCGGCGGGCCGCCGGGTCAGGGTGCGGACGTGGTTGCGCCACACGTTCGTGCCGATCGCCAGCAGCCAGGCCTTCGGCTGCAGGGCCTGCCGCCGCGCCGGCGGGTAGTCGCGCAGCGCCGTGTACGCCCGCAGGAAGGTGTCCTGCACCAGGTCTTCCACGTCGCGCGACGCCCCGTTCAGGCGCAGCAGCACCGAGTACACGGCGCCGCCGTGGGTGCGCACGAGTTCGGCGAACCCACGGTCGAGGTCTGCCGCGAGCAGCTCGGTGAGCGGAGGAGGCATCTCGTCCATCGTCTCTGAGAACACCGCCGGCGGCGCGGCGGTTGCACCGGGGGGCGGGCCGTCCGGCCGGGGCCTCGCCGCGCCTTGCCGGGAGCGTGCAGGGAACCGGTGTGGATCTTGCCGGGTCCTGTCGGCGCGGTGCGGGGGCGGGGGTGGCTAGCGTGGCCGGGGTGGGCGTGCGCGAACGTCCGTGACGTGGGATGGGGTGTGGGGCGATGACACCATTGGGGTTGAGCGTGTCCACCTGGTGGTGGATCGTCGCGCTGGTGACGGTGCTGTTCTGGGCGCTGGCGGTGCCGCCGCAGCCGATCCGGAAGTACCGGATCATGGTGTCCCTGGCGCCGCTGTCCGGAGCGCTCTTCCTGATCGGTCACCTCAGGGGCACGGGCCTGGCCTCGGCGCTGTCCATGTACGCGCTGGCCGTGCTGTCGCTGGCGCTGGGGACGGCCGGGCACCTCGGGAAGCTGTCGCGCCGGCACCTCGCGGCGCAGAAGGCGGGTGACCCGGACGAGGTGCCGATCCCCGCGGGTCTGCTGGTGCAGCTGTTCCTGTGCCTGACGGCGGGCATGGTGGCGTACTTCGTGATCCAGCCGTAGGCGCCGGCGTGGCGGATCGGGTCTGCCGCCCGGGTCGGCCTCACGGGTCGGCCTCACGGCGGCGGGCGGCCGGCACGTGGCCGGCCGCCCGCCGGCGGATCCCGCCGGGTGGGCGGGTGTCAGAGCGTGGTTCAGCCGAGGGTCAGCGACTTGGAGTGCGTGCGCCAGGCCTCGTCCACCGACACGGTCTCGCCCTTGTAGCTGGGGCTGGCGTAGCCGCCGGCCTGGGTGCCGGTGAACAGGTTGAACCAGCAGTTGGCGTACGGGCGCAGCGAGTAGACGTGGTCCTGGAGCGGGGCGGCGATGTCGAAGGAGTAGTCGGCGCTGTTGCCGTTGTAGCAGGCGTGCGGGCCGGTGTAGGTCACCGACTGGCCCTCGAAGAAGAAGTCCTGGTAGATCGTTCCCAGGACGACCAGGTTGGACAGGCCGGCCGAGCTGTTCAGCTCCTCGGCGAACGCGCTGTCACGGGCGGCCGCGGCGGCGCTCAGCGGGGCGTCGGTGACGTGCCCGCCGGTGGCGTAGCCGATGGCCTCGCGGTAGGTGCCGAAACACTTCGTCTGGGCGCCGTCCGCGTTCACCACGCAGTGCCGGTTCGAGGTTCCGGACGCCGCGGGCTGGGCGACGGCCGTGGCCGCGCCGGACAGGGACAGCGCGATCGCCGCCGCCGCGAGGGCGGTTCCGGTGCGCTTGAAGGAGCGTGCCATGCGTGATCAACTCCTGGCTCAGATGGGCGAGTTGTCGAGCACCCGTGCTCGCCGGGGGCGCTCTTCGCCGATTCTGTGCGAGGCGTTCGGGGCGGGGTATCCGAGAAATCTAGGACATGTCCGCGTCATCTCGCTTCGCGGCCCGGCGACCGCCGGGCGGACGCAGAGCGACCGCAAGCCGTGAAGCCCCGACCCGGGCGGGTCGGGGCTTCACGGTGGCCGAGGGCTTCCGGCCGGCCCGCTACGGGGTGTGGTCACCGTGGCGGGAGGCGGCGGACGAACGCGCCTTCTCCAGTTCGGCCACGAGCTTTTCCACCCGCTGATTGGGCGTGTTCCCCCACCCGTAGCCCGCCAGCATCGGCAGCTGGTCGATCTTTCCCGAGGCCAGGAGCAGTTCCGGGACGTCGGAGGAGAACAGTGTTCCGGTGACGACGGCGGGCCTCACCTCCTGGATCTCGGGCCAGGTGTAGGAGCGTGACTTGAGCAGTCCGGAGTACTTCACACCGGCGTCCCCGAAGGCGACGCCGTAGATCGGGGCACGGACCGTCAACACCAGGCCTGGAACGGCGAAACCGAGGATGACGATGAGGTCGTCGGCCCTGGTGACATTGGCCGCTCCCGCGACAGCGACCAGCAAGAGCACGAGCCCGATCAGGAAGTAGACGAGCGCCCAGGGATTGTGCCTCTTGTGCATTTTCCATTTCCACGTGTCTGGTGCGTCGGGGCGCCGCCCGATTCGGACGGCGCCCCGACGGGTTGGTTCAGTGGATCGGAATCCACCGTCGGATCAATCTAGAAGCTGAACGGCTTGAAGACGAAATTCAGCACCGCCGGAACGATGACAGCTATCGTCTCCCCGACGAACACCGGTGCCGGTTCGATCAGTGACCCCTTCTTCTTCTGGAGGATCCAGCTTCGCGGGCTGAAGAAGGACGGGGCCCGTCGACGCTCCACCCAGCGCGTCGAAGAATCGAGCTGGAAGCCACCGGTACGGCATCAAAAAGCAGTCCGCGCAAGCACGTTCGCCGACATGTGTGTTCGGGGATGCCGCCTGGGCGCTCTCGGGTGCCATCGCAGGGGGGCGCGAGGCTGCGATGTGGGCGGGGGTGCCGGGTACGCGGTGCGCCAGGTCGTGGACGAGGCCTACGAGGTGGTCGTCGACGCCGGTGCGGTCAGGCGATGCGGACCGTCAGCGGGCCCGTGCCGCTCGCGTGGGCGAGGTGGGCCGCTTCCTCTTCGAGCGCCTTCAGGGGAAGGGCCGCGCTGTCCGGGAACGGGGTGACCACCAGGTCCTGGCCGGTGGTCTCCCAGACGCCGACGATCCGGCCGTCGACCACGACGGTCGGGGAGATCCACCCGGACTGGCGGCTCACCAGGGCGCGGTGCCGCGGCGCGAGGAGCAGTTCGTCCTTGGTGCCGGGGCCCAGGACGTACTGGTCGAAGCCGCCGAGCAGGCGCACCCCCTCGGACGGGGTGGTGGCGGCGAGTTCCTCCGCGTGCTCGGTGAGGATGAACGCCTTGCGGCCCTCGAACTCGACCTCGGTCAGCCGCTCGCCCATGCCCTCGAACCACCGGCGCAGCTTCGGCTTGCTGGTGCTGTTGAGGCACAGCCAGCGGTCGAACACCTCGGGCGTGGCGGGGCCGTGGGCGCCGAGATAGGAGGCGATCACCACGGGCGCGGCCTCCTCGGGCGCGGGCACGCCCTTCCAGTCGGCGAACCGGCTGGCCGGCTTGACGAAGGTGACCTTGTTGCCCCGGCTGGGGCCGTGGCACAGCACGCCGCGCCAGGCGAGCGGCTTGAGGACGGAGCCCCAGCCGGAGCGCAGCCGTTCCTCCATGCTCCTGAAGCGCCGGTCGGCGACGAGGCGGGTGACCAGTTCGTCGCGGGTGAGGGCCGCTCCCCCGTCGAGGATGCCGGAGACCTCGTCGGTCAGCGCGTCGATCTGCTCCGGGCTGACGCCGGAGGCCTTCTGCCAGGAGGGCTTGAGCCAGGTGCCCAGGTCCGCCATGAGCGACAGGTAGGCGCCGGCCTCGGCGGGGCGCAGCAGGTGGAGGGTGCCGCGTACGGCCCAGGTCTTCAGGAGGGTGCGGTCGGTGACGGCCTGGTCGACGCCGGTGGGGTCGGGGGTGGACTGCCGTAGGGCGACGGCGAGTTCGGCCGCGCTCCGGACCTGGGCCTGGACGCCGGCGAGCCTGCTGACGATCTCGCCCGCGCTGGCGCCGGTCCGCGGGTCGAGGTACTGGCGCCGCATCCGCCAGGCGGTCACCTGCTCCCGGTCGACCTTCATGTCGCCCCCCTTTCCCAGCCAACGGGTTCCTCACCCTACACCGCGCCGGGCGGGGCGCCTTCGGGGGCAAGTGGCCTGGTGGGAAAGGGGTGTTCGGGGTCGGAGGAGTCGGTCGGGTTTCAGACGAGCTTGCGGTGGCCGGTCTCGCCCCTGAGGCCGCCCACGTTGATCGGCTGGAGGATGACGGTGATCGCGCCGGCCGAGAAGTGCTGCACCGGGCCGCCGGTGTTCCGTCCGTGGAAGCTGTGCGGCAGTGCCTGTCCGGTGGTCGGGTCGGTGCCGGCGGTGTACATGTCGATGATGCCCTCGTGTCCCTGGCGGGCCTTGGCGTCGTTGCCGTCGGCGGCCTGTTCCACGGTGATGTGGTCGTCGCCGTCGACGGCGACGACGGCGGCCACGTGGTAGGGCCAGCCGCTGGTGTTGGCGGGCTGCTCGTGGTCCCCGTGCCACGCGGTCTCCACGATGGCGAACGCCTGGCCGGGGTTGGGCCGTTCCTCGCCGTTCGCGTTCGGGCCGCCGGGCCGGGCGTTCGCGTAGGCCGTGGCGCCCTGGGCGTTCTCCTGGTCGCCCAGGCCGAACTGGTGGCCGCCCCGGGCGAATTCGCTGGCGTCCTGCCCCAGGGCCAGCCGCTGCTGGTGCATGATCTCCTCGGCGGTGTGGGCGCAGTCCGCGAGGAAGGCCGTCGACGGCTCGTACTGCGCGTACGTGCGCCCCGCGATCTGCCCGCTCTGCCCGGTCGGCTTGCAGTACCGGGGCGCCGGGGCGCCCTCCGCGACCCAGAGGACGGTGGTGTCCGCGCCGGCTTCGACGGTCATGAGGTAGAGGCCGCTCTGCGAGACCCGTACGGGCCCCAGTTCCTCGGTGTCGACCTCGGCGAAGCGCTGGACGGCCGTCGCGCCGTTGCCGCGCGCCGCGCCGTGGGTGTCCCGGTCGCCGCGGGTGTCCCGGTCGCCCGGTTCGGGTCTGCGGCTCATCACCCGGTGCGCGTTGGCCTCGGCCTCGCGCTCGAAGCGGTCCCCGGGGTGGGAGATGCTCAGTCCCGACCCGTTGTCGGTACCGGCCACCGGGCCCTGGCGCTGCTGGATGACGTGCGTCAGTTCGTGGGCGAGGGTGTGCTTGTCGCCGCCGCCGTCGCCGATGACGACATGGCTGCCGGAGGTGTAGGCGCGGGCGCCCACCTCGGCGGCGGAGGCGCGGGCCGCGGAGCCGGTGTGCAGGCGGACGTCGGAGAAGTCGGCGCCGAGGCGGGACTCCATCTCCCGGCGCAGCGTCCCGTCCAGCGGCTTGCCCGGCGCGCGCAGCACGTCGTGCACCGCGGACAGTTGCACCGGCTCGGCGTCGCCCTGCCGGTGGCGGTTGCGCTGGAGCATCCGGACGACGGCCGCGTTGCCGGCGGTGCGCTGCAGTTCGAGGAGTTCCCCGGGTGCCCGCCCGTCCGGGGTCCGTCCCGCCCGCGTGGCCGCGGCCCTGGTGGCGGGTTGCGGCTGCCTGTCCTGCTTCGCCGGCTCGTGCGCGTGCATGGGACTCCGCTCGTAGGAGTGGCCGTTTCGCTGTGCCCTCCCTGCATACCCGGGGCGGCGCTCGCGGGTAAGGGGGTGGACGGGCACGATGCGCTGCCCGTCCAGGCAGCGCGCCCGGGCCGGTCCGGGCCGCGGGCCGGTCGAGCGGGGGCCGGTCGAGCGGGGGCCGGTTCAGGCCTGCGGGCCGGCGTGGGCGATGTGCACGGGGTCGGGGACGTCCGAGACGGCGGTGCGGCGGCCGGTGGGGCGCAGGTCGGTGCTCTCGAAGGGCTCCAGGGTCTCCCGGCCCTCGGGCATCACCTGGTGGTGCCAGCGGCGCAGCAGCGGGTCGGGCTCGTCGGGGAGGTAGAAGGAGTTGTGGACGACGGCCTGGACGCCCACCAGGCCCTCCTCGCGGGCGGTCGGGCTGTCGAGGACGGTCACCACGTCGCCGTTCTCGAACGGCGGTGGTGTCGCGGCCTCCTCCTCGCCGACCTGGGCGCCGCGGACGGCGGGGTGCAGGAAGGTGTCGGCGCCGGTGCGTTCCCAGGCGGGCCAGTCGCCGTCCTCGTCGGGGCTCAGGCCCAGGGCGCGCAGGCAGTCGGCGGTGGCGGAGGTGGGCACCAGCTCGACGTCGTAGCCGAGCAGTTCGGGGGTGCGCGGGTACGGGCCCCGGGAGGTGACCGTGACGCGGCCGAACGGGGCCAGGGCGGCGGCGACTTCGCGGGTGAGCGCGGCGTCCCGCTCGGCGGGGGCCTCCAGCCAGAGGTTCATCCAGACGAGGCGGTGGGGGGCCAGGGCCATGGCGAGGTCGTCTCCAGGGTGGTGCGGTCGGTGGTGGCGGGGAATTCGGCCGGTTGTTCCGGTCAATTCACTGACGGCGGGGCATTGTTGAGGGATTTCGCGGGATCAGGGGCGGCGCCGGCCCCGATGGTCGTTTTCTCCATCGGGGCCGGGCCGAAAGGCGTTACCGCCCGGGGCGGTTCACCGTATTCAGTGCGTCACGTATCCGTCCGGGGCGATGTTGGCGTGCTCGAAGTCCTTCCCCTGGTTCTTGCCGCTGGAGAAGATGGAGAACTTCGTTCCCTTCTTCACCTGGACGTCCCATTCGTCCTTGCCGTCCGTCGCCTTCTTCCAGAGGTTGCCGTAGGCGTCCTTGAAACCGCCGCCGCGTTCCGGCTTGCCCATCCAGCCCTTCGGCGGGACGAACGGCACGGGGCCCTCGAGGTCGGTCGGCAGGTTGTGCTTGATCGCCGCGGCCCGCAGCTTGGTGTTCGTCTTGTACGCCTTCTCGGCGTCGCGGGCGAGGGAGTTGAGCGTGGCCACGCCGTCGCCGAGCTTGGTCACCGACATGTGCTTGAGGCTCTGGGCGGCCCATTCCACCCACTTCATGTCGGTCGCCCGCTTGGCGATCTTCTCGTTCTTGGCCAGCAGCTTGGCGATCTTCGCGGGCTTGCTCGCGGCGTCACCCAGGTACGGGATGAAGCCGACGGCGGACAGGCCCGCGCCGGTCCAGTCGCCGCGGAAGAGGCTGAGGACGCCCGAGGCCCCGTCGCTGATCGGGGTGGGGTCGAAGATGCCGGCGATGTCCAGCGCGAGGGTGGCGGCGTCGGCGGCGGAGATGCCGCCCTCCATGACCAGTTCCTCGTCCGGGTGCTCCGGCTCGTACCCGTCGTCCGAGCCGCCCGGGTCGCCGGGCTCGGCCGGGGCGGTGGCGTTCGCCTGGGCCTCCTGCCGGGCCAGGTCCATGGCGTGGGACAGCGCCTGGCCGGCGGCGGCGAGCGCCTCGGCGGCGCTCTGGCCGGCGGCGACGGCCGAGTTGTACGCCTGGTCGGCCGACGCGTAGGCGGCGCGGGCCGAAGCGGCGGCCGCGGTGGCGGAGTTGGCGGCGCGGTGGGCGGACTGGGTCGCCTGGGCGGCCGAGGTGCCGGCCGAGGCGGCCGCGTTCTTCGCCGTGGCGGCCGAGGCGGCGGCCTGGCGGGCCGAGGCGTCGGCGGCGGAGGCCGCGGCCGAGGCCTGGCCGGCGGCGGTCTGGGCGGCGGCCGCGGAGTCGCTGGCCTGCCGGGCGTAGCCCGCGGCCTCGGCGGCGGCGCCGCGCGCGGTGGCCGCGGCGGCGGCGGCCTCGGCGGCGTTGCGGCTGGCGGTCGCGGCGATCGCCTTGCCCTCGGCGACCAGGCGCTGGACGCTGGCGACGTGGACGGCGTCGGTCTGGTCGCGCTGGGCCGCCACGTACTGGGTGACGGCGACGAAGCCGCGCAGCAGCGGGGCGGGACCGGAGAGCGCGACCTGGGCCGCGGCGCGGACCCGCGGTCCGCCCTGGACGCTGAGCCGCAGCGCCTCGACCTTGTCGTCCTCCTCGCGCGCCCGGTACTGGCCGGTGGCGACGAAGGCGCGCAGGGCCTCGGTGGTGCCGGCGTCGAGGGCGGCCGAGCCGGCCTCCTTGACGGCCTTGCCGCCGGCGTTCATCAGGGCGAGGACCTGGACCCGGTAGTCGTCCTTGAGCACGGTGTGCTGGCCGGTCTCCAGGAACGCCGCCCGCTGGTCCGCGGGGGTGTCGAGGGCGGCGAGGGCGGCCGCCTTGAGGGCGGGGGTGCCGGTCGTGGCGAGGTTGGCGATCTTCGTGTAGTCGTCCTGGGCCGCCGCCTCCTGGCGTCCGGTGGCGAGCCACTGCCGGACGTCGGCGTCGGTGCCGGACAGGGCGGCCTCGGCGGTGCGCTCGGTCCACGGCGAGCCGGTCGCCATCAGGTGGACGGCGGCCTTGCGGGCCTTGGCGAGGGCGGTCGCGGGCTCGGTGCCGGGCGCGGCGGCCTCGGCCAGGAGCTGCTTGGTCTCCTCGTCCTGGCGCTGGGCCTCGGCGCGCTCGGTCGCCTGGGCGGCCTGCTGCTCGGTGTACTGCTGCTTGAGCTCCTCGGCGGCCACGATGGCGAGGTCGCGGTTGCTCTCCAGGGCGGCCTTCTCGGCCTCCCGGGCGGTCTTCTCCACCTGGTCGGCCTGGTTGGCGGCGCTGGTGGCCCGCTCCGCGGCCTTGACGGCAGCGTTGGCGTGCTCGGTGGCGAGGTTGGCCCAGTTGCCGGCCTGACCGGCGTGGTTGGCCGCGTCCTCGGCGGCCTGGGCGGCGGCGGTGGCGTGTCCGGCGGACTCGGTGGCGGCGGCGCGCGCCTGCTGGGCCGCCGTCAGGGCCTGCGTCGCCATCGTCTTGGCGGTGCCGGCGGCGGCGCTGGCGGTGGCGGACAGGCGGCGGGCCTTGGCGGCGGCCGCGTTCGCCCGCTGGGCCTCGGCCTGGGCCACCGCGCTGTTGCCGCCCGCGTCGGCGGCGGCCTGGGCGGCGGCGGCGGCGTGGAGGCCGGCGTCGACGGCCTGGCCGACCGAGGTGAGGGCCTCGGTCAGGGCGCCGACGGCCCGGTACACGGACTCGGCGGCCGTGGTGGCGCCCTGCGCGGCGTCCCGGGCGGTCTTCGCGGCGTCCCGGGCGGCGGCGGCCTGCGACTCGTCCTTCGCGGCGGCGGAGGCGGCCTCGTAGGCGCGGGCCGCCGCCCGCCCGGCGGCGGCCGCGGCGGACGCGGCGGCGGACGCCGCGGCGGAGGCGGTGCGGGCCGCGCTGCTGGCCGCGTTGGCGGCGTTGATCGCGGTGCGGGCGGCGTTCGCCGCGCTCTCGGCGGCGTCGGCGGCGCGGTGGGCGGCGGCGGTCGCCTTCTGGGCGGAGCCCTGGGCGGCGGCGGTCTCGGCGGCCGCCTTCTGGGCCGCCTCCTTGGCCAGGCGCGCGGCGTCGACCGCGCGGCCCGAGGCCTCCTTCGCGGCGGCGGTCTCCTTGGCGGCCTCCTGGCCGGCCTGGCGGGCGGTCTCGACGAGCTGGCCGACCGTCATGGCCTCCTGGTCCTGGGCGCGGGCCGCGTACTGGCCCTCCCGCAGGAACTCCCGTACGGCGCCGGCGCCGGCGCTCAGGGCGGCGCTGCCCGCGCTCTTCACCTGCGGGCCGCCGAAGTTCATCAGCCGCAGGGTCTGGACCCGGTTGTCCTCCTCCTGCGCCTTCTGCAGGTCGACGGAGAGGAACTGGGCGACGGCCTCGGGTGAGCCGTCGTTGAGGGCCTTCTGCCCGGCCTCCTGCACCGCGGTGCCGCCGGTGTTCATCGCGCGCAGCACGCTGACCTTGCGGTCGTCGGCCAGCGGCGCGTTCCAGCCGGTCGCCAGGAAGGCGTGCACGTCCTGCGGCGTTCCGGCGAGCGCGGTCTGCGCGGCCTCGCGCACGCCGGGCCCGCTGACGTTCAGCAGCTGGAGGACGGCGAGCCGCTCGTCCTGCTCGGTGGCGATCCTGCGCCCGGTGTCCAGGAAGGCGGCGATGTCGCCGTCGGTGCCGGCCAGGGCGATCTCGGCGGCGGCCCGTACGGAGTCGCCGCCGGTCCTCCACGCGGCGACGGCCTGGGCCCGCGGGCTCGGGCCGGGTGTGCCGTCCGTCGCGGTGGCGGTGCCGGAGAGCGATCCGGTGGTGAGAACGATCACGGTGGCGGCCGCCAGGAGGCGGGCCGCCAGTCCCTTGCGTGGCCGTAGGGGGGATGCGGCCTTCCAGCGCCCCCCAGGTATCTGCTGTGTCATATCCCCTCGAAAACACGTCAGTTCGGTAGAAGGACCGATCGGTTCGGCCCGTCCGACCGCACATGATGGCACGTCGGACGGAAACTTTGGATACCGCTCCTTGGCTGACGGGAGATCAGGGCATTACTTTCCGCTCCTGGTTCGCAATTCATTGCATCGTGGACATCTCGGGGTCGGCGGCCGCCTCCGATGGTGATATCAATGTCCCCGTCAGTTCGGTGGGGGGATGGCAGGTCCTGGAATGCGTGTGCCCGTGCACGGCGTCCGTCCGGGTTCCCGCGGGTCTTCGCACCGGCGGGACACTTCATGACGGAAAAGACCACATCCATGGGGGGTGAGGAGCCCGAATGAGGGCCTCTTCTCGAATCCTGGCCGCCGCCGCGACGGCCGGTCTCACGCTTCTCGCCGGAACCGCCGGCGTCCCGGTCGCCCACGCGTCGACCACCGGTACCGCACCGTTCACCGTCGAGGACTACTCCTACCCGGGCGCGGACCGCATCCTGGCCGAGTCGGGCATCCGCCTGAAGTCCGGCAACGGCAACATCACGCTCACCACCTGCTCGGCCGGTGGCGGCGGCCTGCTGCGGATCATGGCGCGCACCCGGGACGACATCTGCTTCCGGATGACCGGCACCGTCGGGCGCCTCAGCCTCGAGGTGCCGCGGGTGCACGGCATCCAGAGCGACGGCGTGCGCGACGTGTCCGTGTCGATGTCCGTCGACGGCACCACCACCTCGTTCAAGGTCGACAAGAGCCTGTGGACGGCGGTCGGCGAGGCCGCCGACCCCCAGAGCCGCCCCCACACCCTGCTGGACATCACCGCCACCGGGCCGGTCTCGTCCAACTCCGGCCTGTCGGACCGCCCTTACGTGGCCAAGCTCGACATCGGCGGCCGCGGCTGCACCGGCACGCTGGTCGACCCGCGCTGGGTGCTCACCGCCGCGAGCTGCTTCGCCGACGACCCCGCCCAGTCCCTCGCCGTCCCGGCGGGCGCCCCGAAGAAGCGCACCACCGTGACGGTCGGGCGCGGGGACCTCAACGGCACCGGCGGCCACACCACCGACGTCGTCGAGCTGGTGCCGCGCGCCGACCGCGACCTGGTGATGGCCCGTCTGGACCTGCCCGCCTACGGCATCACCCCGGTCGCCGTGGCCGCCATCGCCCCGGTCCAGGGCGAGGAGCTGAAGGTCACCGGCTACGGCCGCACCCGCACGGAGTGGGTCCCCGCCGCTCCCCACACGGCGGCGTTCGGCGTCGGCACCGTCGAGGCCACCGGCATCGACGTGGCGGCCAAGGCCCCCGCCGACGCCACCGTCTGCCTGGGCGACGCCGGCGGTCCCGCCGTCCGCGAGTCGGCCGGCAAGGCCGAGGTCGTCGCCGTCACCAGCCGCTCCTGGCAGGGTGGTTGCCTCACCTCCGCCGAGACCCGCACCGGCGCCTACGAGACCCGGGTGGACGACCTCGGACCGTGGATCACGGCCCTGCGGGACCGGCGTTCCGCCGCCGTGAACGAGGCCGGCACCGGCCGTCTGCGCTTCACGGACTTCGACGGCGACGGCAAGCCCGACTACGTGACGGTCGAGGACAACGGCGCCGTCAAGGTCTGGCTGAACCGCGGCGGCGACCCGGCCGGCGCGGGCGGCTGGCAGGGCATCGGCCAGGTCGCCACCGGCGTCACCACCGATCGCTCCCGGGTGCGGCTCGCCGACTTCAACGGCGACGGCAAGGCCGACTACATCGTCGTCAACCCCGACGGCTCCGTGAACGTCTGGCTCAACCACGGCGGCGACCAGGTCCGCGCCTGGGAGCCCGTCGGCCGCGTCGCCACCGGTGTCACCAACCGCCAGGACCAGGTCCGCTTCGCCGACTTCGACGGCGACGGCCGCGCCGACTACCTGGTCATCGAGGACAGCGGCGCCGTCAAGGTCTGGCTGAACCGCGGCGGCGACCTCGCCGGCCCCAACGGCTGGCAGGGCATCGGCCAGGTCGCCACCGGCGTCACCGCCGACCGCTCCCGGGTGCGGCTCGCCGACTTCAACGGCGACGGCAAGGCCGACTACATCGTCGTGGGCGCCGACGGCTCCGTGAACGTCTGGCTCAACCGCGGCGGCGACCAGGTCGCCCCCTGGGAGCCCGTCGGCCGCGTCGCCGCCGGTCTGACGACGGACAACAACGCCGTCTTCCTGACGGACTTCACCGGTGACGGCCGCGCCGACTACCTCTGGAACGCCGGCGACGGCAGCACCAGCGCGTACGCCAACAAGGGCGGCGACGGGCACGGCGGCTGGGACTTCCTCGGCCGGATCGCCTCCGGCGCCTGAGCCCCGGCCCGGGGCTGAACCCGGGCCCGGGCCCCGGATCCCCGGCCGTTCCGCCACCGGATCCACCATCCGCGTGGACGGGCCCGAGCGACCGCCGTGCGCGGCGGCCGCTCGGGCCCGTCCCGTGTTCCCCTCGCCTCCCCAAGAACGGACACCCACGTGAAACGTGCCTCCCTGATCGCCCTGGCCGCCCTCACCGCCGCCCTGACTCCGACCGCGGCCTCGGCCTCGGCCGGGACCCCGGCCGCGCCTGCCGCCGTGGCCTCCGCCACCGCTGCGACCCCGGCTCCGGCCCCGACCCCGATCAAGGTCATGCCGCTCGGTGACTCGATCACCGACGGGGCGGGCAGCACCACCGGCGCGGGCTACCGCGCACCCCTGTGGGACCTGACCGCCCAGCAGTCCCCGTACACCGTCGACCTGGTCGGCACCTCCTCCTCCGGCGCCGTCGCGGATCCCGACCACGAGGGGCACAGCGGCTACCGGATCGCCCAGGTCCGCGCGGACATCGACCGCTGGCTGTCCGCCGCCGACCCCGACGTCGTCCTCCTGCACCTCGGCATCAACGACCTGAAGTGGGACGCGAACGCCGACCCGGTGCAGGCCGCCCAGCGGCTGTCCGACCTGGTCGACCGCATCTTCGCCGACAGGCCGGGCGTGACCGTCGTCGTGCAGGGCCTGCTGACCGCCACCCCCGGTCTGGAGCAGAAGACCGCCGTGTTCAACCGCGAGTTCGCCGCGCTCCAGGACCGGGGCCAGAGCCCGGCCGGCGGGGCCGCCGGCCGGCACTTCCGGTACGTGGACCCGGCGGACCTCGACGCCGCGACCGACCTCCCGGACCGGCTGCACCCCAACGACGGCGGCTACCGCAAGATGGCCGAGGTCTTCCACCGGGCGCTGGACCAGGCCGTCGCCGACGGCTGGGCGTCCCGCCCCGCGGCCCCCCGGGCCGGCAACGAGGTGGGCGGCAGCGGGCGCGTGCGGTGGGCGGACTTCGACGGCGACGGCAAGCCCGACTACGTGACGGTCGAGGACAACGGCGCCGTCAAGGTCTGGCTGAACCACGGCGGCGACCCGGCCGGCGCGGGCGGCTGGCAGGGCATCGGCCAGGTCGCCACCGGCGTCACCACCGACCGCAGCCGGGTGCGGCTCGCCGACTTCAACGGCGACGGCAAGGCCGACTACCTCCTGATCAACCCCGACGGCTCCGTGAACGTCTGGCTCAACCACGGCGGCGACCAGGTCGCCCCCTGGGAACCCCTCGGACGGGTCGCCACCGGCGTCACCAACCGCCAGGACCAGGTCCGCTTCGCCGACTTCGACGGCGACGGCCGCACCGACTACCTGGTCATCGAGGACAGCGGCGCCGTCAAGGTCTGGCTGAACCGCGGCGGCGACCCGGCCGGCGCGGGCGGCTGGTACGGCATCGGCCAGGTCGCCACCGGCGTCACCACCGACCGCAGCCGGGTGCGGCTCGCCGACCTCGACGGCGACGGCAAGGCCGACTACCTCCTGATCAACCCCGACGGCTCCGTCGGCGCCTGGCTCAACCACGGCGGCGACCGCCACGGCGGCTGGCTGCCCACCGGCCGGATCGCCACCGGCGTCACCGACCGCCAGGAGCAGGTCGCCCTCGTCGACTTCGACGGCGACACCCACGCCGACTACCTCCTGACGGACGCCGGCGGCGCCGTCACCGCCTACGCCTACCGCGGGGGCGACAGCGCCGGCGGCTGGGCCGACCTCGGCCGGATCGCCGGCGGCGCGTAACGGCGCTCCGCCACACCGTTCGCCGCCCGGGCCCCGGGCGGCGAACGTGACGGATGCCGGCTCGGAGCCACCGGCGGCTCTCGGCGGCGCCCAGGCCGAGGTCAGCGGGACCGGGACGCCGTACGTCACCCGGCTCCGCTCGGGCCGGAACGCGGAGCCGTTCGACTTCACCTACCGCGACTACGGGAAGGCGCTCACCTTCACCCCTCCCCCGGCCGACGCGGTCGTCGACGTCGCGACCGCGCTGCCGGCCACCGCCGAGCGGACCGCCGGCTGACCCGGCCGGCGGCGTGACGCGGCGACAGCAGCAGCGGCGCGCAGGCCCGGGGCCGGGCTCGACAGGACCGGTGTGGCGGTCGTGGTCCGCTGCGCGGCCGCCGCCATGGACGCCTGGGCGAGGACGATGACGTCCGCCCCGTCCACGGCGTCGACGGCGGCGGCGATCGCGGACAGGTAGCCGGCGTTGTCACCGCTCTCGAACCGGTCCCAGGCGCCCTCGACCACCGTGGCCGTCACCGTGACCGGCCGGCCGGACCGGGCGGCCTCCTCCTCGACGAGAGCCACCGTCGGGCCCACGGTGCCGGCCAGGGCGGCGATCACCACGACGCGCGTCGTGGTCCCGCCCCCGCCGGGCGCGGCGGCGACGGCGGCCGCCGCCATCGGGCGGTCGACGCGCAGCACGGGCACCCCCAACACCTCGGCCCGGGCCTCCGCGACCCCGCCGATCGTCGAGCAGGTGCACAACACCGCCGCCGCCCCCTCGGCGACCGCCGCGGCGAGCACCCGGTCGATGTCCCCCGCGACGGACTCGGGCCCGCCGGCCCGGGCCCCGGCCAGCAGTTCCTCGGACACGACGTGCCGCAGGGGCAGCCCGGGGTGGTCGCGGTCGCGCAGCGCGTCGAAGACCGGGACGTGGACGGACGAGGTGTGGAGCAGCGCCAGCATGCGCGCGATGCTAACGGCCACGGTCGAACGCCCGACCGGCCGGGTGAGGTGGTGTGCGGGTGCGGGCTGCGCACCCGCGGCACGGCCCTCGCCTCCACCGCTCCCCCCTACTGGCCGGCCCTGCTGGAGCACCTGCGGGAGGGGCCGCGAGGACGGCCCGGGGACGTACGGGAAGAGCGGGGGCAGGGAGCAGCCCGGGACGCCGTCGGGGCGGCGGCTCAGGGGGCGGTGAAGAGGCCGGGGAAGGACGGGGCCAGCCAGGGTCGGCGGCCCCAGGCGAGCACCTTGCCGCGGGCGATGGCGCCGGTGGTGGAGCAGCGGCCCAGGGCGAGCAGGAAGAACGCCACCGGTTCGATGAGGATCGTGCAGTCCGGGCGGCGCGGCGGTTCCTGGCCCACCACGACGGTGCCGTCGGTGAAGGTCACCGTGAACCCGCCCTGGCCGCGCAGCCGCAGCCGGTAGCAGGCGCTGTGGCCGGCGGCGGTGCGGGCGTCCGTCACCAGGGGCATGGCCGTGCGCAGGAACGGCATCGTCAGGGCGACGCGCCGCCGGTCGATCGGGTGTGGCCGGCCGAGGGCGACGGCGATGTCGTAGAGGTGGGCCAGCATGTGGGTCAGCAGGTAGGCGCCGAGGGTGTCGAGGTCCATCGGGCCGAGTGGGGTGAGCATCGGTTCGGTGCCGGTGCGCGGGCCGGCCGCCGTGGCGAACTCCCCTGCCTGCCGGGCGATCTGTTCCGCGAGTACGGCGGGGTCGCGTTCGGTCCGCTCGGCCAGTGAGGCGGCGTTCGCCGCGGCCAGCGCGCCCGGGGTGCCGTCGCCGTACGGCCGTTCCTCGCCGGCGGCCAGGGCGGCCATCAGTTCGTTGGCCATCGCCAGGTGGGCGGCCGCCTCGGCGACCGTCCACTGGGCGCCGGGGATCCGGGTGTCGCCGCGGCAGCCGGCGAGCAGGGGGACGGCCTCGTCGCCGACCGCGGTGACCGCCTCGAGCAGCGTGGTGCGCACGGCACCGGGAGAGTGCTGGGGGAACGTCATGGTGGTGAAGACTGGTCGAGTTGCGCACCGGTGTCCAGTGATGTTGACAGGGCCTGGAGGACATGCGTTCCGGCGGCTCCTGCCCGGGCGGGGAGCGGGCGGTTCCGGGGCGGAGGGCCGGGCCGGTTCCGGGGGCGGAGGGCCGGGCCGGTTCGCGAGTCCGCGTCCGCAGGCAACCCGAACGGCCTCCCATCGCGTCGAGCTGCCGTGAGAGGAAGAACGACACTGCGGCCGGACCGGCCGCCACGGCAGACGGGGACGGCACGGGCACCATGGCGGGGACGACGGCAGGATGACGAACGCGATACCTCCGGACTTCGAGGAGTTCGTCGCCGCCTGCGGGCCGAAGCTGCTGCGGACGGCCTGGTTGCTGACCGGCGACCCGCACCAGGCCGAGGACCTGCTGCAGACGGCGCTCGCCAAGGTGTGGCCCAAGTGGGCGCGCATCGCGCCCGACCGGCCCGAGGCGTACCTGCGGAAGGTCCTGGTGAACTGTCACGTCTCCTGGTGGCGGCGTCGCTGGACCGGGGAGCTGCCGCACGGGGAGATGCCCGAGCCGCAGCCGGAGGAGGACCCGTACGAGGGGGTGGTGCTCGGCCAGGTGGTGGCCGAGGCGGTACGGTCGCTGCCGCCGCGCCAGCGGGCCGTGGTGGTGCTCCGTTTCTTCGAGGACCTGAGCGTCGAGGAGACCGCCGAGGTGCTGCGCTGCAGCACGGGCACCGTCAAGAGCCAGACGCACCGGGCGCTCGCCGCCCTGCGCGGACGGCTGCCTGCCCGGGAACTCCTGCTGGACGGGGGACCTCGTGACCGGAACTGAGCTGCTCGACCCGTTCGGGCCGGGCGACGGCGGGCACGACGAGGAGGAGCTGCGGGTCATGCTCCACCGGGCCGTCCCGGCCCTGGCCTCTCCGCAGGACCGGGTGGAGCGTGTGCTCGCCCGGGTCGAGCGGTCCAGGCGCCGCCGGCGGGCGGCCGGGCTCGCGGCCGGTCTCACCGTCGGCCTGGCCGCGGCCGTCCTGGCCGCGGCGCCCGCGCTCGCGCCGGGCCCGGTGCGGGGGGTGGGGCTGGGGCCCGCGGGCTCCGTGTCCGCCCCGGCGCCCGCGGTGCCGCCCGTCCAGGCGCCGACGGGGACTCCGTCCGTCCTTCCCGGGCCGACGTTCTACTTCCCGCGGTTGCCGGAGATGGTCGTCGCCCTGCCGGTGAACTGGCACGTCCTGGCCCTGCCGGCCGCCGCGCCGCAGGACAAGTTCGGCTACCTCGGCACCCAGCCGCTGGGGCCGTCGTGCACCCCGGGCGCCACCTACTGTCCGATCCCCTGGCTGCTGCCCGTGGATGGCGCGGTCGTCGGGTTCCGGCTGAGGGAGGACGACCGGGGGCTGGCCGAGAAGCTCGGCCCGAGCCCGTCCGGGCTCAACGAGTCGGGCTACCTCGAGCAGGAGTGCGCCGCGCTCGGCGGCACCCGCGAGCTGGGCGGCCTGCGCGCCGTCGACCGCGCCGGCTCCCCGGTCGTGGTCGAGGTGACGGCCTGTCTGCGGCAGCCGTCCGAGTCGACGCTGCGGCAGGTGCGGCAGGTGTTCGACACCATCCGGTCCGCTCCGGCCGGCCGGCCCCCGACCGCCACCGCCGTGAGCCCGGCGCCGACGCCGTAGGGGGCGGACCCGCGGCAGGACGGCCCGGCCCCTCGCGCACGGACGCGGGGCGCCGGGCCGGCCTGACAACCGCCGGTGCGGGCGGGCGGGTGCCCGTCCCGGGGCCCCGGTGGGCACAGCGGGCATGGCTGCGGGGGGGGGGGGGGGGGGCCCAACCCCCCCCCCCCCCCCCCCCCCCCGCCGCTCGGCATACCATCCCAACCCCAAC
>NZ_JBVILX010000014.1:83244-143238 GCF_055580145.1 Kitasatospora sp. NPDC032121 | reverse complement strand
ACAGAGGAGGGGGGGGGAAACCCAAAAGAAACACGCCCTGCCCTTGTGTGCAGGCCTCGCGGCGGCACCCCCGCACGAAAACCATCTTGTTCCCCCCCCCTCCCCCCCCCCCCTCCCCCCCCCTCCCCGCAGCGGCTTCACCGGGTGTCAGCGGGCGCCGGTCACACGGCCTGCCACAGGGCCGGGACGTTCGGCGGCTCCCAGCCGACCTGGGCGGTGTGGCCCTGGAGGCAGCGGTAGCCGACGCCGTTGTAGGTCACGACGTCGCCGGCCTGGTAGGTGGTGCCGGCGGCCCAGGTGCCGCCGGGGTTGGGGGTGCCCCCGCCGCCGACGGTGAGGCTGTACTGGGCGGTGTGGGTGGTGGTGCCGGCGGTGCCGGTGACGGTGATCTGGTAGGTCCCGCTCGTCGCGGTCGCGGAGGCGGAGAGGGTCAGCGTCGAGGACGAACCGGCTTGCACGGAGGAGGGGTTGAAGCTCGCGGTGACGCCGGCGGGCAGGCCGGAGGCGGTCAGGGTGACGCTCTGGGCGGTGCCGGAGGTGACGGCGGTGCCGACGGTCGAGGTGGTGGTGGCGCCGGGCTGGACGGAGCCGGAGGCCGGGCCGAGGGTGAGCGAGAAGTCGTTGCCGCCGTTGCTGCTGCAGGTCGGGTCGCCGGCCTGGGCGGGGACGCTGACGGCGTCCCAGGCGGCCTTGGTCCGGTTGAAGAAGGTGCAGGTGGGGTCGAGGTTCTTGGCGGCGGTCAGGGTGGTGGTGCGGTAGCGCTTGTAGGTCATGCCGCTGGTCTTGAGCAGCATGCCGCCGTAGAAGACCTGGCCGGCCTGCTTGACGCCGATGCCGGTGACGGTGGAGTTGTTGCAGGTGGGGCTGGTGGGCTTGCCGCCGCCGGGGTTGGAGCCGTTGGACAGCAGGTAGAACCAGTGGTTGAGCGGGCCGGCCGCGGCGTGCACCTCGGTGCCGGGGATGGCGGAGGAGTAGCAGTTCGGGTCGTTGTTGACCAGGGACGGCTGGTAGAGGTTGCGGATCGGGCCCTGGCCGACCAGGTTGATCATGCGGCCGACCTGGTAGTCGGGGTAGTCGTAGGGCGCGGGCTCGTTGTTGTACTCCTTGGTGAGCGCGCCGAAGATGTCGCCGGTGCCCTCGCCGAGGCCGTTCTCGTTGTTGGCGCCGCCGGGGGTGTACTGGTCGATGCCGTGGCCGAACTCGTGGCCGACGACGTCCTGGGCGGCGATCCACTCGCCGCTCTGGCTGTGGCCGATGGAGACGGAGCTGCCGTCCCAGTAGGCGTTGACGTCGTTGAGGCCGACCTTGATCGGCCAGCTGCCGCCGTTGCCGTCGTGGCCGTTGCGGCCGAGCCAGTCGCGGAGCATGTCCCATTCCTTCTGGGCCGCCCACATGGCGTCGCCGCAGCCGGTCTCCTTGGTGGAGGGGCTGCCGTTGCCCCAGGAGTCGCTGGACTTGGAGAAGACCTGGCCGGTGCTGTAGTCGGAGCAGCTGAGGCCGGGGCGGTTGGGGTCGCGCAGCGAGTAGGAGCCGCCGGAGTTGGTGGTGCTGATGGTCAGCGGGCCGGGGCCGTTCCACTTGCTGTTGACGGTGCCGGCGCGGGCGTCGTCGTAGCTGTCGACGACTTCGCCGGTGGTGGCGTCGACGAAGACGTGCAGTGTGCTGGGCGCGGATTCGGTGTGGCCCTTGAGGACGGTCTCCCAGGCGAGGCGGCTGCTGCCGTCCTTGACCCGGACGACCAGGCGGCGGGTGTCGACCGTGTCGACGGCGGCGAGCTTGGTGCGGGCGGTCTTCTCGGCGTGTTCGGCGCTGACCTGCGGGGTGGTCGGGGCGCCGAGGGGGCCGGTGGTGGCGGACTGCTGGGCGCGGACCTTGCCCTGGGCGTCGGCGAGGACGACCGCGTCGCCGCCGACCACGGGCAGGCCGTGGTAGGTGCGTTCGTAGGACACGGAGTAGAGGCCGCCGAGCCAGGGGGTGACGGTCTTGCGCTGGTAGGTCTCGTCGGGGCCCTTGGCCAGGGCGTCGAGGCCGGCGCTCGCGGCCGCGTCGGCGGCGTTGACGGCGGCGGCCAGAGCGCTCGGTGCCGGGGTGGGGGCGGGTGCGGCGGTGGCCGGCCCCGCGGTGGCAGCGATCATGCCGGCCAGCACGGTCAGGGTGGTCGCGGTGGTCAGCAACCGGCCTGCGGTGACTCTGTGTTGCATCGAGGCTCCTCGCGTGTGGGGGTCCTCGACCGCGGACGGCACAGGGGCTGGTGGCGCGCCGCGGGGCCGTGTGTGGGGACGGCCGTGCGGGCCGTCCGCGCTCGGGTGCCCGAACACTCACACGACGTCATGCCCGGGTCAATGCCTGGTGCGGGTGGGGCGCGGGGCTGGCGAATTCCGTCAAGTCGGCGGGTCCGGTTTTGCGCCAAGCTGCGGTTTTCCTCCAGTGGTTGAGACCACATCAGGTGTCGGGCGGCGGCGCGGCGGGGCGGGGCCGCGGCCGCGGTGACCACGGTGGACGCGGCGGGCCTCGACGGGGCGCGGCTGGAGGCGCTGCTGTCCGGGCTGACCGCGGCGCTCGATGAGTGGCTGCGCTCGCGCGGCGGGCGGGGGCCGGAGGGTTTCCTGATCGACCGGGAGGCGCACGGCCGGGTGCCGCCGGCCGGGTGCGGGCCGACCCGCGGTGACGTGCCGTCAGCCTGCCCGCCGCCGCGGGATTCACCCAGGGCAGAACGCCGTGCTCTTCCCCCGGCGCCCGGGATGCCTAGGCTGAAGGGGTGAGCACTCATGCGTCGAACGAAGCCCGCGTCATCCCCCTGCGTCCGCAGGCCTCGCCGCCTGCGTCCGGCGAGCGGCCCCGCGCCCGGCGGGATCCGCTGTGGCGCGATGTCGTCGGCGACGTGCTGCGGCGTGAGCGGCTCGCCCAGGAGCGCACGCTGAAGGATGTCGCCGAGGCGGCCCGGATCTCGATGCCGTACCTGTCGGAGCTGGAGCGCGGGCGCAAGGAGGCCTCCTCCGAGGTCCTCGCGGCCGCGGCCCGGGCGCTGGGGCTGGGCCTCGGGGACCTGCTCTCACTCGCCCAGGACGAACTGACCCGGTACGCCCCGAGCCCGGCAGGCCGGGTGGGCCAGGCGGGCCGGGTGGGCCAGGCGGGCCAGGCGGGCCGGGGCCGCACCTCGCCCACCGGGCGCTACGACGGCCTCGCCCTGGCCGCCTGACCGGCCCCGGCCGGACCGGCGGCCGCCCGAGGGTCAGGCGGGTGCGTGCCGCCGGTTCAGCACCTGGTCGGCGATGCCGTACGCGACGGCCTCCTCGGCGGTGAGCACCTTGTCCCGGTCCATGTCCGCGCGCAGCGTCGCCGCGTCGTGGCGGGTGTGCCGGGCGAGGACGTCCTCCACCTGCGCGCGGATGCGGACCATCTCCTTGGCCGCGAGGCTGAGGTCGGAGACCGTGCCCTGCCGGCCGCCGCTGGCGGGCTGGCCGAGCAGGACCCGGGCGTGCCGGAGCACGAAGCGCCGCCCCGGGTCCCCGCCGGCCAGCAGGACCGCCGCCGTGGAGGCCGCCTGGCCGACGCAGAAGGTGGAGATCGGCGCCTGCACGAAGGTCATGGTGTCGTAGATCGCCATCAGCGAAGTGAACGATCCGCCGGGTGAGTTGAGGTAGATCGAGATCTCGCGTTCCGGGTTCTCCGACTCCAGGTGCAGGAGTTGGGCGATGACCACGTTGGCGACGCCGTCGTCGATCTCGGTGCCGAGGAAGATGATCCGCTCGTTCAGCAGCCGGCTGAAGACGTCGTAGGTGCGCTCGCCCTGCGCGGTGCGCTCGATGACGTAGGGAACCGTGTACGAGCCCATGTCACAGTCCGATCCGTCGGCGGGCGGCGGCCGGGCGGATGTCGGCGACCGACTCCACCACCTTGTCCACGAGCCCGTACTCCCTGGCCTGTTCGGCGGTGAACCAGCGGTCCCGGTCGCCGTCGCGCGCGATGGTCTGCTCGCTCTGCCCGGTGTGCTCGGCGGTGATCCGCTCGATGACCCGCTTGGTGTGCTGGAGGTTCTCCGCCTGGATCTCGATGTCCGCGGCGGTGCCGCCGATGCCCGCCGAGGGCTGGTGCATCATGATCCGGGCGTTCGGCAGCGCGAACCGCTTGCCGGGCGCCCCCGCGGTGAGCAGGAACTGGCCCATGCTGGCGGCGAAGCCCATCACCAGCGTCGAGACGTCGTTCGGGACGAGCCGCATGGTGTCGTAGACGGCCAGCCCCGCGCTGACCGACCCGCCGGGGCTGTTGATGTACAGGCAGATGTCGGTGCGCGGGTCCTCGGCCGACAGCAGCAGCAGCTGCGCGCACACCCGGTTCGCCGACACGTCGTCGACCTGGGTGCCGAGCAGCACGATCCGCTGGGCGAGCAGCTGCGCCGCGAGGTGGTCGTCGAAGGCGCTGGGCGGGGTGTCGCCGTCCGCCGCGCGGGGCGGGGGCGTGGTGGGTGGAGTCATCTGACCTCTCCTCGTCGGAGCGGGGGTTGCCGTCGACTCCACTGTCGGCCCAGGAGGGCGCCCGGGGGCGGTTCCTCTGCCCGCAGCGGATTCGCCACGGGCAGACGGCGGCCGGTGGACGCTCAGTCCGGGAGGGCCGGGAGGGCCGGGAGGGCCGGGAGGGCCGGGAGGCGGTCCAGTGTGATCCCGAAGCGGGTGCGGTAGGCGGTGAGGGCCTCGTCGTCGGTGAGGGCCTGCTCGGTGCGCCCGCCGGCCGGGGTGGTGGTGATCAGGCGGCTGCCGCTGATGGTCACCCGGCCGCCGTCCGCGGTGGGCAGCGAGCAGGTCGTCGAGCGGGTGAAGTGGGAGTGCGGCGAGGTGGTCTGCCACCAGCAGGTCGGGGCGAAGTCGGCGAGCTCGTACGGGCGCGGGCCCAGGCGGTACTGCGGTGTGCCGTCCCGCAGGACGTCCAGGTCGCCGTGCGCACCGGTCGGGAGGAGGGTGAACGCGCCGTCGGGGTCGGCCTGTTCGCCGCGTTCGTCCAGGCGCAGCGGGTGGCGGCTGAAACGGCCGAAGCCGACGTCGACCAGCCACGGCTCGTCGAGGTCGACCCGCAGGGCGAGGTGGTCGAAGGGCGGGCCGAGCCGTTCGCCGTCGAAGACGCGGGCGGCCAGCAGGCTCACCCGGTAGCCGAGTGAGGTGAGCAACTGGGCGAAGGCTCCGTTGAGTTCGTAGCAGAATCCGCCCCGGCGGCGGGCGACGACCTTCTCCTGCAGGGCGGCGGGGTCGAGGTCGACGCGTTCGCCGAGGTGGATGCTCAGGTTCTCGAACGGGACGGTGCGCAGGTGCGCGAGCTGGAGCCGGGCGAGGGCCTGCGGGGAGGGTGTTCCGGGGTCGGGCAGGGCGATGCGGTCGAGGTAGGCGGAGCGCTGGGTGGCGGTGAGGCCGGTCGGCGGCTGCTCGGGGTGCGGTGCGTGGTTCATCCGGCCATTCCACCCGGGGTGGGGCGCGGGTGGCCATCGGCTGTTGGTCCTACGCCCCGCGGGGCGGGCGGCCATCGGTTCTTGGCCCTGCGCCCCACGGGGCGGGCGGCCATCGGATGTTGGTCCTACACCCCACCGGGCGGGCGACCGGTGGGGCGCCGACCGGTGCCCCGGGGCCTGCCCTTTCGGCCCTCGCGGGGGCCGTGCCGGGGGCGTAGGGTCGGCGTGCCGGGCGGTGACGGAGGAGGGCCGGGAGCGTGCGAGAGACCGTGAGAGGCCCGGCGGCGCCGACGCCCGGGGCCGCGCCGAGGAGGCGTGCGGCCCAGGGCCAGGACCCGGCGCCCGCCGCGCCCGGGCGGGCCCCGCACCCCGCCGAACTCGCCGCCCTCCAGCGGACGGTGGGCAACGCGGCCGTGACGCGCCGGCTGCAGCGCCTGGAGGATCCCGGGGTCAGGGAGCAGGCGCGGCGCGACGCCGCCGACCCCGTCTCGCACGGCGAGTGGGGCACGTTCCGCGAGGACATGACCCGGGCGGGCTTCTCCCGGGATGTCACGGAGATCGCCTGGCAGCTCGTCCTCGGCGGCATCGCCGAACAGGGGCAACTCAACGACGAGGCCATGGCGCGGTTCAGCGAGCGCCAGGCCCAGCGCGACCACCGCGCGTCGAACAGCTGGTACCAGGAGCTGGTGAAGGTCGTCGGCGACTACCTGGAGATCGACACGCCGACGCTGGCCCTGTGGTCGGGCGGCCGGGAACTCAGCGACTACGCCCGCGGCAAGGGCCACACCCCGCTGGAGGCCACCGCCTTCGGCGCGGTGGTCGACAGGCTGACCCTGACCCCGGACTGGATGCTCAAGACGCCGATGTGGAACGTCCTGTCCAAGGCCTTCGTGAGCCGCGCCCGCGGCCCCGTCCACATCTTCCTGCGGGCGTACGACCCGGAGAGCGTCCTGATCGCGCAGGAGGTGCCGCAGCTGCGCGTGGTCATGGCGCTCGACCCCGCGGTGCGGCTCGTCTGGCATCCGGTGTACGCCACGGACGACGGGAGCCTGATGGAGATCACCGGGCGCCTCGGCCTGGCCCCCGACGCGCCCTGCGCCGGCCGGGACGAGTGCGTGCGGATCCTCTACGACTACCTGCGCCTCGTCCACGACCCGGCCAACGACCACTCCCGGCGCGCCCACGCGGAGATGAGCGCCCGCCTCGCCGCCAACGGCACTCCGCAGTAAGGCCCGTGGGCGGTCGGTAGGGTAGGTCGGATTCGGTACGGGAGTGGGGAGAGTGATGACCGACTCGAGGGAACACCGCGGCTGGATAGGCCGGTTGCTCGGCGGCCGCCGTGCGCGCGCCGGGCAGGACGCGCCGCCCGTGCGGCCCGTCGACCAGGACCCCAGGGCGTGGGCGCGCCCCGGGGAGCTGATGGACCTGTCCTCCCTGCCCCCGCGGGTGGCCGAGGCCCTGGTCGAGGTCGCGGCGGCGATCGACGCGGCCGACCAGGCGCGCTTCGACGGCGACCGGGCCGAGGCCCACCGGCTGCTGCGCGGCGCCGTCACCACGGAGATCGAGCCCTACCGCCAACTCGCCGAGGAACGGCTCGGGGTGATGGTGAGCGAGGACGGCGACGTCCAGGAGGCCGTGGAGCTGTGGCTGCGCGCCGCCCGGGGCCCGGATCCCGAGCTGCGCCGTTCCGTCGCGGTCTACCTGGGCTCCATCCCGTTCGCCGACGGCGCGTTCCTGGTGAACGCCGATCCGGCGACCGTGCTGGCCCTGCTCCCCGAGGCGTGGGGCTTCGGGCGGGTGGGCGCCGCGGTGTACGAGGCCTCCTCCCACCGCCACCGGGAGGCCGGCCCCGCGGTGCGCCGCCAGCTGCTGGCACTCGACGCCCTCCGGTACGGGGACGGCAAGCTGGCCGCGCGGATCGAGGCCGTCCCGGTGGCCGACGAGCGTTTCCCGCGCCGGCGCGCCGAGTGGGCCAGCGGCGCCCAACTGGGCGGCTGCCGCTGGAGCGTGGCCGGCCACCGGGACGGGGTGTCGGCGCTCGCCGCGGTCCCGGTGCCGGTGGACGGCCGCGAGGTCGTGGTCACCGGCGGGGACGACGGCACCGTGCGTCTGTGGGACCTGGCCACCGGCGAGGCGGTCGGCGAGCCGATGGCCGACCACACCGGGCAGGTGCGCGCCGTGGCCGCGGCCGAGCTGGACGGCCGGGCGGTGGCGGTGTCGGTCGGGACCGACGAGGTCGTACGGGTCTGGGACCTGACGACGCGCCGGCTGCTGTACTTTCCGCTGGCCGGGCACTTCGACTGGGTGACCGGCGTGGACACGGCGGTGGTGCGTGGCCGCCCGGTGGCCGTCACCTGCGGCGACGACCTGAGCGTGCGGGTCTGGGACCTGGCCACCGGCCAGCCGGTCGGCAAGCCGATGCGCGACCCTTCCGGCCCCGCCGACCGCCGGACGGGCCGGCCGACGGCGCTGGTGACGACGGTGGTGCTGCGCCGGCCGGTGGCGGTGACCGGCGACTTCCAGGGGGTCGTCCGGGTGTGGGACCTCGCGAAGGGGCGTCAGTTCCTGCCGCCGGTGAAGACCGGGGGCGGCGCGGTGCAGGCGCTGGCCGTGGTGGACGTCAACGGCCGCCCGGCCGTGGCCGTCGGCGCCTGGGACGGCACGACCAGCCTGTGGGACCTGGCGACGGCCCGCCCGGTGGGCGAGCGCCTCGTCGCCGCGCACGAGTGGCCGCAGGAGGTCGCGGCGGTGGCCACCGGGGCCGGGGCGGCGGTCGCCGTCAGCGACGACTCCGGCATGGTGCGGCTGTGGGACCCGGTCGGCGGGCGGCAGTTCGCCCAGGCCTTCGCCGGTCCCCGCGGCCGGACCCGGGCGCTGGCCTCGGCCGTGGCGCCGGACGGGCGGCCGGTGGTGCTCGTCGGTACCGACGACGGCCGGGTGCACCGCTGGGACCCGGCCGTCGACAGCGGCTCCGTGGGCGACCCGCGGCCCGGGCACGGCGACGAGGTGACCGCCGCGGCGACGGTCGAAGTCGACGGCAGGGCGCTGGTGGTCAGCACCGCCCGGGACGGCTCGGTGCGCCTGTGGGACCTGGCCACCGGCGCCGAGGCGGACACGCCCTTCGCCGAGTCCGGGGAGCCGGTGGAGGCGGTGGCGACGGCGGTGGTCGGGGGCCGGCCCGTGGTGCTCACCGTCGAGCCGTACGACAAGGCGGTCCGGCGGTGGGATCCGGCCACCGGAGAGTCGGCGGGCTCGCCGCTGGCCCATGACGACACCGTGGGCGCCGTGGCGACGACGGTGCTGGACGGCCGGCCGCTCGCCGTCACCGGGAGCGCCGACGGCCTCGTCCGGGTCTGGGACCTCACCGCCGGGGAGGTCCTCCACGGGCCGCTGGCCGGGCACGAGTCCGAGGTGACCGCGGTGGCCACGGCGGTGCTGGACGGCCGGCCGGTCGCCGTCACCGCGGACGAGGTGACGCTGCGGGTGTGGGAGCTCGCCACCGGCGCCGCGCTCGGCGAGCCGATCGACCTCCCGGGTGCCTCGCCGCGCGGCGGGGACGAGGCGGAGGACGAGGACGACGAGGAGGACTGGGACGAGGCGTCGGCCCCGGACGAGGCGGATGAGGCGGACGGCGAGGAGGACTGGGACGACGACGAGGACGACGAGGAAGAGGACGACGACGAGGGCGACGGATCGGTCGTCGAGGCGCTGGCCACGGCGGTGGTCGACGGCCGCCCGGTCGTGGCGGCGGCCTGCGACGACGGCCTGGTGCACGTCTGGGACCTGGCCACCCGCGCCCTGCTCGGCCCGCCCCTGCGCGCCTCCGAGGACGACACCCCCGCACTGACCACCGCCCGGGTCGCGGGCCGCCCGGTCCTCGTCACCGGCGGCGACGACGGCACCGTCCGGACCTGGGACCTGGCCACCCTCGCCCCGGTCGGCACCGACCTGGTGCTGCCGCTGCCGGTCGGCGCGCTGGCCACGGCCTCGGCGGACCGGCTGGTGGTCGGGTTCGGCTGGGAGGTCGGGGTGTTCCGCCTCGTGGAGTCCGCCGAGTCGGCCGAGTCCGCGAAGTCCTCAGAGTCCTCAGAGTCCGCGGAGTGAGCCCGGGGGTCCGGCCCCGCGGGGCCGGACCCCCGGGTGGGGCGGGAAGCGCCGGCCGGGGCGTCAGGCGGGGAGGTGGGAGGCCACCAGGGTGGCGAACTCCTCGGGGGTGAGGATGCGGATGCCGAGTTCCTCGGCCTTGGCGCGCTTGGAGCCGGCCTTCTCGCCGGCGACCAGGAGGGTGGTGCGCTTGGAGACGGACGAGGAGGCCTTGCCGCCGGCGCGTTCGATCAGTTCGTTCATCTGGTTGCGGGAGAGGTCGGCGAGGGCGCCGGTCATGCTGCCGGTGAGGACGACGGCCTCGCCGGCCAGCGGACCCGCCTCGGTGGTGCCGCTCTCCCCCACCGCCGCGGGGGCCGCCGGGGTGGTGACGGCGGTGCCCACGCCGAGGGCGGCGAGGCGGTCCAGCAGCGGGGCGAGGTCGGTGAGTTCGGCGGCGACGACGCGGGCCTTCTCGGTGCCGATGCCGTCGACGCCGGCCAGGGTTTCGGCGTCGGCGGTCCGGATCGCCGTCATGCTGCCGAAGTGCGCGGCGATCCGGCGGGACATGGTCCGTCCGGTGCCGCGGATGCCGAGGGCGCAGAAGACCCGGTTGAGCGGCTGGGTGCGGGCGGTGGCGATCGCGGCGAGCAGGTTGTCGGCGCTGGTCTCCCCCATCCGGTCCAGGGTGAGCAGCTGCTCGCGGGTGAGGGTGAACAGGTCGGCGAGGTCGGCGACGAGTCCGGCTTCGACGAGTTGGACGGCGCGGGTGCCGCCGAGGCCCTCGATGTCGAGCTGGTCGCGGCCGGCCGCGTAGAGGACGGAGGCGACGGCCTGGCAGTTGCGGCCGCGTATGCAGCGCCAGCGCTGTTCGGTGGTGTCGATGGCGTCGCCGCAGCGCGGGCACGCCTCGGGGAAGGCGATGGGCTGCTCGTCGCCGGTGCGGGCGTCGAGGACGGGGGCCTCGACCCGGGGGATGACGTCGCCGGCGCGGTAGACGAAGACCTGGTCGCCGATCATCAGCCCGCGCCGTTCGATGTCGGCGGGGTTGTGCAGGGTGGCGAAGGTGACGGTGACGCCGTCGATGACGACCGGTTCGAGGACGGCGCGCGGGGCGATGATGCCGGTGCGGCCGACGTTCCACTCGACCTCGAGCAGCCGGGTGACCTTGTGCTGGGCGGCCAGTTTGCGGGCCACCGCCCAGCGTGGCGCGCGCGAGCCGGAGCCGGCCTCGGCGCGGTCGGCGGCCAGGTCGGCCTTGACGACGACGCCGTCGATCCCGAAGGGCAGTTCGGCGCGCAGGGCGGCGATCTCGTCGATCCGCCGCTGGACGTCGGCGATGTCCGCGCAGTGCCGCGGCGCGGCCGCGGTGGCGGCGGCGGTGTGGGCGCCGAGGGCGGCGAGGTGCTCCAGCAGGGCGCTGTGGGCGAGGTCGCCGGGGCCGACGGCGTCGTAGGCGAAGAAGGTCAGCTCGATCCGGTAGGGGCGGTCCTTGGCGCGCAGGGTGCCGGCGGCGCCACTGCGGGGGTGGGCGAAGGGGGTGGCGCCGTGGTCGGCGCGCACCCGGTTGGCGTGCTCGAACTGGCTCTGGGTGAGCAGGACTTCGCCGCGCAGTTCGATTTCGGCGGGCTCGGTCAGTTCGGCGGGCAGGCCGAGGATGGCGTCGGCGGCGTGGGTGACGTCCTCGCCGGCCAGGCCGTCGCCGCGGGTGATCACCTGCTGCAGACGCCCGGCGCGGTAGCGGGCGGCGACGGCGAGGCCGTCGAGCTTGGGCTCCACGCACCAGGCGGCGACGGGCCGGCCCAGGCGCCGCTCCAGGCCGGCGGCCCAGGACTCCAGCTCCTCGGCGGAGAACACGTTGTCCAGGGAGAGCATCGGCACGCTGTGCGGGACGTCGCCGGTGGCGGCGCCGCCGGCCACCTTGCCGGTCGGCGACTCGGGCAGCACCTCGCCGGGGTGGGCGCTCTCGTACGCGGCGATGTCGCGCAGCAGGGCGTCGTACTCGTCGTCCCCGAGCGGGGTGGAGCCGTCGGCGTAGTACGCGGCGGCGGCCTGCACGGCGGCGGTGACGGCGTCGGCGTACGCGGACGGCGAGGTGAGCGGGGCGGCGGTCTCGGTCATGGGGGAATCATGGCGGTCGGCACTGACAACGACACGGGGGCGGGGTCAGACCTGCCGGGCGGTGGCGAAGATCCCCGGCGTCGCGGTCGCCCGACGGGACGGCGGCGGGAAGGTCGAGTCCCAGTGGATCTTCGACCGCGTCGACTACACCTTCCTCGGCGAGCGCACCGTGGCTCTCACCGACGGCGCGACCGTCAGGAAGGGCGACGTCACCGGCCAGACGGCCGTCCTCCGCCGAGCCCTCGGCGACGCACCGGGCACCCGCCCGTAACGGCCTCAGGCCGGCTGAAGCCGCCCACGCAGGGCCGCTCGGGCACGGGCGACGCCCCCGGGGGTGGCCCGCGCCCCGCTGCCGACCGCGATGTCCCTCGTGCCGAGGCCCGCGCAGGCGCGGCAGATGCCCGGCCGGGGCACCGGATCGTGGCAGCGGCCGCATTCGGCGTAGGAGGCGGGCGGGGCTTCGGGGCGTTCCGGCGGCAGCTTGCGCCGCAGCCGGTCCCGGAGGATCGCCGCCGGGCAGTGCATCGGCTGCGGCAGCCCGGGGATCAGGGCCTGGGCCAACTCGGCCTCGTCGCAGCCTCGTTCCAGCCACTGCGCGACGAGCGGTGCCAGCGCCTGCGCCTCGGCCTCGCCGAGGCGCAGGCGCGGTTCGGGCCTGATCACCCGGAACAAGATGGCCACGGCTGCCCGCGTCCGTTCATCCGGGAGGGTGGGTTCTTGTCCCGGGTCCTTTACGGGAGGGGCGACAGTGCCGCCGGTCCCTGGCCCACCGGAAGCCGGGCGGGTGGCAGCCGGTGCGGGGTGCGGGGTGTCGAAGACGTGGGCCTCGGAGCGGACGGTGCCGTCGGCCCTCCGGACCTTGTCGACCCGGTAGTACCCGGCGTCCTTCAGTTCTTTGAGCGCCCGCCGGATGGCGCCCCGCCCCTGCGGACTGCTGTCGGCCATCTGCCGCCCGTCCTCGCGCCAGCCGTCGGGCCGGGAGAGCAGGTCGGCGAGGAGGCCGCGGGCGGTGTAACTGAGCCGACGGTCCTGCAACAGGCCGTTCGGAAGAATAGTGAACGCGCGCGTGTGCGCGTTACGATGAATCCGCATCTGGAGCTCACATCTCCTGGTGCCAGACCCCGGGGTGTTAGCGCACCGCCGGGGTCTCCTATGTTCTGTTGATGATGCGGAAAGTAGCACACCGACTACACAGAGCGCGAACCTTTCCCGTGCGAAGCCGCAACCCCCGCATCAAGTGCGCCCCCATCCCTGGCTGGGCGGGAGCGGGAAGCATGATGCATCGGTCTCCTGCCGCCACGACGGCAGATCGGCCCAGTCGGCGACATAGCCCGGCTTCGGCTCGCCCGGGTAGTGCTTCGACACACCGGCGAGTGCCGGCAGCATCACGTGAGGTAGACCTTCTGCCACTCCAGGGACGTCATGGTCAGCGCGGCCTCGGCGAGGGCGTGGGCCGACTCGGTCTTGAGGCTGCCGAGGCTGCTGTCAATCCACGGCTGGACGTTCTGGTATCCCTGCTCGCGGTACTCCACGGCCTGGATCAGGCACTCCAGCTTGTCCGCGTCGTGGGCGACGGTGACTTCCAAGTTCTCGGCGTTCTCGTACTCCTCCACGAGGGCCTGGAGTCCCGCAACGACGGCCGGGTGAGCGGCGCTGACCTGGTCGGCGGTCACCCGCTCGTTCGACGCGGCGGTTAGGTAGCGCCGACTGACGTGCGGGATGTCGCTGACCCGGGTCTCCTGGGTGTCGTGGAAGAGGCACAGCAGGGCGACCTTGGCCGGGTCGGCGCCCTCCATCATCGCGAGCACCGCGCCGATGATGCCCGTCCGGAACGAGTGCTCCGCGACCGACTCGGGGTGTCCTTGACGCCGGCGATCCACCAGCCCTGGCGCTTCGCCCGCTTGAGCACGCCCGCCTCGAACAGGTAGCTCGCGGTACCCCTCACCTGCTTGTCGTCCGTCATGGCTGTCCTCCGCTGCTGGATCGGTTGCTGTAGCCGCCTACCCGAAGACCATTGTGCACAGACTCCAGCTCTCGACGGGACTGCTGTGAAAGGCCGTCACCATCAAGGAGAGCCCGCAGGCGTGACACACACTGGCCGCCCACGCTCCCCCGAGATCAGGTACGGGCGGCGGCCACCGCGTCCGTGTACAGCTCCGTTGTCAGGTCGTCCTCGCTGATCCCGAGCTCCGCCAGCACGGCCCGCACGGCGTCCAGCGCTGCTTCGAGGCCGTCCTGGGCGGCCGCAGCGGTCTCGACCTCGATGAACGTCGCGTCGAGCTCCGGCACGCGGACGAGCGTCGCGAGGAAGCGCCGACCGCTGCGTTCGAAGTCGTAGTTGCGGCACCGCTTCTCGAACCGGATGCGTGGGGTGAAGCCGAGGCCCCGGATGATCTCGTCGGCCGCCTCGGCGTCCTCCACGCGGGTCTCGGCCTCCCATTTCGACCCGGACGCCTCGTCCACCCGCGCGCCCTTGTACGTGAGCACGGTGCGAGTGTCGTCGGGCCCGTGAACGGTGCGGATCCGCAGCTCGCGATCGGCTCCCATCAGGCTGCCGTCCGGGGCGTCGTAGTACGTGTCGCGGTACACCTCGGCGCGCCCGGCGCCGTACGACTTCTCCAATCGTGCGAGGACGAGTTCGGGGTCGCGTACGACAGCCTTGAGCTCCGCCTCGATCGCCATGCCGGTTCCTCCTGGGGTGCTACGCCTCCGGCGGCACGCTGTAGCGGCCCAGGACGTCGTCAGCCGTGGACCTGTCCAGCAGGCGCAGCTCCCAGGGCCCGGAGTTGACGTCGAACTCCTTGCCGAAGCCGACCCACTTGCCGGCCATTCGGCGCCCGGTCGGATCGACCAGCAGCTGAATGGCGCCGTGGTACCTGGCCCCCTGGTAGTAGCCGTCCTGCGCGGTCTGTTCCACCCACGAGCCCGTCACGACGTTCCGATCGACAGTGAGGTCGAACGACAGCGGTGAATCGGGATTGGACGACGCGCCGGGGAGGGACCGGCCGGTGATCCGGTTCCCGCACTGGGACAGTACGACGTGGTGCAGGCCGGTGAACGTGTTCTCCCGGCTGCTGCTGAAGAACTCGTAGTGGCTGATCCAGACTCCCGAGTAGTCCTCGCCGGTAGGGGCGGGCGCGGCCTGGACGGGAACGCCCGGATCGTCGCTGGTCATGTCATGGCCTCCTGCGCTGTCCACGCTGACCCTCGGTGGCAGCTGTGGTGTTGTGAAGCCGAGGCGGTCCACGGAAAGTTTGGTGACAGCCTCAAGGGCTCGAACGTACACCGGGCGGGGAAATCGGACCTCCCCTGACTCCCAGCGCTGTACCAGGCGCTTGCTGGCGTCATTGGGCTCTCCCTGGGTCGCCCCAACTGCCCTCAGGCGTTTCGCGAACTCGTCTTGGCTGAGGCGAAGTCCGAGGCGCACGGCCCTCAGGGTCTCGTTCGGCGTCGTCATGAACCCCACCATAAGGGTCGACCTCTCTGAACGACACCGAAATGACGTCTTGCCAGGACGCCAGAGAGGCGCCCAGGCGGCGTCGCAATGGACTGGTCCTCCAGGGCACCATCAAGCCCTCCGGGGACGCAGAGGAGTGGCGATGGCGAAGCACGAACCGGCTCAAGGGCCGGAGACGCGGCCCGACAAGTGCCCGTGCGGCGCGCTGATTCGTTCGAACCTGCCAACCCCGAGTGCAGCTGACTGCCCGCCATTGGCCAATCGCCAGCAGTGGCGACTGGCCCCTCTTCGTTCCCCATCGAGGTGCTCCCTCATGCTCACGTCCCGCCATCCCCGCATGTTCGTCGCGCGCCTCGACTCGCGGACCGAATCAACACCCCTGGCACGCTACTTGCTCCGGGCCTACCTCTCCGGGCTGCCCTCCGGGGATCGTTATCGCGACACTGCCGAACTCCTCCTCGGCGAACTCTTCGCCAACGCGGTGCAGCACTCCGACGCGCCCGACGACCGGCACATCGAAGTCCGCTTCGCCCTCGTCAGCTCCCGCCTCCGGCTTGAGGTTCACGACGCCAGCACCGCTCTCCCCTCCGTCCGCGCCGCCGCCCCCGATGACGAGCACGGGCGCGGACTGTTCCTCGTCAACGAACTCGCCGAACGCTGGGGCTGCGCCTCCCGCCCCTGTGGCATCGGCAAGTTCGTCTGGGCCCTCATCGCCCCCGTCGCCTGAAGGGCCATCGCCGTGAACCTCGCCACCCTCGCCCGCCACACCCTCTCCCGCGGCGCCACCCCCGCCGCCACCTACGCCCTCCTCGCCCGACTCGGCCACCGCCCCCTGCCCGTCGCCCGAGCCGTCTGCCTCGCCCTCGACATCCCCCGCGCTGAGACCACCCGCCGCCTGGCCGACTGCCACGACGCCCTCCTCGCCGACCCTCGCCCCAACTCCGAGAACGACATCGGCGAACTCCTCGAAGCTCTAGGCGTCTTCGACGTCCCCAAGTCCCTCACCGACACCGAACTCGCCGTCGTCGAACACTTCCTGGTCGCCATGGACGCCATGGGCGGCATCCGCCCCGGCCACCGCCACGGCCTCCAGCGCTGGTTCACCACCGGCAATCTCACCACCGCCTACCTCTCCCTCGCCGCCGCCCGCCCCCTGCCCCGCACCGGTGACCCCGCCCTCTACTGGGCCACCCTCGTCACCGCCGGCGAACTCCTCGCCACCACCGTCCCCTCCGATCGCCGCATCACCTACGCCCTCACCCACTGCCGCACCCGCACAACCCGCCCATGAGCGCAGGAAGTCGGCCCCGCCGACTTCCTGCGCAGCAGACGGTTGGGTCTGTGCTCGGCGGCCCCGGCCATGAGTGGCCGGGGCCGCCGAAGCTCTTTTTCGGGCGGGCTCGTGTGCTCGCACACGAGCCCGCCCTGGAAGGTTGTCACTTCTGGTGATTCCTCGTATTCGAAAAGCCTGCCGCCTCGATCTCAGGTGGTCCTTTGGAGCGGGGCTGCAGCGGGTTCGGCGTGGGTGACGGCCGGGAGCGGAAGCCGGTGGCCCTCGCGCCACTGGGCGGTGGTCCGCTCGCCGCCGAAGCGGCGCCGCCAGTACAGGTGTTGGGCGACGATCAGCGGGCCCAGAGCGGTGAGCAGCGGGAAGCCGGTGGTGAGCCAGCCGGCGGCGAAGCAGGCGCTGACGGCGCTGGTGGTGAGCAGGCCGGTGAGGGCGGCGGCCAGGGCGGCGGTGCGGCCGTGGGCCTTGGCGGCGACCAGCGGGTACAGGACGAGCAGCAGGAGGTCGCCGAGGCCGACGGCGACGGGGGCCGGGCCGCCGGTGAGGGCGAGCATCGGGGCGAAGGGGCGGTCCTGGACCTGTGCGAAGAAGCGGGTGGTGGTGTCGGTGAGGGTGGTGGCGGCCAGGTCGTAGCCGGTGAGGACGGCGGCGAGGGCTGCGGTGTGGGTGGAGCGCATGCCGCTCTGGGTCCAGAGGTTGGCGACGCCGATGACGGCGGTGGCGATGATCAGGTCGCTGCCGGCCCGGGCGGCGCCGGGGTGGCCGGTGAGGGCGGCGAGTGCGGTGGCGGCGGTGGCGGCCAGGGCGGCGGCCCAGGACCAGGGGGTGGCGCGCAGCCGGGTGGTGGCGAGCAGCGGGGCGAGGGTGAACTGGACGGCGAGGCAGCCGACGAGGCCGAATAGGGCGGAGACGGCGGTGCCGGGCAGGGCGGTGTAGAGCAGCGGGGCGAGGACGACGCCGGCGCACAGGACGGCGACGTCGGCGCCGGTGAAGACGCCGACCGGGGGGCGGGGCATCCGGATGCGGGCGAGGTAGCGGGCGGCCAGGGTGATCTCGGCGGCGACGGCGGCGCTGAGGGCGGCCAGGGCGACAGGGCTGACGTTCATTCAGTTCCTCCGCCTACTGGGATTGTTGGGGTTTCCGTGGCTGTCGAGGGTGTCGAAGGTGTGCTCGCGCAGGTCGGCGCGGACGGGTGCGGTGGGCGGCATGGCGGTGCGGTCGTCGTGGAGCACGATGTCGCACAGGCGCAGTCCGGCGGCGCGGGCGCGGTCTTCCAGGCGGCCGTGCAGGGCGGTGGCGGGCAGGCGGTCGACGAGCAGGTGCAGGCGGGCGGGTCCGCCGGGTCCGTCGGGGCCTTCGGTGAGGGCGTGGCGGGCGGGCAGCGGGACCTCGGGTTCGGCCTCGACGAGGTCGAGGACGTCGCGGGTGGTGACGGTGCGGCTGAGCGGGCCGTTCCAGCGCCCGAGGATCTCGGAGGTGGCGGGCAGGTGGGCGAGTTCGCAGGTGGGCGGCTCGGCGGGGAGGCGCACGAGGTCGCCGGTGGCGTAGCGCAGCAGCAGGGTGCAGTCGCGGTAGGGCACGTAGGGGGTGTGGACGACGGTGCCGGTGGCGCCGGGGGCGGTGGGTTGCCAGGTGAGCGGGTCGAGGACTTCGAGGTGTCCGAACTCGGTGGTGTGGTGGAGGTGGCCCTGGGTGCAGGGGGTGGCGCCGGAGGGGAGGATCTCGGTCATCAGGTAGGCGGAGGTGATGGTGGCGCCGAAGGCCGCCTCGGCGCGGCGGCGCAGTGGTGCGGAGAGCACCTCGCCGCCGACGCTGATCGACCGGAGGCCGAAGTCGCTGCTCTGCCGCTTGTGGTGTTCGGCTTCCTGGACCAGGGCTGCCAGGTAGGAGGCGGAGGTGGTCAGGTGGGTGATCCGGGGGTCCTTGCCGGGCAGGCCGAGCGGGGCGGCGAGGCGGTCGAGGGCGACGGCGGGGCCGACGGTGCCGAACTGGACGAAGCCGGCGCCGGCGCGGGTGGCCGACTCCTCGGCGTTGACCAGTGGCATGGTGGCGCGGGAGCAGCCGGCGTAGGCGACGGTGTGGCGGGGGCGCAGGCCGAGGCCGAGGACGGCGGAGATGGTGCTGAAGGCGACGGCGCACTCGAGTTCGGCGCGGGAGAACCAGACGGCGGTGGGGGTGCCGCTGGTGCCGGTGGTGAGTGCCATCAGGACGGGGGTGGCGGCGTCGGAGACGAAGGCGGCGGGCAGGGCGCGTAGCGCCTGCTTGGGGGTGACGGGGACGCGTGACCAGTCCTCGGGCTCCAACGTGGCCGGGTCGAGGTCGAGTTCGGCGAACTGTCGGCGGTAGTGGGCGGTGTGGCGGGCGGCGGTGCGGGCGGTGGCGCGCAGGCTGCGCCGGGCGACCTCGTGCCGTACCTTCGGGTCGACGGGGCCGGTCCGGCCGGGCAGCAGGGCGGAGTCCTCGCCGGGTTCGCCGAACTCGGCGATGGTGGCGACGAGGTCGCGGGCGAGGCGTTCCAGGTCCTTCGGCCGTATCCGGCGGTTCGTCAGGATGGCTGCGCCGTAGCGCAGTTGGCTCAGCGCGGTCGCGAACATGCGGGCTCCCCGGGCCAGGGTCGGACGGTGTGGCCACCCGGCCCCGGCCGGGGTCGACCGGGCCGGACCCGCGATCGGATCAGGCCATCGGTCGGGTCGTCGGTCGGGTCGTCGGTCGGATCCTCGGTCGGGTCAGACCATGTGGAGGAACATCGCGGCGGTGAGGGTGCTGAAGGCGTACTTGAGGTAGTGCTTGACCATGATCGGTTCTCCCTCGTACGGGCCGGCCGGGCGGCCCGGCCGGGCGCGGCAGCGGATGCCCGTGGCCGGTTCCGGCTGTCGGGCAACGGCAGTATAGGGACACACCGGCCGCCGGCAACAGCCTGTGTGCAAGGCCAACCCTCTGATTGTTCACGTCAGTTCACGAAGGCCGGTACGGGAGGCGCTCCCGGGGCGGCGGGCTCCCGGGCGGGTGGCCGGTCAGCACTCCAGGAGGGTGCAGGCCCGGTGCATGCCGCGCCCCATGTCGGCCAGGGCGATCAGCTCGCCGTCGCGCAGGTGCCCGGCGTCCCGGTGGTACCGGAGGTCGAGGAGGTGGTCCGGCCCCGGCGCCCCGTCAGGCTATACAGCGCCGCGGAGCCCTGACCAGCACCGACACCGGCGCCCTCGCCGCGGGGCCGCGGGGCGGAAGCGGCATGGTTCCCGTCGTGCGCGGCGGCGTGATCGGCCGTGCGGTGCATACCGGTCCGCGCAGGGGGAAGCCGCGCCCCGGAGGACGTTCCGTGGGCCACTGCGGCTCGCCGGGACGGATGGTGACGAGAGGTCAGGAGGAGCGATGCATCGGATCGAGGAGTCCGTCGAGGTTGCGGCGCCGCTCGGCACGGTCTACGGAAGCTGGGTGAGGTGCGAGGAGTTCCCGCGGTTCATGCGGGGGGTGGTCAGCGTCGACCGGTCGGACGGCGGATCCAGCTGGGTGGTGCGGACCGCCGCCGGGCCGAGGGAGTTCGAGGCCGTGACCACCGAGCTGGTGGAGCGGGAGCGGGTGGCGTGGACCAGCGGCCCCGGGCCGGTGCGGCACCGGGGCGTGGTCACCTTCCACCCCGTGGACGAGCGGACCACCCGGGTGATGCTCCAGCTGGAGATCGAGCCGCACGGGCTCTGGGAGCACCTCGCCGAGGCGCTGGGCTTCGTCGACCGCCGGGTGATCGACGACCTGGAGGACTTCAGGCAGCACGTCGAGCGGGACGGCGGGACGGCCGCCCGCAGCGCGGGTGCGTAGCGGACGCGGCGGTCCGGACAGCCGATCCCCCGGGTGTCCGGACCGCCGCGTCGCCGGCGGGGTGGGGCCCTGCGGGGTTCAGCCCGCGAGGGTCTTGTTCAGGGCGTCGAGGCCGTCGGCGTAGATGCCGTGGAAGAGGTCGACGACCTCCTGCTCGGTGGCGCCCTTGGGGTTGAAGCGTCCGGACCACTGGACCTCGGCGACGTCGTCGCGGCCGGGGACGGCGTGGACGCGGAGGGTGGAGACGTAGCCGTCGACCGGGAAGGGGGCCTGGAGGATGGCGTAGCTGTAGTGCCGCTCGGTCTCGTTGAAGTCGACGAGGCGCTCGACGATGACCTCGCCCTCGGGGTTCTTCAGGCTGCGGACGCGGCCGCCCTCGGAGGCGACGCTCTCGGGGATGTAGGGCAGCCAGTCGGGCAGGGCGTCGAAGCCGCCGATAAGGGCCCAGACCTTCTCGGGGGTGGCGGGGACGATGCGGCTGACGGAGGTGGAGGCCATGATCGTTTCTCCTGTGCTGCGATGAGGGTGGTGGGGGGTGTGGAGGCGGGGGTGGTCAGGCGCCGTTGGGCAGCGGGGCGGCCGGGCTGACGAGGCCGGCGGCGCGCAGGTCGGTCCAGAACGCGGTGGGGACGGTCTCGTTGAGGGCGGCGAGGTCCTCGGCGATGCGACTGGGCTTGGTGGCGCCGGGGATGACGGCCGCGGTGACGGGGTGGGCGAGGGAGAACTGGAGGGCGGCGGCCTTGATGGACACGCCGTGCTTCGCGGCGAGGGCCTTCAGGCGGGCGACCTTCTCGATGATCGCCGGCGGGGCGGCCTGGTACTCGAAGTGGGTGCCGCCGGCGAGGATGCCGGAGCTGTAGGGGCCGCCGACGACCATGTCGACGCCCTGCTCCTGGGCCATGGGGAGCAGGCGCTGGAGGGCGTGGTCGTGGTCGAGGAGGGTGTAGCGGCCGGCGAGGAGGAAGCCGTCGGGGCGCGGCTCGTCGAGGGCGAGGGTGAGCTCGATGGGCTCGGTCTTGTTGACGCCCAGGCCCCAGGCCTTGATGACGCCCTCGTCGCGCAGGCGGGACAGGACGCGGAAGGCGCCGGTGCGGGCCTCCTCGAACTTGGCCAGCCACTGGTCGCCGTGGAAGTCCTGGGCGATGTCGTGGACCCAGACGATGTCCAGGCGGTCGGTGCCCAGGCGCTTGAGGCTGTCCTCGATGGAGCGCTCGGTGGCCTCGGCGGTCCACACGTGGAGCATCTTGTTCGGGTTGCCGTGTTCGAACAGGCCGCCCTTCTCGCCGAGGTCGCGGTCGCCCTCCTCCAGCTCGTCGAGGATGACGCGGCCGACCTTGGTGGAGAGCACGTACTCGTCGCGCGGCTTGGTGGAGAGCACCTCGCCCAGGCGCTGCTCGGACAGGCCCGCGCCGTAGAACGGGGCGGTGTCGTAGTAGCGGATGCCCTGCTCCCAGGCCGCCTCGACGGTGGCCAGGGCCTCGACGTCGGGGATCGCGCGGAACATGTTGCCGAGCGGGGCGGTGCCGAAGCCGAGCTTGCCGGGAAGGATCTTCTTCAGGGACATGTCGTTTCCTCATTGGAGCGGGCGGGCGCCCGCGGGGAGGGGTGCCCGCCAGGTGTCGCGCCCGTGCCGAGCAATCAGTGCAGACGCGCCTTATATGCAGAAACAATAGTTGCATACGCGGGCCAATGCAAGGATGGGCCGCCCGGACGGAGGTGGGGAGGGAGGGCGAACCGGCGGCGGGACGGCAGCGGGCGGGGAAGGGGCCCGGCCGCCCCTCCCCCGCCCTCGCGCCGTCCGGCTCAGGAGGCCGTGAAGGCGACCTGGTCGACGGTCCAGAAGGCACTGTTGGTGCCGGTGTAGCGGAACTGGAAGCGGGCGGTGGTGGCGCCGGCGGGGACGGTGACGGGCAGGTTCTCGACGGTGTTGAGGTCGCTGCGGTAGGACTTCACCGGCTGCGGAGCGCCGTTGTCGAAGACCACGTAGACGTCGCCGGTCTGCGGCCCGTCGATCTTGTAGTTCGTCGCGAAGGACAGCACGCCGCGGCTCGCGCCGGAGACCGGGTAGGCCGGGCTGACCAGGGTGGAGTCGAACTGGCCGGCGCCGTGCGCCTTGTCGTCCCACTCGTCGGAGTCGGCGACGGCGAACACGTTGCGGGCGCGCACGTTGGTCTCGCGGGACTGGGCGAGCTGGGCGGCGGTCCAGAACTCGTCGGTGGCGAAGGTCCAGCCGCGCCACTCGGTGACGCCGCCGCTGGGCATGCGGGAGTTGTCGATGCTCCAGCCGGCCGGCGGGGTGTGGGTCCAGCCCTTCACCGTGGCCGGGATGCCGCTCTCGTCGGCGCGGGCCTGCAGGCTCGGGCGCAGCGCGTCGAAGTCGTCGGGGGCGATCTCGTCGATCGGGCGGCCGTCGAGCTTCCAGGCGGGGTCGATGGGGGCGCCCTCGTGCTTGAGGACGGTGGGGGCGATGTCGACGGGCTTGACGTCGTAGCGGCGCGAGCCGGGGGTGTAGCCGGTGCCGTTGGCGATCAGGAAGGTCTGGCGCTCGTTGGCGCTGTTGCCGCCGTGGCCGCCGGCGTCGGTGTGGCCGTGGTCGGTGGTGACGATGATCAGCCAGTCCTCGGAGGCGTACGTGGGGCGGGACTTGACGGCCTGGAGGACCTGGCCGACCAGGGTGTCGGCGGAGTGGAGGGCGGCCGCGTACTCGGGGCTGGTGCCGCCGTGGTTGTGGCCGGCCTCGTCGACCTGGTCGAAGTGCAGGAAGGTGGTGTCGGGGTTGCCGTGGGAGAGGTGGTCGACGGCGTCGGCGGCGGTCTTGGTGTCGTTCTCGCTCTCCTGCAGGCGCAGGTCGGCGCGGCCGTTGAAGACGTTGCCGGCGATGGGGTTCCAGGAGCCGATCACCAGGGTGGAGTTGCCGGGGTCGGCGTTCTCCAGGCGGGTGGCGAAGTCGGGGTAGAGGTCGAAGCGGGAGCCGGTGAAGGCGTTGTCCTTCACCTGGTGCTTGTCGGGCCACACGCCGGTGGCGATGGTCGACCAGCCGGGGCCGGAGAGGGTGGGCGCCAGCGGGTTGGCGTAGAGGTTGCTGGTGGCGGTCATGCCGCCGTTCATCAGGGCCTTGAGGTTGGGGGCGTCGGCGGTGAGCAGCTTGTCGTAGCGGGTGCCGTCGACGCCGATGACCAGGGTCTTGGCCTGCTTGGTGCCGTTCGGCAGGCCCTGGTACGGGCCGGCGGCGGTCGCGGCGGAGGCGGCGGCGGACAGCGGGATCAGCGCGGCGACGGTGGCGGCGACCGTGACGGCGGCGAGGGCGGCGGTGCGGGCGGAGCGGGAGGTGGGGCGGGCGGCGGTGCGGGAGATGGGGCGGGAGATGCGCAACGGAGGGGCTCCCAACTGGTCGTCAGTGCGGTGCATTCACACCGGGAGTGAGGATGGGTCGGGTGGGCGAGGCAGACCCCTCGCCGAGTCCACGGTTGTATGAACAACCGCCGAAATTCAGTCCAGACCCGTTATGTCTCCGTGACCAAAGGCCCTCGGGGCGCCCGTACGGCCAACGGGGCGACGCCCGTACGGCCCACGGGGCGCTCGGTAGGCTTGCGCGGTGAACCACCCCACCCCCCGGGCCGCCCCCGAGCCCGCCCGCGCCGGCGTCCCCGAGCACGGCCGGGTGCCCAAGTACTACCTGGTCAAGGCCCGCCTGGAGGAGCTGATCGCCGAGCTGGGCCCGGGCGGGCGGCTGCCCACCGAGGCCGATCTGGCGCAGCGTCACGGCGTCGCCCGGGCCACCGTGCGCCAGGCGCTGCGCGAGCTGCTGCTGGAGGGGCGGCTGCGCCGGCAGGGCCGGGGCACGGTGGTGGCCGGGCCGAAGATCGAGCAGCCGCTGTCCCTGAGCAGCTACACCGAGGGCGTCTCGCGCCAGGGCCTGCGCCCGGGCCGTACCCTGATCGCCCTGGACCGGCTGCCCGCCGACGCGGCGACGGCCCGGTGTCTGGAGGTCCCCGAGGGCGAGCCGCTGTGGCACCTGGAGCGGGTGCTGCGCGCGGACGAGGAGCGGGTCGGGCTGGAGTCCACGTACGTGCCGGTCGCCCGGGTGCCCGCGCTGGCGCGGGACTTCGACCCGGAGGGGTCCTTCTACGGCTACCTGCGCGGGCAGGGGGTGCGGATCGGCGCCGCCGACGAGCGGATCGAGACGGTGCTGGCCACCCCGCGCGAGGCGCTGCTGATCGGCACCCCGTCGGCGCTGCCGATGCTGCTGCTGCACCGCCGCAGCCTGGACGCCGCGGGGCGCCCGCTGGAGCAGGTGCGCACCCTCTACCGCGGCGACCGGTTCAGCTTCACCCTCGCCCTCGGCGCGCCGGAGGCCGACTGACGGGGGCGCGGCCGTACCCGGACCGACCAGGCGCGGACAGACCCGGACCGACCAGTCGCGGACAGCCCCGGACCGACCGGAGCGCGGCCGGACCCGGGGGGCGCGGCCGTACCCGGACCCGGACTGACCTTCCCTGGCCCGACCTTGTAGGTTTCGGTGTCACCTGCTGCGAGGTGCCGGTGACACCGGGTGGGGAGGGAGGGCCCCGGCCGGGCAGGGGGACGGGCCCCCGGAAGGGAAGGGCGGACGGTGGCCACGAACACGGAGAGCATGTTCCGCAGCGAGGGCGTACCCGTGAAGGACCGGTTCGACTGCTGGCGGGAGCTGGTCAGCCGCACCCGGGACAGCGAGGTGACCAGCGACCACTGCGACGACTTCCGGGCGGAGATGCGGCGCCTGGAGCTGGGCCCGGTGACCCTGCTGCGCACTTCCTTCCCGCCGACCCGCTTCCACCGCACCGCGCGCCGGGTGCGGCACTCGGACCCGGGAGCCTTCCACATCACCCTGCTGCTCGACGGCGGCTTCGCCCTGACCCGCGACACCGGGCGCACCGAGACCTTCGGGCCGGGCAACCTGCACATGCTCGACAGCTCCCACCCCTTCGACCTGCAGTCCTTCGGCACCCGCGCCGCCAAGGCCCCCGGGGGCCCGCGCATCGAGGCCGTCGGTGTCGACTTCCCCCTCGCCCTGCTGCCGCTGGCGCCGCACCGGCTGGAGGACCTGCTGGGCCGCGGCTTCTCCTCCCGGGAGGGATCCGGCGCGCTGGTCTCGGACTTCCTCCTGAGCCTCGACCGGCAGGCCGCCGCCCTGGGCCCGGCCGAGAGCCCCCGCCTGGGCGGCATCGTGGTCGACCTGGTGACCGCCTGGCTCGCCCGGGAGCTGGACGCCGAGGCCGCCGTACCGGACGACACCCGGCAGCGGGCCCTGGTCGAGAACGTCCGGGCCTTCGTCGGACGCAACCTGCACGACCCCGGGCTGACGCCCACCGCGATCGCGGCCGCCCACCACATCTCCGTCAGCTACCTGCACCGCCTGTTCACCCGGCACTCCGGCGGCGAGACCGTCGCCGCCTTCATCCGCCGCCGCCGGCTGGAGCGGGCCCGCCGCGACCTGGCCGACCCCGCGCTGCGCGACCTGCCCGTCCACGCCGTCGCCGCCCGCTGCGGCCTGCCCCGCGCCGCCGAGTTCAGCCGCGCCTTCAAGGCCGCGTACGGCCTCTCCCCCCGCGATCACCGCCTCCACGCCCTGACCGGGACCGCCGGCACGTAGCCGCACGGGCGGCGCGGGGCAGCCCCGCCCCGGCCCCGATCCCGACCCCGACCCCGACCCGAGCCAACATATGTCACGACACACATGTCGTGTAACCTGTCCGTTATGAGTACGACAGAGAAGATTCCGGCCCTCGTCTTCGTCCCCTGCTTCTCCGGCGCCCCGTGGAGCGCCGAGCAGCTCGCCCCCTACGGCGACGCGCCCAAGCGGACGCTGCGCCTGCCCGAGGGCGTCGACGACATCGAGCGCTACGCCGACCACGTCGAGGAGGCGGTCGCGGACCTGGACGAGTACGTGCTGGTGGGCGACTCGTTCGGCGCGAACATCGCGCTGGCGCTCGCCACCCGCCGCCCCGAGGGCCTGCGCGCCCTGGTCCTGTCCGGCGGATTCGCGGCCAACCCGGTCGACTCCAAGCCGTGGAAGGCCCTGATGCGGGTGATCGGCAGGGCCCGCGGCCCGCTCTACACCCAGCTGACGCTGCGGGCCCACGCCCACCGCCTCGCCTCCCCGTTCGACGGCGAGGGACAGGTGCCCTGGAGCGAGGCGCGCAGCCGGGAGCTGTTCCTCGCCAACACCCCGGCCGCGTCCTTCGGCGCGCGCGTGCGGGCCAGTCTCACCGCCGACTACGTCGACGCGCTGGGCCGGGTCGAGGTCCCGACCCTGCTCCTGACCCCCTCGCACGACGTGCTGATCGGCGAGGACGCCTCCAAGATCATGCTCGCGGGCATCCCCGACGCCCGGGAGGTCGTGCTGCCGCGCACCGGCCACATGTTCCGCTTCTCCCACCCGGTAACCTACGCCGCCGCGGTCGAGGACTTCCTCGCCTCCCAGCCGACCCCCCGGAAGGACATCGATGCGTAAGGCCGAACACCTGCGGTTCGCGATCCTGGCAGCCCAGCGCGAGGGCAACCGGCTGCTGATCCAGGCCCTCAAACCCCACGGCATCACCCCGTCCCAGGCCGAGGTGCTGCGCCTGCTCCAGCAGCACGGCACCCTGAGCCTGAGCGGGCTCGGACAGCTCCTGGTGTGCGAGAGCGGCACCAACCCCAGCCGGCTGGTCGAACGCGTCGTCGCGGCCGGGCTGGTCGAGCGCCGCACCGATGACGCGGACCGCCGCTACCTCCAGCTCAGCCTCACGCCCGAGGGCGAGCGCCTGGCCACCGAGGTCGCCGGGATCGAGGAGTTCCTCTACGGCGCGATGGACGCCGCCTGCGAGGGCCTGGACACCGACGCGATGCTCGCGTTCCTGCACCGGTTCATCGACCCCCTCCCCTCGGGCGAGGCCCTCAACAAGCGCCTCTCCCTCGACTGATGCCACGGCCGGCACCACGACCGTGAACGCGAAAACCCCGCACCGTGAGCACCCGGTGCGCACGAGCGGACGGGAATCGCGGATCAGTGCACGCAATGCCAAGAACAGTCCACTCGGTGCCAACACGGCGGAGGTACCTGCCTGGCATGCTCATCCAGGAACACCGCGCAGCGGAATCTCAAATTCCGTTTCCATGCCGGCGGCCCGGCACGCCACGGGGGAGCGTGCCGGGCCGCCGGAATCCGGCGCGGCCCGTGCCGGGCCGCCGGAATCCGGCGCGGCCCGTGCCGGATTCCGGCGCGGCCTGTCATGGGGCGGACTCGTACGCGCCCACCGGACGTGGACAGCGGCCCGCAGCAACGGATTCTGGAGCCCTCGTGGAACTGACCGAAGCCGACCCGGAGACCGATCCGGAGACGGCGCACATCCGGGACCTGGTGACCGAATCCGTCACCGGGTACGAACCCGTCGGATTCGCCGACCACTGCTGGGTCCTCCACGCGCTCCGGGAGCTCGACGACGCGGGCCGCGAGATCCGCCGCACGCGCTGGGCGCAACCGCTGGCGGGCGCGGGGCGGTACCTGGGGAGCTGGGGCTCCACCCTCTCCACCCGGGTCTTCGACGGCATCCCGATGGGGGGACTCACCCTGCCCGGCTCAGGAGCGCCGGACCGCGGCAGTCTGCGCGCCCTGGTGGAGGTGCTCGCCCGGTTCAGCCCCGACGGGCCGGACACCGAGTGCTACTGGGCGCAGCCCCCGCTGGAGAACATCGGCGAACCGGTGAAGCTGCGGCGCGGCCGGCTCCACGAGGCGCTCGCGCTGTGGGACGGGCTCGGCTCCCCCGGCTTCCCGCACGCGTTCCCGGTCAACTGGTGGCCGGTCGACCGGTCGTGGTTCGTGTACTCGGACAACGACCTGTCCGCCACCGAGGTCTTCGGGTCGGCGGAGCTGGTCGCGGCGGTGCTCGCCACCGCGTCGCTCGACGCGGTCCGGCACCTGCTGGTCGCGGAGGTCACCGACTCGCATCCGGGCTGGCTCGACTGAGCCGCGCGGCGGGCCGTCCCGCGGTCGTCCCGGGGTCATCCCGCGGTCCTCACGGGGTCGGGGCGGGCTTGTCGTCGGCGTCCTCTCTGACCCAGGCTCCGGCGCCGAGGCGTCCGGTGGTGCCGAGGTCGAGTTCCGGGGTGACCATGACGGGGGCCGCGTCGGGGGTGGCGCGCACCCGGACATAGGGGGCGTTGAGCGGTTCGCCGGCGCCGGCCTCGGTGGTGTTGCGCCACACCAGGGTGGTGCGGGCGCCCTCCCCCGGGCGCAGGTCGATCCGCCGGGGCGGGTCGTCGGCGCCGGTGCCGGTGGCGATCTCGGCGCCGCCGCGCAGGACGCGCACCCCGTCGAGGGGCTTGTGGTCGAGGTCGAGCGGCTGCACCTGCGGGTAGCCGTCGAGGGTGACGGTGGCGGTGCCGCAGTTGCGCAGGTGCAGGCCGACCACGCGCAGGCCCATCGCGGCGTCGCCCTCGTCGGCGTACAGCCGCAGGCCGGAGGGCGGGCAGGGACCGCCGGCACTGGACGCCTCGGCGGTGGGCACGCTGCGGACCTTGAGGAGTTCGGGCTTCGGCGCACGGGCCTCGGACGGTGTCAGGGTGGGCGGCGGGCCTGTCCGCGGGGCCCGGCCGGGCGTGGTCAGGTCGATCCGCCCCTTCTCGGTGGCGCCTGGGGCGAGCCCGGTGACGGTCCGGGTCAGGTTCCCCGCCCTTCCCCCGGGGCCGCCGAACACCGCCGTCCCCTGGCCCGGATCGGGGCCGTTGAACACCACGGTGACGTCGTACGGTTCGCTGTTCGGGTTGGTCACCTCGTACTCGAAGCAGGTGGGCCCAGCGGCGGTGATCCGCGCCCCGCCCTGGGCGACCTTGGTGGGCTGCGGCACGCCGGGCGCGCTCGGCGGCGGGGTGCCGCACGGCGCGGGACTGCCGGAGGCCTCCGGGCCGCCACCGGAGCCGGCGGTCGTCGCGGTGCCGCAGCCGGCGAGCAGCAACGCAGCAGCGACAGCGCTGAATTGATGGATCGTCAGCTGGCGGCGAGGCGTGGAGGACTGGTGCATCGAGCGAGTCGATCACGCCGCGCGCCGGACGGCTGTGAGCTGCGCCACTCGGCGTGCAACAGCCCTGCCACGATCAGCGCCGTCGGCGCGGTGGCGCGGTGGCGCGGCTCTCATCGCGTGGGGTCCTGTGCCCGATCGGCGTCCGGCTGCCGGCCGGTGGTCCACGAGGTGAGGATGCGCAGGGCGTCGTGGGAGGGGCTGCCCGGTTCGGCGGTCAGGACCATGAGGCGCTGTCCGGAGCCGTCGGGGCTGGTCCAGGTGTCGCAGTCGAGGGTGAGGTCCCCCACCAGGTGGTGGCGGTAGTGCTTGGTGCCGTAACCGGCGCTGTTGACGCGGTGTTCGGCCCACCAGGTGCGGAAGTCGGCGTCCTGGATGGACAGTTCGCCGACGAGTCGGGCGAGGTCGGGGTCGTCGGAGTCGGCCGCGGCTTCCATGCGCAGCGCGGCGACGGCCTCCCGGGCGTCGTGGGACCAGTTCCGGTGCAGGTGCCGGACGACCGGGTCGGTGAACAGCAGCCGCAGGTAGTTGCGGTGGTGGGGCGCGACGGTCGCGAAGTCGGTGTAGAGGGCGGTGGCGGCGGGGTTCCAGGCCAGGACGTCCAGGCGTTTGCCGAGGACGAGCGCGGGGGTGTCGGTGAGCTGGTCGAGCAGCCGCCCCATGGCGGGGCGCAGGCGTCGGTCGGGGCGGCGGGGGCGGGGGCGGGCGTCGGTCCGGCCGGCGAGTCCGTAGAGGTACGTCTGCTGGTCGTCGTCGAGGCGCAGGGCGCGGGCCAGGGTGGTGAGCACGGGTGCGGACGCCCGGACCCGGCCCTGTTCCAGCCGGGTGTAGTAGTCCACGCTGATGGCGGCGAGCCGGGCGACCTCCTCGCGGCGCAGCCCGGCGACCCTGCGGGCGGTGTCCGTCTCTGGGAGGCCGCACTCCTGCGGGGACAGCTGGGCCCGGCGGGCCTTGAGGAAGGCGCCCAGCGCCCGGGAGTCGGAGTCTGCGGTCATGCCTCCAGTGTCGGTGTGCCGGAGCGGGTGGGGCACGTGTTCCGAGGGGGCAGGTTCTTTCCCGGGCACGGGCCTGACTCTCCCGCACGGGCGGCGGGTGACGGAACGTGGAGGCGTGCCCGGCAGGGCGGGGCCCCGCGCCCCGGTGCCGGTGCGTCACGTCCCGTCACCGTCCCAGTGGAGATCGCCTCATGGCCCTCATGGCCCGCACCGCCGCCCGTACCGCCCGTACCGCCCATGACGTCCGTACCGTGCGTTTCGACAGCGCCGGCATCACGCTCGTCGGCCACCTCCACACCCAGGCGCCGGCGCCCGGTCCGCGGCCGGCCCTCGTGGTCGGCCACCCGGGCACCGGCGTGAAGGAGCAGGCCTCCGGCACCTACGCGCGGCTGATGGCCGAACGCGGCTTCGTCACCCTCGCCTTCGACGCCGCCCACCAGGGCGAGTCGGGCGGTCTGCCGCGGGGCCTGGAGGACCCCGCCCAGCGGGTGGAAGACTTCAAGGCCGCGGTGTCCTACCTCTCGGCCCTCGACGAGGTCGACGCCGGGCGGATCGGCCTGCTGGGCATCTGCGCCTCGGGCAGCTACGCGCTGGCCGCGACCGGCACGGACCGGCGGGTCAGGGCGGTGGCCGCCGTGTCCACCGCCGAACCCGCCCGCCAGTTCCGCCTCGGCGCCGACGGCACCCAGGACCCGGCCGTCTTCGAGGCCCTGCTGGACGCGGCCGCGGCGGCCCGCGGCGCCGCCGCGCGCGGCGAGGACCCCGGGGCGCTGCCCGTGTTCCCGGAGACCGCCGAGCAGGCCCACGCGCTGGGCGGCCGGCACGGCGCCGAGGGCTTCGCGTACTACTGCACCCCGCGCGGCGGGCACGAGCGCTCCGCGAAGACCCTCGCCTGGGAGAGCGTCGACCGGATGGCGCTTCACGACGCCTTCCTCGCCGTCCCGCTGATCGGCCCCCGCCCCGTCCTCCAGATCATCGGCGAACACGCCGTCACCGCCTGGATGGCCGTCGAGGCCCACCAGCGCGCCACGGGCCCCAAGGAGATCCACTGGATCGAGGGCGCCGGCCACGTCGACCTGTACGACAGGGAGGAGTACGTCGCCCCGGCCGTCGACAAGCTCACCGAGTTCTACACCGCCCACCTCGCCGTCGACTGACGGCCGGAGTCGGACGCTCCTGCCGAGATCCGTATGACAGGATCGAGAGGCCTGATGCCGTCCACGCGAATAGCCGGAGGACCCAAGACATGTCGACATCACCGGAGTTCCGCGGCTTCGACCTGGTGCGGCGCGGCTACGACCGCCCCGAAGTCGACGACTACCTCGGGGCCCTGTCCGGAGCCGGTGCGCCGCCTCCCGTGCCGGCGTTCCGGATCATGTGGCGGGGCTACGACCGCGAGCAGGTCGACGCGCGCATCGCGGAGCTCCTGCGCCGCAGGGGCGGCAGCGCGTAACCACGCGTAGGAAGTCGGCCCGGCCGACTTCCTACGCAGCCGGTGCCGTGAAGGCGCGCCTCATGGCCGCCGATAGGCCCGGAGAATCAGCGTGTCGGCCGAGCGGGCCGGGACCACCACGATCAACCGGTAAGTGCGAGTCGTTGCCCGGGCGGCAGGGGCGGCCCGGCTCATCAGATGGGCAGGTTCCAGCCCGGTCCGTCCTCGGTGCCGAGCCAGACACGCTGTCCGGCCGCCGACACGGTGATCCCGAAGGCGTCCTGGTGCGGCGCACCGGCCGTCTGCCAGCTCCGCACCGCGTGCTCGACCCGGTCCCACAGGCGGACGGGCCCGCGCTGCGTCACGGTCCATCCGCCGCCGGGGCCGGGTGCCGTCCGGGCCTGCGATCCGGTGGACAGGTCCCAGAGGATCTGCTGGGCCCCGAATCCCGTGCGGATGGCTGCGGGCGCGGCGAGTTGGGCCACCCAGCTGCCCGTCCAGCTGTCGAGTGTCGCCGGGTCGATGTGGGTCGGTGACTCGTCGCCGGGCAGCAGGTCCAGCGTCGGGCGGGGCGGCCGGTCGTGCGGGCGGGCGATCATGAAGCTGGTCTGGTCGGCCAGGAACCGTCCGGTGGCCTCGCCGGGGCCGGTCACGTCGAGCAGGGCGAGGGCGTTCGCGTAGCCCCACCCGGAGAGGGTGACCAGGATCCGGCCGCCGGGCTTGACCTGGTGGAGCCACGGGAGCGGGACGTACCGGACCGAGCAGGTGGCGATGAGCCGGTCGTACCGGCCACCGTCCGGATCGCCGCGCAGCCCGTCACCGACGATCAGCCTGGGGGCGAACCCGGCCGCCTTGAGCGCCGCCGCGGCCGCCGCGCCGACGGCGGGGTCGTACTCGACGCTGGTGAGGTTGGCGTCCCCGAGGCGGTGGGCGCCGAGGGCGGTCGAGTACCCGGTCCCGGTGCCGATCTCCAGCACGCGGTGTCCGGCCCTGGTGTCGAGCTGCTGCCACATGCGCAGCACCACGGAGGGGAGGGTGGAGGACGAGGACGGGATGCCCGTCACGGTTTCCCCGGCCGTGTCCTCGGGCCCGACGTGGCCGGTGCGGCCGTCGAGTCGGGTGACCAGCGTCCGGTCGTCGTAGATCCCCTCCAGCCATCCGGGCTCGCCCTCGCGGACTGTCCGGTAGCCGGTCGGAACGCTGCCGGGGACCGGGGCGAAGTAGCTTCCGACGAAGAGCTCCCGCGGAACGGCCCGCGCGGCGCTCTCCCACCCGTGTTCGGTCAGCACGCCGTTGTCGGTGAGCCTGTCGGCCAGAGCGGTGCGGAGTTCAGCCGGTGTGCTCATGTGCGATGGAACCTTTCTGAAGCTGATCGGCGAGGGCGCGGGCAATGGCGTCGGTGGTCTCGGACGGCTGCCATGCCCACTGGCCGTTCGGGTTGCATTCAAGGAAGTACCAGGCGCCCGAGGCGGTCACCGCGAAGTCGAAGGCGCCGTAGACCAGACGAAGCTGTCCGAGGTAGGCGGCGACCGCACGAGCGACCGGCTCGGGTACGTCGATCGGCGTGCACGCCATCCGGTCCTGGCGGCGGCGCCAGTCGAGGTCGGGGCTGTCGATCCGGACGCCGAACAGGCGGTCACCGACGGCCGTCACCCGTACGTCGAACACCTTCGGCACCTTCGCCTGGAAGAGGTGCGGGCAGGCGGACACGGCATCGGTGATGTCGGCTGGATCGACTTCGCGCACCCACACGGCGTGAGGCTGCCCGTCGACCGTGTAGGGGGTGTTCCACAGCGGCTTGTACACCGCGCCGTCGGCTTGGGCCGCCACGAACGACCGGGCCTGCTCTGCGCTGTTCGTGATCACCGTGTCGGGAACCATGAAACCGAAGCGCTGCGCGGACGCCAGCTGTGCCGGCTTGTGCTCGGCAGCGCGGTTGGCCCAGGGATGGTTCACGTAGTGCGCGGCGGGAAGCGACGCGAGGATGCCTCCCGCACCCCACAGGGCTTGCAAGGCGGCGAACCGACGGTCCTGTCCGTCCAGTTCGGACGGGCCCTCGTAGGGCGAGGCCCGGCGCACCCAGACGGACCGGACCGCGGAGAGCTCGACGTTCCGGCCGGCCGTGCGCAGGGTGCCCCGCTGATCGCCCGTGCGGTACGTGGCGGTCAGGGAGGCACCCGTGTGCAGGTCGGTGCCGGGGTCGAGACGGACCACCGGTACCCGGCGCTCGGCGAGCACCCGCAGTACCGCATCCGCGGTCACGTCAAGGGGATTGGTCAGTACCAGCACCGACCCGCTTCGGCCGTCCATCAGCCGTTGCTCTGGTCCTGGTCGTAGGACTCGGTGGTGTCGGCGTCGGTCGGGCTGCCCGGGTTCCCGTCGGGCGTGGTCTGCGTGGGCGTCAAGCCACTGGTGCTGGTGCCGTGACCGCCCATCTCGACCGTTCGGCCGTGCTCGTCCACGAACACCGCGACCTGCGTCTCCGGGTCGATGACGGGCGTGTACTGCGGGACCGGGACGGTAGCCGTGAACGGCTGCATGCGGCTGGTACCCCAGGGTGCGGTTGCCATCTGTCCTGCGCCTCCATTTCGTGGCGGTGCTGGCGGGATCAACAGCTCGGCTGGATGGCCGGGTTGTGCGATCCCGTTCCGCGCTCCGGCATCGATGCTCTTGGCAGGAAGGTACGAAGTGGGCGGCGAGCGCCGCCATGAAGTTCTACACGATTCCACACCGACTGCTGGGATCACCCGAGCAGCGCAGCGGCAGACGTGATCAGTTCACGAGCGGCCGACCCGTAGACGGCCAACTGGGCCAGCTCACCGAACGTTTCGGCGTACATCGTGATCTCGCTCGGTTGGGTGATGGTCAGATATCCAGAGATCAGTTCCACGTTCACCTGCGCGCTGTCGAAGATCCAGAAGCCTTCAACCGGCCAGCGCGTCCGATCAGGACGCATCGGAACGACTCCCAAGCTCACGTTGGGAAGCGATCCGACTGTCGTCAGGTGGCGCAGCTGGTCGCGCATGACGCCGACGCCGCCGATCCCGCAGCGCAGCACGGACTCCTCAATCAGGAAGGCGAACCGCCGGTCGCCCGCATATAGCACCCGTTGGCGCTGCATACGGGCAGCTACCGCAGCCGGAACGTCGTCAATGAGCCCTCGGCGCTGCTGGATGGCCTGGAGAGCGGCAGTCGTGTACCCAGGCGTCTGAATCAGGCCGGGCACCAACCATGATGAATAGGAACGGAATCGATGTGTCCGCTCGTACAGCGGAAGTCGGGCTTCCTGAGCCGCCTTGAGGCCGGCGCGCTCCATGCGCCGCCACTCGATGAACATGCCTTCGACGGCTCGCAGAGAGGCGATCAGGTCCGGCGCGCGGTCCTCGGCCCCGCAGGCCCGACACCACTTCCGGATGTCGTCCTCGGACGGCGGTGTGTGGGCGTTCAGCAGACGCGAGACCTTGGAGGGGTACCAGCCGCATGCCGCGGCCAGGTCACGCCCTGACAGCCCGGCATCCCGCTGGATCTCGCCGAGCCGGTCGGCGAGATTCTGGCGGGCGCGCTGGACACTTGAAGATGCCGGGACAGCCATGGACGGTTATCGATCAGGCGAGACGGTACTCCGCGTGCGGCGTCGCCCGCTTCCATGCGACCTCATAGGCCGCCAGGTACCGCTTGGCCAACTCCGGATCGTTCCGGACCTCCATGCCGGCCTCGGCCCACTGCCCGTCCCCGGTGAAGTGGTGCAGGATCACCACCTCGTCGTCCATCACCCAGCCGTCCAGGCCGGGCAGGAACAGATCACCGGCGCGGGAGCGCGGCAACCACCGCACGTCCTCTCCCGCCGCAATGTTCGGAAACGTCACGTCGTACTCGTACCGGATGTAGTCGGTCACCGGCTCGGAGACAACCCGTAGACGGCGCATGGCGACTCCACGGCCGGTCGCCTCGGCCACCACGTCCAGCCACGACCGCCACCACGACTCGCGGTCCATCGGATCAAGCCGCTTGCCCTGCTGCCAGGCGATGAACTCGGGGTCGTCCAGCATGTAGCTGTCCCGCATCTCCAAATGCACCGCCGAGCGCTGCGCCTTGGCCAGCTGCTCACGAACCGCTGTTGCCACCGTCGTTGACCTCACTGTCCGGCCGGGGGATGAACTGGATCATGTTGGCGGGCAGCCGGAACACGCCCTCGTGATCCGGGATGTCCGTGGAGTGGCCCGGGATGGAACCGACCTCCTGGGCTTCCCTGATGGTGGCCTCGTCGGCTTTCCAGGACTGGATCACCAGGTCACCGGTCGCCTCGTCCAGCCAGATGGTCGGCGAGCCGTCATCGGGGGTGTTCGGGTAGATCCCCAGAAACTTTAGCGTCATGACTACCTCCCGTACCGAGTGGATTCCATACAGTTCCACGACCTTGGACCCACCTGTGAAAGGCCGTCAAGGGCGCGAGTGGAGCAGTGCCGCAGCCCCCGGCGCGCGGGCGGCGGGGGCGGCGGGGGTGTCAGGCGTCCTCGTCGGGCGTCGGGGCCGCGCGGAGGGCGGTGACGACGCCCAGGGCGACGGTCGCGAAGGCGAGGGTGAGGAGGACGGCGAAGGCCGTCCCGATCAGGTATCGCACGAGGTCCTGCGTTCGGCGTCGAGGAGCAGGGTGAGGAGGTTCAACAGCGTCGAGGCCGGCCAATGCCGCGGAGTTAGGCGCTGTCCATGCTTGTCAACGTGGTCTGTTTCCATGCGTCAGCGAGCGTGTAGGTCCCGTAGGCAATCTTCTTGAGGAGGCCTTCGTTGGCCCACATGGTCATTTGGCTCGCGAAGCTCGCGTGATTTTGGATGCCCAGAGCGGTGGACGCTTCGCGGGGCCGCCAGGATCGTTCGGGCTCGGCTGCCATGAGTTGGAGGACTCGGTTTCGCAGGCCGGTGCGCGTGGACCCGCTCCCGGCGACGGCCTTGCGCTGGTTCTCGTGGCCGTCTGATGGCAGGGGCGGGGTCCGCGGAGCCGGGCGGAGCGTCACGGCGAGGCTGGTGATCGTCTTGGGTTGCCGCGGGCGGGGGTCTGCCGAGCCGTGTGCGTATCGGGTCCGTCCGATCTTGGCCGAGCGGGCGCTGGTGCGCGGCCGTCTCGCCGGCAGGAGGCCGCCCAGCACCGCCAGGCCGATGGTGGCGACCAGTGCGTCGTGAGCGCCCTCTCCTGTGGTCGTGCCGACGAGGACGATCTGGTCGCGTGCGGTTTCCAGGGCAATGGTGAAGCTGGCGCGGTCCGGGTCGGTGCCCGGACGCGACTCCACGGCGTCGACCATCGCGGTCCGCAGAAGTTGATAGACGATCAACTGTGCCCACAGTTCCTGTTCCAGGCCCGTCCGGTCCTGTGACCTGAGCACGCGGCCGTTCTGAAGTGTGTGTCGTAGTGCGTAGTAGGCGGACTCGATCTCCCAGCGCTCGTGGTAGAGGCGGACCAGCGTTTCGGCGGGATCACTGCGAGGATCGAGCAAGGTGGTCGCGATGCGGTAGCGCTCGCGGAGCACCTGTCCGTTGTCGGCGGTCATCGTGATCATCGCGTCGATGACGCGTACCTTGAGTCCGCCCAGTCGGGTGAGATACGAGCCGTCCGCAAGCAGGGCGAGGACGGCCGGGCGACGGTGGGCGCCGACGCGGATGACGAACTGGGCCCCGGTGGCTGCGATATCCGACAGGAAGGCGTCCCCGTCGAAGCCCCGGTCGGCAAGCACGAGCATGTCAGCGTTCACCAGCGGCAGGAGGCGCCGCGCGTAGGCGGTTTCATACTCCGCCGTTGGCCCGAACACCGCCCCGAGCAGGCCACGGGTACCGGTCTCGCAGAGCGTCATCAGCCGCAGGACCGGGTATCCGGCCAAGCCCCACTGTGTCTGGATCCTGCCGAGCCAGGTCCGATTGCGCTCAGAGTCGGGCACCTTCACCGAGGCGCATCCGGCGAAGGCCACGGTCCGCCAACGCCGGTAGCACACGCCGGGCGTGGTGGGTTGGGCGAGCGGTCCGGCAACCACCTCGAACAATGCCTTGAACGAGGCGGGGCCCATGCGCCGCCGCAGGCATCTCAAGGCCTTTTCGCTGGGGCGGGCGACGCCCAGCCCAGCGGGTCCGGCCGTCAGCTTGTCCCAGACCCGCAGATAACCCAGAGCGGGGAACAGCGACATGGCCAGCACGAAGTACACCCCGACACGAGAAGGCAGAAGTCGTCGGCGATGCTCCACCGCGCGGTTCTCTTCGAGCACCGCGTCAACGAGTTCGACGGGAAGGTAGCGGGTGAGCTCGCCCAGATGACCTGGCGCAAGAACGGAATCTCCGTCTCTTGCAAGGCAATCCGGCCGGGCGATGGCAGACTGGTGAGCCAACGGGACCTCTTCAGCAAACAGATCTTGGTCGATCACTTGCTATACGGGAGGTCCCGTCCTCATGTATGCAGTCCAGGCCGGTATCACTCTCTTGACGGACCTGCGCGAACCCTAACTCCGCGGCATTGCGAGGCCGGCGCGGTGTTGAAGCGGACCAGGACGCGGCCGTCCATGGTCCTGTCGGTGTCGATCGAGGGGAAGATGAGGCCGAACTCGCGCCCCCGCTCCCGGACTTCGTCCAGCAGGGCGTGGATGTGCTCCTCGGTGTAGTACCGGATCCGGGGGTCGGTCGGCAGCATCGGGCGACGGCCGGGGCGGTAGATCATCAGGCCGCGTCCTTCAGCAGCTCGAACCAGACGGATTTGGCACGCTCGTGGGGGTCGACGCCCCAGCGGTGGGTGAGGGCCTCGACCAGCTGGAGGCCGCGCCCCGACTCGGCGAGCAGGGACAGCGGCGGAGCCGAGGGCAGGACCGGGCTCTCGTCCGTGACGGAGACGCGGAGGGAGTCGCCGACGGAGATGATCTCGACCAGCGGCGCGGGGGTGTCGGTGTGGCGCCAGGCATTGACGAGGAGCTCGCAGAGGGCGAGCTGCGCGTCGGAGATGAGAGAGGGGGACCAGCCGACGCGGGTCATGGTGTTGTGGAGGGTGTGGCGGGCGATGGCGATGGTGGGCGTGTTGATGTGACGCATGGGAGTTCTCCCGAGGCGTGAGTGAGGGGGAACCGACGGAACATGTGTCGCCGTGAGCCAGGCCGGCCGAGATGGGCGTGGCTGCTCTGCGGTGCTTGCTAGCAGGCGTTACTGACGATCCGTCGGATCAGTGTGAGATCGACCATAGCGCACATGAGTATCCAAATTTCCACTCTCCCTGGATTCTTCCCTCTACGGTGGTAACTGGTGGACCGCCGCTCGACACGCGCGGCACACTGGCCACACGCACGCCCGGAAGGAAGTCATGCCGCCCCGATCGAACCCAACGCTCCGTCAACGCAGGCTCGGAACTGAGCTGCGAAGAATTCGCGAACAGGCCGGGTTCGGTGGCTCGCAGCTCGGCCGCTCCGTCGGCATGAGTCCAGCCCAGGTGACACAGATGGAGTCAGGCCGGATCGGCATCAGTGTCGAACGGCTCCACACCATCGCCGCCGCATGCAACTGCGCCAATCGACCCTTGATCGACGCGCTCGCCGCCATAATCACGGAGAGGGGAAAGGGCTGGTGGGAGGAGTACAGCGAGGTCCTGACGTCGGACTACCTTGAGGTCGCCGAGATCGAAGGCCACGCGAAGAAGCTCTCCATGTGCACCACCACGTACATCCCCGGGCCTCTCCAAACCGCCAGCTACGCCTCGGCCGTCTTCAAGAGGATCTACCCACCGCTGCCCCGCAAGGATGTCGACATCCGAACTGCGTTCCGCATCCAGAGGCAGCAGATCATCCGTTCCGGCCGGACACCGTTTCGAGCATTCATCCACGAAGCTGCGCTCAGGATGCAGTTCGGCGGACCGAAGGTGCTCGTGGACCAGCTTGACGCACTACTCGAAGACTCCCAGCAGCCCGGCATCTCCGTTCGAGTCGTTCCCTTCGCGGTCGACACGTTCCCCGGCGCCGGAGAGAACCTGACGTTCGCGGAAGGGCCGGTCCCCGAACTCGACACCATCCAGTTGGACGTCTCGCAGGGCGCCCTGTTCTTCGACTCTCCAGCTGACCTTGCCAGGTACCGAGTGATCTTCGCGCGCCTTGACACCACAGCTCTCCCTGAAGATGGGTCTCGAAACTTCATCCGATCCATCAAGAAGGAACTGGAAGAAACGTATGCCTAAGTCGGCATGGCAGAAGTCCAGCTACAGCGCCTCAAGCAACGAGTGCGTGGAAGTCCGAGCGATTGACGGGGTTGTCGAACTCCGCGAGTCCGACGAAGGCCACCTCATCCTCCGCACCACCCCCACCGCCCTCGCCGCCCTCCTCATCGGTGTTAAGGCCGACGAGTTCGACCACCACGCCTGAACCCTCCCGGCCCCTCGCGCATGCTGCGCGAGGGGCCGACTCCTCCGGAGGTACAGATGACCGACACCAAGTGGCAGAAGTCCAGCTACAGCGGGGCTTCGAGCGAGTGTGTGGAGGTTCGCGCCATCAACGGGGCGGTCGAACTCCGCGAGTCCGACGAAGGCCACACCATCCTCCGCACCACCCCCACCACCCTCGCCGCCCTCCTCCACGGCGTCAAAGCCGGCGATTCGACCACCATGCCTGAACCCTTGCAGCCCCCCTTGCGCAGGAAGTCGGCCCGCCCGACTTCCTGCGCAACCACCCGCCTCACCGCCTCGCATCCACCGCCCCTCACGCCTGACTCAGCACGAGGGGCCGACTCCCCCGCGAGACCAACTCTCGTGACTTGATCCACAAGATCGCACAGAACCTATGAAAGGCCCGACATGACCGACGCCGATTGGCAGAAGTCCTCCTTCAGCGGCAACGTCGAGAACTGCGTGGAGGTCCGTTCGGCCGCCGGGAGGATCGAACTCCGCGAGTCCGACGAAGGCCACCTCACCCTCCGCACCACCCCCACCACCCTCGCCGCCCTCCTCCACGGCATCAAAGCCTGCGAATTCGACCACCACACCTGAACCCTTGCAGCCTCCCCCCTTTGCGCAGGAAGTCGGCCTGCCCGACTTCCTGCGCAACCACCTCGTCTCCACCGCCCCTCGCGCCTGACTCAGCGCGAGGGGCCAACTCCCCCGGAGGCACAGATGACCGACACCGCGTGGCAGAAGTCCAGCTACAGTGCCGCAAACAACGAGTGCCTGGAGGTCCGCACGGTCAGCGGCGCAGTCGAACTCCGCGAGTCCGACGAGGGCCACCTCACCCTCCGCACCACCCCCACCACCCTCGCCGCCCTCCTCCACGGCATCAAAGCCTGCGAGTTCGACCACCACGCCTGAACCCTCCCGGCCCCCTCGCGCATGCTTGCGCGAGGGGGCCGACTCCCCCGGGAGGCATAAGCCGTTGTCCTACGAGGGTGACGCGTGATCAACCGGTGCACGGGCGTAGGACAGCGAAACAGGGCCTACTGGTGGCTCCAAAACCAGAGGCCCTGTCTTTCGGCTTCTTACACCCGCTCCCAGCGGCGCGAACGGTCGTTGTCGCAGTTGTACTGAACGAGGGGGACGTTGTTGTCGGCGGAGACCCCTCCGGCGACGGTCGCGCACTTGCCCGTCTTCACGTTGACGAACTGGTAGGAGCTGCCGTTCCCGTTGCTGAGGCGCCAGCGTCGCGAGGAGTCGTTGTCGCAGTTGTACTGAACGAGGGCGACGTTGTTGTCAGTGGAGACCCCTCCGGCGACGGTCGCGCACTTGCCCGTCTTCGCGTTGACGAGCTGGAAGGTGTTGTTGCTCCAGTTGCTGAGATACCAGTGCCGCGAGGAGTCGTTGTCGCAGTTGTACTGAACGAGGGGGACGTTGTTGTCAGTGGAGACCCCTCCGGCGACGGTCGCGCACTTGCCCGTTGCCATGTTGACGACGTGGAAGCCTGTCTGTGCAACCGCGGGGTTGGGGATCAGCATCGAGCCCCCGGCCACAAGAGCCGACGCCGCCAGAAGACGTGCCAGAGTATTCTTGGTCATAAGGGTGCTCCTCTCGTGATTCCGGGAGGGTGGAGACGGTCTCATGTGCGGCCCCACGCTGCCGGTGTCGACCACGAAGGCTTGCTGGCTCAGGGGGGCGGACACTACCGCGATCGGAGCGGATCAGCTGGCCGTGTTCGCCGCCTCGGTTTCGGGGCGAAGTGGCTCCCTGCCAAGGGCCCCGCCATTGTCGCCAGACCAGGACGACCAATGGCACAAGGCCGGCCGGTGGCGTGGCCCACAATCCGGCGCGCGCCATATGGCCACCGTGTCCACTATCGATTGCGGCTATCGGGCCCGCAACCGGAACCATGAGCAGGACCGGTCGTCGGACTCCGGCCTCGGGTTCGCCCGTGAGACAACAATTCCGTCCCGCCACAATGGGGCGGAAGCGTCGTGGAAGACATCTCATGTGGGCAGCTGTGCAGGCTGCTGGTGTGACGATCGTGAAGCGCCAACGCACCGGTTTGCCCCTGTCACTGGTCTCCACGGCATCAAGGCCGGCGAATTCGACCACCACGCCTGAACCCTCCCGGCCCCCTTCGCGCAGGAAGTCGGCCCGCCCGACTTCCTGCGCAGACACCTCACCGAACCGCTCCAACCCCGTCACGCCTGGCGCCGCCCCCGGCGCCAGGGAGCGGAGCATGGCCCGTCGCCCGGCGGGCCCTTGCACTCCGCAAGGGCCCGCCGACAGGAAGACCATGCCGACTTGCGGCGGCCTTGAACTGCGGCCAACCCAACAACGCAGCCAGAAAGCGGCCGAACGAACCGCCTCAGTGCGGAGTTCGCGCATCCGGACACCGAGAGCAATCCGTGCCTGCTGAAAGTCAGCGCTCACATGGCGGAAGCCACCTGAGCCCGGAACTCCGTGTAGCGCACCGCGTGGTGCCAGACCGCGTCGCCGGCCTGGCAGGCGCGAAGGACCTCCAACGGGTCGGTGACCAGTTCCATGTCTCACCAGATCTGCGCCTCGGTCTCCGGGTTGGGCGAATCCATCGGCCGCCTCAGGAGAATATTCGAGAATCTTCGCTCACTCCATGTGACCCTCCGGGCATCCTGAGTCAGCATGATCGACTTCGAGGGGAGTGCCCATGAGCCGACGACTGCGGTACATCGGAAGCAACTCGGGGCAGAACGGATGCCCGACGCTCTACGAGGACGCGGAGACCGGGGAGGTGATCGTGCAGGGAGACCTGTTGACCGATCCCGGCGAGATCGCCCAACTCCGCAACGTCAAGCCCAGCGAAGGATTCGTGACCGTGCCGCGCACGCTGCTCGCCGACTTCGCGCCGCGTGACGTGAACCGAGAGCGCGTGCTGGTCAGCTACGACGAGTTCGAGGAGATGTTCACGACCTTCCAGCACACGGCCTTCCGATTGGAGACCCGCCGCCGCTACCGCTCGGACGAGGAGTCCGAGACCTACCGGCAGTTCGTCACCGGCCTGGCCCCCGATTGGGACCTGGACCACCCCTGGTGCCGCTCACGTCGCGAACAGGCGGCCCTGGGCAAGCGGTTCGAGCGAGTGCGCATCATGGACAACCCGCCCACCGTCGGGCAGCGGTACCTGCTCAACAACTCCGAGCGGAACGGCCTGGTCGGCGAGGACATCCGGTACCTCTGGCGTGCCGACGCCGACCGGCTCGGCCTCCCGGCGGAGGACGCCTGGCTGTTCGACTCGCGCTACCTCGCCCTGCTGCACTTCGACGCCGACGACGACATCACCGAGATCGAGGTGATCACCGACCCAGTGAAGGTGGCCCGCGCCTGCCAGGAACGGGACGCCGCCTGGCACTACGCCACCCCGCACCGCGAGTTCGCCGCTGGGGTACCGTCCGACACGTGAGCACCGACTTCCAGCAAGCCAGGATCGCCCTCGGTCTGCGGCTCCGTGAGCTGCGCGCCGGGGGCGGTCTCACGGGTCGGCAACTGGCCGACCGGCTGGGCTGGACGCAATCCAAGGTCAGCAAGCTGGAGACCGGCCGGCAGACGGCTACCCACGACGACCTCAAAGCCTGGGCCGAAGGCGCCGGGCAGCCCCAGGCAGCAGCCGAGCTGTCGGCCAGACTGCGCGCCTTCGAATCAGGGACCCGCTCCTGGCGGCGGCAGTTGGCCGCCGGGCACAAGCCGGTACAGGACACGCTGACCGCCGAACACAACCGCTCGACGGTCATGCGCGCGTGGGAAGGCGCCATGATCGTCGGCATACTCCAGACACCCGACTACGCCCGGCACGTCTTCAGCGCATACGTCGACCTCCACCGGTCACCACGCGACATCGAAGACGCCGTACGAGCCCGCGTCCAACGACAGGAGAGCCTGTACCGACCGGGCCGGAAGTACCACATCGTCATGTGGGAATCGGCCCTGCGCAGTCTGATCTGCCCCCCAACCGTGATGGCCGCCCAACTCGACCGGCTCAGCGGCGTCATCGGCCTGGACACCGTCTCCCTGGGCATCGTCCCGTTCGAGGCGTCGCTCAGGTTGCCGCCGGCCAACGGCTTCTGGATCCACGACGACCGGCTCGTCATCGTCGAGGACTGGCACGCCGAACTCTGGCTCGACCAACCCGACAACGTGGCGCTGTACCAAAGAATCTGGGACACGCTGGCCGACTCCGCCGTCTACGGCGCCGACGCCCACCGGGTCATCACGCGGTGCCGCAGGGCTCTCGGGGACGTGTGAGGAATCCCCGCGAGCCTCAAGCCCGGCAGCTCGAATACCCGCGAATCACGCGCCCGACCTCGACGCGAAAGCCCCTAACGTCCTCACCAGCGCCCGTGACAACCACGGGAGTTGAACGACAGCGAAGGGGAAGCACATGCCGATGTTCGACGGTGGCAAGCACGGTGGCGGCCAGGGCAACGGCCAGGGCGGCGGCCAGCAGGACGACTCCAACAGCGGCAACAAGCACGGTGGCGGCGGCAGCGACGAGGGCGGGAACACCTCGGACGGCGCCGGCCCGGCGTCCGGGCGCTGACGGATGAGCGACCGGCACGAAGTGGAGGCCGGCCGGGCCCGGTTGGCCTCCGCGCTCATCGCGAACGGGGCCCTCGCCCCGGGCTGGCTGCCCTCCTACCACGCCGTTCCGCGCCACTGGTTCGTCCCTGACCTGGTCTGGCCGGGCCGGGCGGACGGGGTGCGGCAGGGCGAGTCCGTGCACCGCTTCGCCGATCCGGACGGGTGGTTGAACGCCGTCTATTCCGACGTGCCGCTCACCACGCAGTGGGACGACGGCGTGCACGGCGGGGACGGCCGTGGCACCGTGCCCACCTCGTCCAACTCCATGCCGACCATGGTGTTCTCCATGCTCGCCGCGCTGGGCGTGGCGGACGGGGACCGGGTGCTGGAGATCGGCACCGGCACCGGGTGGAACGCCGCTCTCCTCTCCCATCGTGTCGGGGCCGGGAACGTGGTCTCGGTCGAGGTGGACGGGGACAGCGCGGCCGCCGCGCGGTTCCGGCTCGCGCGGGCCGGGTACGAGCCCCGGCTCGTGGTGGGCGACGGGTCGAAGGGCGTCGCCGGCGGCCCGCCGTTCGACCGGGTGATCGCCACCTGTTCGGTCCGCCGGATTCCGTACGCCTGGATCGAGCAGTCCCGGCCCGGCGCCGTGATCGTCGCCCCGTGGGCGCCCGAGTACGGCGGGGAGGCCGTCGTCCGGCTCACGGTCGGCGCCGACGGCACGGCGAGCGGCCGGTTCGTCGGGTCGTCCGCGTTCATGCGGTTGCGCCAGCAGCGGACCGTACGGCCCGGCAGTCCGGAGTATCTGTCCGGGCCGTGGCCGGCCGACGGCACGAAGTCGTCGACGCCGCTGTCGCCGGACGAGATCGGCGGGTGGCTGGCCATGTTCGCCATCGGCGTGCAGGTGCCCGACGCGTTCCCGCTGACCGAGCGGTACGCCGACGGCACGTACACGCTGTGGCTCCACGACACGGCCGTCACGTCCTGGGCCAGCGCCGACTGGGAGCCCGACCGGCGCGCCTACGAGGTGGTGCAGTCCGGCCCCCGAAGGCTCTGGGACGAGGTGGAGGCGGCCTGGCGCTGGTGGCGCCGCCGGGGGCGCCCCGGCTTCGACCGGTTCGGGCTCACCGTCACGCCCGACGGGCAGACGGTGTGGCTGGACAGCCCGGACGAGCCCGTACCGGCGCCGCACTGATCGGAGTGGGAAGTCGGCCGGACCGACTTCCCACTCCGCACCAAGCGCCTTACTGCTTTGGCTGGCTCGCCCGCTGCTCCCCGGCTACAGGAGCCGCAGGTGGTCGAGGGCGAGGTAGGCCGCGGCGGTGTCGGTCATCTCCCCCGCGCGGAGCACCCGGGTGCGGAACTCCGCCAGGTCGAGTGTGACCACGTCGATGAACTCGGTGCGCTCCGGCCGCGGTTCGCTGACCTTGACGCAGTCGGTGGCGACGAAGGCGTAGCGGCAAGTGTCGGCGTACGCGTCGAGCCAGTACGACCCGACCTCGCGCACGTCTCCCTGGTAGCCGGTCTCCTCCAGCAGCTCACGGGCGATGGCGTCCGCCGCGGACTCCCCGGGTTCGACGTAGCCGCCCGGGAGTTCGTGCAGCACGCGGTCGGGGCCCGGGCGGTACTGGCGGGCGAGGATGACGTGCTGGTCGGAGGTGAGGGCGAGCACGGCGCCGGCCGGGCGCTCGCGCTTGAGGCAGAACTCCTCCTTCCTGCCGTCGGGCATCTCGTAGTCGACGCGGTCCAAACGTCACCCCGAACCGGAAGCCTCAGAAGCACAGTCGCACCGGACGGAACGCCCTGACCTGACGTCAGCCATTCGGTGGAGCCCGAGACCAGCTCGGACCCCCGACCTGGATGACACGTCACCAGGTCCGAGCCCCTCCCACTTCCATCACTTGTCGTACATATCTAATCACAATAGGTGATCAGCTGGGGTGTGACCTGCCGCGCTGCCGCACGATGGAGAGCGGCCTCACCTCAATCCAGGACGTCAGGAGACATCAGTGGTCAGACATCACGCCCCACAACACCCTCCCACCGGGGTGAGGGCAGGACGAAGCCGAGCCCGCACAGGCGTCGGCACTCGTGAACAGTGGCGGCGGGCAGGGGTCGTGGCGGGACTGTGCGTGGCGTTGTCCGGCACCGCACTGACACCCGCGACCTCCGCACCAGCGGGGACCAAGCCGGCCACCGGGGTACGAGGAACTGATCCATCGGTCACCTTCGGCTTCACCGGGACCCCGCAGCCCCTCACCGTCCCCGCGAACGCGATCGTCACCATCACCGCGGACGGCGCCGGCGGCGCCGACAACACCGGCACCGTCTGCGGATTCACCGGGACCGGGGGGACGGGGGGACGCGTCGTCACCACACTGCCGCCAACCAGTGCCCCGACGACCTTCACCGTCAACGTCGGCGGCACCGGCACCGCCGGCTGCAACGGAACCGGCGCTGCCGGATACAACGGCGGCGGCGCGGGCGGCACCTCGAGCCAACCCACGGGCCAGTTCCGGAGAGGTTCCGGAGGGGGCGGGGCGTCCAGCGTCAGCACCGGCACCAGCCTCCTTGTCGTCGCCGGCGGCGGTGGCGCAGCCGGCGGCGCCCCCTTCTCCGGCACAGTTGCGGGGGGAAACGGGGGCAACGGCGGCCCACTGGACGCCACCGCCGGCACCACCGGAGCATTCGATGGCGATGGTTCGCCGGGATCCGGCGGGCTGGGCGGCAGCACCGGCACCGCGACCGGCGGCGCCGGCGGTGCGGCGGGCACCCCCAGTGGAGGCTGCACGCCGACCGCAGGTGACCCAGGAAGCGGCTTCACCGGCACCACGGTCGGCACCGGCGGCACCGGCGGTCACAACACCGGCGGCAACTGCGTAGCCGCCGGGGCGGGGGGAGGCGGAGGCGGAGGCTACTTCGGCGGCGGCGGGGGCGGCGCCTCCGCCCCCGGCAACAGCGGTTTCGGCCGCGCGGGTGGTGGCGGTGGTGGCGGAGGCAGCAGCTTCGCCACTCCGACGGGCACCGGGACGGCCTATGCGGACTCGAGCATCGGGACGGCGAACAAGAACGGTCAGGTGATCATCTCCTACACGGTGGTCACCCCTTCCTTGACCATCGCCAAAACCCACACCGGGGAATTCGTCCAGGGCAAGCGGGGGACCTACACCATCGAGGTCGGCAACACCGGGCCTGGCGCCACCGATGGCAGCACGGTCACCGTGACCGACACCCTCCCGCCAGGACTCACCGCTGGCCGCATCGCTGGCGCCGGATGGAACTGCACCCTAGCCACCCTCACGTGCACGCGCAGCGACGTCCTGACAGCAGGCAGCAGCTACCCGCCCATCACCCTCAAGGTCAGGGTCTCCTGCGACCGCGACACAGCCCGCGAGGTCACCAACAGAGTCACCGTCACAGGAGGCGGCGACACTGCCATCCACACCGCCACCGACCCCACCACCATCAAACACGAGAGGCACTGTCACCACGACGAGCACGAACCCTGGTAGGCGATCGGTCGCGGCTGAGTGCGGCAGCGAAGTGCAGTAACCACTGCCACCAGAATCGGCACGGGCCGCGCCCGGGCGCCAGGTGTTTCGCGACCGCTTCCGCGTCCCGGATGACCGGCTCCCCGTCCAGCGCGATCCGTCACGGGAGTTCCTCAACTCCCGTGACGGCGGCGTTCGGTGAGGCTGGTCACGCCGCTCAGCGCTTCTGAGGCCTCCGGTTCGGGCTCACCGTCACGCCCGACGGGCAGACGGTGTGGCTGGACAGCCCGGACAACCCCGTGCCGGCGCCGCACTGATCGGAGTGGGAAGTCGGCCGGGCCGACTTCCTGATCGCTGCGCCCCGCCGAGTCGCTGCCCGGCGGGGCGCAGTCGCAGTCGCGTACGGCGGCTCGTGCGGTCGGGGGCTCAGCCCGGGGCGGGGGCGGCCGCGGGGCCGGGGGCGGCGCCGCCCGTGCCTTCGAGCTGCTGGATCAGGGCCTTGAGCGCCGCGATCTCCTCGCTCAGGGCCTTCTTGCCCGCCTTGGTGAGCTGGATCCAGGTGCGGGCCCGCTTGCCTTCGTAGCCCTTGTCGATCGTGACCAGTCCCGCCTTCTCCAGGACCCCGAGGTGCTGGGAAAGGTTCCCGGCGGTGAGCCCGAGCGTGCTGCGGAGGAACGTGAACTCCACCTGCCGGGCCTCCTTGGTCACCGCGAGGATGCCCAGGCGGACGCGCTGGTGCACGATGTCGTCGAGGCCGTTGGTGGGGTGTTCGCTCATGCGGCCGACCGCCCCCTGCCCGCCTGCAGCAGGGCGAGGCCGACGCCGCCGAGCAGCAGCACTCCCCCCTCCAGCAGGATGTGCGGGAGGCCGCCCCACGGCGAGGGGTCGGGAAGGTCGCCGGTGCTGATCATGGAGCCAAGGTACCCGCAGGCGATGGCGAGGAGCAGCCAGCTGCGCTCGATCCGGGCGAGCAGCAGCAGCGCCAGGCCGATCGTGCCGGCCGGGCTCACCACCGGGTTGTCGAGGATCGGGGCGAAGGGCGACGGCCCGCGGAGGTCGGCGAGGAACCCCGGGTCCAGTGCCGTCCACGCCACGTAGCCGGTGATGAGCACGACCAGGGTGATGCCCAGCGCCAGGTACGGTCCGACCCGGGTGCCCAGGCCGAGCCTGGCGGAGCGCCGCACGTAGAACCAGCTGATCGCGGCGTAGGCGAGGAGTAACGCCACCGGCCAGTACCACATGGCCGGCGGCAGGCCGCCGTTGTGGTCGCCTTGGCCGTAGCGGACCACCGGTGCGGCGCCGAGGCGCACGGCGGCGAAGACGAGGAGGGCGAACCAGGCGCCGCGCTGCTCACGGTGGATGTGCCGGGCCAGGGCCCGCTTCATCGTCAGGAGGTCGCGGGGGTGGTTCGAGGAGGGGGCGGGGTGAGTCGTCACGCCCACAAGGTTTGCATGACAAACTGATTGCGTCCAGAGATCTGTTGCCGATCCAGCGAAAGTGGGCGCGCCGAAGAAGCCCTCCACATCGGTGTCATGACGCTTCGTCAAGGAGATCGGCCGTGGCCGTCCAGGATGGGACGTCTGCTACGTGGCTCGCGGCTCCGGCCGGATGAAGTCCGGGGCGTACCCGAGGGGGCCGCCTGCGCCGACGACGGCGAGCAGCCCGAGCCGGTGGCGGGCCAGCGCGTCCGTGGCCCTGGTCCGCCACTGCGGGGTCAGGGTGCCGGGGCTGAAGCCGACGAGGCGGAGCAGGTCCTTGGCCGCGCCCACCGGTGAGACCGCGAACCTGACGCCCCCCAGCCCCCGAGCCCCCAGGCGGATGCGGATCACAGACGCTCCCCCTTCGCCAGCCTCTTCGAAAACCATCGAATCATTCGACCGGTCGATCGGCGTGGCGTTTGCTGGATTCACCGAACCGCCCAGCCCCGAGAGGAATCCGGGACCCGTGATCGCTCACAAGAAGCCGGCCGCCGTCGTGGCCGCCGCGGCAGCCCTCATCGTCGGCGCCACCGGCGCGGCTTCCGCCCAGGCCGCGCAGTCCGCCCAGATCACCCAGACCACCCAGACCGCCGAGGCCGCCGGCCAGGCCGGCCAGGCCGGCCACGTGGCCTGGAGCCAGGGCCAGACGCCCGGCACCCGGGCGGGCGCCCTCACCGCGGGCCTCTACGTCCGGATCTACAGCCTGTACCAGGGGACCCCGGGCCAGTGCCTGGACGCCGACGCCACCGCCGGCGGCAACGGCACCCGGGTCCAGGTGTGGGGGTGCAACGGCACCACCCAGCAGGAGTGGTACCTGTCCACCGACGGTAGCCTGCAGAACGTGCGGTTCCCGGGCATGTGCCTGGACGCCGACACCAACGGCGGCGGCGCCAACGGCACCCGGGTGCAGCTGTGGCAGTGCAACGGCACCACCCAGCAGAAGTGGTACCACCCCTCCGGGGACCTGGCCATCTACAACTACCGCTACAACAACGGCAACAACACCGTGCTGGACCGCGACATCAACGTGGCCGGCGACGGCGCCCGCACCCAGCTGTGGGGCAAGAACTTCCAGTCCCAGCAGTGGTGGGACATCCGCACCGCGTGACGCCCCCGGCGCGGACGGCCGGTGACCACGCCGTCCACGCCGACACCGGTGGCCATGACGTCTCGACACGGAGGGAACACCCGATGGGAATCGCCCACCACGGCACGGCGGCACGCACCCGGACGAGGCTCGGCACGGCGGCCGTCGGGCTCGCCGCCGCGCTCGCGTTCGCCGCAGGGATGACGCCGGCCTCGGCGTCGGCGTCGGCGTCGGCGTCGAACGTGACGCCGAGCGCGGCGCAGCAGGGCAGCGGAACCTCCTCCCCCTCGGTCAGGGACGGGGAGATCGTGGAGCTCTGGAACCTCAACAGCCAGCACTGCCTGTCGGTCGGGGCCGGGAGCACGGCGGGCGGGGCGGGGATCATCCAGTGGTCCTGCTACGGCGGCGCCGAGCAGTACTGGGGCCTCTACCCGATGCCGAACTCCGGCGGCGGCTACGAGATCGTGAACAAGAACAGCGGCAAGTGCCTGGCCGATCCGGCGAGTTCGCCGAACGCGGGCGTCCAGCTGATCCAGTACGGCTGCGACAAGGGGCCGGAGCAGACCTGGTACTTCGGCTCGAACCCGGACACGGGCTTCGCGCAGATCAGGAACCGGGCGAGCAACCTGTGCGCCGCGGTCGGCGGTTCGAGCACGACGCCGGGCGCCCCGGTCATCCAGTGGCCCTGCACGGGCGGTTCCGAGCAGCGGTGGACGGCCTCCGGGTGACCGCCGGACGCGTGACCGCCGGACGCGTGACCGCCGGACGCGTGCTCGCCGGACGGCCGGCCGGCGGCGCCAGGTGACCGGCTCCCGGTGACCGAGTCTCGCGGCTTCTCCCCCACGGACCCCCACGAAGCCGCGGGACTCGCCCCCGCACCACCGCCGCACCACCGCCGCACCACCGCCCGTCAGAGGCGGTCGGCGTCCAGGACGGCCCGGACGAAGGCCTCCGGGGCCTCCTGGGGGACGTTGTGGCCGACCTCGGGCAGGGCGCGGTGGAGGTACGGGCCGGTGAAGAAGTCGCGGTAGGTGGAACCGTCGCCGGGCGCGGTGAAGGGGTCGCGGCCGGGGTCGAGGGTGACGGTGGGAACGGCGATCTTCGGGCGGGCGGCGAGCCTGCGCTCCAGCCGGTCGTAGCGGCGCTCGCCGTCGGCCAGGCCGAGGCGCCAGCGGTAGTTGTGGATGACGATCGCCGCGTAGTCCGGGTTGTCGAAGGCGGCGGCGCTCCGGTCGAAGAGCGCGTCGTCGAAGGCCCAGGTCGGTGAGACCTGCTGCCACACCAGGCGGCACAGCTCGCGGCGCTTGTCCCGGTTCTCCATGGCCGCGCGCCCGCGCTCGGTGGCGAAGTAGAACTGGTACCACCAGGTGTGCTCGGCGGCCGGGGCCAGCGGCTGCTTCTGCATCTCGACGTCGGTGATGAGGTAGCCGCTGACCGAGACCAGGGCTTTGACCCGCTCCGGCCACAGCGCGGCGATGATGTCGGCGGTGCGCGAGCCCCAGTCGAAGCCGGCCAGCACGGCCCGCCTGATGCCCAGCGCGTCCATCAGGGCGAGCACGTCCAGGGCGACGGCGGACTGCTGGGCGTTGCGCATCGTACGGTCCGACAGGAAGCGGGTGCTGCCGTGGCCGCGCAGGTACGGGACGATCACGCGGTAGCCCTGGGCGGCGAGCAGCGGGGCGGCGTCGACGTAGCTGTGGATGTCGTACGGCCAGCCGTGCAGGCAGATGACGGCGGGGCCGTCGGCCGGTCCGTCCTCGGCGTAGCCGACGTCGAGGAGGCCGGCGCGGACCTGGGCCAGGCGGGCGAAGCCCGTCCGGGCCGCGGGGACGGGGGCACCGGAGGGGGCACCGGCCGGCGCGGGGGTACCGGCCGGTGCCGCCCCGGCGGCCTGGGGCAGCGCGGCCAGGGACAGCGCGGTGGTGCCCGCGCCGAGTCCGACGGCCCTGGTGAAGGTGCGCCTGTCGATCATGCCGTTTCCTCCGTCGTGCGAATGTGCCGTTCGGGCCGGTGGGTTGACACCGCGTCAACGTCCCGCGCCGCCGACACGTGCCGCAGGGGGCGCCCGGGGCACCCGAGGAACTCGGGGCGGCCGGGAACACAGGGGCGCCCGGGGCCGGTGGGGCGCGCCGCAGCCTGCCCGGCGCTCGCACGATTGGGTGGCGACCGCCATTGATTCCGCACCGTTCACCGAGGCCTGCTGGAGTGGACGGGCTCCCCCAGGCCCGTCGCACTCCTCACCGAACAGGTCAGGTGAACGACATGCTCGACCACTCCGTCCGCCCGTCCCGCCCCGCGCTGTACCTGCGCTGCTACCCCGCCGACGCGGCGGGCCTGGAGTACCAGCGCGCCGCGTTGGAGCGCCTGGCCCGCCAGCGCGGCCTGCCGGTGCCCGCCGCGTTCCTGGACGACGGGGTGCGCTCCGGCGACCGGTGCCCCGCCCTGGAGCGGCTGCTGGAGCGGGCCGGGCAGGGCTGGGTGAACGTGGTGCTGGTACCCGGCCCGTTCGTCTTCTCCCTGGACGACCGCAGTGCCCGGGCGACCGTGCGCCGGCTGGAGGCGCTGGGCTGCACGGTGCTCGAACTGCCCGACCGCGCCGCCCGGCCGCACCGGCGGCCGGCCCCCGCCTGCACCGCCTGAGCGGACGGCCCGCCTGAGCGAACGGCCCGCCCGCACCGTCCGAACGAAGCCGCCCGAACGAAACCGGCCGAACGAGACCACCCGGACGAAACCACCCGAACGCGACCGCCCGAACGAGAGCGCCTGAGCGAAACCGCCTGAACACGCCCCCCGCACACACCGTCCGGACACACCACCCGCACACCCCCGCACCGCCCGTACCGCGACGGCGCCCCGGCAGCCACGGCCGGGAGCCGTCACGGCATGATGGGCCCCATGGCCTTCGCAATCCTCCTCGGCGAGCGCCGCGCACCCGGACCGACCGGACGGCCGTGAGCCGGCCCGTCGAGCCGGGATCGCCCGGTGCCGGATTCGCGTTCGTCGGGCGCCGCCCCGAACTGGAGCGTCTCACCCGGGCGATGCTCCACCCGCCCGCCGTCGTCCTGGTCGAGGGCGAGGCCGGTCTCGGCAAGTCCCGGCTGGTGGCCGAGGCCGCCGCCGACGCCGCCGCGGCGGGCCGCCGGGTGCTGACCGGCTTCTGCCACCCGCTGCGCGAGCCGCTGGCCTTCGGCCCGGTGGTGGACGCGCTGCGCGGCGTCGGCCCGTTCCTGCCGCCCGCCGACCGCATCCCGGCCAGTGCCGGGGCGCTGCGTCCGCTGCTGCCCGACCTCGCCGACCGGCTGCCGCCGCTGCCCGCGGCCGCCGGTGACGGGACGCCGGGACTGCGGCTGCTCGTGCAGGCCGTACGGGCGCTGCTGGGCGCGCTCGGCGAGACGGTGCTGGTCGTCGAGGACCTGCACTGGGTGGACGACGCCACCCGGGAGCTGCTCCTGCTGCTGGCACGGGACGTGCCGGCGGGGCTGGCCCTGGTGCTCACCTACCGGGCCGAGGACCTGCCGCCGGACACCCCGGTGCTCGGCGCCGCCTACCGGCGTCCGGCCGGGGTGGGCGGCGCGCTGGTGCGCCTGGCCCCGCTCGCCGAGGCCGAGGTCGACGAGCTGGCGCGGGCGGCGCTCGGCCCGCGCGCGACGCCGGCGCTCGCCCGGGTGCTGTTCGACCGCAGCGAGGGCCTGCCGCTGGTCGCCGAGGAGGACCTGATCACGCTGTGCGAGCGGCGCGGCGCCGGGGCGCTGACCAACGCCGCGGACCTGGCCGCCGACCTGGAGCAGTCCGAGGTGCCGCGCGGCCTGCACGACGCCGTCACCGAGCGGCTGGCGGCGCTGTCCCCGGACGCCGCCGCGATCGCCTCCGCGGCCGCGGTGCTCGGCGTGCCGGCCGGGGAGGACCTGCTGGCCGCGGTGGCCGGCCTGGAGGCGCAGGCCGCGGCGGACGGCCTGACCGAGGCGCTGCGGGCGGCGCTGCTCCACGAGCGGCCGCTGGCCCACTACGGCTTCCGGCACGTGCTGGCACAGCAGGTGGCGTACCGCCGGCTGCCCGGGCCGCGGCGCACCGCGCTGCACCGGCGGGCGGTGGCGGCGCTGGGCGCGCGCGAGCCGAGGCCGCTGGTACAGATCGCCCACCACACCCTGGCGCTGGGCGACCGGGCTGCGTGGCAGGAGGTGGCCGAGGCGGCCGCGGACCAGGCGGTCGCGCTCGGGGACAGCGGCAGCGCGGGGGCGCTGCTGCGCCGGCTGCTGGACGAGCCCGACCTCGATCCGCACCGGCGCGGGCGGGCGGCGCTGGCGCTGGCGCGGATCGCCGCCGACGGCGTGGACTCGGTGGCCAGTGCGGCGGTGCTGACGGCGATCATCGCCGACCCGCGGCTGCCGGTGCCGGACCGCGGCGAGATCCGGCTCTCGCTGGGCTTCCTGATGGCCGTGCACGGCGGGGACCGGGCCGGTTTCGACCGGATGGAGGAGTCCCTGGAGGAGTTGGAGGAGCGTCCGGGCCGGGCGGCCAGGGCGATGGTGGCGCTGGCCATGAACGAGCGCGACGGCGCCGGGGAGCGCGCCTGGCAGTGGCTGGAGCGGGCCGAGCGGACGCTGGCCGCGCACCCGGACGAAGAGGTCGCGGCGGCCGTACGGGCGACCCGGCTGACGTTCCTGGCGCGCGAGGGCGACCCGTCGGTGTGGGAACGGCTGGAGGAGCTGCCGCGCAGTTCGCGGCGGCCGGAGATCGTCCGGCAGACCACCCGCGCGCTGTACAACGCGGGTGAGATCGCCGTCGAGCTGGGCCACGACCGGCGGGCGGCGCGGCTGTTGGAGGAGAGCCGACGGCTGGCCCGGCAGGCGGCGATCCCGTATCTGGAGTGCTACAGCCGGATCGCGCTGGTGCGGTTGGACGGCCTGGCCGGGCAGTGGGAGGGGCTGGAGGAGCGGCTGGCCGCGCTGGGCGCGGAGTTCCCCGACCTCGCGATGGCCGGGGTCGAGCAGGCGCTGCTGCTGGGCCGGCTGGCGGCGGCGCGCGGCCGGCTCGCGGTGGCGCACGCCCACTTCGCGGAGGCGGGCCCGTACGGGGAGCGGGAGTCCCAGGTGACCGGGGCGCTGCGGGCGGCGGCGGGGCTGGCGGCGCTGCAGTTGGCGGAGGGGGACGTGGCGCGGGCGGCGGCCACGCTGGAGCCGGCGCTGGCGGCGCTGCGGCTGGCCGGGGCGTGGCCGCGGGCGGCGGAGTTGCTGCCGGTGGCGGTGGAGGTACTGCTGGCGGACGGCGACCGGGCGGGGGCCGGGGAGTTGGCCGGGCAGGCGGCGGCGCACCTGGAGGGGCGGGACGCGCCGGCCGCGCTGGCGGCGCTGGCCTTCGCCCGTGGCCTGCTGCTGGCGGACGGGGATCCGGCGGGCGCGGGCGCGCAGTTCGTCCGCTCGGGCGGGCTCTGGCAGGAGATCGGGCGCCCGTACGAGGCGGCGCGGGCCGCGGAGCGGGCGGCGACCGTGGCGGCGGGGGTGGACCGGGCGGCGGCCGGGGAGCGGATCGCCGCCGCGGAGCGGGCGTACCTGGCGCTGGGGGCGGCCTCGGACGCGGCCCGCTGCCAGCGGCTGCGGCGGGAGCTGGGCCTGGGCCGGGCGGCCTCGCCGGGGCGGCGCGGCTACGGCGAGCGGCTGTCGCCGCGTGAGCGGCAGGTGGCGGCGCTGGCCGCGCAGGGGGCGGCGAACCAGGACATCGCGCGGGCGCTGTTCCTGTCGACCCGTACGGTCGAGCACCATGTGGCCGGTGCGCTGCGCAAGCTCGGGGTGGGGCGGGCGGGGCTGGGTGAGGCGCTGGCGGCCGAGGACGACGCCACCTGACGCCATCCGACACCACCTGACGCTGCCTGACGCCGCCTGGGAAAATGGGTCCCGCCCCGCTCCCTCAAGGGGGCGGGACCCGGTCCGGGTCAGCCGTGCTGGTGGTGCCCGGAGCGCTCGACCAGCCGGGAGAGCCGGGCCAGTCGGGCCAGGCCCGGGCGGCGCAGGCCGCTGCTGCGGCGGGCGGGCAGGACCAGCCCGGGGTCGGGGGCGGTGAAGTGCTCGTCGGCGTAGAGGCGAAGGCGCTCGCGGCGGGTCATGGCGACCTCCTGGGGGGTGAGGGTCGTCGGCTGGGGCGGGTTCCAGGAAACCGGCCGGGCCGGGGTGGGATCAATGCGTACCGCTACCCAATCCCGTACCGAACGCTGGGTACCCGCGATCCTGGGTACCCGCCGTTTCCGCTCCCCCGCGGCGCGCCGCGGCCCCGTACCGCCCGGGGACGGTACGGGGCCGCGGGGTGTCCGCTGGGGGTGGGTCAGGCGTCCGGGGCGCGGGCCTCGGTGGCGATCGGGGCGGCCCGGTCGGCGGGGACGGTGCGGCTGCGCACCGGGGAGGGGCGGCCGCGGCGCGGGTGGGTTGAGGGCGGGTCAGCGGGGTCAGTAGCGCAGGACGGCGGCGATCCGGCCGGAGTCGGCGAGGGTGCCGTCGGGGACGAAGCCGATCTCGCCGCCGGTGTCCAGGGTGCGCTCGATCACCTCGTCGACGATGTCCTCGCGGGCGCCTTCCTGGTCGGCCTCGGCGGGCACCAGGTGCTCGCCGTCGTCGCGCACGGTGGCGCGGTAGTTCTCCTCGACCACCAGGCGGGCGATCCGGCCCTCGCCGACGGTCTGCCAGACCTCGTCCAGGCCGGCCGCGAACTGCTGGGCGCCGCGGGCCTTGTCGAGCTGGGCGAAGTGTTCGGTGACCTCGCGCTCGGCCTGGGCGCGCACGGCGGGCTCGACGACCTTGCGGACGGTCTCGGCGTCGGCCTGGGCCAGGCCGCCGTGCGGGAGCTGCGCGGTGGACTCCTTGGCGATCGGGCCGACGGCGTCCAGCAGGGCGAGCGCGGCGGCCTCGCCGACCACGTACAGCGGGCGGGGAGCGGCGGCCAGCAGCTTGCCGACCTCGGTGTCGGCCTGGCGCAGGAAGGTCTTGGTCGCCTCGTCGCGGAAGGTGCTGGGGGTGTCGCCGATCTGCTCCTGCCGTTCGGGGTCGGGGTTGTCGAAGACGCGCACCAGCGGGAAGCCGTTGCCCTTGTGCTCGGCGACCCGCTCCTCGGTGCCGCCCCACAGCACCACCTTGTCGGCGGCGACCGCGAGCACCCAGAACGGGCGCTCGGCGGCGTGCGCGGCGACCAGGTTGCGGGTGAGGTAGGTGTCGGACAGGACCACCCGGGCGGGGGCGGTGCGACCGAGTGACCAGACCTGGTGCTCGCCGGGCGCGGCGAAGATGGCCAGGCCGTCCTCGGCGTGCACCAGGTCGACCTCCGCGAGGGCCCGGTCGAGCTGCTCCAGCACGTCGATCCGCTCGGCGCGGGAGACCTTCGGGTCGGCCTGGACGCGCTCCTTCGCCTCGGCCAGCAGGTTGCGCAGCCGGACCGGGTCCTGGGCGTTGTCCGGCTCCCGGCGGTGCGTGGGCATCAGGATCGACACCGCCGGGTAGGGCCGCGGCCGGCGCAGCTCGGCGAGGACGGCGGGGCTGAGGTCGGGGCGCATGGAGACCCTTTCCGAAGGCGGTCGGCCTTCTTTCGTGGACGCGCGAAGCCTGGGCACTGGGCGCTGGGCACTGCTGCCAAATGTCGTCAATGTACCCATTTACGGCTTCTGCGGCGCGCGCACGACCTGGGCCGGGCGCCCCGGGGCCTGCGACCGCGGGCGGCGGCCCGCCGGCGCCGTCCGGGGTCGGGCGGCGGCGTCGGCGGGGCGCGACGGGACGCGACGGTCGGGGCCGTCAGAACTGGACGTCGGTGCAGGAGTAGAAGGCGTTGGCGGTGTCGGCGATCTCCCAGACGGCGACGATCACCTGGTGGCCGGTGCGGCCGGTGGGCAGGGTCGCGGTGTGGGTGGTGGTGGCGGCGGGCTGGCGGCCGTTGTAGGGGACGGTCAGGAACGGGGTCAGGTCCAGGGCGGAGCGGGTGATCGGCTGGCTCGCGTCGTAGCCGGGCTTGGTCAGGTAGTACTTGAAGTTCGTGGTGGAGTGCCGGGCCTCGATCTCCCAGGTGAAGGTGAGCTGCTGGCCCGCCGTCACCCTGGTGGTCGGCCAGGCGCCGCCCCGGGGGTTGTCCAGCGGGGCCCAGCGGGCGTCGCCGCCGGCGCAGATGGTGCCGTCCGCCGGGCCGCGGCTCGGGAAGCCCTTGGGGCCCTCGACGCTCTGCGGCTCCCACTGGATGTCGCCGCAGTCCCACGGGACGGCGTTGGCGCCGCAGAGCGCGGAACGGCTCGGCGGCAGGTTGATGAAGCCGTGCGACTGGGCCGGCAGGGCCGCCGCGATCGGCAGGGTGATCGCGGCCGCGGCGGCGGCGATCAGGTGGCGCTTGCGCATGGTGCTCCTCCGTGGGGGTGGATGGAGTGTGCGCCCGGCGCGGGGCGTGCGCGTGCGCGTGGGGGTGCGCACGGCGGCCCGCCGAGATATGGCATGCCCGCGCCAGACCGGTTGCCCGACACCGTAGGAGCTGCCTTCCCCGCGCGTCAATGGTCTGAACCATTTGCGCCAAAGCCCCGTGGATACCGGGCGCCGAGCGGCATCCCACACTCGACACCCGGCCCGGACCGGTACGGGTGCGGCGCGGGTCCGGCGCGAGAATTATTTGCACAAGCGCTATACAGGCTCTAGCCGATATTTCAAATCATGGCTTATCCTGTACCCAGCCACACCTGGAAGGAGGCCGGGCCCCATGACCGCCACGGACCCCGCGCTCACCGCCCTCGCCAACGGCTGGGGCGCCCTGTCCCTCCTGCACGGCAGGATCGAGTCGCACATCGAACGTGCCCTGCAGGCCGAGCACGACCTGAGCGTGCGGGAGTACTCGCTGCTCGACGTCCTCAGCCGCCAGCACGACGGCGTGGGCGGGCACCTGCAGATGAAGCAGGTCGCCGACGCGGTCGTCCTCAGCCAGAGCGCCACCACCCGCCTGGTCACCCGACTGGAGGACCGTGGCCTGCTGTCGCGCTACCTGTGCCCGACCGACCGCCGAGGCATCTACACCAACGTGAGCGAGGACGGCCTGAAGCTCCTGGAGCGGGCCCGGCCGACCAACGACGCCGCCCTGCGCGAGGCGCTCGACGAGGCCGCCCGCAACCCCGAGCTGACCTCGCTGGTCAGGGCGGTCGAGGCCGTGGACGCCGCCTCGCCGGCCCGCTAGGGCCTCCGCCGACAGCACCGCTCCCCCGGGCCCGGGGGGGGGGGGGGGGGGGGGGGGGGGGGGGGGGGGGGGGGGGGGGGGGGGGGGGGGGGGGTGGGGGGGGGAGAAGATTGGTGGGGGTGCCTCGCTTCCAGCGCGGATTTGGATG